>DATGIS010000069.1:0-17661 GCA_035295625.1 Candidatus Acidiferrum sp. | reverse complement strand
TGAGCGCGTCGAGATTTTGCGTTGGGCGCAGATCGTACTGAGAGCCCGGAAGGAACGCGCGGACGCCGACGTCCACAACGACGCCGCCCTTGATGCGGTCGACGACTTTGCCGGTGAGCGTTTCCTTGGCTTTGAACGCAGCTTCGAGCTTTTCCCAAGTGCGGCGGCGCAGCACTTTTTGATAGCTGACGATGGTGTAGCCGTCTTTTTTCTCGCCGGTGCGCTGGACTTCGATCGTCGCGTTCGGGTCGGGACGCGGAATTTCCGTGTCAGCGAATTCGGCGGCGGGAATCAGGCCTTCGGTTTTCATGCCGAGGTCCACGACGACGCCGTGTTCGGTGTAGGCGACGACCTTTACTTCCAGAATTTCGTTTTGCGCGTGAGCTTCCTGCTGCTCATCGTATTCCGCCATGAGCTTGCTCATCTCTTCCGCGCCAGCGGCCTCTTCGGCTGCGGCGACGGCTTCCGCGTCCGGCGCGGGTGCGGCGGCCGGAGGTTCGGCGTGCACAGCAGGGGCTGCGGGTTCAGATTGAGCGGCGGTTATTTCGGCTTTCGGTTCTTCGGCGTGCGATTCAGGTGCGGGAGCTGCTGCTGCGGACGATACGGCATTGTCATTGTCAAAAGACATGGTTGTTGGCCTCCGGGATACGTATCCCTAGTTCGACGAATTAATTCCTTGCGGAATCCCTGATGGGGTGATGCAAGGTCGCTGCTTCGAAAATCCGGCCACCCCTGACCTGACCTCGAAACAGCTCATGGGACGAACAGATGCTGCGGGCGTGAGAAACGCTGCAACGTAGCAAGAATACTAGCGGAAATGCGGGTGTGTCAATCGGATGGGTGCGCCGGAATTAGGCCCGAGCGCGGGAGGATTGGCGGACTTCGCGGCGGAAGTCAGTAGAATGGACTTCGATGGTGCGGCACATTTCGAAGAGGCGCGAACGCATGCGTTCGCCGATACGTTCGGCGAGGGTATCTTCGCGCACGACTTTTACGAAATCGCCTTGCGGCATTTTTGTCGCTTTACCTTCCGGCTTCGCTGCGTCGAGATAATTTGTGGTGATGAGCGTCGTGAGGCGCGCGTTGTAGCGTGCGTTGAGGACGAGGCCGATGGTGTCTAAAACCCAGGCGGAAGGTTTGCTGGCGCCGAGGTCGTCGAGGACGAGAACTTCGACGGTGCGAATCGGTTCGAGGATTCGCAATTCGGTGGATTCGCTTCCCGGGTTGTAGCTCGCTTGAATGTCTTTCAGCAGCTCGCGGTAGTCGCAGAAAAGACCTTGATGGCCGCGGCGAATTAAATCCTTGAGGCAGGCGACGGCGAGATGGGTTTTGCCGACGCCGGAAGGGCCCATCAGCATCAATCCTTTTTCACTGCTTCCGGGAAATTCGCCGACAAATTTTTCGGCGAGAAGTTTCGCGGCTTTCAACGAAGAAGTGTGTTGCGGAATTTCACTGACGTCGGTGCTATAGCTTTCGAAGTCGCAATGCTCGTAGCGTTTGGGGATGCGCGCGCGATCCATCACGCGAGAGGCGCGATCTTCCATGCCGCAGTCGCAAGCTGTGGCCATGGTTCCGGCGCCGTCAGGGCGCGCGACCATCTTCCATCCAGTGCCGCGGCAAAGCTGGCAGTTCTCTAAAGGCATCGCAAGGAAAGCATACGGGCGCGGTACGCGAACGGCAAGTCGCGTCGAGTGTGGATTTGTGTGGATGAATCGGTTGCCGAACTGACGGCTTAGCGGACGAAACGCGTTCGCGTGGGGACGATGGCGTTGCGCGGCGGCTTTTCAGCGCTGTGGAGCGACGACACGCGAGAAAGCTCTTGCTGCACGACGGACGCGAATTCCGTCATTTGCCGTTCCATCTCGACCATTTTTTCGCGCATGTTGAGGATGATTTCGATGCCGGCGAGATTTACGCCCATGTCCCGCGCGAGAGTGATGATGACTTCGAGCCGCTCCAGATCTGAGTCCGTATACAAGCGCGTGTTGCCGTCGGAACGCGACGGTTTCAATAAGCCAACACGTTCGTACAAGCGCAAGGTTTGCGGATGCAATTTATACAGCTCGGCTACGGCGCTGATCATGTAGCCGGCCTTTGCTCGAGTTTTTCTGCGTGGGCACATGGCTCGCTAAACTCCCGCCTTGCTGAAGAGGTCCTTGCGAGGATCTTCCGGTGCAACTGCTTCGAGCTCCTTCATCAAATTACGGACGCGCTCGTCGGTCGGCGGCGGCACGACCACCTGGATTTCGACGTACTGATCGCCGCGTTCGCCGTTGCGCGCGCTCGGCACGCCTTTTTCCTTGAGTCGCAGGGTCTTGCCGCTGTTCGTGCCCGGCGGAATTCGAACGAGAGATCTTCCGTCGATTGTGGGGACTTCTATTTTTGCGCCGAGCGTCGCCTCCGACACTGTGACGGGAATTTTCGTGTAGAGATCGTTGCCGCGCCGTTCGAAAAACTCGTGGGGTTTGACCACGACGGCCAGGTACAGATCGCCGGCGGGAGCTCCCATCGTTCCGGCATTTCCTTTCCCAGGAACGCGCACGCGGCCACCGTTGGCTACGCCTGGGGGAATGCGCACATCGATGGACTCGTTGTGGCGGATACGGCCTTCGCCGCCGCACGTTTTGCACGGGGTGCGCAACTTGCCGGTGCCGCCGCAGCGATTGCATGGGACGTTGAAACGCATTTTGCCCGCGGCCTGCTGAATCGTGCCGCTGCCATTGCAAGTCGGACAGACTTGCGGCGAACCGATCGCGCCCGTTCCGTGGCAGGTCTGGCAGGAATCGAGCCGCGTAATCTGAATTTTCTTTACGGCGCCGCGAACCGCATCCCAAAAATCGATTTCGAGGCGGTATTCGAGGTCCGCGCCCTCTTCGGCTTCCTCTTGCACGCCCGCGCCACCGCGGCCGCCGAAGAACGAACTGAACAGGTCGCGAAAACTTCCGCCTCCCGCCCCGCCGCCGCTTCCACCGCCAAAATCGAAACCGTCAAAATTAAAATTGACGTCGCTGCCAGAGCCGCCCGCCCCGCCGCTATAGGCGCCAGGCGGAACGGTGTCGCTGTAAAAGCCGTATTGGTCGTACATCTGGCGTTTTTTGGAATCGGACAGAACGTCGTAGGCTTCCTGCAACTGCTTGAATTTTTCTTCCGAAGCTTTGTCGCCGGGATTCAGATCGGGGTGGTATTTGCGTGCAAGCTTACGGAACGCGGTACGGATATCTTTCGCGGTCGCCTTCCGCGGGACTCCCAGCAGTTCATAATAATCTGTTTTGCTTGTCGTCGGCATTGTTTTCCATTCAAACAAACGCAGGGGCACGCTCGGGCGCGCCCCTGCCGTTGTTCAATACAACTTAGTTCGGACGTTTTGCTTCGTCCACGTCGACGTATTCGGCGTCGATCACGTCGGCCGGTTTTTCCTGCTGCGCGCCGGATGTGGAGCCGCCGCCCGCGCCCGCACCAGCGCTGGCTGCGCCGGCTTGCGCCTGCTGAGCCGCTTCGTTCGTCTTGTAGAGCGTCTCCGCCAGTTTGTGCAGAGCGCGCTCGACATTTTCGGTGGCGGTGCGCAGGCGAGCCGTCCCACCTTCGTTGATGGCTTTCTTCGCGTCTTCGATGGCTTCCTCGGCGGCCTTCACGTCCGCTTCGGGCAGCTTGTCGCGGCTGTCGCGAATCGTCTTTTCTGCTTGATAGAGCAAGCCGTCCAGGCGATTGCGCGATTCGACTTCTTCCATGCGCCGGCGATCTTCTTCGGCGTGGGATTCGGCTTCGACGCGCATCTTCTCCGCCTCTTCCTTGGTCAATCCGGTCGAGGACTGGATGGTGATCTTCTGTTCTTTTCCGCTGGCCTTGTCTTTCGCGGAAACGTTCAGGATGCCGTTCGCGTCGATGTCAAAAGTGACTTCGATTTGGGGCGTTCCGCGCGGAGCCGGTGGAATCCCGTCCAGTTTGAATGTGCCGAGCGAGCGGTTGTCCTTTGCAAATTTCCGTTCGCCTTGCAGTACGTGGATTTCGACGCCCGGCTGATTGTCCGAAGCGGTCGAGTACGTTTCCACCTTGCGAGTCGGAATCGTGGTGTTGCGCGGGATCTGCGTGGTCATCACGCCGCCGAGCGTTTCGACACCCAAAGAGAGCGGTGTCACGTCGAGCAACAGGATGTCCTTCACTTCACCCGCAAGCACCGCGCCCTGTACCGCAGCTCCCACCGCGACCACTTCGTCCGGGTTCACGCCCTTGTGGGGTTCTTTCCCGCCGAAGAAGTTGCGAACGAGCTGCTGCACTTTCGGGATGCGGATCGATCCGCCGACCAGAACAACTTCCTGGATGTCATTGGGCGAAAGCTTTGCGTCTTCAAGCGCTTGCTGCACCGGTTTCATCGAGCGGTCGAGTAAATCGCCAATCAATTGCTCGAACCGCGTCCGAGTCAGCTTTTCCTGCAAGTGGATCGGGCCGCTTGCGCCTGCCGTGATGAAAGGCAGATTGATTTCTGTCTCCATCATTTGCGAAAGCTCGATCTTGGCTTTTTCCGCAGCTTCCTTGAGACGCTGCAACGCCATGCGATCCTTGCTCAGGTCAATGTTGTTCGCTTTCTTGAAGCCGTCGATCAGCCAATCGACGATGCGCTGGTCGAAATCGTCACCGCCCAAATGCGTATCGCCGTTGGTGGACTTCACTTCGACGACGCCGCTGCCTACTTCAAGAACGGAAATGTCAAACGTGCCGCCGCCCAAGTCGTACACGACGATTGTTTCGTCGCTCTTCTTGTCGAGACCGTAGGCGAGAGCTGCCGCCGTCGGCTCGTTGATGATGCGCACGACTTCGAGGCCTGCAATTTCACCGGCTTGTTTCGTCGCCTGCCGCTGTGCGTCGTTAAAGTACGCAGGAACGGTGATGACGGCCTTCGAGACTTTTTCGCCGAGGAAATCTTCGGCGGCGGACTTCAATTTGCCGAGAATCATCGCGGAAACTTCGGGAGGGCTATACACCTTGCCGGAAATTTCCACGCGCGCGTCGTCGTGCTGGCCTTTCACTACTTTGTATGGGACGCGGCGGCTTTCTTCGCCAACTTCGTCGTACCGGCGGCCCATGAACCGCTTGATCGAATACACCGTGTTTTCAGGATTCGTTACCGCCTGGCGCTTTGCCACCTGACCGACGAGCCGCTCGCCCGTCTTCGTGATGGCGACTACTGAAGGCGTAGTCCGCGCGCCTTCCTGGTTTGGAATGACCACCGGCTCGCCGCCCTGCATGACGGCGACAACCGAGTTGGTCGTTCCCAAGTCAATACCAATAATCTTACTCATAACAGAGGTTCCTCCCGTGCCTAGCCCAAAGGGCGTGGAGCCCGGTAGGGCCCTAGCGTCACGCCTCGCGACATAAGCTCAATCAACGGGAGGAGTATACAGGTTGAGTGTATCGTTGTCAAGTTTCTTCACAGCATAGTTAAAACATCAAGAATCAGCCACTTAGGGGCAGATTCGGGGGCCGGTGAGCCAACCTCTCGACTTCGCCCTTGCCTCCAATAGGTAGGGCGACGGGCTGATTCCGGTTCGTCGGTCGCCACTGAAGCCTTGTTTGGGCTGTACACAGATTTCGCGCTACAATTCAGGGCTCGCGAACCTAGTTTCGACGCCGTCTAAATGTTTTGCTGGAGGACAGCTTGCGCCGCACGCCCCTGACCGCTTTCGCTCTGACCTTACTACTCGCATGTTCGGCATTCCTTGCAGCTTGCAAGAACGAGTCGCAGCCTGCGGAGAGTTCCGCCGCGCCCGCGGCGCAAACGCAGCCTGCTCCGGTGGCGACAACTCCTGTTTCGTCGGCGCCCGCATCCACGGCTGCCGCGCCGGAAGCGACGCCCGCGAAGAAGGAAGTAGCCTCGAGGTCGACTTCGTCGAAACCCGTCGAGGCGGCTCCGGCGCTCCCGGCGCCCGCTGCGGCCGGGCTTACCGATTTGGACGCGAAGGAAGCACGCGGCTCGAAATCAGCGCCGATCGTGATGGAAACGTTCAGCGACTATCAGTGCCCCGCGTGCAAACAGCTTTACATGAACAGTTCGCGGCAACTGACGGACAACTATGTGGCGACTGGAAAGGTTTACCTGATCCATCGGGATTTCCCGCTTCCAGGCCACGCCTATTCACGCATCGCCGCACGGTACGGCCGGGCCGCGGCGCAACTCGGAAAACTCGAGCAAGTTGAAGAAGTGCTTTTCCAGAATCAGGAAAAGTGGGAACAGACGGGCGATGTGGATGGAACGCTCGCGGCGGTTTTCGCTGCTGGCGATATGAACAAGATTCGCGCGCTGACGAAGAATCCGGGAGTGGAAGCGGCGATTGAAAAAGATTTGGCGCTCGGACGAAGCTACAGCGTCAATCAGACTCCGACGACGATCGTTCACTACAAAGGCCAGACTTATCCCATCGTCGGCATCGTGACTTACGACAATTTGCACCAGTTCCTCGATCAACTTCTGTCGATGTAAGAGCGCGAGACCTGCGACATGATGCAATCTAGCCCCCTCAATCCAACGCGTTTCATCATCTGGGCTGGCCGGCTGATTGTCGGCGCGATTTTCGTTTACGCGGGATATTCAAAACTTTTCACGCCGAATCGGATGTGGTCGCCGTGGTTTGCGTTCAAGCTTTCGGTTTCGAGCAATCTGACGAATTTCGGCCAGCAAGTTGCGGCCTTTCAGCTTCTTTCTCCAGCGGGAGTTTCCTTTGTCGCGCACACACTTCCGTTCGTGGAATTGTTTCTTGGAATCTGTTTGATTTTCGGAGTGGCCTTGCGCATTTCCGCGCCGCTCATTACGGCGATCATGCTGGGTTTTCTGGCGGTTGTAACGCGCGCCTATCTGTTGCACATGAATATCAATTGCGGGTGTTTCGCAACGCCGGAGCCGCTGACCGGATTCACGGTTCTGCGTGACGCGGCAATCGCGGCGCTGGCCGTGGCGATGACGATCCTTGTATTCCGCGAAGCGCGGAAGCCGCATCCCTGGACCGCCTCCGCCAATTCCTGATACGAAAGCTCCTTGGAAACTAACGACCGAAGCCGCTCACGAAGCCGTTCCTTCTGCGCTAAACTTTTCTTTCGATGCTGAGTCTCCCTCCGATCACTCTTCGCCTGCGCGGTTGGAAGCTGATTGACCGCGTCGCGCTCGCCTTCCTTCTCTTTTGCGCGATCCTTCTCGGCGCGGCTGCCGGATTGCTTTTTGTGTACGCGAGCGATCTTCCGGAGATTCATGCACTTGAAACGTATCGCCCCAACGTAGTCACGGAAGTTTACGCAGACGATGGCCAGCTTGTTGGGAGCTTTGCACTGCAGCGGCGCATCCTGATGACGTACGAGCAGTGCCCGAAGGCTCTCTTCAACGCGGTCACTTCGATTGAAGATCAGCACTTCGAGGAACACTGGGGAATCGATTTTCCGCGAATCGCCGGTGCGACGGTGCGCAACATTATCCATCGCCGTATCACGGCCGGCGCCAGCACGATTACGATGCAGCTTGCGGGAAATTTGTTTCTGGATCGCAGCGACCGCACGTTTCGCCGCAAAATTCAGGAAATGCTGCTGGCTTTGCAGATTGAACGACGTTATACGAAGCCGCAGATTTTTACGATGTATGCAAACCAGGTGTATCTCGCGCATGGCAATTACGGTTTTGCCGCAGCGGCGCAATTCTATTTCGGCAAGTCTGTCACGGACCTGAATCTGCAGGAAGCTGCGCTGCTGGCGGGCATGGTGAATGGCCCGAAGTTTTCTCCGATCGCAAATCCCGAAGCCGCGCTGAATCGCCGCAATCTGGTGCTTCGCCGCATGGAAGAAGAAGGAAAGATTTCGGCAGCCGAAGCGAACAACGCGAAGAAGACGCCACTCAGCTTGCACATTCAGTATCCACGCAACGATCTCGCGCCATATTTCTTCGAAGACATCCGCAAGTATCTCGAATTCACCTATGGGACCGAAGCGGTGCACGAGCGCGGGCTGCGGGTTTATACCACGCTGAACGTAAAAATGCAGCGTGCCGCAAATCAGGCGATTCGCGACGGCCTTCATTCCTACGACCGGCGCCACGGCTGGCGCGGCGGCCTGCCCAATCTGATCAAAGACAATTTGGGCAAGCTCGAAACGTACGAGGATGATGATTGGCGCCATGCCATCGAAAAGGGAAGCTACGTCACGGGCCTCGTGATGGCCGTGGACGACAAGTCGGCGACGATCAAGATTGGCACATATCGCGCCTTGCTTTCGCCGCAAGATATGGCCTGGACCGGCCGGAAAAAACCGAGCGAACTCTTGAAGGTTGGCGACCTGGCGCAATTTTCCATTCAGGAATTGCGCGAAACGACGGCGCGGGTTCAACTCGAACAACAGCCCACGCCACAAGCCGCGATGATCGCCATCGACAATCCGACGGGCGAAATTAAAGCCATGGTTGGCGGGTATAGCTTCGAAGATTCGAAATTTAATCGCGCGACGCAAGCCGTGCGGCAAGTGGGCAGTTCGTTCAAGGTGTACGTGTACGCGGACGCGCTCGAAAAAGGGTTCACGCCGTTCGACACGATTCTGGATGCGCCGTTTACGACGATCAGTGGCGGACAGCCTTATTCGCCGCGCAATTACGACGAGAAATTCGAAGGAAACATTACGCTCCGGCGTGCGCTTGCGGGTTCGCGCAACGTTCCCGCGGTGAAGCTGGCCGAAAAGGTCGGCATCAGCACGGTAGTTGATGAAGCGCGGCGATTCGGCATTACGACTCCCCTGCCGCCGTATCTTCCGCTGGCTCTCGGCGCGGCAGACATGAAGCTGCTCGAGCACGTTTCGGCTTTTACGGTTTTTCCAGACGACGGCATTCGTATCGATCCGCACATGATTCGTCGCGTTTCCAGTTACGATGGAGCGCTTCTCGAAGAGGCACACCCAGCGATTCACGAAGTGGTATCGCCCGATGTAGCGCATACGATGACCGCGATGCTCGAGGAAGTCATACAGTTCGGCACGGGCATTGAAGCAAAGGCGTTGAAACGGCCAGCCGCGGGAAAAACCGGCACGACGCAGGACTACACCGACGCATGGTTCGTCGGCTTCACGCCGCAAATCACTGCTGGTGTCTGGGTTGGCTTCGATGACAAGCAGAATTCGCTCGGAAAGAAAGAAACCGGTGCCCGCGCTGCGCTGCCGATCTGGACGGAGTTCATGCAGACGTCGCTGGCAGGAACTCCGGCGCTCGACTTCGCAAATGTGACTCCGCTCGAACAAATCGCCAGCGAGCATAACGTACACGTCGACACGCCGGACACGGCGCCGACGGAGGACGAACCGTCCGCACCAAAAGAAAAGCCGCCGGCTGCGCCTCCCGCGACCAAGACAGCCACGGGAAATGCAACCGGCGACCAGCGCCCCTGAGAGCGCTCGTTCCTCTGAGAAATTTATTGCTTCTGCACGACCACGTTCAGCGAAGAACTCTGAACGGAGGTGAAGTTTGCGCTCGCGGGATTCAGTGCGAGTGTCACTTGCCAGAGCAAGTGCCCCGCCGTGTCCGTCAAGCTGAGGTTTACGTTCATGGTGCCCACGAGGCCGAGCAACTGCGGTGAAGCGACCAGCAGGCAAGTCGCCTGGCCGGCTGTCAACGGTTGTTTGCCGCCCATCGTCGTCGCGGTTGTGGCGACGGTGTAGTTCAGCGTTCCGCTGACGGGCGTTCCGTCAGGATACATAAAGTTGAGCTTCATCTCCGGCGCGCCGACTGTTTGCGTGATTTCGATCGCGTTTACCTTGGCGTTGTTCACCAGACTGTCTAGTTCAATCGTTGCAGCGCCGTCGGTCACGATGATGTCCGCGCCTTTTACGAGTGCCGTGTTCGCGCCAGCCGCGGCGTAGACATCAAGATTTTGAAAAACCGTGTTGCCCTGCAGCTTCACATTGAAAACACGGCCGCCGACTTTCTGCGCGCCGGCAAATGTCTCCGCGAAATACAGATTGACGTGGTAAGAACCCGCCGCGACGGGGAAAGAATAGATCAACGGTGTCGTCAAATTCGTTGTATAACGCCCGTTTTGATAGAGGGCTTGATCTGCCGTTCCGGCTACCGTCGCTGCGATCGAGCTGATGAGTCCGCCGCTGTATCCGTTGTCCGCTTGCCAGATCTGCGCTTTCGCGTCCGTGTACGCCTTTCCGCCACAGTTGATGCGAACCGCTGTCTGGGTTTGTGCAGCGGCAGAGACGCAGCCCATCACAAATAATCCAAGTGCAATGCAAATTCGTTTCACACTTCCTCCTCGAAGCGTTGCTTTCCTTCTTAGTTTTCTTCTGCACGCGAAGCGAGGGTGGGCGAATACGGAAGGGGGCCCGCTTGCACTGCCACGGTCACTTTACGGATCGACGAGCACGAGAACAACTGTCCTGCAGGCGGAAAATCGTACACTTGCAGGTACAACGCAACCCCTGTACGAATGGCTGCCCCAATGGGGTACATTGCTCTTTCAGTCAGTTTTTGAAATTTGAGAGAAACACATTTCTAAAACGGTTCCCAACCTTGAGGAAGAAGCTCTTTTGCCTGGCCGGCAGCGCCAACGATTGTGATGCCGTGTTTTTTTGTAATCTCGCCGATCTGGGTGAGCTTCACGCCAAACTTGTTTGCCGGAATGCGATGGTGTGATTCTGGGTTAACGCAGAAAAGAAGCTCGTAGTCGTCGCCGCCATTGAGCGCCGCCTTGATTCGCTCCGAAGAAGGAAATCTTGCCGTGAACTCCCGCCCGGCCAGGGGAATGCAATCTGTTTGAAGAATTGCCCCCACACCGCTCGCCACGCACAACCGCTGAAGATCGAGCGAGAGGCCGTCCGACAGATCCATCGCGCCACTGGCGAGCCGCGTTTTGCCCAACCAGCCCGCGAGAGCGATCCGTGCTTCCGGGTAGAGATGCTTCAACAGCAGCTTTCCTTCAGCACGCCTGCCGCGTCGCCGATACTCCCGCGCCAACCGCAATCCCAGCTCCGCCTCGCCGAGCCTTCCGGTGACATATATAAGGTCGCCGGGCTTTGCGCCAGACCTGAGTAACGCCTTGCCGCGCGACACTTCGCCGACAACCGTTAGATGAATGAGAATCTGATCCGAGCGAGTGGTGTCTCCGCCCACGAGCGGACACTTCAGCTTTGCGGAAGCCCAATTCAATCCCATCAGGAATTTGCCAAGCCAACCACCCGCGAACGCTGGAGGCAGCGCGAGGCTTAGGAGCAAGCAGCTCGGTGCTCCTCCCATGGCGGCGATGTCGCTGGCAGCTCGCATCACGCATTTCCAACCGACCGCCTCCGGAGGGTGCCAATCCCGCCAAAAGTGGGTTCCTTCCAGAAACCAGTCGGTCGTCAAGATCGTCTCAAAGCCCGACCGAGGCTTCCAAAGAGCCGCGTCATCGCCAATTCCTAGAGTTAGACGCTGACCGGCATTCGCTTGTGCGCCGGTTCGAGTCGATTCTTCAATCTGACGCACTACATCGGCTTCTTTGATCACCGGTCGCATTGGTGGTTTGGGGCTCAAGTGGGCGCAAATTCTCCCCATAGAGTATATTCCTAGCGCCCCTGTCCCTTCGTACAGGTGAACAGGTATCCACAGCCTGTCCCAAAATGTCCGAAATACAGGGTTGACCGTCCTGTCTACAGAATTTAATATGGAGCAGGTCGCGAACCGAAACTCACGGTTCAGATTTGGTACGAGGCGCAGACATCCAGCGACTGTGCTTCGGTCAGTAAGTTTCAGGGTGTTCACGAAGTTCCACGCGGGCCAGGGCACTGGTCCAAAGTCGAAACTGAATCTATGAGCTGAGGGGCTCAGCAGTGATAAGAGGCAAGAACTACACATTCTTTGTCGCGTCCACTCCCGGAAATCTCCGGAAGCTGGTTGTGCCTGCCTACGCCCTTGTCAGCGTCGCCGCCCTTGCCGTAGTTGGCATGCTCACCATCGTAGTGGGCGTAAGTTCTTATTCGCGCATGCTTTGGAAGATCGGCAACTATAACGCGATGCGTCACGAGCTCGAAACTGTGAAGCAGCACTCGCGCGATTTGCAGTCCACGGTCAATGACACCAATCAGCGTCTCGATTCTTTGCAGTCTCTCGCTACGGAAGTCGCCATGACGTACGGCGTGCTCCGCTATCACCCGGTTGCATTCGACGTTACCGATAGCCCTACGACTCCGGAAGACGCCTTTGATCAGTCGGTCGAGCAGTACAATTTCTTAAAGAAGAACGCCGCAGCGATCGCGATTTCCGCCGGCGGCCTGCGCCTGCTCCCGTCCTTCAGCTTTGCGGATTCTTCCTACACTCCTTCGGTATGGCCGGTATTGGGCCACGTCACCGATAGCTTTGGCGAGCGGCTCGATCCGTTCAGCGGCGAAGGCGCGTTCCACACCGGCGTTGACGTTGCCTCGGATTACGGTGCTCCGGTGCATGCCACGGCAGACGGCGTCGTCACCGTCGTGGAAAATCATGCAGGTTACGGGCGGCTCGTTGTCGTTGATCATGGATTCGGCATCACCACCTGGTATGCGCACATGTCGGCGTTCGCTACGATCGCAGGCTCGCGCGTCAAGCGCGGGCAGGTTATCGGCTACACCGGAATCAGCGGCCGCTCAACCGGCCCTCACGTTCACTATGAAGTCCGCATGAACAACGCGCCTATCAATCCTTCGCGTTATATGAAGTCGGGCCCAAGCGGCGATTAAGTCCCCTCTGAATTTCCTCCCCGAGATTTACAAGCCGAAACACTGCAGTTTGCCGCCGTCATCTTTAATTCACCATAAGCCAATCTTCGTTTAACCGCCGACCCGTAGCGTCGCAAGCGCCCGGCTGTCGATCGCCGTTCGTTCGCTAAACGTCAAGCAATTAGGGGGAGTTATGTCCTGGAAGGAAACCGTCAGAAATGTTGGAAGAGGCCTGCGCGTAAGTGCCGCAGCCGTGCTTGTCACCCAACTGAGCCTCGGCACCGTGTTCGTAGGTGCCGCGGGCGCTCAAGAAAAGGAGCATACGCGTACTCCAATCAAGCACGTCATCGTTCTGATCGGAGAGAACCGCACGTTCGACCACGTCTTTGCCACGTACCAACCAAAACGCGGCGAGTCCGTGCACAATTTGCTGTCCGAAGGAATCGTCAACGCCGATGGCACGCCTGGGCCGAACTTTTCTCGCGCTCAGCAGTTCCAGGCCAAGGCGCCCTTCAAGACGAACTATTTCATCAGCCTCAAAAAGGACGAGAAAGCGCCGTATCAGACCTTGCCCGAGCCGACTCTGAACTTTGCACCGACAGCGACAATTTTTCCTCCAGGAACCCCTGCGCCTTTCCTCGCCGCGATCGAGCCGTCATTGGAAATTGCCGACGTAAACCTCCTCACCACCGGCGCCGCAACCGGCTTCCCCCAAACGTTTGTTCAGCCCGATCCGGACACGCGCGTCGCGAACTTCAATACGCTGCCCAATGGTCCGTTTCCATTGAAGGGTACGAACTTGCCCTATGACTCGTACACCGGCGACACGACTCATCGCTTGTTTGAAATGTGGCAACAATCCGATTGCAGCATTCACCACGCCACGCGCCGCAATCCTTCGGGCTGTCTGAACGACCTCTATCCCTTCGTCATCAACACGTATACCAACATTCCCGATCCATCGAGCGGCGGTGCGATTGACGACAATGGCGGCGGCAACTCAATGGCGTTTTACAACGTGCAGGCAGGTGATGCCCCGGTTCTAAAGGCCCTCGCCGACCAATACTCGATGAGCGATAACTTCCATCAGTCCGTCATGGGCGGCACCGGAGCGAATCACGTCATGCTCGGTCTCGGCGATGCGATTTTCTGGAGCGATGGCAATGGCAATCCCACCGTTCCTCCGGCTGGAGTCATCGCGAATCCTGAGCCGCAATCTGGTACCGACAATGTGTACACCGTGGATTTGGGGTTCAACGGAAACTTCACCGAATGCGGCGACCCGACGCAGCCTGGAATCAAGCCGATTCGTGACTATCTCGCATCGCTGCCGTACGAGCCAAATCCGCGTTGCGCTCCCGGCCACTTCTACATGATTAACAACGACTCGCCGGGCTTCCTGCCGGACGGCACCGTGGATACCAAAGGAATCGCCAGCGGTTTTTCAATCCCGCCGAGCAACGTTCGCACCCTAGGCGAAGCGCTCAACGAAAAGAACGTTTCCTGGGCGTACTACGGCGGCGCGTACAACGCAGCAGTGAATTTGCAGCATGACCCGACGAGCAAGAATCCGCTTGTTCTCGTCGGCGCCGCGTACTGCAACATCTGCAATTTCGAATCGTATTCCAACGCCATCATGGGCGACCCTGCACAGCGTGCCGCGCACATCAAAGACGCGACGGACTTCTTTGCGGCAGTCGACAACAACACGCTTCCCTCTGTGTCTTTCCTGAAACCGGATGGCTTGCTCGACGGCCACCCAGCATCCTCGAAGCTGGACCTGTTCGAAGGCATGGTCACAAAAGTTCTCGACCACTTGAACGCAAATCCCGCGCTCATGGCGGAAACAGCGCTGATTATTACGTTCGATGAAGGCGGCGGTTTTTACGATTCCGGCTACATCCAGCCGCTCGACTTCTTCGGCGATGGTCCGCGAATTCCGCTAATTGTAGTTTCACCGTTCACGAAGGGTGGCCATGTCAACCACACTTATACGGACCACGTTTCCATTCTCAAGTTTATCGAGCGGAACTGGAACCTCGATCCACTCACGGCTCGCAGCCGCGACAATTTCCCGAATCCGAGAATGGATGACGACAACCCTTACGTTCCCAAGAACAGTCCCGCTCTTGGCGATTTGATGGACATGTTTGATTTCGACCGCGGCCACGGAGATCACGACAAGAAATAACCCGCGGGAACTACTTACCGCTCAGGACTGGGAACGGCGGACGTTTTATTCGCGCCCGCCGTTCTTCTTTTTCTGCCGTGGGGAGCCGGCCTTCGTGTTCGGATCAGCCGCTTCTTGAGCTGGCTTCGCAGTCGCCGCTTGCGCCAGGTTTTCCCAGATTTGTGGCGTCACGACGAATGTTGCCCGCACGGACTTGCTTGTTCCTCGATCCAGCCTCGTCACGTCAATCGAATTTACGAGCTGCAAATACGCTTCGCGTTCCCCGGGATCCATCTGCTGGCGCAACTTGGGATCGTTCAAGCCGGCGTTCGCCATCAGCGCAATTCCATTCAAGAATTCAGAAAGCTGCCGCATCGATGCTTCGTCGGGACATTCGCCTTCGACGACAGCGCGGAATTCGTTGCCCTCCGGCTTCCCGGCGATGGAAATCCAGAGCAGTTCGTTCAAGAGCTGCGCCAGTTGTGGCGACCGCAGTCCGCCCGGCGCCGAAGCGCTCACCAGGCCGCCAATTGCGGCGTCCTGTCGAAAAAGAGCAAAAATGGGTGTGCCCGCAAGTCGGACGAATCGTTCCGTCCATTCTTGATGTCCCGCATCTCTGCTCGCCGTTTCGATTTCGGAATTTAAGTCGGCGGAATTCGTGATTGCGATTCTTCGGTCAGAAAGGAACGCTATCGATATCCAACGTTGGACCGTCGAAATCGAGGGATCTGAATTTGTGCTCGCCAGGAGAAAGACCTCGCGAGTTCCCTTTTTGTTGGCGGAGCCGTTCTTTCGCAAATAGGCTTCGATCTTCTTTCGATCAAAATTGCCATCGGCAAGCGCGAAATATTTTTTTGTATCACGATCGGTTCGAACCGCAATTCCAACTCGGTCCAGATCTTTCGCGTAATCGAATCCTGTTTCGGCAACAAACTGTTTGTATTCCGGTTCGCTCGTGGCGCTCGCCGTCCACGTTGCGGCGTTTTGCAAAAGGGCACTGGAGCGAAGCTCCGCCACATCAACATAGACGATTGCAGAAGCGTTCGTCGGCAATGCATTCAACAGACTCTCGCGCGAATCCGAGTGACGCTGTTTCCAATGTGCGTAGCCTACATAAGCTGCCCCGAGCGCAACAAGGACAACGATTCCAGCGATCAGCTTCTTCGGGCCCATGGTGCTCCTTGCGAAACTCTATCTTACGTTATTCGTTTTTCTGCAAGGCAAACAACCGTAAGCGCCCTAAAAACTGCATGGAGGCTGACGCCAATTCCGGAACTTATCAACAAGCCACCGAGGTTCCCCTACAAGGGGGAAAAAGTCCTTTAACTTATTGTAAATAGGCATGTTACGATGGGATGGGTTGGTTCGAGTTCGCCGGGTTTTTCCACAGATCGCGCCTTCAGTCCCGAGCCTCGATTTTCGGCCCCTTGCAATTCTTATGCCCCTTCTGCTATTCTTACGCGGTTTGAGCGAAGCTGGCGTAGCTCAGCTGGTAGAGCATCTGATTTGTAATCAGAGGGTCGGGGGTTCAATTCCCTCCGCCAGCTCCACCAAACGGAGTTGGTTTCGCCAGATTTCGTAGGGGATTGAGGCGCGGGGCAGATCCCGAACTTAAAATTGAACGGGCTGGTGTCTTTTGACACGAGTCCAATTTGTGTTTCCGCGCGATGCAGGGTCCGTTTCGCGCAACACTTTTCGGGACACGTTTTTTTGCGTCCCAAGAAGTTTCTGGGACGGGTGGGTGAGTGGCTAAAACCAGCAGACTGTAAATCTGCCGCTCCTTGCGGGCTACGAAGGTTCGAATCCTTCCCCGTCCACCAGGCTCCAGGCGTTCAGCCGCAAGCATCTCGCGGCTCTTATTTGCAAACCGCAGGGCAATCGCACGAAGCGATGTTCGGTAGCGGCTAATTCGCGGCAGAAACGCCGCCAAGGCAAAGTGCGCCGTGAAGCCAGTGTTTGTGGGGTCCGCAGTTGTGGGGAATTGGTTTGGCCTGGGTAGCTCAGTTGGTAGAGCGCGTCCTTGGTAAGGACGAGGTCACCGGTTCAATCCCGGTCCCAGGCTCCAGTTTAGCCGGAGCGAAGTTTGCGAAGGCATTCGCAGTTTGTGCTTGCGTGAAGAGTTTCGTTGAGGCGTCGGGTTCGCAGCACCGGGCGGGGGTAACTCAACGGTAGAGTCTCACTCTTCCAAGGTGATGGTTGCGGGTTCAAATCCCGTCCCCCGCTCCAAGTTTTGTAGTAACGGCATTTGGCAGTTCGATTTGATTTGACGCGAGGATAACGCAATGGCCAAGGAGAAATTCGAGCGCAGTAAGCCGCATGTGAACATCGGGACGATTGGTCACATTGACCACGGCAAGACGACGTTGACCGCGGCGATTACGAAGGTGTTGTCGAAGCACAACCCGAAAGTGGCATTCCGTGCGTTCGATACGATTGACAACGCTCCGGAAGAGCGCGAGCGCGGAATCACGATCGCGGTTTCGCACGTGGAGTATGAAACGGCGAATCGTCACTACGCGCACATGGACTGCCCGGGCCACGCGGACTACATCAAGAACATGATCACGGGCGCGGCGCAGATGGATGGCGCGATTCTGGTTGTTGCAGCGACCGATGGACCGATGCCGCAAACGCGCGAACACATTTTGCTGGCGCGTCAGGTTGGCGTTCCGGCGATTGTGGTGTTCCTGAACAAGTGCGACATGGTGGAAGACGCGGAACTTTTGGAACTGGTGGAACTCGAAGTTCGCGAACTCTTGAAGACGTATCAATTTCCTGGCGACACGATTGCGATCGTTCGCGGC
>DATGIS010000068.1:0-11880 GCA_035295625.1 Candidatus Acidiferrum sp. | reverse complement strand
CGTCACTGGGAGGAAGTTTTGAGTTCTGAAGCGACGAGCAGTAAGACCTGGTTCCACGGCACGGGCCGCCGCAAAGAGTCCATCGCGCGCGTGTTTGTGCGCCCCGGTTCGGGCAAGTTCACGGTGAATGGCCGGCCGGTCGAACAATATTTTCCGAATTTCGCGTGGAAACATGACGCGACGGAGCCGGTGAAGTTCACGAACCTGGCGGATCAGATCGATGTCGTGGTGACCGCGAAGGGTGGCGGGGTTGGCGGACAGGCTGGAGCGGTCCGCATGGGGCTGAGCCGCGCGATTTCCAAGTTCAATCCGGAACTGCGGCCGGCGTTGCGTAAGAACGGTTTTCTGACGCGCGATTCGCGCATGAAGGAACGCAAGAAGTACGGACAGAAGGGCGCGCGCAAGAGATTCCAGTTCACCAAGCGTTAATCGCTTGGCGGGCTGCCCGACCTGTGGGTTGGGAAAGGGCTCCAGCGGAGATTCGCAAAAATCTCCGCTGAGATCACGGCCGGCAAGGACGCCGGCAAAAACGCTGCTGCGACGCTGAACGGCATAAGAGCACGGGCTAAAGCCTATGCCACCGAATGCCGGCAAGCGCGAAAAGCAGATGTCCAATAAGGAGGACAAGTGGCAGTAGAAATTACAATGAAAGAGCTGCTGGAGGCCGGAGTTCATTTCGGTCACCAGACACGTCGTTGGAATCCGAAAATGAAGGAATATATTTTCGGCGAGCGCAACGGCATTCACATCATTGACCTGCAGAAGACCCTGAAGATGTTCCGTGAGGCAAGCCGCTTTGTGAGCGACATGTCCGCGCAAGGCAAGGCCGTTTTGTTTGTTGGCACGAAGCGCCAGGCACAGGAAGCGGTCGCCGAAGAGGCGAAGCGCTGCGGTGCGTTTTTCGTGAATCACCGCTGGCTGGGCGGCACGCTGACCAACTGGGCGACACTGCAGAAGTCGATCAAGCGCCTGAAGCTATTGAAGGCGATGACGGAAGACGGGCGCATGCTGGAGCTCTCGAAAAAAGAGCGCGCGCGGCTCGATCGCGAAATGAAGCACCTGAACCAGAATTTGGAAGGCATTGAGGGCATGACGCAGTTGCCGGATGCGATGTTCGTGATCGACTCGAACGCCGAAGAGATTGCCGTGAAGGAAGCGCGCCGCATGGGCGTGCCGGTGGTTTCCGTTGTGGATACGAATTGCGATCCGGACGTCGTGGACTGGATTATTCCGGGCAACGATGATGCGCTACGCGCAATCCGGCTCTTCACTTCGAAGATTTCGGAATCGGTGATTGAAGGCCGCAACGTGTACGCGCAAGCGCAGGTCGGCGAAGCGAAAGCTGCCGCGGATCAAGCGGCTGCGGATGGCGTCGAATACGTCGATACCAGCGCGTACGAACAGTACGAAAAGCAGGAAGGCGACTTCGTCGAGGGCGCGGAACCTGCGGAAGCGTTTAAGCCGGAAGTTGCCGAAGCGACCGTTCCACCGGACGAGGAGTCTCGCTAAGCCAGCGCGGGTAAGAGAATTTTTCCGGCCCGCCACGATGCATTCGCGGCGGGCCGCTTTTGTAAGCAGTCATAAAATTTCAGAAAATTCGCGGAGAGAGTTTCGAGAAAGCCAGAGAAAAAAGGATGAGTACACCAAATACAGCCATGGAAATTCCAGCCAAGCTTGTAAAGGAATTGCGCGACCGCACCAACGCGGGATTTAACGACTGCCGTGCGGCGCTGGTCGAAGCGCAGGGTGACTTGGAGAAGGCGATCGCGGTATTGCGCAAAAAGGGACAGGCTGCGGCGGCGAAGAAAGCCACGCGCCAGGCGTCCGAAGGATTGGTCGATTGTTACATTCACGCAGGCGGCAAAATCGGCGTGCTCGTGGAGATCAATTGCGAGTCCGACTTCGTGGCGCGTACGGAAGCGTTCCAGCAGTTGACGCACGACATTGCGATGCATATTGCGGCGCTCGATCCGCGGTATGTTCGGCGTGAAGAAGTGACGCCGGAGATGCTCGAGAAAGAGCGCGAGATTTACAAGGCGCAGGCGCTCGCAACGGGCAAGCCGGAGAATGTTGTCGAACGCATCGTGAACGGCAAGATGGAAAAGTTCTACGAGGAAAATTGCCTCTACGAACAGCACTTCATCAAGGACGAGAGCGTGACGATCGGCGAAATGGTGAACAACGCCATTGCGAAGCTCGGCGAAAACATCACGATCCGGCGTTTCTCGCGCTTCAAGGTTGGCGAAGTGGCGGCAGCTTCCGCGGAAGCGCCGGCGCCGACGGCTTAATTCACGTTGCTGAATTTCAACCCATTTGAGAGCGTTCCGGCAAGCCCGGGACGCTCTTTTTTGTGTGCGGAGCGTGTACGGTTGCGCGGCGAGTTTGTTACAATTTGCGGGATTTGAACTGCGACTGCGGAGAGCCATGCCAGCGAAAAAGAGTGCCTCGAAGAAAAGCGCCAAGAGGAAGCCGGTCTACAAGCGTATTTTGCTGAAGATTTCCGGCGAGTCGTTGCAGGGGCCGCAGGGGTTTGGCATTCACGGCGAAACGATTCAGGCGATCGCGCGCGAATTAAAGGAAGTGCACGACCTCGGCGTGGAGATTGCCCTCGTTGTCGGCGGCGGAAATATTTTTCGCGGCGCGCGTCAAAAAGGATTTGAAATCGATCGCACGACCGGCGACTACATGGGCATGATGGCCACGGTCATCAATGCGTTGGCGTTGCAGGACGCGCTCGAAAAGGAAGACGTACACACGCGGGTGCTGAGCGCGATCGTGATGCAGCAGGTGGCGGAGCCGTTCATCCGGCGGCGCGCGATGCGGCACCTCGAAAAAGGCCGTGTGGTGATTTTCGGCGCGGGCACCGGCAATCCTTATTTTTCGACGGACACAGCGGCAGCATTGCGCGCGATGGAAATCAAAGCGGACGTAATTCTGAAAGCCACGCGCGTGGAAGGCGTCTACGATGCCGATCCGGAAAAAGTCGCGAATGCGATGCTGTTCGAGCAGATCACGTATCAGGACGTGCTGCAGCGGAACTTGAAGGTGATGGATTCGACGGCGATTTCGCTCTGCATGGATAATGGAATGCCGATCGTGGTGTTCAATATGGGCGAGTACGGCAACATCAAGCGCGTTGTTTTGGGCGATCGTGTCGGATCGAAAGTCACGACGGTTTAGAAGAGTTGGCTGCACTTTTCGACTGAGGAAAGAAGAATATGTCTACGATTGGTTCGACAAAAGAAGCGAGCGTTGCGGCAAAGACGCGTATGGAAAAAGCCGTCGAGGATTTTCGCAAGGAACTTGCGACGATTCGTACTGGCCGCGCGAACGCCTCCATTCTCGATAACGTGCGCGTGGACTATCACGGCACGCCGATGCCGGTGAACCAGCTCGGCACAGTGACCGTGCCCGACCCGACGATGATCGTCATCGCGCCGTGGGACACCAGCGCCGTCGCGATGATCGACAAAGCGATTCGCACCGCGGATCTGGGATTGAATCCGACGAACGACGGCAAAGTGGTGCGCGTGCCGGTTCCTTCGCCAACCGAGGAGCGCCGCAAAGACCTCGTGAAACAGATGCACAAGATGCTCGAAAATCACCGCACCGCCGTGCGCAATATTCGCCGCGACATCAAGGAAGCGGTCGACAAGCTGGAGAAGGATAAAAAAATCAGTCAGGACGAGCAGAAGCGTTCGCTCGATGAACTGGAAAAGCTGACGCACTCCGAGACGAAGAAGATTGAAGACATGGCCGCGGCAAAAGAAAAAGAAGTGATGGAGATTCGGTAACAAGAGTTCTCAGTCGTCAGTCATCAGTATTCAGTCAAGAGAAAGAGGCTCGCGCGTCGCGAGCCTCTTTTATTTTGGCGCGGGAACGCTGGCGGGTTTGTCGAGTTCGAAGAGCAATGCCTGATCGCTTTGGACTGCGTGAAGAAACGCGTTGAGGTCGACGGCGCGATCGCTGGAAAGTTCTGGCGCAACAAAATTCAGGTGCCGCGAGAAGCGTAGGACGTTCAGCTTTGAAGAGTATTGCGAAGCAAAAGTCGCGTAGTCGCGTTTGACGGACGTGCCCGGCGGCGCTTGCGCAGTTGTCCCGGGCGGCAATCGCAACGTTCCGCTCAACTCCACATCGAGTGGCGGGCCAAGTTCGATCTTTCCAGCAACCGCGGACTTCTTCGGAACTTCGGGTAGACCGGGCAACGGAAGTAGCGCAGGAATCCTCACCGGCTTTTTCGACCAATCCACGAATTTTTCCTGCGTGAGTTCGTACTCGACTTCGAAGGGTTTTTCCGTATCATAGGGGTCCGAAGTCTTCACCCTCGTCACTTTTCCGCGAAAGCCATCCGAAAGCGCCAAATATTGCGCGATCTCCTTCTGCTTTTCCGGCGGCGTTTGATGAAATGTTACACGTAGCAGCAATTCGTTATCCCCGCGGAGCGCGTATTTGACCTTTGATGAAAGTATCCCCGCCGCGCTGAGCGTAGACACAGTTTCGACGCGCTGCGATGCGGGGAATGGCAGTTCCTTTGGGAGGATCGGCAGCAGTTCAACGACCAGGCTGCCGGGCACATTCATTTCGGTGGCGCAGAATGCGGCTCTGCCGCGAAGTTTTGCCGAGATGACTCCGAAGGGAGCCACTTCGAGTGCGGGATCGAGGGCCGTAATAACGCCCCTTTGTAGAATCACACCGACAAGGATGTGGTCGAACCGCGCGGGCAAACTTGCGGCCGCTTCATCTCCCTCGGGAAACGTGAAGTAGAGATACGGCTCGACCGTGATGGCGCGGGCGAGCGCTGCGAAGAGCGTCGCTTTGTCTTCCTGCGTCGCGTAGCCGCTTTGCAAAATCTCTTCGGGATGGCGGGCATGGAATCCAGTCGAGCCAAGCGGCAAATCCACCGTCGCAATTCTCTTCGAAACGAAATCGTAGATGGCGCGAAGCCGTCTGTTCGGATCCTTGTTTTCTTGAAAGAATTCATCCGCCTTCGACCGGATGGGCGCGCCAGGAGTTTCCCGCGGATAAAGAACTTTCGACAGCCTGTCAGCGAGCTGTCCGAGGTCGTTGAGAGTGCTCAACGCAATGTCAGCTCGCCCGTCTGCATCTTCTTGCGCAACAGGCGAGTCTGGTTTCTGGACCCGGTGCCAACGCAGGACGCCGCGCGCGCTGTCTCCTTCGCCGGATTTTTCCATCGGATCTGCCGGAGTTTGTGGATTGATCCGGACCGGTACGCTTGCGGGCAAATCGAGAATGAAATCTTCGGCCTCGACGACTCCGCTTCGGTCAAAGGAATGGCTTAGCCAGAAATCAGGCGCGATCGGCGAATTTTTAGTCGCAGTGATTACCCGGTATTCGAGCGAATCACCCGGTTGAAGGCCGAGAATGCGGACGGATTTGACGCGGACGTCTTGATACGCGGGAAATTTTTCGACGGCAGGATTCGCCGCGTCGGTGATCGCGCTCGCTAAGATATCGGCGGTGCCGCCATTCGCATGCGCGATGTGCACCTGCGGAATTTCCACGGATTGGAAGCTTCGGTTGTAATCGAAATTCAATCGCGCGAACTGGCGCACGCCCAATTCGCTGTTTATTTTGACGAGCGCATGGACTTCTTTGCGCGAGTCTCCGTTTGTTTCGAAACGATATTTTGTTTCAAGCAATTCAAATTGCGCGGGGTTTGCAGGTTCGGCCGTCTTTTCCGGGGACGCGGGAGCGGGCTTCTCTTGCGGCTTTTCGGCAGGAGTTTGCGCAAATGCATGCGCGGCCGAAACCAAGATACTCGCGCTAAAAAGTACCACCGATTTAGAGGCGCTTTTGCGAAGGGAAGTCATGGCGGTCCTAACGAGTTTAGGATTCAGCCAGTGCGGCGTAAAGTTGCGCGTGCCAGGCTGTTTCCGGCGTCGCAAATCGTGTTGAATCACCGCGAGGTCGCCGAAACGCTTTTGGGCGGAGCACGTCAGAGGTAGTGATATTCTGTGTGTGCGCGAATGCGCGAGGAGAGCGATTGGATGAGGAAAGCGCTGGTTTTCTCGGGAGCAATGGCGGTGCTGCTTGCGGCGGCCGGAATGGCCGCGGCGGACAACAAACCCAAAGGGCCGAGTGAAGATGGCACGCTGCCATCGCTTACAAAGATCGCGGGCGAAGGAATGATGAACTCCCGCGCCTACCAGTACTTGACGGAATTGAGCGATGACATCGGCTCGCGCGTGACCGGTTCGCCGAGCGAACGCAAAGCGGAAGAATGGGCCGCCGCAAAAATGAAGGCGATGGGACTCGAAAACGTGCACACGGAAAAATACACGATTTGGCGCGGCTGGACGCGAGGCACTGCTGACGCGAGGCTCCTTTCTCCCATGACGCGGCCGCTCCATGTCGACGCGATGGGTTGGGTTGGTTCGACTCCGGCCGGCGGCGCGGATGGCGACGTCGTGACGGTCGATCTTTTCAATCTCGATGAAGAAGCGAAAAACCTCGGGCGCTTAAAGGGCAAAATCGTTCTGGTGCAGGCGAAGGGCAAGCCAAAAAAAGATTTCATGATGATCTTCGCGGACTTCGGCAATTTCTTGAAGTCACTTTCGAATGCAGGCGTCGTGGCGGTGATTGGCGGTCAGGGAGGTTCGCGCGCCGCGGGCATGAATCTGACGCATACCGGAATTCTCGGTTTTGACGCGGATTTCACGACTCCCATCGTTTCCATGACGAACGAAGATCAGGGCCAGCTTGAACGGTTGATTGCGCGAGGCATCACGCCGCGCATGCACATCAACGTGCAGAACTCTTTCACAAGCGGCCCGATCGAAACCGCGAATGTTGTGGGTGAAATTCGTGGCAGCGAGCACCCGGAACAGATTTTTGTCGTTGGCGGGCATCTCGACTCCTGGGATTTGTCGCAAGGAACGACGGACAACGGCTCAGGCACGGCTGCGACTCTGGGTGCTGCCGACACGATCATGCGTTCGGGGTTGCGCCCGCGGCGCACGCTGCGTTTCGTACTCTTTACTGGAGAAGAGCAGGGGCTCGACGGTTCGTTCGCCTACTACAAGCAGCACAAATCGGAATGGGCCAATCACCTCGGCGATCTGATTCTCGACGAAGGCCAGGGCACGGTGAAAAACTTTCAGCTTGGCGGCCGCGACGATTTGATTCCTGCGGTGGAAGCGTTTGCGTCGTCCATCTCGAATTTCCGCACAATTAAAGTGAACGAAAAAATTGAGTCGGGAACCGACACGCTGCCTTTTTCAATGTATGGTCTGCCGGGAATTAACATGGAACAGGAAGGGACCGAGTACAACTTTACTCATCACTCTGCGGCGGATGCGCTCGAAGCGCAGAAGCCGGACATTCTGGCTCAGAACTCGACCCTGATGGCCATGACCGCCTTTTGGGTCGCCGACCGGCCGGAGCGACTAGCCGAACCGTGGTCCGAAGAACGGACCGCTAAGATGCTTAGGGAACAGCACGAATACGAGGAACTGAAGGCCTTCAATTTGTGGCCCTATGGCGAGAAGGGCCTGGAGAAACAGGACAAGACAGAATAATTAAGTTATTGTAAATAAATAACTTAAATAGGTTTCTTGGGGTTGGTGCGTCTCCATCAGCCCGTCGTCTTGTCGGTTTGAAGGAATTTCGCCGCAGCTTCGCCTTTCGGTGATGACGCGAAGGCTGCGAGCAGGCCCTGTGCCAATCGCGAAATTTTCGCAAAGTTTTCCTCAGGCTGTTGCGAATCAGATTTGACACATCCAAATTTCTCCCCTATACTCTGTGTTTCGTTAGGGGTAGTTGTACCTAGCAGTAGCGCGTCGGGGGTTTTTTGACGCGTGCAGTTGGAAGGATCTTTACTCCCGGAACATTGCAAGACGGATTGGGAGCAAAGAGCGGCCGGAATGGGACGCCAGTCCCGCAAAGCCGAGTAAGCCTCTCCGAATCGAAGCCAGGAGCGTATTTCTCCCTCTTGGAGTGCGTGCGGAGTTTCTTGCTGGTCTCCGGAATCGCAGTACACCTTTCAGCTTGGTGTGCTCTCGCGCTGTTGTTTTGCGCGCTAAGCGAGAGCTGTCGAAACGTGCGCGCATTCGCGGGTGAATTTTTCATCCGCCACTAAAGAGGGAAGACTGTGCCGACATTTTCGCAACTGGTAAGAATGGGCCGCGAGGGAGTCACCACCAAGACGAAGTCGCCTGCGCTGATGGGCTGCCCGGAAAAGCGCGGAGTCTGTATCCGCGTTTATACGCAAACGCCGAAGAAGCCGAACTCCGCTCTCCGCAAAGTCGCTCGCGTCCGCCTCACGAATTCCGTTGAAGTCACCACGTACATCCCGGGCATCGGCCACAACCTGCAGGAGCACTCGATCGTGCTCGTGCGCGGCGGCCGTGTGAAAGACCTGCCGGGAGTGCGCTATCACATCGTTCGCGGAACGCTCGACGCCTCGGGCGTGGAAAACCGCAAGCAGGGCCGCTCGAAGTACGGAGCGAAGCGTCCGAAGTCCGGACAGGCAGCGAAGTAAGAGTTTAGAGGAGCCGAACAAAGATGCCGCGTAAAGGATTAGTCAGCCGCCGTAAGCAGGAAGTCGACCCGGTCTATAGCGACAGCCTTGTCGAGAAATTCATCTGCTCGATGATGTGGGACGGCAAGAAGAGTACGGCGCAGCGCGTGTTTTACACCGCGATGGATCAGGTCGCCAAAAAGACCAACGACGAAGCGATCAAGATTTTCAAGAAGGCGCTCGAGAACGCGAAGCCGGTGCTCGAAGTGAAGACGCGGCGTGTCGGCGGCGCGAACTATCAGGTTCCCGTGGAAGTGAACAATTTTCGCCGGCAGTCGCTGGCGATTCGCTGGATTTTGCAGTACTCGCGCGAGCGTTCCGGCAAGACCATGACGGACAAGCTCTGCGATGAATTGATCGACGCAGCCAATCTTCGCGGTGGCGCAATCAAGAAAAAGGAAGACGTGCACCGCATGGCGGAAGCGAACAAAGCGTTCGCGCACTACCGCTGGTAATTTAGCGGACTAATAAAAAAGGAATCGCTTAGAAACGAACATGGCCAGGGTATTCAAACTCGAAGACACCCGCAACATCGGGATCATGGCGCACATCGACGCCGGAAAGACGACGTCGACCGAGCGCATCCTGTTCTATACGGGTGTCACCTACAAGATCGGTTCCGTGGACGAAGGCACCGCCACGATGGACTGGATGGAACAGGAACGCGAACGCGGCATCACGATTACGTCCGCCGCAACAACCGCTTCCTGGGACCGCTTCGCCAAGAAATATCGCGTCAACATCATCGACACGCCGGGTCACGTGGACTTCACCGTCGAAGTCGAACGCTCCTTGCGCGTGCTCGACGGCGCAGTTTGTGTGTTTGACTCAGTCGCCGGCGTGCAGCCGCAATCGGAAACCGTTTGGCGTCAAGCCGACAAGTATCGCGTCCCGCGCATTTGCTTCGTGAACAAGATGGACCGCATGGGCGCCGATTTTGACCACGTCGTCCGCACCATTCGCCAACGCCTCGGTGCTCATCCCGTTCCCCTCCAGTTCCCCCTCGGTCGCGAAGACAATTTCATCGGCGTAATCAATTTTCTGGAACAGAACGTCGTGGTTTGGCTCGAAGAGACTCTCGGAGCCAAGTACGAAATTTTTGACGTGGAAAAGCTTTGGGACAAATCGTTTGTGGATTCGCGGCCGGACGTTGCCGCGGCCCTGAAGGGTTCCGCAATTGATAAGAAGTTTTACGATGAGCATCGCGCGAAAGTTGTCGAATATGTTGCCGAACACGACGACGAAGTTCTCGACAAGTATTTGACCGAAGGCACGCTCACGCTGGACGAAATGCGCAAGTCTATCCGTAAATCGACTCTCGCGCTCAAAATCGTTCCTGTGCTTGCGGGTTCCGCGTTTAAAAACAAGGGTATTCAGCCGCTGCTCGACGCCGTCATCGACTATCTCCCTTCGCCGACTGATGTTCCTCCGGTCGAAGGCATAAATCCCGACAACGACGAAACGATTCTCCGCCGCGCTTCGGATGATCAGCCGTTTTCGGCGCTGGCATTTAAAATCATGTCCGATCCGTTCGTCGGGCATGTCACCTACATCCGCGTCTATTCCGGCGTTCTGAAGGCTGGCAGCTACGTTTTCAATTCCGGCAAGCGCACACGCGAACGCATTAGCCGCATGCTGCAGATGCACGCCAACAAGCGCGAAGAAATTGAAGACGTATGCGCGGGCGATATTTGCGCCGTCGTCGGCCTCAAGAGCGTCAACACCGGCGACACGCTCTGCGATGAGCAAAAGCAGATCATCCTCGAAAATATCGACTTCCCGGCGCCCGTTATTTCCGTCGCCATCGAGCCGAAAACGAAAGCAGACCAGGACAAGCTCGGCGTCGCACTGCAGCGTCTCGCGCAGGAAGATCCAACCTTCCGGGTTTCCACCGAGCCAGACACTGGCCAAACGCTTATCTCCGGAATGGGCGAACTTCACCTTGAAATCATTGTGGACCGCATGCTCCGCGAGTACAGCGTGCAGGCCAACGTTGGCCGTCCGCAGGTCGCTTATCGCGAAACGATTCGCCGCAAAGCGGAAGCCGAAGGCAAATACATCAAGCAGACCGGCGGCAAAGGTCAATACGGCCACGCTGTCATCGAACTGCATCCGATGCCCAGCGCCGATCACGAAAACATGCATGAGCTCTCCACCGACGACATCGACGAGCTCGCAAAGAAAATCACCGGCAGCAGCAATCCTGGAAAATGGAAATTCGACAAGGAACACCGGTTCCTGTTCATCGACAAGATCATGGGCGGAGCCATTCCGCGTGAATTCATCCCTCCGATCGAAGCGGGCATTCGCGAAGCGCTCGACACCGGAATCCTGGCGGGTTTCCCCACGGTGGACGTGGCCGTTGTTCTGACGGACGGCAGCTACCATGACGTCGACTCGAACGAAATGGCATTCAAAATCGCCGGCTCGATGGCATACAAAGAAGCTTGCTCCAAGGCCAAGCCTGTTCTGCTGGAACCGATTATGAAAGTGGAAGTGGTCGTTCCGGAAGAATATATGGCCGCTGTTTTCGGTGACCTGAACTCGCGGCGTTCCGCGATTCAAGGCACGGAAAATCGCGCCGGCAGCAACGTGATTCGTGTCGAAGTTCCGCTAGCGCAGATGTTCGGATATGCAACCGACCTTCGCAGCCGTACGCAGGGCCGCGCAACTTTCACGATGCATTTTTCGCATTACGCCGAGGCTCCTTCGTCGGTTTCCGAAGAAGTGATTGCCAAGGCCAGAGGCAAAGCGGTTTCGAAGTAACGAGTTTCAGTCGCACGGGTTCAGCAAGACTTTAGATTTGAGGAGCAGAGGGAATGGCCAAGGAGAAATTCGAGCGCAGTAAGCCGCACGTGAATATTGGGACGATTGGTCACATTGACCACGGCAAGACGACACTCACCGCGGCGATTACGAAGGTGTTGTCGAAGCACAACCCGAAAGTGGCATTCCGAGCGTTCGATACGATTGACAACGCTCCGGAAGAGCGCGAGCGCGGAATCACGATCGCGGTTTCGCACGTGGAGTATGAAACGGCGAATCGCCACTACGCGCACATGGACTGCCCGGGCCACGCGGACTACATCAAGAACATGATCACGGGCGCGGCGCAGATGGACGGCGCGATTCTGGTTGTTGCAGCGACCGATGGTCCGATGCCGCAAACGCGCGAACACATTTTGCTGGCGCGTCAGGTGGGCGTTCCGGCGATTGTGGTGTTCCTGAACAAGTGCGACATGGTGGAAGACGCGGAACTTTTGGAACTGGTGGAACTCGAAGTTCGCGAACTCTTGAAGACGTATCAATTTCCTGGCGACACGATTGCGATCGTTCGCGGC
>DATGIS010000067.1:0-37060 GCA_035295625.1 Candidatus Acidiferrum sp. | reverse complement strand
CCCGCACTCGCCGTAGCGCAAGAATATGTCGCCAGCGGCAACTATCAATGGAACGCCGGCATGTTTTTCTGGCGCGTCTCCACTTTCCTCGACAATCTCCAGCACCATCTGCCAAAAACGCGCGCCGAACTGGAAAAACTCGCGGCTGCTATCGGCACTCGCTCATACGAAAAAAAACTCCGCGCCATCTATCCGAAGCTCGAAAACATCTCCGTCGACTACGCCATTCTCGAACGCGCCACGAAACAATCCGGCCCGCCGCAAGTCTTCGTCATCCCCGCCGAAATCGGCTGGAGCGACATCGGCTCCTGGGCCGCCGTCTACGAACTCCTCGCCAAGCAACCCGACGAAAACGTCTTCGCCGGTCCCGGCCACGCGCTCGACGCCTCCGGCAATTTTCTCTACAGCCCCAACAAATTCATCGCCGCCATCGGTGTCAAAGACCTCGTCGTCGTCGAAACCTCCGACGCGCTCCTTATCTGCCCTCGCGACCGCGCCCAGGACGTCGCCAAAATCGTCAAACAGCTCGAAGAGCAGAAACGCAAACACCTTTTGTAGGACCCGCTTTCTGAAGCGGGCGTCTTTCCACAGACAATAGCCTCGTCGACTTCAAAGGAGTAGACTGCCGTTATGAAAGACTGGCGGTCGAGAATTTCCGTGAATCCCGCTGTGTGCCACGGCATGGCTTGTATTCGCGGTACACGTGTGACCGTATCGGTCATCGTCGACAATGTCGCCGCCGGCGTGTCCCACGGCGAAATCCTCAAGAGCTGTCCTTCCATATCGGACGCCGATATCCACGCGGCCCTCGCCTACGCCGCCGAACTTGCGAGAGAAGGCGTCGTCGATCTCCCGCAGGAAACGAAAGCTTGAAATTCAAGCTGGACGAGAATTTACGCCAAGAATGCGCAGCTGTATTTCGTCACGCGGGATTGCCTGCCGACACAGTGGCTGAAGAGAATCTTTCCGGGGCCGATGACAGCGCCTTGTTTGAACGCTGCAAACGGGAGGACAGAATCCTGATAATCCTCGATCTGGACTTCTCCGATGTCCGGGAATACGCGCCGGGTTCGCATCCCGGCGTCATAGTGCTCCGCCCTAGTTCGCAGGAAAAGCAGCAGCTGATTGCCTTGTCGGCACGCTTGGCGAACCTAATGTCTGAGCGATCACCGGCAAAACAGCTGTGGATCGTCGACGAGCGGCGTGTTCGCATTAGGGAAAGTTAGCGAAATACAGTCCAATCCGGCCCTTTTCTTCTGCCTCGCCGCATCCCTTATACTGTTGGGCAATGTCCACGATCAAATTTGGCACAGACGGCTGGCGCGGCATCATCGCCGAAGATTTCACATTCGCCAACGCACGGATTGTCGCGCAGGCGATTGCCCGCTACGTCGTCCGCGGAGAGGACGCACGCAAAGGTGTCATTGTCGGCTTCGATCATCGCTATGCTTCGGACTCTGTCGCCCGCGTCGTCGCCGAAGTTGTCAGCTCCACCGGCACGCCGGTGTTTCTGTGCGACAAGCCCTGTCCGACTCCCGCCGTCTCCCAACTCGTGCGCGAACGCAAAGCCGCGGGTGGCATGGTCATCACTGCGAGCCACAATCCTTATCAATGGAACGGCATCAAATACAAAGCCAGCTACGGCAGCAGCGCTCTCCCGAGCATCGTCGCACAAATTGAAAGCGAACTCGCCTTCGTGCAATCAAGCGAAGTTCCGCCGCTTCCTCCGCAGCCGAAATTAATCCAGTCGCTCGAACCTCGCGCACCCTATCTCGACACACTCGAAAAACTAGTCGACTGGGATCGCATTCGCAAAGCCAACTTTCGTTTCGTGTCGGACGCGATGTATGGCTCCGCCGCCGGCCTTCTTCCCGAACTTTTCCGCCGCAACGGTGTCCACTGCGAAGAAATTCGTTGCGTTCGCGATCCACGCTTTGGCGGCATGCATCCCGAACCCATCGAGCCGCACATCCGGCCGCTTGGCGATGCCGTCGTCGCCGGCAAATATCACGCAGGCTTCGCCGCGGATGGCGACGGTGACCGCATCGGCGCCATCGACCGCGATGGCAGCTTCGTCAATCCGCATCAGATTTTCGCCCTGCTCGTCTGGCACCTCGCAGGCATGCGCAATCTTCCCGGTGAAATCGCAAAGACTTTTTCCGTGACCAAACTCATCGACAAGCTCGCCGCAAAACTCAATCGCAAGCTCCACGAAGTGCCCATCGGCTTCAAATACATCTGCGAGTTGATGCTCGAACAAAACATTTTGATTGGCGGCGAAGAAAGCGGCGGTATCGGCTTCAGCCTCTATCTGCCTGAGCGCGACGCCACGGTCTCCGCACTTTTCCTGGCCGAACTCATGGCCTGGCACGGCAAATCGCTCGGCGAACTTCTTAAATTGCTCTCCGATGAATTCGGCGAGTTCCACTATGGCCGCATCGACCTCGACGTAAAACCCGGCCAAAAAGAAAAGTCCATCGCCCACTTCTCCGATGGCCAGTGCAAAGAATTGCTGAGTCTCCCCGTCACGCGACGCGAAAATCTCGACGGCATCAAACTCTATCTTGCGGACATCGGTTGGGTCATGGTCCGCGCTTCCGGAACCGAGAATCTTCTCCGCGTTTACGCCGAGACCAGCAAAATCGAAACGACGCGCCGCGTTCTGGACGCGGTCGTGAGCAAAGTTCACAGTCTTTAGGGAGCCACCATGCAGCATCGCTACTTCACACTCGACGTTTTCACCACGAATCGCTTCGAAGGCAATCCGCTTGCTGTTTTTACCGACGGCGACGGCATGTCCGACGATCAGATGCAGGCCATTGCGCGCGAAATGAATCTCGCCGAAACCGTCTTCGTTCAAAAACCGACCGATGACCGCGCGCTCGCCCGCCTTCGAATCTTTACCACGCAAGAGGAACTTAAGCTTGCCGGTCATCCTGTCGTCGGCACGTGGTTCCTTCTCGCGGAACTCGGCGTCGTTCCCGCGCAGGAAGGCGGCGTTCACGTCATGCAGCAGACGGGCGCCGGCGTTCTCCCCGTCGAAATACGTTTCAAGGACGGCCGTCCCAATCGTGTCACCATGACGCAAACAGAAGCCGCCTTCAAACCGTCCAAAATTAAGAAAGCCGCGCTGGCCAAATCGCTTGGGCTTTCACCCCAGGACCTCGATTCGCATCTCGAACCCGAGTGCGTCTCCACCGGCATCTTCAACTTGATGGTGCCGCTCAAGAGCCGCGCCGCTCTCGCCAAAATTGAAATGAACATCAGCGAGCTTCGCCGCCTCACGGGAAAAAACGCCACCATGGCTTATTGTTTCGTTCTTTCTGGCAACGGCAAAGCCTTCACGCGCGGCATGCTTCCCTGGGAACTCTACGAAGATCCCGCGACCGGCTCCGCCGCTGGTTCCCTTGGCGCTTACCTCGTGAAGCACGGCAAACTGGCACCCGGCCAGACGCTCAGTATTCTCCAGGGCGCCGAAATGGGCCGTCCCAGCCACATCGAAGTCGAAATCTCGACCAAAGGCAAAAAGTTCGTGCCGCGTGTTAGCGGCGCCGCCGTCCGAATCCTTGAGGGCACCTTCGAGCTTTAGTCGCACAAAACGGACCTCCGATGGCCGTTTGAGCACCGTCCGCTCCTGCTGACGCACAAGTCGCAGGGCTTTTTGCCTATGCTAAGACTAGGTTCGCAACCTTAGATCGCTCTCTTTCTTGCTCATTCCTTTTCAAATGCACGAAAGCCGTGCGATCTTCGTGGCGTTTGCCTGCCGAATGAATACTTTTCTCCAGAAGTTCGCGAATTCCCTTTCGCCGCAATCCGACCCCGTCCTCTCGAACGCGGGGCTTTCCGGCGAACGATTCGTCGCAAAAATTCGCCTGATTCTTACTGGCGGTTTGCTGATCATTCCGCTCGTCAATACTGTTTTCTTCGAGATGAACCGCGCCGAAGCTGTTGTCGGCCTCTCCCTCACAATTACCAGCTTCCTGCTTTCAATCGCCGCTTATATTTTGGCGGCAAAGGGGCGGGCTACGGACTGGCTCAGTTTTGCCTCAAGTTTCTTCGATGTCTCTCTGGTGAGCGCCGCACTCGCGGCATTTCTTTTCCTCGGCGAGCCGCACACTGCCGTCAACAGCAAAGTGATTTTCGAAGGCTACTTCCTTGCCATCGCCGGCACCAGCCTTCGCTATGACCGTCGCGTCTGTCTTTCGGCTGGCATTCTTGCACTTTTGGAATACGCGGCCATTGTATTTTTCACAGCTCGCCACTGGGACTTGAATAGCGAAGCCTATGCTCCGTACCCGTACGGTATGTTCAGCTGGTCCGCGCAAATCTCACGCCTCATTCTGATGGCGACCGCTTCCGCGCTCACAATCGCCATCGTATCGCGCAGCCAAAAATTGCTGCGCCTCGCTACGCTCGATCCCCTGACGGCACTCTATAACCGCGGCTATGTCGATGAGCGTTTTGCTGCCGAGCTCAGTCGGGCGCAGCGCCACAATCAATCGCTCGCAGTCGCCGTGATTGATGTGGACCGCTTCAAAACTTTCAACGACACGTATGGCCACGCCGCTGGAGACGTTGCTCTACGCTCGCTCGGTTCGGTCCTACGCCAGTCGTTCCGTCAAAGCGATACTGTTGGTCGCTATGGTGGCGAAGAATTCGTCATCCTTTTGCCCGAAACCAATCTTGACGCAGCCCACCAGAAGTTGGAGACACTTCGAAAGGCAATCGCCGTTGCACCGATTTCGTTGCCATCTGGTACATCGACTCCCGGCATCACCATCAGCGTTGGCCTCGCCGTATTTCCGACGGATGGCGCCGACACAGCTGAACTTTTCGCCTCCGCCGACGAACGCCTCTTTCAAGCCAAACGCGAGGGCCGCAATCGTGTCGTGTCCGGCGATGCCGTTCTAGCCTGCTGAATCGCCATGACTTCCCGCAAGCATTCGATCGAATTCAAACAACTCAAAAAACAAAAAAGGCCGCTCACTTGCTGAGCGGCCTTCTCCGCCAAACCAACGCCGTGATTACTTGTGGTGTTTGTCGCGGTGCAGATCCGCGCGATCTTTGTGCAGGTCCTTCTTGTCTTTGTTGATGTCTTTCTGATCCTTGTTGCGGTCGTTGCGGTCCGCTTTCAGATCTTTCTGATCCTTGCGCACGTCCTTAACGTCGGAGTTCCGATCTTTGCGATCTTTATTCAAATCGCGCACATCCTTGTTCCGATCCGTCCGGTCTTTGCTCAAATCGCGCTTGTCTTTGTTGATGTCGCGTTGATCTTTGTTTCGGTCGGTGCGGTCGGTGCTCAAGTCCTTGCGGTCCGCCTGTGCCTGGGTGCTGTTGGCGCCGTATTTCGAGTCGTCCTTGGCAAGTTGCGATTTGTCGCGGTTGATGTCCCGTTGATCCGCGTTGCGATCCGTCCGATCGTGATTCAAATCCTTTTGATCGTTTCGGATGTCTTTGTTGTCCTTATGAATGTCCTTCGCGTCGTTGCGGATGTCCCGATTGTCCTTGCGAACATCCTGCTTGTCGCTCTTGATATCCCGCTTGTCACGATTGATGTCGCGCTGATCTGCGTTCCGGTCTGCGCGATCCTTTGCCAAATCTTTCTTGTCGTTGCGAATGTCCTTCTTGTCTTGCTGAACATCCGGTTGCTGTGGAATCGGATCTTGGGGCAGCGCCCACGCGCCGGCCGTAACCAATCCTGCAAACGTCACTGCCAAACTGATTCGTCGAAACACACCCGTAGCGCTCATGATTTTCTCTCCTGTTTTTGTCTTAGCCCTCGACCTGCTTCAGACCAACTGCAACGATAAACCCGCGGACTTTGGGGAAGTTTCGCCGTACTCCGGATAAATTCTGAAAAAAGCATATCTAGCTTTTTATCAACGACTTACGGACTGTATCGAGCAGCCCGTTCACGAACGCCGAGGCATCTTCCGAGGAAAATTTCTTCGCCAGTTCCACCGACTCGTTGATCACCACTTTTGCCGGCGTCTCACCGCGCCTCAGTTCATAAACTCCCAATCGCAAAATCGCCCGGTCAATCGCTGCAATCCGTTCCAGCTTCCAATCCACGGCGTATTTCGTGATTGCTTCATCGGCGATCGCAACTTCTTTCGCCGCGCCTTCGAACAATGCATTCGCAAACTCTCGCGTCGTGTCTGACGCCTTCGCGCTCTTCCAGAATTTCGCCTCTAGCTTGTTCGCATCTTGCGGGCTCATCTCGGACTGAAACAACATCTGCATCGCGTACTCGCGTGCTTTGGCTCGCAATCCCACGTTAGGCCCGCCGCGCTTTCTGCTTCGGCCTTGCAGTGGCACCGCCGCGCAACTTCTTCGCAAGCCGTCCCATTTCAATCGCTGCCAAACCCGCGTCGAATCCCTTGTTCCCACTCTTCAACCCCGCGCGATCAATCGCCTGCTCCAGCGTGTCGACTGTCAGTACGCAAAAAATCACCGGCACTCCCGTATCCATCTGCGCCAATTGCAATCCGCGCGAAGTCTCCGAACAAACATAGTCATAGTGCGCCGTCTCGCCGCGAATCACGCACCCGATCGCAATCAGCGCATCATACTTTCCTGTCTGCGCCAGTTTCTTGCTCGTCAGTGGCAATTCGAACGCCCCCGGCACGCGCACCACATCCACATCTTTGCCCACGGCTCCCGCGCGCTCCAACGCATCTAGCGCCGCCGCTAAGAGCCGCTCCGTAATAAAACTGTTGAACCGGCTCACGGCAATTCCAAATCGCATTCCCGTCGCGCTCAGTTCGCCGTCAATTCTTCCTGGCTGTAAGTTCCCCGCCATTCGTCACTTTCCCTTGAACTGCGCCGGCCGCTTTTCCAAAAACGCCTTCGTTCCTTCGCGCATATCTTCCGTTGCGCAAGCCACGCCAAAAAGCGTTGCTTCCAGAAACAGTCCCTCTTCCAGCGGCATCTCCACGCCGCGCTCAATCGCTTCCATCGTAAATTTCACGGCGAGCGGGCCATTGGCAATAATCTTCTTCGCCATTGCTTCCGCAGCGGGCAAAAGCTCCGCCGGCTCGTAAATATGATTCACGAGCCCTATTCGCTGCGCCTCTTCCGCTGAAATCATCTCACCTGTCAGGCAAAGTTCGTGCGCCACACCTTTGCCGCAAAGCCGCGCCAGCCGCTGCGACCCGCCATATCCCGGCAAAATTCCCAGCTTCACCTCCGGCTGTCCCAGTCGCGCCGTCTTGCTCGCAATTCGAATCGTGCACGTCAACGCCAACTCGCAACCGCCGCCCAGCGCAAATCCATTGATCGCGCAAATCGATGGCTTCCCCATCGTTTCCAGCAAATGAAACACGCCCTGCCCAAACAGCGAAAACTCTTTTCCATTCACAGGAGTCTGCTGTGAAAGCTCGCCAATATCCGCCCCGGCTACAAACGCCTTCTCGCCCGCTCCCGTCAAAATCAGCACGCGCACGCTTTCATCGCTCTTCGCGTCCATCAGCGCGTCGCGCAACTGCTCCACTGTCTGCCGGTTCAGCGCATTCAGCACCTTCGGCCGGTTAAACGTGATCCACGCAATCCCATCTCTCTTCTCATAAATCAAATTTTCAAAAACCATCGTCTTTTCCTCAAATCCATTTCGTCAAATCTGTGCATCCGTAGGGGCACGATATATCGTGCCCTCGCTGCGTCTTGGCGCGATCAAAACTTCATCGCCACTGGCTTCGCAGGGTTCGCATAATCATAAAATCCCTTGCCTGCTTTTCTTCCGTTCCATCCCGCCAGCACCATTCTCTTCAACAACGGCGGCGCCGCAAATCTCCGCTCCTTAAACTCGTCATACATAATCTGCGAAATATAATACGTCGTATCCAACCCCACAAAATCCAGCAGCGTCAGCGGCCCCATCGGATATCCGCATCCCAGCTTCATCGAGTTATCAATGTCCTCAATCGACCCGACGCCTTCTTCCAGCGCTCGGATCGCATCCAGCAAATACGGCACCAGCAGCCGGTTCACAATAAATCCCGTCGAGTCGCTCGCACGTACCGGCGTCTTCCCAAGCTTCGCGCCAAAGGCCACCATCTCGTCATAGACCGCCGCGTCCGTCGCGATCGTCCGCACTACTTCCACCAGCTTCATCACCGGCACAGGATTAAAAAAGTGCAGTCCCACAAAGCGTTCCGGCCGCTTCGTCGAAGTCGCAATCTCCGTAATTGTCAGCGAAGAAGTGTTGCTGGCAAAAATCGTACTCGCAGGGCAAAGTGTATCGAGTGTGTGAAACAACTCTCGCTTCGCTGGCAACTGCTCAATAATCGCCTCGATCACCAGATCGCAATCCTTTAGATCGTCGATGACGGTCGTGCCCTTCAGCCGCCCGCGAATTTCGCCTTTAGCCGCTTCCGTGATCGTCCCTTTTTCCACCAGCCGCGCCAAATTCTTTTCAATTCCCTTCAACCCTTTGTCCACCAGTTCCGGCGCCACTTCCCGCACCACCGTCTCAAATCCCGACGCCGCACACACCTGCGCGATCCCCGACCCCATCAACCCACACCCAACCACGCCCACCTTCTGAATTGCCATCGATTTTCCTCGTAGATACCGCGGTCGAACCCCTTCGCCGGGCCCCGAAAGTTTACCAGAATCCCCGTGGACTGCGGCAGGCACGACATCGAGCACGCCTGATTTTTTCTGTCATCCCGACCGAAGTAGCCCGGCTGTTTCTTGCGTGCGAGTTTGCACGCCGGGCTACGCAGTGGAGGGATCGTGGCTTGATCTCAACACTATCTAGATCGACAGAATCGCCGACCGTCGTCCCTTAGCTCAAACTCTCCAACACCATTGCAATTCCCTGCCCGCCACCAATACACGCCGTCGCCAATCCGTACTTCAGCCCATTCCGCCGCAACTCATTCAGCAACGTAATCACCAGCCGCGTTCCGCTTGCCCCGAGCGGATGCCCCAGCGCAATCGCTCCACCATTCACATTCGTCTTGTCGCGATTCAATCCCAGCGCCTTTTCCACCGCCAAATACTGCGCCGCAAACGCTTCATTCACTTCCACGCGATCCATCTGCTCCACGGTCAATCCCGCGGCCTTCAAAGCCTTCTGCGACGATGGTACTGGCCCAATCCCCATAATGCTCGGATCCACTCCCGCCGCTGCCCACGAAACAATTCGTCCAATCGGCTTCAACCCACGCTCTTTCGCAATCTTCTCGCGAGTCACCACCACAGCCGCAGCCCCGTCCACAATTCCGCTGGCATTCCCCGCCGTCACAATCCCATCCTTCTTAAACGACGGCGGCAGCTTCTCCAGAATCTCCATAGTCGTTTCTGGCCGCCGGTGATCGTCTTCGCTCACCACAATCGTCTTCTTTCCCTGTTTCACTTCTATCGGCGCAATTTCTTCCTTGATCCGGCAAGCCTTGTAAGCCGCATCGGCCAGCTGTTGGCTCCGCAGCGCATAACCATCCGCATCCTTCCGCGTAATCCCATACTGCTCCGCCAATTTTTCCGCAGTTAGCGCCATCGGCAATCCGCAATACGTGTCTGTCAGGCCGACCATCAATGTGTCTTCGAGCGCGCCGCCGCCCAGCTTCAATCCATTGCGCAACCCGCGAATCACAAACGGAGCCTGCGTCATATTTTCCATGCCGCCCGCCAACACCATTTCCGCTTCGCCCAGCAACAATCTCTGAGCCGCCTGTGCAATCGCCTCAATCCCCGACCCGCACAAACGGTTCACCGTCACCGCCGGCGTTTCCATCTTCAGCCCAGCCTTCAACGCCACGTGCCGTGCGCCATACAAAGCATCTGCGCTCGTCTGCATCACATTCCCAAAAATCGCGTGATCAAACTCCGCCGGATTCGCTCCCGACCGCTTCACCGCTTCACGCGAAGCATGTGCCGCCAAATCAATCGCGCTCACGTCCGAAAACGCCCCCGTATACCGCGCCATCGGCGTCCGCGCCCCCGCCACAATCACCACATCCGTCGGAAACATACGTCCTCACTTTCGAAATCCGTCCACACCTATTCTACCGCTCCAGACATCGTGGTAAGAAATTCGGGAATCCAAATTCACTAAGCTTGCGGCGCGTGCGACCTGCGGGAGAATTACCAGATCGTTTTTACGGCCCCACTCTTTCGAATCGCATCGTCTGCGCTGACCAGTTCGATTCCTTCGGAAACTGCCGTCGCACCGATGAGCCTATCGCAGGGATCTTTCGGATAACTCGGCGGAAATTGACTCGCCAGCGTCGCGACGCGCGGTGTTATCGGCAGTACAGCGACCCGCGAACAAATCTCTTCCACGAAAGCCTCGACCGTACCAGTAAGGATTAACCGGCCTCTTGTCGCCAGCAACGCTAGTTCCCACATCGTAATGTCAGAAATCGCCAGACCGCCCTTCGCCGCGCGAACGGCTGCGCTAGCCCTTCGCGATACTCTTGCCGGTTCCTGTGCCAGCCAGACCAGGACATGCGTATCCAGTAAAATCAATCTTTCAACGCCTCCCAATCTTCAATCGGAGTTACAGGAGACACAATGTCACCCACGATCTCGAATTTCCCCTTCATGAATCCGAATATGTCGTCGTTTTCCTGCTCCACCGGAATCACTTTAACCACCGGCTTTCCCCGCTTCGTCACAATCACGGGCTCGCCCGTCGCTTGCACACGGTCCATCACCTTCAGACAACGCGACTTGAACACGCTCGCTCGCATTTCCTTCATAGTTCTCTCCAAATGACCATAGGCATTTTAACATGACCATAACTACGAATGCCACCCTTCTCGGTGCGAGAGAGGTGCTTCCCGTGACGGCAAGTCGAATAGTTAACTGAAAACTGAGGACTGATGACTAAATACTTCTTCTAAACCTTCGGGCTCTCCAGCACCACCATCGTGTCGCCCTTCTTCCGCGCCTCTTCCAATGAAAACTCCGCCCGGTTAATCAAATCCGTCACAATATCCTCGGAATCAAAATCCTGCCTCGCCACCGCTTCCACAATTCCCGCGCTCAACGTCACCGACGTCGCGTCCCATGGCGGCCGCAAGCCCGTCGCCGCCCGTCGCAATTTGTCCGCCAGATTCTGCGCGCCCGCCAAAGTCGTGTCCGGCAAAATAAACGCCAGCGACCACGACGTATATTTCACGGCGACGTCGTTTTGCCGCACGATCGGCTGCAGCGACCGCGAAAGCTGTTCCAAAAACCGCTCCATCGGCGATTCGCCCTGCTGCCGCAAAAGCTCCGCGCCGCGATCGATCTGCAAAATCGTCAACGAGAGCGGCGTCCCCTGCGATTTCGCGCGGTCCGCTTCATTCAGCAAACAACTCAGGTACGAACTCCGGCTCAGCAGCCCGCTCCGCTCGTCCGAAACTCCCATCCTTCTCACCAGCGACCGCAGCCGCGTGTGGCTCACGCTCATCAGCATCTGGTCGCCGATCGCCTGCAAAAAATAGACTTCGTTCGGCTTCCATTTGTGCGGTTCGGCAAATCCGCAAATCAGCATCGCTGCCGGCTGCTGCGTCTCTTTATCCGTGATCATCACGCCCAGCGCCGTCGCCAGCCCTAAATCCTTCAACACCGATCCGCCGCTCGCTTCCACCACCAGCCCGCCCAACTCATCCGGCTCCGCCTTCTCCACTTGCGCCAGCAGCAGCACAACCTGGGCGCCCGGCGCCGGTTTTGCGTCCGTCGCGCAAAATTCCGCTGCAAGCTCCGGCGGCCGCCCCGGCACTCCGATCACCGCGAACGCCCGCGTCGCCCGCAAATAAGTCCCGATCTCGTTTACCGCTGTGTTCAACATCGCTCGCGGTGTCTGTTGCCGGAAAATTTTCTGGTTGATCTCCGAAATCTTCGAAAGATCCCGCATCGTGTCTGCGGAATAAATTCCTGTCTTGCCCGAAGGAATCGTCCCCACCGGCTCCGCTTCCACCGTGGCTGGTCCCGCTTGCGCCGCAGGTTTTGTCTTCGGACTTCCCGCCGGCCACCAATTCGCCGTCTCATACAAATTCCGCAGCCGTGCGTTTCGCTCTTCTTCTCCCGGAAACATCGAAGCGATTTTCTGCAGCCGTTCCTGCGCCTTCGATTGCAGCGAGTACTGCAAAAATATTTCCGTCTGCACGATCAAATCTTCGAGCGCCTGTGTCTGCTTCGCCTCTTCGACCGCGCCGCCTTGCGCGGGCGGCGCACTCACGGTCGTCTGCGGTTGCCTCGCTTGCGGCGTTGCGGCTTGCGACGACTTCGAAACCCGCCCCGACACGCGATTCAAAAACGCGTCGTCCGCCTTGCCCCGCAGCATTTCGAATCGCTGCTGAATCCGGTGATCGTACGGATCGATGTCCACCAGGCGTTCATACACTTCGCAGGCCTTCGGAACCGCCCCGGTCTCCAAATGCAAATCGAACAGCTTCACCAAAATTTCAAAATATTGCGCTTCCCGGTTCAGTTCGTTGTAAATCGCCGCCCAGAATTCCAGAATCCCTTGCGACTTCAGATGCTTCGCCCCAACTCGGTCCATCTCCGCGACAAATTCCGGCTGCTTCTTTTCCGCGTACATCCGCCGCTTCAGCGTCTGCAGCACTTCCACTGACTTCCCGTCCTGTCCCGCCTTCGCATACGCGTCGATCAACTCAAACAGCCGCATCATTCCGGCGTTTTTCTCGCGCAGCAGTTTCTCCAGCACTTCCCGCGCGCGATCCAGCTTTCCCGATCGCGTCAACGCATCGCTGAAAGTTTCCAAAAACGCCGCGTCGCTTTCCGTCGCCGCAAACGGTTCCAGCAGCGCCGCCGCTTCTTCCGCCGTGCCCGCGTGTAACTTGGCTTCCGCGTACAACAGCGCCACGCTTCGCTCTTGCGGCGCCAGCGCATACGCACGTCCCAGCAATTCCACCGCCTCGTCGTGCGATCCGTTCGCCGTTGCGAGCTGCCCCGCGCGCAAATACGCTCGCGCCGAAATCAGATTTTTCCCCGCTTGCTCCGCTGCTTCGGCAAGCTTCAGTTGTCGCGCCAGATTTTCCGGCTCCAGCTGCGCAATCCGCTCCCAGCAGAAAAGTGCATCTTCGGCGCGGCCCGCTGCCGTAAAAAGTTCGGCCGCTTTGTTGTATTGCTCCGATGCCTCGTCCGACCGATTCTGTTTCTGCTGCAGGAACGCATAACGCGCAATCCGCTCCGGCGGTTGCGGCGTCGCGGAGTTCTTCAGAAACCGGTTATAAATCGCGAGCGCCTTGGTCTCATCCTTCGGTTCAACCAGCAAATCAAAGAACATTCCGTAATACACGGCTGCCCGGTCCGGCTGATTCGAACGCGCGTACAAATCCCCCAGCGCCTGTGTCGCCTCGTGATGTCCCGGCGACTCATCCAGCACCGACAAATACGCTTCGATCGCATCCTCGATTCGATTCTTCTCAAGGAAACGTTTCGCGCGCTCTAGATTTTTGCTGACATCTCCGGCCATCAGGCGGTCTTGCCTCTGCGGTTTCTCTCTGCAAACGGACAGGAGCGGCGCTTCTGTCCCGCGCCGCTATCCTTCTTTACTATATACCCCGCGCCAACCGCCTCCAAAACTCACCTTCCCGCCTATGCAGAATCCGTCACGCCTCTTCCCACTGATGCTTTAGCATCTATCGCGGTAACAGTAGAATCGGCTTATGGTAGGACATTTCGGAGTTGCTCTGAACATCTCGGTGCTCAATCTTTTTCTGTCACTAATAGTCCCATTCTGCCTCGCTACGCTCGTCTGCGTGCTCCGACTGATTCGTGCCAGGAAAGCATGTTTTCCTCCTGTTAGTCGTTTCCTTTGGCTTCTACCGTTGTTCGACGTTTTCGTCTTGGTCTCCACTACCGCCATTGGAGCCTTGGGTATGGCCGACCCGCAAGCCAAGCCCTTTCCGCAGCCTAACCAAATGGGATTGCTCGCATGCCAAATCCTCGCGTTAGGTTCACTCGTTGGCAATGCGGTTTGGATCTTCTTGATGAAAGGTCAGACATTCTTTGCCGTGGCTGTTTCCGTCTTTCAGCTTGGCATGCTCCTAGTCACAAATTTGATCTCCACGATGGCCTTGACCGGAAAGTGGATCTGACTCACCGAATCTTGTCGACTTAGGGCGCTCCACAACCTCGAATTTATCGCTCAACCAGCGCGCCAAGTTGTCTAACGGTCTTTTGTCCACCTTCCCTGTCCTTTCGCCTTGTCTCTCCAACCGTTTCGCGCCAGACTTCTCCCATGCAATCCGCCGCTCCATCCTCCCCTTTGCGCCTTTCGCCGCGCCGCACTTGGTTTCTCCTCTTCATCCTCTTCACTCTCATCGCCTTCTTCACCTTCGGCTACGTCTATCTCGATGACCTCACTCGCCAGCATTCCGGAACTCTTTCCCGCCGCCTCCTCGAACAAATCACCGGCGCCTATTCCGCGTTCGTTCTTCTCCCGCTCATCCTCCGTTACGCACGCTCCTTGGTTTTCTCCTCACGCCCCTGGTTCGCTCGCGTCGGCTTTCATCTTCTTGGCGCCACCGTGTATTCCGCCGTTCACACCACAATGATGGCTGTCAGCCGTTGGACTCTCGCTCCTCTCCTCGGTATGGGCTCCTACGATTACGGCATAATGCGTTTTCGTTATCCCATGGAGTATTCGAACGACCTCGTCGGCTTCACCATCATCGTCGTGCTCTACTATTTCTACGAGCGCCTCAAACTCGCGCAGGCCCAGCAGCTCGCCGCCGCCGAACTTCAGACTCGTCTCGCGCAATCTCAGCTCGAGAATCTCCGCCTCCAGGTTCAACCGCATTTTCTCTTCAACACGCTCAACACCATCTCCGCCGTCATGTACGAAGACGTCCGCGCCGCCGACGCCATGCTCTCGCAACTCAGCGATCTCCTTCGCCTCACGTTGCGCAGCTCCAGCTCGCACGAGCTCCCCCTCGAACAAGAACTCCAAATCACCCGCCGCTATCTCGAACTCATGCAACGGCGATTCGAAAGCAAACTTTCTGTCTCCTACGACATTGATTCTTCCTTGCTCCCATCTTTCGTCCCGCAGCTCATCCTTCAGCCTCTCGTCGAAAATTCCCTGCGGCACGGCATGAAGTCCGGCGACGAAACCATGCAGCTCGCCATCTCGGCCCATCGCGACAACGGCAGCATGATCCTCAAAGTTTCTGACACTGGCGCTGGCTTATCCGCCTCTACTCACGAAGCTCCCACCGGCGGCATCGGCCTTGCCAACATTCGCGATCGTCTCGCGCATCTCTACGGCGCGAACGCCGGCCTCACGCTCCAAAATCGCGACTCCGGCGGTGTCGAAGCTTCCGTCCGCCTTCCGTTCCATATCTCGCCTTACCCCGCGCTCTCGCCCGAATGATGTCCACGGTTTCCCTAAAAGTTCTCGTCGTCGATGACGAAGCTCCCGCCCGTCGCAAAGTCCTTCGCTTTCTCCGCCAGGAATCCGACATCCAAATCCTCGGCGAGGCCGGCAGTTGTGAAGCCGCAGTCGCCTCAATCGAAAAACTCCAGCCCAATCTCGTTTTCCTCGACGTGCAAATGCCGCCGCGCGACGGCTTTTCCGTTATCGAATCGATCGGCCTCGACAACATGCCGCCTGTTGTCTTCGTTACTGCCCACGATCACTACGCCCTTCGCGCATTCGAAGTCCACGCCTTCGACTATTTGTTGAAGCCTTTCACCGAAGACCGCTTCAAACAAGTCCTCCACCGCGTTCGCGAATATCACTCCCGCTCCGCCGGCCCGCTCGCCTCGCGCCTCGCAGAAATCCTGCAATCCGTGCAAAAACAGCGCGGCTATCCTGACCGCATCCTCATTGAAGACGACAAGCGTGCCCGCTTCGTCGCCGTCTACGACATCTCCTGGATCGAAGCCGATGGCAACTACGTCCTCCTTCACTGCGGTTCGCAGACGTACACGCTGCGCAGCACCCTCGACAATCTCCAGAACTCGCTCGATCCCAAACTCTTCGTCAGAGTCAATCGCTCCGCTCTCGTTCGCCTCGATTTCATTCACGAGCTTCTTCCCTGGTTCCACGGCGAATACAAAGTCATCCTCAAAAACAAAACTGAACTTCGCTGGACCCGCCGCTACGTCGGCCAGCGCCCCGAACTTCTCCGGCTCGCCTGACTTGCTCCACCGCCTGTTCGTCACTCAGCCAGGCCTATTCGTCCCGCGCAACTTGCACCCGATAACGAATCGGCGCTATCAATTGTGTCCATGATCACCGCGCCCACGACCAACACACTTCGACACTTCATCCGCATTGCCATCTTTTCCTTCGCGTTGTGCGCACTTCTCGCACAACCGCAATCCCGTGCTCAATCAGCCGGTTGGCCCACATATGGCGGCGACCCGGGCGGCACTCGCTACTCCACCGCTTCGCAAATCAACAAATCCAATGTCGCCCAACTCAAAGTCGCATGGACGTTCCGCACCGGCGCCCTTCCCCATTCGCCTGACCTCGATCGCAACGCTGCGTTCGAAGCCACTCCCATACTCGTCGAAGGAAAACTTCTGTTCACTACACCGTTCGACCACGTCTTCGCCATTAATCCCCAAACCGGCGAGAAAATTTGGGAGTTCGATCCCAAGCTCGAACTCCCCTATGGCGCTTCCGAAGTAACTTCTCGCGGCGTCTCCGCCTGGCGTGATCCCAAAGCCAAGCCAAATCAGCCCTGCGCGCTGCGCATCTTCTTCGGCACACTGGACGCCCGCCTCATCGCACTCGACGGCGAATCCGGAAAACCTTGCGCCGACTTCGGCGACGCCGGCGAAATCGATCTCACGAACGGCATCAAGCTTCGCGATCCCGGCAACTATCAGGTCACTTCCGCACCCGCCATCGCCGGCGATGTGGTCATCACCGGCTCTTCCATCGGAGACAATCGCGCCGTCACACTTGAACGCGGCATCGTTCGCGCGTTCGAGGCTCGCACCGGAAAATTGCGCTGGTCTTGGGACCCCATTCCCTGGGCGCTCAACACCACGCCCCGCACCGGCGCTGGCAACGCCTGGTCCACCCTCTCTGTTGACCCCGAACGCAATCTCGTTTTCATTCCCACCGGCAGCGCCAGCCCCGACTATTTCGGCGGCTTCCGCAAAGGCGACAACAAGTGGGCCAATTCCGTCGTCGCCCTCAAGGCTTCCACTGGCGAATTTGTCTGGGGCTTTCAAGTCGTCCATCACGACATTTGGGATTACGACGTCGCGTCGCAGCCTGCGCTCTTCACTTGGAAAGACAAAACTCCCGCCATCGCCATCTCCACAAAAATGGGCCGCGTCTTTGTCTTGAATCGCCTCACCGGCGTTCCACTCTTTCCCGTGGAAGAAGTTCCCGTTCCAAAATCCGACGTTCCCGGCGAAGATTCCTGGCCCACGCAGCCCTCCGGCATCTCTCTCGTCCCGGAAACTCTTTCTCCCGATGATGCCTGGGGCCCAACTCCCGAACTTCAAAAGTGGTGCAAGGAACAAATGCAAGCCGCGCGCTACGGCTCCATTTTCAATCCACCGAGCACGCAAGGCACTCTCGTCTATCCCAGCAACGTCGGCGGCGTAAATTGGGGCAGCTCCGCTTACGATCCCGCGGGCCACGTCTTAATCGTGAATACGAACCGTCTGCCAATCTTGGTGAGAATGATTCCGCGCGATCAACTCGAAGCCGCTCGCAAAGGCGCCTCCGACCTCGACCGCCTCCACGGCGAATTCGCGCGCCAAACCGGCGCTCCCTTCGCCATGTTCCGCACTCCGCTTCTTTCCACCAGCGGTCTGCCATGCAACGCGCCGCCCTGGGGCACAGTTGTCGCCGTCGATTTATTCTCAGGGAAAAAAGTGTGGGATGTCCCGCTCGGTACTTACATACCCGGCGAAAAAACCGGCACGATCAATCTCGGCGGCCCCATCGTTACTGCGGGCGGCCTCGTCTTCTCCGCCGCAGGCATGGACAACAAACTCCACGCCTTCGATTCCACAACTGGCGCCGAACTCTGGTCCTTCGATCTCCCCGCCGGCGGCCAGGCCACTCCCATGACCTACTCCGCGGGCGGCAAACAATATCTCGTCATCGCCGCCGGCGGTCACGGCAAACTCGGCACAAAGCAAGGCGACTTCGTCCTCGCCTTCACGCTCCCTTAGTTGAGTGTTGTAGGGGCCAACTTCTGAGTTGGCCCTGTTTAGCTCGCAGTTACGGCTTGCGTAGTTTTCGGCGCTAGCATCCGCTCTCGCACCTCTGCCGCAATCTCAAACGACCGCAGCCGCGCCTTGTGCTCGTACAAATGCGCCGCCAGAATCAGCTCATCCGCTTGCGTCATCTCAATAATCTTTCGCAGGCCGCGCTCCACCGTCTCCGCCGAACCTACCACCGAAAACATTAAAATATCGTTCGCCATCGCTTTTTCCATCGGACTCCAGAACGAATCGATGTCCGCAATCGGTGGCGGAACTTTTCCCGGCGTTCCCCTTCGCAACAACGTAAACGCTTGTTGCAGCGACGTAAACTGATACCGCGCCTCTTCATCCGTGTCCGCTGCAATCACATTCACGCCGACCATCGCATACGGTTTTGCCAGTTGCGCCGACGGCCTGAACAAACTTCGGTATAGTCGCAGCGCCGCCATCAAATCCGCCGGCGCAAAATGCGACGCAAACGCAAATGGCAATCCCATCGCTGCCGCAAGTTGCGCGCTGAACGTGCTCGACCCCAGCAGCCACAATGGCACATGCGTTCCCGCTCCCGGAATCGCCCGCACTCGCTGCCCCGGCTCAATCTCTCCCAAATATTTTTGCAGCTCCGCCACATCTTCCGGAAATGTATCCGATACCGCCGTTGCCGCGCGCCGCAGCGCCCGCGTCGTAAACGGATCCGTCCCCGGCGCACGTCCCAATCCCAAATCAATTCTGCCCGGAAACAGCGCCTCGAGCGTCCCAAACTGTTCCGCAATCACTAGCGGCGAATGATTCGGCAGCATGATTCCGCCCGAGCCCACGCGGATCGCGCGCGTCCCGCCCGCCACATGCCCGATCACCACCGCTGTCGCCGCGCTCGCAATCCCCGGCATGTTGTGATGTTCCGCCAGCCAATATCGCTTGTAGCCCAACTTCTCCGCGTGCTGCGCCAACTCCAGCGAATTCCGCAGCGCGTCCGACGCCGTGCTTCCCTCCGCAATCGGACTCAAATCCAAAACCGAAAATGGAATCATCCAAATCTCTCCGCAATCGCTAATCCTCAATTAGATGCCCGCCAACCCGGCTCGTCACGCCACCCCATCTTGCTTCTTACCATACCCGTCAGCCGCCTGGGCCTTCTCCCATGCTAAGTTGAAGTCATAGTTCTTGGTTCACGGCGCGGCGGAGAAACGGCTTTCCATGAGCGGTAACTTTTTCCTTCGCTTGTTTTTGTCTGCGACGGTTCTCCTGTTGTATTTCGGCGTCGCTCCCATTTTGCAAAGTTGCGCGGACGGTCCCGTACCTTTCTCTGATTTTTCGCTCCATCCCGACGTCCCGCTCACAAAATATGCGGCTGGCCGGCTCGGCATCGTTCATCCGACCTTTGCCCGTTCCTATCTCATCGTCGCCTTCCGCTATTTCTCCGGCGTTCCTCTTACCAAAGACGAACAATTTGGCGCCGATTTGCTCTGGCGCATGCGAGTCGGAGATGAAAGCGCCGTCGATCCATACGATGATCCGGACAGGACAAACAATCCACTGGTGGAAGACCGCACCCCGCACGGCCGCGAAAATTGGCCCGACGCCCGCAAGCAAGTGACCTCGGATCCCACGCCCGCTTTTGACAATTGGAAAGAGGGCTCGAATTACAACCGTTACGTTAATTGCAGCGACGACGCAATCGAAAATGCGGCCATCACTCTCAACGCACGCATCAAGACGTTCGGCAAAGACAGCGCCGGCGTCAAAGAGTGGGTCAAAGCGCAAGACGCGGTCTTCTTGAATTGCGAAGGCTTGAGAGATCCCGTTCTGCCCGAGCCTCCTTCCGCTTCCCTTCCTGAAATCTTGCGTTTCGACCGCGAATACCAGATCGCCGCCGCTCACATGTACGCCGATCAGTTTGACGACGCTGCGAAAGCCTTTGAAAAAATTGCCGGCGAGGAAAAATCCCCGTGGCACGAACTCGCTGCATATCTCGTCGCGCGCAATCTCGTCCGCCGCGCTTCTTTCGACCTGCCATCAGATTCTGGTGAAGGACAAACCCACGGCTTCAGCGTCGTCACTCTCAAGCAAGCGGAATCCAAAATCCAATCCCTGCTTCACGATCCTCGTCAAAAACACATGCGGGATGAACTCGAGTCGCTCCTGGACCGCGTCGAATTCCGTCTTCATCCCGACGTCCAAACCGCCGCAATCTCGCAGCGCCTGCGCGCGCCTGCGCCGGACGGCCGCTTCCATTACTGGCTTTCGGATTACACGATGTTGCTGGACGATCGCCCCGACGCAAACCACGGTGACTTTTACACTCCACGCAACACTGAGCCGGATCCGTACATCACCGCAACTCCGGAACGTAAGAAAGACGAACTCACGGACTGGCTTCTTACGTACCAGGCAAAAAATGAATCCGCCACTTCTCATGCCGTCGAAATGTGGCGAGCTCGCACGGATTCAACACCGTGGCTGCTCTCCGTCCTTTCCAAAACCGAGGCCACGTCTCCGTTCGCTGCCGCAGTTCTCGCAGCAGCTGACAAGATTCCGGCAACTTCACCCGCATACATCACCGCCTTCTACCACCGCATGCGCCTTCGCAACGGCGCAAAAAAATTCACCGACGTCCGCAAGTCCATCGACGCCCTCCTGAAAACGCCCGAAAATATCCCCGGCCTCGCTCTCTCTCAACTCACCGATCTGCGCCTGGACGCCGCCGCCGATTCGGACGACGCGCTCCATTTCATCGGCCGCGGTGGCTGCGAAACCAGCAATGATTTTGGACCTTCTACCTGCATCAGCGGGCTCGGACCACACAGCGCGGAAGTGTTGGATTCGTTTCCGCTCGATCTGCTCGTTCAGGCATCGCAAAATCCTGCACTCTCGGACCAAATCAGAAATCAGATTGCTCGCAATATCTGGATGCGCGCAGTCCTCTTAAATCGTCACGAGGTCGCGCAGAAATTAGACCATCAGGTTCTCCCCGCCTTGGGAGCAACTCCACAAGGCATCAAATCGGAATATTTAGACGAGCTGCTGAAGCAATACGAAGCCGCCGCGACCCCGGATGAAAAACAATTCGCCGCGATTTTCTTCCTCCAGCACCAATACGCTTTCGGCTACGACATGGGAACGAATCAACCTTGGTGCGCATCGCCCTCCGGTCCCTGGCACGACGAACCCGCGTACATCGCCACCAGGCCCTTTGTTCCCGCCTCTCCCGCATTCTTGACGCCCGAACAAACAAAACAGGCCGCCGCGGAACGCGCCATTCTCGACGCTGCCGATTCGCAAGCCAACTACTACGCAAAAATTGTGCTCGATTTTGCCCAGAAATATCCCGACGATCCGCGCATCCCCGAATCGCTCAGCCGCGCCGTGAAAAACACCGATCGGAATTGCAACAACCCGCGCACCAGCGCGCTCTCGAAAAAAGCGTTCACTCTTCTTCACAACAAATACCCCAACACTTCCTGGGCCAAAAACACCAAATATTGGTACTGAATCGCATCTACTGACGCCAACTGCAAATTGTGGCAAACTGGTTGTTTACACGGTGTGTTTTGCCGCGCGCGTGCGCGATGCAATGGCCCGCCGAATCGCGGCAGGCGCTGCTTTTCCGTCCTGCCGACAATTAGAAAAAGTGCATGGACCCAAAGTTCGAGCGAAATTTCTGCATCATTGCGCACATTGACCACGGCAAATCGACGCTGGCCGACCGCCTGATCGAAATGACCGGCGGCCTTTCCGAGCGGGAAATGACGCACGGACAAATTCTCGATTCGATGGATCTCGAACGCGAGCGCGGCATCACCATCAAGGCAAAAAGCATTCGCCTGCACTACAAAGCGAAAGACGGAAACCTCTATCGCCTGAATTTGATCGATACGCCGGGCCACGTCGATTTCTCCTACGAAGTTTCCCGCGCGCTTTCCGCGTGCGAAGGCGCGCTGCTCGTCGTCGATTCTTCGCAAGGCGTCGAAGCGCAAACCGTGGCGAATACGTTTCTCGCTGCCGCGAGCAATCTGACGATTGTTCCCGTCATCAACAAAATCGATTTGCCCGCCGCACAACCCGACTACGTGAAAGAACAAATCGAAAACGTGCTTGCAATTCCCGCACACGACGCGCTGATGATCAGCGCGAAAAGCGGACTCGGCGTCGATGACGTTCTCGAAGCGGTGGTGAAACGAATTCCTCCTCCCAAAGGCAGCGCGCAAAATCCGTTGCAGGCGCTGATTTTCGATTCGTGGTTCGACGCCTATCGCGGCGCCGTCGTTCTCGTTCGCGTGATGGAAGGCCGCATCGCGAACCACATGAAAATCCGGTTGTGCGCGGGCAACGAAATTTACGAAGTCGAACAACTTGGCGCGCTGACTCCGAAACCAATCGCACTCGATCACCTCGAAGCCGGCGACGTCGGCTTCGTCGTCGCAAACATCAAACAAGTGGCCGATGCCCGCATGGGCGACACGATCGTCGAAGCTGGAAGCCTCGCGCCGCCGCTGCCCGGATTTGAAGCGACGAAGCCGATGGTTTTCGCGGGACTTTTTCCGGTGCTCGCCGACGATTACGCTCCGCTGCGCGACGCGCTCGGAAAATTAAAATTGAACGACGCGTCGCTCGGATATGAGCCGGAAAATTCCGTCGCGCTCGGGTTCGGATTTCGCGGCGGCTTTCTCGGCCTGCTGCACCTGGAGATTGTGCAGGAAAGGCTCGAGCGCGAATTCGGCCTCAACCTGATTACGACGGCTCCGAGCGTGCGCTACCGAATCACAAACGTTGTCGGCGAAGTGGTCGAAGTCGACAGTCCCGCAAAATTTCCGGCTCCGAGCGACATCGAAAAAATCGAGGAGCCGATCATCAAAGCGATGATCATTACCGACAGCCAATCGGTCGGCGGAATTCTGCAACTTTGCCAGGACAAGCGCGGCACGCAAAAAAATCTTGAGTATCTTTCGCCGACGCGCGTGATGCTAACGTATGAATTGCCGCTCAACGAAATCGTTCTCGACTTTTACGACCGTCTGAAATCGGTTTCGCGCGGTTACGCTTCGCTCGATTATCATCTCGCCGGTTACAAAGATTCCGACCTTGTGAAGCTCGACGTGCTGGTCGGCGGCGAACCGGTCGACGCGCTGGCGATGATCTGCCATCGCGAACAATCTTACGAACGCGGCCGCGAACTTGTTTCGCGCTTGCGGAAATTGATTCCGCGGCAAATGTTCGAGGTGCCGATTCAAGCAGCGATTGGCAGCCGCGTGATTGCGCGCGAAACGGTTGCGGCGATGCGCAAAAACGTTTTGGCCAAATGCTACGGCGGCGACATTTCGCGCAAACGCAAACTTCTCGAAAAACAAAAAGAAGGCAAGCGCCGCATGAAGCGCGTCGGCCAGGTGGACATTCCGCAGGAAGCGTTCCTGGCGGTGCTGAAAGTTTCCTCCGCGGAGGAAGAAGACTAGCGCGTTCACGAGTTGTCAGTTTTCGTCATCAGTTAAACCTCACGTTTCTTCACTTCTGTTGTCAATTTTCCTTTGTGCAATTGAATCGAAATTGTGTCGCCGAGGGAGACGGCGGAGGCGTCGCGGAGGACGGCGCCGGAGGAGTCGGTGACGATGGAGTAGCCGCGTTCGAGGACTTTGAGGGGGCTGCGTTCCTGGAGCTGGACGAGAAGTTTTTCGAGGCGGTCGCGTTTGGCGCGGCTGAGGCGGTCCATGCGTTTGCCGAGTTCGACGGACTGGCGTTCGAGGCGAATTCTTAGCGCGGAAATTCTGGCGCGAAAATCAAAACGAAAAATGCGGAGATGGGCTGCGGTGTAGCGTTTGCGGGATTGTTCGAGTCTCGCGCGGAGGCCGAGGGCGAGGCGCGAAGTCATTTCGTCGGCGCGCTGACGCTGCTGGCGCAGAAGATCGAGCGGGCGGCGGAAACCGCGGCGCGCGCCGAGTTCGTGGACGCGGCGGCTGAGGGCGAGGATGCGATAGCGAATCTGCTCGACGAGCGTTTCCTGGAGATCGGCAATGTGTTTATCGAATTCGCGGCGGGTTTGCACGACGAGTTCGGCGGCGGCGCTGGGAGTGGAAGCGCGAACGTCCGCGACGAAATCGGCGATGGTGAAATCGGTTTCGTGGCCGACGCCGGAGATGATGGGAATCCGCGAATCGAAAATGGCGCGAGCGACGATTTCTTCGTTGAAGGACCAGAGATCTTCGATGGAGCCGCCGCCACGGGCGAGGATGACGACGTCGACGAGATTGTGATGATTGAAAAATTTTAGCGCGCGAACGATTTCTTCGGCGGAGCCCTCTCCCTGGACGCGGACGGGAAACACGGTGAGATGGACGTTGTGAAAACGGCGGCGCAGGATGCGGACGACGTCGCGGACGGCGGCGCCTTTTGGCGAGGTGATGAGTCCGATGCGGCTGGGGAGAAGCGGCAGCGGCTTTTTTTGTTTTGGGTCGAAGAGGCCTTCGGCTTCGAGACGTTTTTTCAGTTGCTCGAATGCGAGCTGTAGCGCGCCGCGGCCGGACGGCTCCATGGACTCGACGTAGATTTGATATTCGCCGCGCGGTTCATAAACGCTGATGCTGCCACGGACGGTGACTTTGAGGCCGTCTTCGGGACGGAATTTTACGCCGCGCATCTGCTGCTTGAACCAGACGCACTTGATCTGGGATTTTTCGTCCTTGAGCGTGAGATAAAAATGGCCGGACTGGGCTTCGCGGCAATTGGAGATTTCGCCTTCGACCGAGAGTTCGGAGAAATTCTTGGCGAGGAGATCGCGGATGCGCGCGGTGAGTTCGGAGACGGAGAGGGCGCGGCGGTCGGGTTGGAGGTTGAAGGTGAGTTGGCTCATTTGAGGAGACCAGAAAAAGGAAGCAACGAAGGAATGAAGTAATGAGGTAAAGAAACGGCTGGTACGCCACCCCGCGGGCAGTTTGCATGAGTCTCAAAAGAAAGGAGTTGCGGGAGGAGCGATTTGCAAGATGCTGAAAAGAAGGGAGTTGAAAAAGTGTGGCGAGACGGGGGGAAGGTTGCCGCGGAGGGGTACACCCCGGGTGTTTTGGCAAAGAGTGCGCAAACGGTTGAAAGAAAAGGAGATGAGTTGTCGCTCTCGGCAAAAGAGTGAAGCGAGAGTTCGTAAGCTATTGAAAACACAGGGGTCACTCTTTTGCCGAAGAGTGCCGTAAGTTGGAGCCGGGAGGAGATGCGCCGGTCCTTTCGCAAAAAGCTACCGCGGAGCAGAGGCTCCGCGATTGTTGAAACTACTATTTTACCATGGCGTGCAATAGGAAAAATTTACACGCTCCGTGGAGCGCGGTCATTTCAGAACTACGCCGCCGAAATTAATTTGGCCGCACGAATCCTGAATTGATCGGTGAGATGGGCGGGTGAGACTTTTTTGAAATGATGGCGTCGCTGCTGGAGCGAAAGAACGAAGATTGGCGACGAGTGGCTACGGTAGCAGAAATCCTGTCGCACTTTGGAGATGTGCGGGTTCATTCGGGCGCTGGACGCATCGGGGAAACTGCGGGAAGTGCTGGAGTTTGGGCGAGGATTATTTGCGCGAGGCATTGAGAAGCGGCTGGCGACTTACGAGGCAGGGAAAAAGATGAGCGCGTTCGAGAGCGGCGAGCTTTCGCGGAACGTGTAAAATACTATTTTAATATTGTGTGCACGTCGGCCGTTTCGAAACGGTGCGGCGGACGTCTGAAGGGAATATCGGGTGTTGTCAATTTCCCCGCGGCGGCAAATTTGGTGGCGTAAATAAGAGGGTGATCAGGATGATTCTGCGAATGACGGTTCGGTATTTTGCGCTTTGGATTTCATTATTAGTAGCCGCCACAGTGGCCGGTCCGCAGGCAAAGAAAGAAAGTACGCAGCAGAAAACCGCGATGCTGTTCTGCAAGGAGGCCGCAGGCGGATCGCTGAAACCAATCTCGGCGAAAGGTGAAACGCTCGTGGCGCCCGACGGACAACATCGAGTGTTTGTGCAAGTGGCTGCTTCGGTTCAGCCGGACAGATCCGGCAAACAACTCGATTGCGCGAATCACACGACGTTATTGGCCGGCGCGGCATCGGGCGAGCAGCCGCATGTAGTGTTCAGCTATTCGGGAGACGAAGAACACGGATACGGAAACGGCATCCAGCTGATCGATTGGTCCGCGAAGTCGAACTTGCTGGTCGGGGACCTGCTTACGTGGTGGTACAACTCGGAAGGCTGGGAGCACAATATTCTCGTTTATGAGCCCGACGGTAGCAAAGTGCGGCAAAAATCGCTCCGCGAGATTATTTCGGCGGCAGTACACAAAGAATGCGGCGTGGAAGCGCAACTAAAGGGGTTCCTGACTGATGGGCGGCTTGCAGTTCGAGTTCTGCCGATTGACGCAGAGGAGGAGGGGCCGTCGTGTGTGGTGAGAGAAGCATGGTTTGCCGTACGGCTGGATAATTTCGCGGCAAGTCCGATTGCGGCGAATCCCAACGTGAGGCGATACGGAACGTTCTTGCCTGGTTCCGTCAAATAGAGCTTAAAAACGGAATGCAACGAATTTATTGAGCACGACGCCGCCGAGGCGCGTTGAGCTCGGGGGGAAAGGTTTTCACTGGACTTTGGCAGTCGCGTTTGCGGTGGCGCCGGATTTGACTTCGACAGGGACGCCGGCGGCGAGGTAGGGAAAGAGGACGGAGAGTTTGGACCATTCGAGGTCCCAGCCGTTTTCTATGGCGAGGAGCGTATAACGGCCGGGGAGAATGGGCGACATGGTGAAAGTGCCGTCGGAATCGGATTGGTCGCGATGGAAGAGTGCGGCGCTCTGCGTGGAGTCTTCGGGGACGAGGACGAGCATGGCGCCGGCGAAGGGACGGCCGTTTTTGAGAGCGACGCCGGAGACCGTGGCGTTGGCCTGCGCAGAACGGATGCTCAATTTGACGGATGCGCCGGGAGGGAGCGAGAGGGTGTGACCGGAAATTTCGGCACCGTTCGTTTGCCCGGTGACTTGAATCGAAGCGATGTGAAAAAACGCCGGCGGCTCGAGGGCGACAGTGAACTTCCCTGCCGACGAGGCGAGCGCAAACTCGCCCTTCGGTGTGATCACCGCGCGATATCCTGAGCGGCCATCGGCGGAAGTGAGCTGAAGAAAGGCCTGGGCCGCATCTATGCCATTGCTCATTCCCGGGTGTGGGCTTGGGACCGGATCCACAGTGCCGGACAGAGAAACGGACACGGAGGAAGAGAGGTCGATAGGAGTTTCCGAGGTGACTTGCTGGCGCATGGACTGAAGAGCGTAGCCAGCCTCATTTCGGCCGGCGGATCTAAACGAAATATCGCCCGGCGCAACGCCGGCAACTTCGAAATAGCCGGGCATTTGCGGCACGCGGCGAACTGGCAATTGTTCGACAGAGACTCCGGGGAGTTCGATAGAAGCGCTGACGGGGGGAGACACGAACACTTCCGGATGGCGGCGATTTACGTCGCCAGAGGAAACATCTTCGCCGGGAACGGCCAGAGCCTTGACAAGAAGGCGCAGCGCAGGAATCGGATGAAAGGAAAAATCGGCGGTGATGCTGGTACCGGAGGTGAGTGTGAGGGGAGTGGAAGAATCGAGGGAGCTGGCGTTGGAGTAGAAAGAGAGCGGATAGACGACATCGCGGATAGGATTGGGCGTGGAGGGTGGGTCGGGCTGCACATCCGGTAGGGGAACATCGGAGTCGGATGAGACGGTATCACCGCTACCATCCATGTCGTGAACGGTGCGGGTCAACACAGCGGCGTCGGTGACCCTGATTTTGTCGATGGCTTGGGAACCGGTGCTGTACCAAGGTTTGGCGTGGGCGACGACGAAATAGGTGCCGGGAGCGAGATGGGGAAAACGGTAGTCGCCGAGGTCATCAGTCGTGGCTTGGCCGGCGAGCTGCGTTGCGCGAGCGCCGCCCTCGAAGCCGCGACGAAACAAGAAGAGGTCGGCGTTGCGAACAGGTTCATCGGATTCGTCCGAGACGTTGCCGGCGATGATGGATTCGCGGAAGAGGCGGAAGCGAATGTGTTCGGAATCGAGCTTGAGGCCGACGGCAATGGCGGTCATGAAGCCTTCGTGTTGATCGAGGCCTTGATCGGTGTAACCGACGCGGGAGGCTGTGAGACGGTATTTGCCGGGAGCGAGGCCGGCGAACAGGAATTGGCCGCTGGAGGAGCTGAGAGTGGTCGCGGCTTGATCGAGATTGGAGACAGGAGCGATGGAGACTTCTGCGCGTTCGATGGGCAAACCGGAGATGGAGTCGACGACGGTGCCGGCGATGCGAAATTGTTGTTGCGCCGGCGCAGAAAGCGGGCAGGCGGCGAGAGCGAGAGCAAGGATTGCGAAGAGTGAGACGCGGCGGAGCACGGATTATTCCTCCACCGCGACGAGGTCGAGAGTGAGGTTGGATGATTGCGAAGGGGAGAGGGAGATTGTAGATCCGGCGGAAGAGATTTTTTTGAGCGAGGCGGTATTGGCAAAGTCGACGCCGGACAGGCTATCGACGGCGGCGATGCGATAGCCGCCGGGAGGAAGAGCGTCGAATCGGAAGGAGCCGTTGGCGGCGGCAGTTTGAAAAAGCGGTTTTGCACCGGATTTTTCGGGGAAGAGACAGACGATGGCTCCGCGAGCGGCGTCTTTGAGATTGACCGAGCCGGAAAGAGTTGCTGGGCCGTGGCGTACGACGATCTCGACGGGATGGGCGGCGGTGGAAGAATCGACGACGAGATCGGAGGCGAGCAAATCGGTCGAGCCGGATCGGGCGGACTCGACGTAGTAGGGATCGTCTGCGGTCGAGGAAACGTCGATGTGATAGGTGCCTTGGGGAATTGAGAGGAAGTACATGTCGGCGGCCGGAAGATTTGGAGCGCTTTCCTTGGGAAGGACCTCGGCGGCCTGAATGCTGTTGGTGGCACCTTTCAAGCTGACCTGCACAACAAATTGCGCGAGGTCTTCGTTGCGCGTCAAGCCTTCGATATTGACTGGAACGTTCACGCCGGGGAGCAAAACGACGTTTAAGCCTGACACGCTGGAGGCAGCGGTAACCGGGAGGTAGGCCATCAACGCAGCGGATTGCGAAGACGAAGAATCGGGCTCTGCGCCAGCGACCAGGAGGTAGTCGCCGGGCGGAATCCAGTCGGTTTGGAATGCTCCGGTGCGCCGATCCAGATTGATGGATTGCGCGGAATCAGTTTGGAGGTCGCGGCCGAAAGCTAGGTCCACAGAGGAGCCGGGAGGGTAGCCGGACACTTTTCCGGAAAGGCGGACGAAGGGTTTTGCCGCGAGAGCGAAATTGGCGATGGACTCGCGGCCGGCGGAGACTTTGATTGGATTGGCGGAGGAAAAATCGGGGACGCCGGGATAGAAGACGCGGGGATAGCCGGTGGGGACTTCGTCTGTTGCGCGACGATAGGCGTGGACTTCCTGTGGAGCGACGACGAGATAATACGAGCCGGCGGGAAGATCGGGAATGCGGAAGTTGCCGAGATCGTTGGTAACGATGGTGAAGAAAGATTGCCGCGTCGGTTCGGAGCTGCCAGGGGTACGGCGAAAGAGTTGAACAGAGAAATTTTCGAGCGGGACGCCCTGATCGTCGGCGATGTGGCCGCGGACAACGCCGCCGGGAACGAGTTTGACGACGGCGGGAGGAGCGTCTGGCGCAACGCGAAAGGAAGGAGAGGGAGTCAAGAACGGCGTGGAGGGCAGAAATCCGGGCTTAATTACGGAGAGCGAAGCGGAGCCGGCCGGAAGATTGTCGAAATGAAAGGCGCCATCGGAATCAGTGAGGGCGGAGCTGGGAGAGCCGGAGTTGGATTCGACGAGCGCGTTGCGAATGGGAGCGCCGGTGACAGCGTTGAGGACGAGGCCTTTTAAGGTGCAGGGGCAGTTGCCGAGAGCTGCGTCTTGCGCAAAAGACGGGCGAGGAACTGCGAAAAACAAAAGGAGGATGAGCGCGACCCTGATCATCGGAATCTGGAGGACTGCTTCAAAGGATACCCCAATCTTAGACGAGCTGGAGTGGCGCGAGGTGCCCGTGGGACTAAGATGCGATGGCACGAGGAAAGGATTTTGCGGCGGAGCGCCGGATGGCGCGGCGGTTGGGGCTGAGGTCGAGGCGACGGACACATTCATGGAGCGAGGAACAGTGGCAGTGCGAGAGGCCGCGCATGAGTTTTTCGAGGCGGCGGGCACGGGCGATGAGTTCGCGAAGCTCGATGATTTTGCGGGCAGCAAGTTTTTTCCAGCGCGGGCCGACGGGCGCGGTCTCGCGAATGCCGTTGAGAAAGATGCGAATTTCGTCGAGAGAGAAGCCCATTTCTCCCGCAAATTTGATGAGGAGGACGCGGTCGAGCGATTCGGAGGAGTAGCGGCGCTGGCCGCTGGCGCGAGAGGGCGCCGGGAGAAGGCCGATTTTTTCGTAATAACGAATCGCGGAAGGATTTAGGCCGACGTTTGCGGCGAGGGTGCCAATTTTCATGGGCTGATCACCGGACAAACCTTAGAGCGAAAAGCTGGCGGCGTAAAGCGGCCTGTACAAACTGAGTGAAGCTGCAGCTACAAACTCAGCGCGCGACGTGGGATATCGTTTTCTCAACGAGGAGGAGGAAGGCGCGAATGGCTTTTTCAAGATGGACCTCGGGTGTGTCTTCTTCCTTGCAGTGGGAAAGGCCGCGGGAGGAAAACGCGAAGAGCATGACGACTGGCATGAACGGAACCATTTGTGCGGCGTCATGGAGCGGGCCGGAAGGAAGTTTGGGCGCGTCGCCGGTAATTTCGCGGACAGAATCTTCGCAGAGTTTAAGCAGTTGTGGATCGAAAGGGCGCGGTTCGATGGAGAAGAGAGGCGTCCATTCGACGGTAACGTTGTTTTCAGCGGCGAAGCGGCGGGAGGCTTCCTGGGCTTCGCGGACCATCGTAGCGAGAACGTTGGCGTCGAGCGCGCGTTGATCGACGGAAATTTCGGCGACTCCGGGAATCGCGGTGACGAAGCCAGGTTCGACTTTGACGACGCCGGTGGTGCAGACGACTCCCGCGCCAGGCTTCGAATGACGGCGCGCAATTTCGCGACATTCGAGCGCGGTGGACGCGGCAGCGAGGAAGGCGTCGCGGCGGAGGTGAATCGGCGTGGCGCCGGAATGGGCTGCCTGTCCGACAAAGCGAAGCATGTGGCGCTGAAGGCCGAAGGTGCCGAGCACAACGCCAGCCGATTTGCCGAGCGATTCGAGGACGCCGCCCTGTTCGATGTGAAATTCGAGATAAGCCTTCGCATTGATTTTTTTGAGCGAGGCATGCGCTTCGAGCATGCGATCGAGTTCGATGCCGTTTTCGCGGAGGGCGTCTTCGATGTGGATGCCATTTTTGTCGGTGCGGCCACGGAGCTCATCGACTTTAAGAATGCCGGCGGCCGCGGCGGAGCCGAAAAGGCTGTTGCCGAAGCGCGCGCCCTCTTCGTCGGCCCAGTCGACTAGCTTGAGAGTGACGGGATGCGAGGGCGCGGCAGCGTAGCGGCGGACGGCTTCGAGCGCGGTTACGACGCCGAGCGTACCGTCGAGCCAGCCGCCATTGGGAACCGAGTCCACGTGACTGGCGACCATGACGGTTTTGTCCGAAGCACCGGGAAACGTGGCGAAGAGGTTTCCGGCGGAATCGATTTCATGGGTCAGGCCGATGGCCGAAAGTTTTTCGAGGAGCCATTTGCGTGCGGTGCGCCAGACGGGGCCCCAAGCAAGGCGCTGCGCGCCATCGGGCGTCGAAGTAAGTGCGGCGAGTTCGCGAAGGTCGGCGATGACGCGCTGAGCGGATTGCGCGGGAGTTGCGAGAGGAAGAGAGGTCACGAGAGAGTCTCCGGTTGGTTGATGCGGGTGAAGGCAAAGAATACGTCAAAACAGTGATGGATTTGAAGTGTTGCGCGGACGGATGGATTGAGGTCCTTCGCTTCGCTCAGGATGACAGATCTTTCCTCGCGGCTAGCGGCGCGAGACCGAGCCGAGCGAGACGCGCGGTGGCCGCGTAAAGCCACGTCTCCAGGCATGCTCCGCTACCGGCTTGACTTAAAGTTGAGTTTAAGTTTTAGCGTTAGGGACTGCGGGAGGTTCTCCGCTGAAAGTGACTCTGAGTAATGAAGAGGTGAGGCATGGGAAAGAACGGGATGGTAAGTTCAATGGTGCTGATGGCGGTGTGCGGCTGCTTCGGCGCGAGTGCGGTAGAAGGCAGAACATTGGAGCAATATCTGGAGGCGCAAAAAAACGGAGCGCCGATGGAACAGCAGACTGGCTATTACTGCAACACAAAAGCATTCACTCCGGAGGAGCGAGTGCGACACGAGGCCGCGACGAAGCGATTGCTCGCGATGCGGAAGCAGACGGTCGAAACGGAAAAGGGCTACGAATTTCAGTACAGCCCCACGGACGTGACCGTGCAGGAAATAGCGGAATGGGTGGTAAGGGAGAGCAAGTGCTGCCCATTTTTCGATTTCCACATTGATCTGGAAAATGAAGGCAAGTTGATTTGCCTGCGCCTAACGGGAAATCCAGAGGTGAAGAAATTTATCAAGTCGGAGTTTGGACTGACGTAGCCGAATGGCGCGCGGAGCGCGGCAGCAAACTTAAACTTGCTGGGGTTGCGAGCTGACGCGAGTGGAAATAGCGCCGAATTGGATCAGAAGAAATAAAAGGAGCCAGAGGGCCGACGCGTACAGAGCGTACCAAAAAGATTCTTGAATGGGCGAAACGCCGCTCGGGCTTAGCACAACGAGAGAGGCGGTGGAGAAAGCGTGCAGCAACTGGGCAAGAAGGATGCTCTGCGTGCGGGTGTAAAGCCAGCAGATGAGGACGCGGATGGCGGTCATCGCGGCGGCGAATGCCAAGAAAAACGGAGGCCAGGCGCGACCGTGAGGCGTGGCAGCGCCCAGATAATCGATGACGGGGATGTGCCAGCAGCTCCAGAGAACTCCGAGAAGAATTGCGGACGGAAACCAGCCTTTTCGTGACGCGACCATTTTGGGGAAGGCGAAACCCGTCCAGCCGAGTTCTTCGAAGAAGCCTGCAACGAGGCCGAAGCCAGCTCCAACAAAAAAGTGATTCGGCGTGTATTCGCGCGAGACAAATGTTTTAAGCAGAATGAGGACCGCGAGAACGAGCAGTGGCGGGATGAGGAGCGCCGGAAGCAGGATGGGTGAGATTCGCGAAGGCGCGAGGCGAGAGAAGAAATCGCGGAGACCGGCGCGGCCGTCGAACCGACCTGTGAGGAAAATGCCTGAGAAACTTGGACCGAGAAGCATGACGGGAAACATCATGAGTCCCGTGAACTTTGGGATGGGCTGCCCCGCAAAGATGCGAGGCGCGACGAGAAGAAATGCTCCGAACCAGGAAATAAAAAACGTCAGCAGAAAATAGAAAACGACCTGGCGGCGAGGCGATGCGAGCATGGGACGAAGAGGGCGCATGGTCTAATCTCAATATAAGAAACGAAAATGCGGAAGAAAAGTTCAGCGGCAGAAATGCTTGATAAGCCGAAGGAGAGAGGTGAGGGCGCCGCTTGGACAAGGCAGGTGACGATGAGAATGTACATGGTCGAATGTACGCCGCGATGAACGATGTCGCAGGGAAGACGCCCGAGAAGGAATGGCAGTTTTGCACTAAATAGAAGAAGGCACCGACCGGAGAGGAACGGTGCGCCTCAGATCAACAGTGTCCGACCAGGTCACGAAGACTTGTAAGCAATGGGCAAGTACCTGAGCGAAATCAGTTTAGACGAAACGTTAGAGAGCCGTGAAAGTATTGAGGCTTGCCATCTTTTATGTACGGCTCGAATTCCCATTTAGTTAGAGCGGCATAGATCGCAAAGAACACTCGGTCGCTCGTGCCTGGGCCGGGACCGGCACCGGTCAGCTTGCCGGTCTGGTCAACCGAAATATTGACAGTGAACTCCGTGCCGAGCTTGCCGCTATCAGATGGAAAATTTGGCTGAACCATTTTTTTGACGAGGATACGAACCTGCTCGTCGTTAAGATTGGGGAGCGACTTCGCGCTGTCGAGCTGAGTATTAAACGTGAAACCCATAAGCGATTCGATTTGAACTGGAATTCCATTGGAGGTGGCAGGCTTCAGCTTCCAACGGAGCAAGGCCTTTCGAAGTGGGTCTTCGAGAGCCGCATTGTCGCAGCCGCCAGGCCACACTTCACGAATTTGGCCAGTCCTATCCGCTGAAACATAGACGGCGCAGCCGCCGGTAAGCTTGCCTTCGCCAACCGAAGGCCAATCTAATTCGGTGTTATTGAGCGCGGCCTTTCGAACGAAGTCGTCGTTGACTCGTACGCGGGTTATTTGCTCGGAAGCAGGAGTTGGCGTTTCAATCTCAAACATCTTTTCGTCAGGAGCGTTTAGTTCGTCCAGAGTTGTGACACGCGTTTCGAGGTGTGTGCCTGGCTCGGGATCTGCCTCGATCAGGCGAGGAACGCGCTTGTCTCCAAACTTGGCGTAGTTCCGAAAGGAAGCGGCGTAGCCTTTGGTAAAGACCGAGGAAAACAAACCGTCGGACTGAAAGCAGATAACCCAGCGATCCATGCGACTGGGGAAATCGGCGCATGTCTCTGCGAGCTTTATTCCGGGAGGCACATCCATTCCAATCTTTTTTTCGGACTTTCGAATTGAATCAAGCATCGGCAAGGGCAACGGATCAAAAATCGAGGTGAGCATGTTGTTGATCCACACAGGAAAATAGTCCCCTGTGTTTTGCTCGAATACTCTTTCGCGGTTTACCACCTTGAGTTGCGAAAACTTTTCGGAAGTAACGACCCTACGCCATTTCGTGGGCGACACCCAAAACATTTCCACTGTTGCCCGATAATCGGAATCCGGACTGTCTTTTTCCCGGAGATTCGCGACTAAGTGGAACGGTTTGCTTCCGGGCTGTGTCAACTGAGAGCGCGTCAGTGCTTTTTCCGAGGCTTCCGCCGCCGAAGTTTGAGCCGGGGTTACTGCCGGAAGACAAAGCGAGATTGCCAGAGACGCAAATCGCAAATACATCGTTATTTACCTCCGACAGATTGATCGGGAGAGTATAGCGACGTTCGAAAGTTCTTGCCAAGTAACAACGACGCTGCGCCCCCCAACCACAGCGGAGATGCGGCGGAAGGGTCGGATTGTTCGGCGATTGATTCGGCGATTTTGGGTTACCCAGCAAGCCTAACTTTTGCTGGAAGTCACGGCACACTAGATCAGTTCGAGGCCGGAGAAGAAGTAGCCGATTTCGAAGGCGGCGGTTTCGGGAGCGTCGGAACCGTGCGTGACGTTGTTGCCGATGCTGATGCCGAGGTCGTGGCGGATGGTGCCGGGCGCGGCTTTCTTTGGATCGGTAGCGCCCATCGTGTCGCGCCATTTCAGGATGGCGCCCTCGGCTTCCAGAACCATGGCGATGATTTTGCCGGAGCTCATGAAATCGGTGAGTTCGCCGAAGAAGGGACGCGCTTTGTGGACGGCGTAAAAGCCACCGGCTTCTTCTTTTGTGAGGCGCATAGATTTGACGGCGACGATAGTGAAACCCGCCTTATGAATGCGCGCGAGAATATCGCCCTGGATGCCGCGAGAGATCGCGTCGGGCTTGATGATTGCGAATGTGCGTTCGAGTGCCACAAAAAGCTCCTTGAAGTAATGAGGTAACGACGTAACGAAGTAAAGAAAATCTACTTCGTGAAATTTTTCCACTGCTTCCACAAACTCTTCAGCATCGCTCCAAGCAAATTGAAACGATTGTAGAGAAGGTCGCAATCGGCAGAGCTGAGGTGCCCTTCATCCCTGCTCATTTCAAGCCACAATTTGCACTCGTCACACGAGCCGATCGCAACTTGGAGATATCTCTTGAATTCAGCCGCCGAGAATCGTTTCGCCCAGCCTTCCACAATGTTGGCAGGGATTGACCGCGCCGCTCTCCTCAGCTGCCTAGCGAGTTCAAACTGCTCTGCCGCAGGAAAAGACTTCGTGGCTCGCGAGATTTCAAGGGCAAGTGCGTACGATTCTCGAAATACATTCAAGTCCTTGTATGTCTTGATCGGCATCGGAAGTATACCGGCCAAGGCATTTAATTATTATTTCGTTAATTCTTTACTTCCTTATTTCAGCGCGGCGGCGAGAGTGCTGCCGAGGTCCGCGGGCGTTTCGACGGTTTTGATTCCAGCGGCAGCCATCGCGGCGTATTTGTCTTTCGCAGTTCCCTGCCCGCCGGAAATGATGGCGCCGGCATGGCCCATGCGGCGGCCCGGCGGCGCGGTTTGCCCGGCGATGAAGCCGACGACAGGCTTTTTCACGTTGGCCTTGATGTAAGCCGCGGCGACTTCTTCCGCGTTGCCGCCGATTTCGCCAATCATGATGATGGCGTGCGTTTCGGGATCGTCGTTGAAAAGCTTGATCGAATCGAGGAACGAAGTTCCGATGATGGGATCTCCACCGATGCCGATGCAAGTGGACTGGCCAATACCAAGGCGCGTGAGTTGGTCGACGGCTTCGTACGTGAGCGTGCCGCTGCGGCTGACGACGCCGACGTTGCCGGGCTTGTGAATGCGGCCGGGCATGATGCCGATTTTGCATTTGCCGGGAGAGATGATGCCCGGGCAGTTCGGACCGATGAGGCGCGTCTTTTCGCGATCGATCGTCAACGAAACGCGAACCATATCGAGCACCGGAATCCCTTCCGTGATGCAGATGACGAGGGGAAGAGCAGCGTCCGCGGCTTCGAGAATGGCGTCCGCGGCGTAGGGCGGCGGAACGAAAATGACCGAAGCGTTCGCGCCGGTCGATTTCACCGCGTCGGCAACGGTGTCGAAAACCGGGCGTTCGAGATGCTTTGTGCCGCCTTTGCCGGGCGTGACACCACCGACGACATTCGTGCCGTACTCGATCATCTGTTGCGCGTGGAACGTGCCT
>DATGIS010000066.1:0-3025 GCA_035295625.1 Candidatus Acidiferrum sp. | reverse complement strand
CTTCCACCTGGTTTAGGTATTTTCTGGATTACGATCCGCTGCCGACATTGAAGAAGGTTCATTGCCCGGTATTGGCCTTGGATGGCAGCAAGGACTTGCAAGTCTTGGCTTCGGAAAATTTGCCATTGATTCAGCAGACGCTCGGGGAAGCCGGAAATAAGGACGTTACGGTGAAGGAGCTGCCGGATCTGAATCATCTGTTTCAGCACGCGGAATCGGGCACGCCGGCAGAATATGGCGCGATTGAAGAGACAATTTCTCCGGAAGTGTTGCAACTCGTTGGCGATTGGGTGATGAAGCACAGCGGCGCCTAAACATTGCCGAAACTGGAAGTCGAAAGCCGCGCTTGCCAAATCAGCGATTGCGGGCGCGGTATGATGAATGCAGGAGCAGGAACAGTCCCCCGTGCCGCCAAAATTTCATCTGTCTCTTTTGTTGCATGCGCATCAGCCGGTCGGCAACTTCGAAGAAGTTTTTGAACGTTGCTACCAGACTGCGTATCTGCCGTTCGTGCAAATGCTGGAAAAGCATCCGGCGATCCGCGTGGGGCTGCATTATTCCGGGCCGCTCCTGATGTGGATCGAAACAAATCATCCCGAATATTTTGAATTGCTTCGGTTGCTGGTGAATCGCGGCCAGGCGGAAATGGTTGGCGGCGGAATGTATGAGCCGATTCTCGCGGTGATTCCAGCCGAAGATCAGGTGGAGCAGGTAACTCGATTCGCGGCGTATTTGGAAAAACATTTTGGGAAGCGACCGTCAGGGGCCTGGCTTGCGGAGCGAGTGTGGGAGCCGCAGATGCCTTCGGCTCTGGCAGCTGCTCAGGTCGGCTATTCCCTTGTGGACGACTACCATTTCTTATCGGCTGGATTTGAGCCAGAGGAGTTGTTCGGCGCCTACGTTGCGGAAGACCGCGGAAAAAGCGTGCGTCTCTTTCCGGGATTGAAGACGTTGCGGTATCTGTTGCCGTTCGGGCGAGTAGAAGAAGTGATTCAGTATTTGCGGGACGCGGCGGGGCGGCATCCTGAGGGCGTTGCTGCGATGGGCGACGACATGGAGAAATTCGGCGTCTGGCCTGGGACGTTCGATCACTGTTACCGCGATCGGTGGCTCGAGAATTTCTTTGAGGCGCTCGAGGCAAGTTCGGACTGGCTGAGTCTGACCACGCCGAGCGATTACCTCGAAACGCACACTCCGCTCGGACGGGCGGATTTGCCGACGGCGTCGTACGCGGAGATGACAGAGTGGGCCTTGCCGACGCCGGAGCGGAAACGCTACAACGAAGTGCAGAGAGAGTTTGGCGGACGGCCGGAGGTGGCTCGATTTTTGCGAGGGGGATCCTGGCGAGGATTCTTCCGGAAATACTCTGAAGCGAATTTGCTGCACAAGAAAATGTTGCGTACGGCGACGCGCGTTGCCGCCGTTCCGGTGCGAAGAAGTTCGAGTTGGCAGACGGAGGAGTTGGCGGAGGCTCGGGATTTATTGATGCGCGGGCAGTGCAATGACGCGTATTGGCACGGGGTATTTGGCGGCTTATACGCGCCGCATTTGCGGACATCGATATGGAAAAACCTGATCCGTGCGGAGCATTTGGCGGATAAGCAGGTGCCGGGCGGATTGCTGTCGCGCGTGGAATTGCTCGACTATGACGCGGATGGCGCGAACGAATTGTTGTTTACCTCGCCGGATTGCCAGGCTTTGTTGAAGCCGAGCGATGGTGGAACTCTGGCGGCGGTGGATTTTCGTCCAGCTGCGGCGACGCTTGTCAATTCCATGCAAAGGCGTCAGGAGGCGTATCACGCGAGGCTTGGCGATGCGACTGCTGGATCGAGTTCGGCGGTTGCGTCCATTCACGAACAAACGCGCGTCAAAGAGCAAGGCCTCGAACGGTATTTGCGTTATGACCGATGGGCGCGCAATGCGTTTCGCGTACTGATTTTTTCACCGAAGCGGACGCACGAGGACTATGAACTGTTGCAATTGCAAGAAGATGCAGGATTCGCGGGCGGCGAATACAGTGTGCGAAGTTCCGGGCCGCAGGAAACAACGATTGAGCGCGAGGCGACGCTGTCAACGAAAGATGGCAATGTGCCGCTGACGCTGACGAAACGATTTTCGTTCGGACCGGCGCCGAATGGTTGCGAAGTGGCGTGCGAACTCGGAATTAAATTGAAGCAGCCGATGGAACGCGCGGTGATGGTGGGATTGGAATCGGTGATCAACTTACTGGCTCCCGATGCGCAGGACCGTTTTTTCGACACAAACGAAGGGCCGAAGAATCTGCGCTTCGGTGGAGTTTTGCCTGGTCCGATTCTGCGAATGGAAGATGGCTGGCAACGCTTGCGAATTACTTTGCACGCGCCGGGAACGGATAGTTTCTGGATTGCGCCGATTGAGACTGTGTCCGAATCGGAGGGTGGATTCGAGCGAGTGTATCAAGGGTCGCAGATTTTGGCGCGCTGGCGGTTGAGCACGGAGAAGATTTTGTCGGCGCGGTTGGTTTGGCGAATCGAGTCGTTCTAGCAACGACTTATTCCACGATGAACAGATTTTGAGCGAAAGGCCACTCTTCGTCGAACCACTGTGCTTCGCAGCGGAAGCCCGTGCGGACGGCCATTTCGATGGGTTCCGCGGGCGCATATTTGTGCGAGCTCTCCGTCCATATGGTTTCGCCAGTTTCGAGACCGATACGCAGGTTGGCGCCGGGAATGTTGACCCGCTGGCGGCGCAGGGAACGGAGATGCATTTCAATGCGGCGCTCGCTAGCGTTCCAGCGAGCTTCGTGAGCGAAGTCCTTTAAATTAAAATCGGCTGCGAGCTCACGATTGATTCGAGCGAGCACGTTCATGTTGAACGCGGCGGTAACACCCGCGGGATCGTCGTAGGCGAGCAGTTGCGTCGCAACATCCTTCTCGATGTCGGTGCCGATCAGCAGGGAATCGCCCGGCGCGAGGATTGCGCGAACTTGGCGAAGAAAATCGTCCGCCGCGGGACGGTCAAAATTGCCAATGGTGCTGCCAAGAAA
>DATGIS010000065.1:0-36945 GCA_035295625.1 Candidatus Acidiferrum sp. | reverse complement strand
CTCGAAAAGACGACTGGCAAGAAGATCGAAGCGAAGTATGCGGTGGACAGCAAGCTTCTGGGTGGAGTTGTGGTGCGCATTGGGGACACGGTTTACGACGGTTCGCTGCGGCATCGTTTGGACGAAATGCGGGCAAGGCTGACAGCGGAATAATCAGTGAGAATTTTTGCGCCGGGGCTTTTGACGGCGCGGTTTGAGTTCGACGTACGGAGCAGGCATGGCAAACATTAAGGCAGATGAAATCAGCAAGATACTTCGCGAACAGATCGCGAACTACGAACAGACCGTCGCGGTCGAGGAAGTCGGATCGGTCATCAGCGTCGGCGACGGTATTGCGCGCGTTCACGGACTTGAAAAGGTCATGGCGGGCGAGATGCTCGCGTTTCCGCATGACGTGTTCGGCATCGCGCTAAACCTCGAAGAAGATCAGGTTGGAACGGTGTTGCTGGGCGAATACACGGCAATTAAAGAAGGCGACACGGTCAAGCGGACGAACACGATTATGTCCGTGCCAGTCGGCGAAGCGCTTATCGGGCGCGTGGTAAATCCGCTCGGCGTTCCGGTGGACGACAAGGGTCCGATTGCCGCGACGCAACGCAATCCGCTGGAGAGAATTGCTCCCGGCGTGTTGGACCGGCAGCCGGTGCGCGAGCCTTTGCAGACCGGTATCAAAGCAATCGACGCGATGATTCCGATTGGCCGCGGGCAGCGCGAGCTGATCATCGGCGACCGCCAGACCGGAAAGACCGCCGTCATTCTGGATACGATCATCAACCAGAAGGGCAGCGGCGTGATTTGCATTTATTGCGCGATTGGGCAGAAGCGGTCGACGATTGCGCAAGTCGTGAAAGCGCTGACTGATGCCGGCGCAATGGAGTACACGATCGTTGTGGCGTCGTCCGCCGCCGAGCCCGCCTCGTTGCAATACATCGCTCCTTACGCGGCGTGCGCGATGGGCGAATATTTCCGCGACACGAAGCGGCACGCAGTGACTTTTTACGATGACCTTTCCAAGCACGCGCAGGCGTATCGCGAGATTTCCTTGCTCCTGCGTCGGCCACCGGGACGCGAAGCGTTTCCGGGCGACGTCTTCTATCTCCACTCGCGCTTGCTGGAACGCGCCGCGAAACTCAACGACAAGCTCGGCGCAGGCTCGCTGACTTCGTTGCCCGTGATTGAAACGCAGGCGGGCGACGTTTCCGCATACATTCCGACGAACGTGATTTCGATTACCGACGGACAGATTTACCTGGAAGCAGACTTGTTCAACGGCGGCATTCGTCCCGCGATCAACGTCGGCATTTCGGTGAGCCGCGTCGGTGGTAACGCACAGATCAAGGCGATGCGCCAGGTGGCGGGCACGTTGCGGTTGGATATGGCGCAGTTCCGTGAACTGGCGGCATTCGCGCAGTTCGGCGCGGACCAGCTCGACAAAGTGACGCAGGCCCAACTCGCGCGCGGACAACGTCTGACGGAAGTTTTGAAGCAGGATCAGTTCGTGCCGTTGAGCGTGGAAAAGCAAGTGCTGATTCTCTATGTCGCCACGAGCGGTTCACTCGACAGCGTGCCGGTGCCGGAAGTGCGGCGCTTCGAGAAGGAGTTTTTGCAGTACGTGGAGACGAGCCACGGCTCGATTTTGAAGGCGATTGCGGAGAAAAAGGCGCTGGACGACGCGATCAAGTCGGAAATCAAGAGTGCCTTGGATGCGTTCAAAGAACGCTTTACTGCATCCGTCGCCGTCGCAGCTGCGAAGTAGGAACTAACAGAGAGACATGCCCACACTTCTCGATTTTCGGCGCCGCATCCGCTCGGTGAAGAACACCCAGCAGATTACCCGCGCGATGAAGTTCGTCGCGGCGGCGCGTTTGCGTCGTGCGCAGGAAAGCGCGCTGGCGGCGCGGCCCTATGCGCAAGAACTCGCAAAAATGCTGTGTTCGATCATGGGACGAATTGACGAACCGCAACATCCGTTGCTCGCAGTTCGACCAGAAGAACGTGTGCTCGTGATCGTGTTGACGGGGGAACGCGGGCTTGCCGGCGCGTTCAACACGAACATTTTGAAGAAAGCGAACGAATTCTTTCGAGCGAACAAGGGCAAGAAGCTCTCGGTCGTTCCGGTCGGAAAAAAAGGCCGCGATTCGTTGAAGCGCGCGGGATTTGAGTTTGCGGCGGAATACGTCAACGTACTTGCAAAAGTTGAATTTTCAACTGCGCGGGAAATCGCGAATTTGGTGACGGAGCTGTACAAGAAGGAAGTGATCGACGCCGTCTACATCGTGTTCAGCGAATTCAAAAGCGTGATGTCTGCCAACCTCGCCGTGCAAAAACTGTTGCCAGTGGAAAAAATGGAATCGGCGGGCAGCGAATCGCAGGCCGATTATATCTACGAGCAACCTGTGGAACAGCTGCTCGATCGTTTGTTGCCGCGCTATGTCGAGACGACTGTTTTGCGCTCGATGCTGGAATCCTCGGCCTCCGAATACGCGGCACGCATGACGGCGATGGAATCGGCGACGAAAAACGCCGGCGAAGTGATTCAAGGCTTGACGCTGCACATGAACAAAGTTCGTCAGGCAGCGATTACGCGAGAAATTATTGAGATTGTCAGCGGCGCTTCGTCGACCGCGTAGGAGAAAGCATGGCAGAGAAATACGCAAGCATGGGACACGTCGTGCAGGTCATTGGACCTGTGCTCGACATTCAGTTTGAAGCGGGAAAGCTCCCCGCGATTTTCAATGCGGTTCGTATCACGAGCGAAGGCTACAACGTGCCGACCCCGCTAGACGTGATTGCGGAAGTGCAGCAGCACTTGGGCGAAGGGCGTGTCCGCGCGGTTTCGATGGAACCGGTCGAAGGCATGGTGCGCGGCATGAAGGCGTACGATCTCGGCACCGGAATCGAAGTGCCCGTTGGCCGTCCGACGCTGGGCCGCGTGATGAACGTGCTTGGCAAGCCGGTCGATCAGTTGGGGCCGATCGTTACGGACACCTACTACCCGATTCACCGTCCGGCACCGACGCTCGAAGAACAGTCCACCACGCTCGAAATGTTTGAAACCGGAATCAAGGTTGTGGACTTGATGGAGCCGTACGTGAAGGGCGGAAAGATCGGCCTTTTCGGCGGCGCGGGCGTTGGAAAAACTGTTTTGATTATGGAATTGATTCACAACGTTGCGATGAAGCACGGCGGCGTGTCGGTATTCGCAGGCGTGGGTGAGCGTACGCGCGAAGGCAACGATCTTTGGCTGGAAATGAGCGAAGGCGGCGTTATTACACCGGGCAACAGCGAAAAATCCCGCTGCGCGCTGATTTATGGACAGATGACCGAACCGCCCGGGTCGCGTCTGCGCGTCGGCCTAACCGGCCTGACCGTCGCGGAATATTTCCGCGACCAGGAACACCTGGATGTACTTCTTTTCATCGACAACATTTTCCGCTTCGTGCAGGCGGGTTCGGAAGTTTCCGCGCTGCTGGGCCGCATGCCGAGCGCCGTGGGCTACCAGCCAAACTTGAACACGGAAATCGGCGAATTGCAGGAACGCATTACTTCCACGAAGTCCGGCTCGATTACTTCCGTGCAAGCCATTTACGTGCCTGCTGACGATTATACGGACCCAGCCCCCGCCGCGACATTTACTCACCTCGACGCGACGACAAACCTTTCGCGGCAGATAGTCGAGCGCGGCATTTATCCTGCGGTCGATCCGCTGGCCAGCTATTCGCGCATTTTGGATCCACGTGTGGTCGGTGCGGAACACTACGCCGTGGCACGCGGCGTGAAGTCGATTCTCCAGCGCTACAAGGATTTGCAGGACATCATTGCGATTCTCGGAATTGAAGAACTCTCGGACGACGACAAGCGCACCGTGAATCGCGCGCGCAAGATCGAGAAATTCCTCTCACAACCGATGTTCGTAGCGGCGCAATTCACTGGTCTGGACGGCAAATACGTGAAGATTGAAGACACCGTCCGCAGCTTCAAGGAAATCGTGGAAGGCAAGTACGACGACGTTCCTGAGCAGGCGTTCTACATGGTCGGCACGATCGAAGAAGTGCTCGAAAAGGCCGAAAAGATGAAGGCGAGCGCATAAACGGAATGCCGGACGCGATTCAACTCGTGATTGTGACGCCAGAGCGCCAGCTCCTGAGCCAGATCGTTTGGGACGTGACATTGCCCGGAGCCGAAGGGGAGCTCGGAGTGCTGCCTGTTCACGCTCCGTTGATCACGGAGTTGGGAATCGGTACGCTTTCGTTTCGACCAAAGTTCCCGAGTTCACCCGCAGGCTCAACTCCCGGTGAAGCGGTTCAACAGGAATACGATCCCAAACCCTTCCGGGAACATGTCGCCATCATTCGGGGTTTTGCGGAAGTCTTGGGCGACAGGGTGACCGTGCTCGCCGAAACGGCGGAGCGCCCGGAAGAGATCGACGTAGAACGGGCGAAGGCGGCGCTTGAGCGCGCCGAAAAGCGCATCGCCGCAGGCCCTGGAACGCAAGAGATCGACTGGGATCGCGCGACAGCCGCGTTGCAACGCGCGATGGTCCGCCTGAAAGTTGCGGAGTATGCCCCCAAGAGGCGCAGCGCAATGGTTCCCGGCCAGTAGGACTCACTCTCTTGGCAAAAATCACGATGTACAGCACGACGTGGTGCCCGGATTGCCGGCGCGCGAAGGATTTTCTTCAACGGCGGGGGATCGAATTCGACGAAGTGAATATCGAAGAAGATCCGGACGGCGAAGACATTGTGATTGCGGCGAATGACGGCAAGCGCCGCGTCCCGACCATCAAAGTCGACAACCGTTTTTTTGCCTGCAGCCCCTTCAACGCGCAGCAGCTCGCGGATGAGTTGCAGATTCCCCTCAACCCTGAAAAGAAAAACTGAAAGCTAAAGTTCGGCGAGCAGCGAACGCTTCCAGGCGCGGATATCGGCTTCTTTCCGTTTATAAAATGTCCATTGCTTGATGCGCTTTCCGCGAATCAAGCCGGCCTGCACCAGCACCTTGAGGTGTTCACTGGCAGTTGGGTGGCTTACCTTCAATTTTTGCGCGATAAACAGCCCACAAACGCCGTCATTCACGAGGTCTCCGTCATGCTGTGGCGGGAAGTGCTTCCGCGGGTCCTTCAACCAGTCCAGAATGCGCAGGCGATTTGGGTTTGCCAGGGCCCTCAATACGGTTTCCGTCTTCATGATCCTTCCGTCCAAAATGGTAGTTGTGCATTTAGCTAAATGCCGAAGTATAATGGCAGTCTACCATGGAACAAACGGAAGCAAGCCTGGCAATCACTCGCGAAGAGATTCGGGAGTTCTACCCGCAACTGAAGCAACATGTCCGCAAAACGCCGGTGGTCTTCGTGAACGGAAGCGAGTTTGGGCTTGAGCCGGTGTCACTTGCCCTGAAGTTGGAACTTCTGCAACACACCGGTTCGTTCAAGGCCCGTGGCGCGATTACCAATCTTCTGACGAGGTCGGTACCGCGAGTGGGAGTCGTCGCGGCATCGGGTGGCAACCACGGAGTGGCGGTCGCATTTGCCGCGCGCAAGTTTCACGTTCCCGCCAGGATCTACGTTCCAACAGTGGCGTCGATCGCGAAGGTCGACCGAATTCGGGGCTATGGCGCGGAGCTCGTTGTGGGCGGAGACCGTTACGCGGATGCGCTGGCGGACAGTCAAAAGTGGGCGGCGCAATCGGGCGCAATTCCCGTGCACGCGTATGATCAGCGCGAAACGATGTTGGGCCAGGCGACGGTGGGTTTGGAATTTGAAGAGCAAGCGCCGGAGTTGGATACTTTGCTCGTTGCGGTGGGTGGAGGCGGTTTGATCGGTGGCGTCGCTTCCTGGTACGCGGGCAAGATTCGAATTATCGGCGTTGAGCCGGAAAAGGCGCCGACGCTGACACGCGCCTTGGAAGCTGGTCATCCGGTCGATGCGGAAGCGGGCGGAATTGCCGCGGACTCGCTGGCGCCACGGCGCGTCGGAGAGCTTACTTTTCCCCTAGCGCAAAAATATGTGGAGCGGGTGCTTTTGCTGAGCGATGATGAAATTCGAGCGGCACAACAGATATTGTGGAGAGAAATGCGAATTGCGGCGGAACCTGGAGGTGCGGCCGCGTTCGCTGCGCTTACGTCTGGAAAATATAAGCCAGTGAGCAGCGAACGAATGGGGATCCTGGTTTGTGGCGGTAATACGGATGCGGTTAACTTTGGCGCATGAAAGAAGGCCTTGATGAGTGTTTATGACAAGTTGAAAGAACTGCGAATCACTCTGCCGGAGCCGATCTCGCCCGCGGCTGCGTTCGTCATGACGGTAAGGACCGGAAATCTTCTGTTTGTGTCAGGGCATATTGCGAGGCGAGACGGTAAGCCATGGGTTGGGCAGCTCGGTTCGGAACTTGCCACACAAGAAGGCAAACAAGCTGCGCGGAATGCGGCGATCGATGTTCTAGCGACGATGCATCACGCACTCGGCGATCTGAACAAGGTCCAGCGGATCGTGAAAGTGTTGAGTCTCGTGAATTCGACCTCTCGATTTGTCGAGCAACACCTCGTAGCGAACGGAGCGTCCGAATTGCTGCAGGAAGTTTTTGGCGAAAAGGGAAAGCACGCACGGAGCGCAATTGGCATGGCGCAACTGCCGCTGGGTGCCTGTTTTGAGATAGAGTTGGTCGCGGAAGTTTCGGATTAGTTTAGCGAACGACTAGTTCGTGAAGCCGCGCGTCCAGACGCGTGTGACTTGCAGCGCTTCGTTCAGCAGCAAAACATCGGCATCGGCGCCGGTCCGCAGCGCACCTTTCTTGAATTCGATCCCAAGAACGGTCGCTGGATTTAACGTCAACATTCGCACCGCGCTGGCGAGCGGAATCCCCAGCTTCACGATGTTCCGCAATGCCCGGTCCAGCGTGAGCGTGCTGCCGGCGAGCTTCCCGTCTGCATCGCGGCAGACGCCGCCGACGACAGTCACGTCAATACCGCCTAGTTTGTACTTTCCATCGGGCATCCCGGTGGCAGGAGTGCCATCGCTGATCAGAACGACGCGGTCCGGCCCTTTCGCCTTCAGCAGTACCTTCATGGCGATTTCGTCGACGTGCACGCCGTCTGCGATCAGCTCTGCGTTCACGTCTTCGGACGTAAGCACCGCGCCGATAACGCCCGGGTCCCGGTGAGAAAACGGGCGCATGGCGTTGTAAACATGTGTTGCGTGATGCGCCCCGTGAGCGATGGCGGCGCGAGCCTGTTCGTATGTCGCATCGGTGTGGCCGATGGAGACAACCATGCCGAGACTGCGCGCCGCGTCGATGCAGGGCATTGCGCCGAGCAATTCCGGCGCGATGGTGAGAATACGAGCGTTCCCGGCGGCGGCGCGAAGAAATCTTTGCAGCACTTCCGCCGACGGCAACTGGAGCAACGAAGTGGGATGCACGCCTCGCCTTTCCTTGCTTAAGAAAGGCCCCTCGAAGTGAATTCCCAAAATTTCGGCATGCGGCGCGTTGCAAGTTTCGTGTTGCTTGGGAATGTATTGCGCGATTCCTTCCACGGCACGGACCGTGTCATCCGTGGAAGCGGTAACGGTGGTCGCTACGATTGAAGTGGTACCGAATTTTGCGACGCGCTCGGCGATGACCTGCAGTGCGTCCTTTGTTCCTTCCATAACGTCGCGGCCGCCAGCGCCGTGAATGTGAACATCAATAAATCCAGGAACTGCGATTGAATCTTCTGCGCTCACCTCGGTGGCGCCAGCGGGAAGCTCGAATTCATCGCGCTTGCCGATTCGCTCAATTTCGCCTTCGCGAATCAGAATTCCGGCATCGTGAATTTCAGAAGTGGGAGTGATTGCCTTGCCGACGTGGAGGAGTGTAGTTGTCATGGCCCGGAAAGTATCCTAGCGGAGGCCGCATAAAAAACAAAACGGGCGCTCCCGCGAAGGAGCGCCCGCCGGTGAAAAGCTAAAACCAGATTACATGCTCTTCGCGGCCGGAGCCATGTCGATGCTGGAGAGCTTGAGAGTATCGCCGTCCACGCTGCCTTTCACGGTTACGTGATGGCCCGCATGCGCCGCGACCTTGTCCTGTGCGTCGATGGCGTAGACCTTTTTGTCTGCGTCGTTGACGAACACGTACTTGGCGCCATGCTCCTTCACGCACTTCGTGGTGCATTCGCCGGCTTTGTCATTCGCGCCCTTGACGCCGCACTGGCTGTCGGAAATCCAGCCCGTCCAGCTGCCGTCGGCCGCCATGGTGAGAGCGGCTGCGAACAGAGTCGCCGCCGTCAGAGTTGCAAAACGTACTTTCATGAGTATCCCTCCTGGAACTGCTCTGCGGTATGAAGTAGGTCCGCCGGGCTGGCAATGAGCTTGGCACAAGGCCAATCTCGTGTCCAGAGCCCTCCACCCGTATTTACGCCTAACTCGGTGGCTCGGATGACCTGCTTCAAGTTCTTTTCAGTCAGACAAGACAAAGGGAGGATCCTTGCGAATCCTCCCTCTGTGAATCCCCATTTGGCGATGGAGACGTGCTCTGAAAAACGATTGATTCTTACTGGCCGGAGCCGGTATTCGCGGCCGCAGTCGTGCCAGCGGACTTGGGAATGCTCAAGTAACCGCTCGCGGAAGTCTTGCTGACTTTGTTGATCACGAGCTCAAGAGCCTGACGGCTGCCGCCCGTGTAGAAGAAGATTGGTTCGTTCACCGAGCGGTTCTTCTTTTCGAAGCTCTTGTCGTCGGCGAGAACGTTGATCGTGTATTGATTCTTCTTCGTGTTGGTGTCCTTCAGTTCAACCTGAACAGATCCAACGTGCTGCGCGCCGCCCTTGCGGTTCACAGTGAATTCGAAATAGTCGCGCTGGCCCATGCGGCGGAGCTGGTCGATTTCGTCGTGGTTGCGCGCGATTAGCGTGCCCATTTCGCTCTTGGCCATCTGCAGGCTGCTGTTCGTCGCGTCGAGGTCTGTGCGGACGCCGTTTACGTCAGTTCCAAGCTTTGTCACGTCTTCCGCGTTGGCCTTTGTCGCCAGCTTCTGGTTGACGTCCTGACCGAGTGCATTCAGTTTCTTGTCATAGGTCACGACGGCGGTCTTGTTCTGCTTACGCGCCGCAATCAGGTCCGCTTGCGTCACATTCAGCTTGTCCGTCACGACCTTGAGGTCGCTCTGGAGCTGCTGATTGATTTCGTCGTCTTTCGCCAGGCGTTGTGCCAATGCGTCATTCTGCTGCTTCAGCGACGCTTGCGTCGACGTTTCGACGCTGTTCGCATGGCTCAATGCGCTGAATCCCACTCCCAGCCCGAGCAAAGAAACTCCACCCAATACCGCGACTGCCAGGCCAACCCACCGCGGGGTCCCGGTCGCGCTCTGCTGATTCGATTCCTGATACTCGCTCATGAACTTCGTCTCCTTTTGGCGATTCCGCCCTGCGCTCAGTAAAGGTGCACCCCGCTCACCAAAGCCGTCGCGCTGGCCCAGCCGGCGCTAAAGCCTGCTAAATGAGGAGGTTGGGGTCCCATGGAGGGAGCCTCCAGCTTTCTGGGCATAGTACTAGTACGTGTAATGTTTACGTTTCTGCGCGGGCTGCTGTAATTTTTGCTGAAGCGGGGTGGCCGTTGGGATCGACGCCGACAGCTCTCGGCGCAACGACTGGAGCCGTCGAAAAATCTTAGTTTAAGAACCGTGATTTCAGCAAGATAGAGCTAGGCAGCCTGAGTCGAAGGAGACGCTTCAGCGTCAGCAGAAACCGCAAAATATTGATCAAGTGTCGTTGTCGCAGCGCTCAAGACAAGCTGGCAGTTTGTGCAATGCCCGACGTGATCTTCGATATCCTGGGTGACAGAAGGAGACAGCTTGCCTTCTAAGTACCAGCAAATCAGATGGATAGTGTCCTTGCAGCTCATTGCCATCGCTCCCTCAGCGAACCCGATCCACTGCACTGGGCGTATTAGGAAAGTGCAGTTGGGTGGCCAAACTCGCGTTCGTCATTCGCCTCCGATAAGTGGCTTATTATGAATATCTTACGCCTGAGATGGCAAAAGTTTGGTTGACCGGGTCGGAAGTCTTTACATGCCTCAATTGATTTCGCCAGACTGATTCGAACCACCAGTCTAGTGTCCTTGCTGCGCCTCGAGCTCGCGAAGCGTTGCAATCCGGTCTTCGAGCGGAGGATGCGTGCTGAACCAGTTGGAAAACATCTCACGGCCAAAGAGCGGCTTCACAATGCAGAGCGAACTCGTCGTTGGCGAAATTGCGGTCGTCGGGATTTGGCTGTTGTAAGCACCCAGTTTGCGCAGCGCGCTGATCAAGCCTTCCGCGCTTCCTGCCATTCGCGCGCCAGTTTCATCGGCGCTGTATTCGCGCTGACGTGAAAGTCCCAGCTGCAATAGCATTGCGCCCAACGGCGCAAGGAAGATCAGCAGCAGACCCAAAATGCCGCTGCCTCGGTCTCGATCTTCGCGGTCACTTCCGCCGAACCAATATCCCATATGCGCCAGAAACGTAATCGCGCCGGCAAGCGTGGCCGCAACCGAACTGATCAAAATGTCGTAATTTCGCACATGCGAAAGCTCGTGCGCGATGACGCCTTCAAGTTCGTCGTCGTTCATCAGGCGAAGCAATCCCTGCGTAACCGCCACCGACGCGTGGCGCGGATTTCGGCCCGTAGCAAAAGCGTTCGGCGCCTCTTCCGGCACAACGTAGAGTTTCGGCACCGGAATGTTCGCCTTTGCGGCGAGCCGTTCCATCACTTCGTATAAGCGCGGCAATTCTTCCCGCGCCACTGGCTGGGCACCGCTCGAATACAACGCAATCTTGTCCGAAAAAAAATACGCGAACGCATTTGAAACGATCGCGAATCCCAGTCCGATGACCATGCCGCCGCGGCCGCCGAGGTATTGCCCGACGATCACCAGGAACAGCGTCAACGCCGTCAGCAAAAATGTTGTTCGCAAAATTCTCATCGAGTCTCAATGCCTTTCAACAGCCAACATTTCCACATACTTAGATACGCGCCGCGGCGGCAGGTTGTTTCGCCCCGCCGCGTTCGAACCGCAGCGATTCGCTCCTGCCATCGCGATCGACGAGCACATGATCTCCCGGCAGAACCTTGCCTTCCAGAATTTGCATCGCGAGCGGATCCTGAATCATCCGCTGAATCGTACGCCGCAGCGGTCGCGCACCGTACGCTGGATCGTAGCCTTCACTGAGCAAGAGTTCATTCGCAGCCGGCGTGAGTGCCAGCGTAATCTGTCGCTCTGCGAGAAGAGCTTCGACACTCTTGAGCAACAGCCCCACGATTCGCCCGAGTTGTTCCTTGCCTAGCGGATTGAAGATCACAATTTCGTCGATCCGGTTGATAAACTCCGGCCGGAACGCAGCACGCAACGCTTCCATCGCTTCCTTGCGAGCACGCTCCGGTTCGCGGTTTGACAGTTCGAAAATCGCGCTTGAACCGACATTGCTTGTCATCACGAGAACGGTATTGCGGAAATCCACCGTACGGCCCTTGCCATCCGTGAGACGGCCGTCCTCGAGAATCTGCAACAGCACATTGAACACGTCCGGATGCGCTTTTTCAATTTCGTCGAAAAGCACGACCGAATAGGGATGGCGCCGCACCTGTTCAGTGAGTTGCCCGCCCTCTTCATAGCCGACGTAGCCTGGCGGCGCGCCAATCAAGCGCGACACGCTGTGTTTTTCCATGTATTCGCTCATGTCGATCCGGATCATGAGCTTCTCGTCGTCGAACAGAAACTCCGCGAGCGCACGAGCAAGCTCTGTTTTTCCGACGCCGGTCGGTCCAAGGAAAATGAACGAGCCAATGGGGCGTTTCGTATCCGAAAGTCCCGCGCGGCTCCGTCGCACAGCATTGGAAACGCGCGCAAGCGCATCGTCCTGCCCAACTACTCGTTGCCGCAGGCGATCCTCCATGTGGACAAGCTTCTGCGCTTCACCTTCCAGCAAACGCCCCGCCGGAATGCCGGTCCACTTGCTCACCAGTTTTGCGATGTCTTCTTCGTCGACTTCTTCCTTCAGCATCCGCGACCCTTTTTGGACCGCGTCGGATTGCTGTTCGGCTTTTTTCAACTCCGCTTCCGCCGAGGCAATTTTCCCGTAGCGAATCTCCGCCACTTTCGCCAGTTCTCCGGCGCGCTCGTAGCGCTGCTCTTCCGCTTTCAATTGATCAATTCGCTCTTTCAATTTGCGAATCTTCGAGATGGCATCCTTTTCCGTCTGCCAACGCGCCTTCTTCGCACTCGATTCTTCCTTCAGTTTCGCCAGCTCCTTCTCAATTTGCGTGCGCCGCTCCTTGGAATGAGCGTCCGTTTCCTTCAGCATCGCCTGGCGCTCGATTTCAAGCTGCAAAATACGCCGCTCAACTTCATCGATTTCCGTCGGGAGCGAATCGATCTGCATGCGCAGACTCGCCGCGGCTTCGTCCACGAGGTCAATCGCCTTGTCCGGCAGGAAGCGGTCGGAAATGTAGCGGTTCGAAAGTGTTGCCGCCGCCAGAATCGCCGCATCCTTGATGCGCACGCCATGATGCACTTCGTAACGCTCTTTGAGGCCACGCAGAATCGCAATCGTGTCCTCGACGGTCGGTTCGGTAACAAGCACAGGCTGGAAGCGGCGCTCAAGCGCGGGATCTTTCTCAATATATTTCTTGTATTCGTTCAGCGTCGTCGCGCCAACGGCTCGCAACTCGCCGCGTGCTAAAGCTGGCTTCAGCATGTTGGAAGCGTCCATCGCGCCTTCCGCTGCTCCCGCGCCCACAAGTGTATGCAGCTCGTCGATGAATAGAATAATTTGCCCTTCGGCCTCGGCAATTTCTTTCAGGACTGCTTTCAAGCGATCTTCGAATTCACCGCGGAACTTCGCACCGGCGACCAGCGCCGCGAGATCGAGCGCAACCAGCCGTTTGGTCTTCAATACGTCAGGCACATCGCCAGAAACAATGCGTTGCGCAAGGCCTTCCACGATTGCCGTTTTTCCAACGCCTGGTTCGCCAATCAGTACGGGGTTGTTCTTCGTCCGGCGCGCCAGTATCTGCATCACGCGCCGAATCTCTTCGTCGCGGCCGATCACGGGATCGAGTTTCGATTTACGCGCGAGTTCGGTCAGGTCGCGAGCATATTTTTCCAGCGAAGCGTAAGTCGCCTCCGGATTTTGGGAAGTTACGCGCTGGGTTCCACGAATTCCGGTCAACGCCTGCAGAATTGCCTCGTGCGTCGCACCGTTCTTTTTCAAAATCTGTCCCGCGGGGTCGCGGTCTTTTCCCGCCAGCGCAAGAAAAATGTGTTCCGTCGAAACGTACTCGTCCTTGAACTTGTCCGCTTCCTTGAACGCCTGTTCCAGCACGTCATTCAGCGCGCGGCCCATTGTTTGTTGCGAAAAACCTTGCACTTTTGGCAGCCGCCCGAGTTCGCGCTCGATTTCGGCCGACAGCATTTCGTTCCGCACACCGAGACGCGTCAGCAGCGACGGCACGACGCCATCGGTCTGCGCCACGAGCGCACTTAAGAGGTGCAGCGGCGCGATTTCTTGCTGTTCATGCCGCGCTGCGATTTCCTGTGCTTCCTGCAGCGCTTCCTGCGCCTTAACCGTCATTTTTTCGAATCTCAACATGGTTCCTCGCTTCTTCTTACTCGCCAACCGAAACAAAAGGGGCCGGCATCCCGCCAGCCCCTCTTATTTTGCATTATGAGATGGCCTTTCTTCGTGACCTTACCGCCCGGCAGCCGCAGCCGCTTGCGCACCGACGTTCACTTTGATCTGCTTCGGTTTCGCTTCTTCGCGCTTCGGAATCGTCAGAGTCAACACGCCGTCCTTGTAGTCGGCCTTGATCGCTTCCGAGTTCACCGTATTTGCCAGTGAGAAGCTGCGCGCAAACGAACCGTACGAACGCTCCACACGCAGGTAGTTCTTTTCGTCAACCTTCTTCTCGAACTTCCGCTCGCCCCGAATCGTCAGAATATTGTTCTCGACGCGAATGTCGAGCTCTTCCGGCTTGATGTCCGGAAGGTCCGCTTTGACGACCAGCTCGTGCGCGCTCTCGACAATGTCCACGGCTGGCGCCCAAGCCGTCAGATTTGATTCCTGAGGCCGCTCGAACAGTTCATTGAAGATGCGATTGACTTGGGATTCCAGGCCCGCGTTGTTGCGGAAAGGTTCCCAACGATTGAGTGTGTTCATGGTAGATGTCCTCCATAGGTGACTTCGTAGCAATAATAAAATCTGCGCGCTTTGTTGTCAAGTATAAAATTTAATTTGTCCGAGCTTCCCGTAACTCCTTTTTTATCCTAAGTATACCGCTACGCTACCAGCTGGGTTCAATCTCGTTCGGTGCCTGCCGGAATTGCGCATCCACCCTCCCGTCGCCCCTAACTCACTCAATTTCATTGCCTTACCCTCCCTTGCTACACTAGCTTCATGCGCATCGAGGATCTCGACTACCACCTCCCCGTCGAGCTCATAGCCCAGCGCCCGCTCGATCGCCGCGATGCGTCGAGGATGCTTTTGTTGAATCGCAAAAGCGGCGAGTGGCGCGATGAAGTGTTTTCCGAGCTTGCCCAGCTCCTTCGCGGCGACGAACTGCTCGTCTTCAACAACGCGCGAGTGATTCCAGCGCGACTCTTTGGCCGAAGAATGAAGCAGCAATCGAACAACGAATCGTCTTCCACCGGTGCGTCATCGCAGGACGCCGGACTGGTCGAGATCTTTCTCGCGAAGCGCTTAAGTTCTGAGACGTGGGAAGCTTTGGTCCGCCCGGGCCGCAAGTTACAAGTCGGCGCCCGAATTCAGTTCGGCATGGGTGAACTCGAAGCGGAAATCGTGGAACGCGCCGAACGAGGACTTCGCACGATTCGCCTCACAACGCCGACCGGCGCGCCGATCGATTCGGTTCTCGAAAAGCTGGGCCACATTCCCCTTCCTCCGTACATCAATCGAGATGACGAAGCCGCCGACCGAACCAGGTATCAAACCGTATTTGCAAAGCGGCCGGGCGCAGTCGCGGCCCCGACCGCGGGGCTGCACTTTTCGCAGGAAATTTTGGACGCGATTAGAAAACGAGGAGTCGAAACCTGCGAAGTGACATTGGATGTTGGGTTGGGGACGTTCCAGCCCATTCACGCGGAGGACTTGCAGGACCACGTGATGCATGGCGAGCGGTACGAAATTTCGGACGCTTCTGCGAAGACAATTTCTGAGGCAAAGAAAAACGGCAAGACCATTCTCTGCATTGGAACAACCGTGGTTCGCACGCTCGAAGACGCTGCCATTCGGGCTCGCGATACCGGTGGTGAACTGCTCGTCACTCCCGGCGTTGGCGAGGCGCGCCTTTTCATTACACCCGGCTTTCGTTTCCAAATTGTCGATGCGCTACTTACAAATTTTCATCTGCCGCGTTCCACCTTACTCGCAATGATTTTCGCGTTCGCGGGCAGAGAAAATATTCTGACTGCATACAACCATGCCGTCGAAGCGTGCTACCGCTTTTATAGCTACGGCGACTGCATGCTGATTCGATAAGGCAGCGGGCCGCATTCCGCGCCACGTTCTACGAATCTCGCTTCGTAAGCCGCGCGAATCGAGATCCCGCCTCACTGAGAGCCGCTGCCGGATACTGCCACTTCAAAACCCAGCCGGAAAAGTTCGATATCCAGACGAACAGAGAGGCTGCAGGGCGCTGCAGCCTCTCTCTCGTCCAGTGGAATCGATTTAGCAAGACTCTGGCCTCGTGCTTGCGATTTGCTATTCGCTGAAAACAAATACGCGCTTTTGGCCGGAGAAGCGAACTTCTTTCACTTGTCCGTTTTCGCCAAGCAGAACGGCGTCGTAGGGCGACTTCGCGTCGCGGTCTTCCCAACGCCCTTCAGATTGTGCGACTTGGTCCTTGCCGTGCTGGACCGTTACCTTCGTGCCGTCAATGGAGAGTTTGTATTCGCCGGCTTGCAGCGTCGCCTGCCCCACCTTGGCTGGCTGTGTAATGTTGATTACCTTCACGAAAGGCTTGGCAAAAACGGGAACTGCCAGGCAAAGTGCGCCGAGAAAAGCTGCCGTACGAACCATCGAATTGGACTTCATTTGCGTGATTCCTTTCCCACGGGATCGAGTCAGCCGATCGTCCGAAGGCACTTCGCGAGAGGAGTTGACACACCCATGCCGACGCGAGTAGATTCACGCACCGACACCGTTTCTTCCTGGACTAACCGCCGGAAAGACTTGCGTGTCATTTGCCCCGCGGCTGCCACCGCGGGGTTTTTGCTTCTTCGCCAAATACCGGTCGAGAACTGGCTGCCATCTGATAGACGAATTCATCCCACCAAATGTTTCGCGCGAACTCGCTAAAATTCGGTGATTTTTTTCGACGCCAATTTGGCATCGAAGCGCAGATGGCAACAGGAAAGTTTCTTCCGTTAATTTTGATGAAATTTTAACTTGGAAGCCGGAAATTTGAGAATAAGTCGCGCGACATTTCCGCCTCTCGCGCGTCGAACGCCTGACTTGCCTCACCGCTCGTGCATCTGGAAGTAGGTTCCTTTATACTCAATCGCACTCTTCGGACATCGCGAATGCGAATCCTGATTCTCAGTGACATCCACGCCAACTTCACGGCACTCGAAGCGGCGCTGACGAAAGCGACGGGACGTTGGGACGTGGCCGTTTGTCTCGGCGACGTAGTCGGCTATGGTCCCGATCCTGCCGAAGTCAGCGACAAGATTCGCAGCCTCGCGGCAACTTGCATTCGCGGCAATCACGATAAAGCCGTTGCCGGCATCATGAGCACCGAGGACTTCAATCCGGTCGCAAAGGCCGCTGTTGATTGGACGCGCAGTCAGCTTTCGCCGGAACTCTTGGATTGGCTGGAGAAGCTCCCGCAAGGGCCCATGGAATCGAATGGTCTTGTCCTGATTCATGGCGCATTTCACGATGAAGATGAATACGTGTTTACTCCCGCACAAGCGCTGGAAGGATTGCTCGACTCCACCGCCAATGTCACCTTCTTCGGTCACACCCATCATCAAGGCGGTTTTGCCTATCACGACAGCAATCTGGAAGTTCTGCAAATCCGCCCGCGGCCAAACGAATTCTTTGCACCCCTGCGAATTGAACGCAACAAGCGCTATCTGCTCAATCCGGGTTCGATCGGTCAGCCGCGCGACGCCGATCCGCGTGCCGCCTTCGCCGTCGCCGACCTCGCGAATGACACCGTCGAATTTTGGCGTGTACCCTACGAAATCGGAAAAGTACAATCGCGAATGAGAAAAGCCGGCTTGCCGGAGCCGCTCGTGCAGCGCCTCGAGTTTGGCCGGTAACACGCGAAACGATGGAAGCGCCTTTTCAAAACGATGCTCCGAAGGCATCTCCCGAGCGCCGCGCCGACGCGGGCCGGCGAATCGCCTTCTCCTTGCTGGTCGTAATTGCCAGTCTCGCCGCTTACTTTTTCTTTTTCCAGTCTCCGCAACGTCCGCCATCGAAACAAACTCTTCCGTTGGCAGCGGGGTCTCCCGAAGCCGCTTACGCTGAAAATCTCCGGCTCGGCAACTTTGCCATGAAGCAAGCCGAAAACTTTCTCAATCAGGAAGTCAAGATTTTAGAAGGCGATATTCTGAACGCTGGCAACAAACCCGTAATCGCCGTTGATGCAGTTGTCGAATTCCGCGACAGCCTCGATCAGATTGCACTTCGCGAGACCCGCTCACTCGTTCCCCCATCGCCGTCGGGACTCGCTCCCGGCCAGGTCGCGCACTTCGAACTTTCCTTTGACCACGTCCCGAACTCCTGGAACTACCAAATGCCAAAAGTTACTATTGCAGGGCTAAAACTTAGTACCGATAAAAAATAGCTTTTAGGTAAATGCTCCCGTAGAATCTCCGGCGTGGAGTTATCCAACGAGCTTGAGGCAAATCTTCGTGAACTCGCGTCTGCGGGGCCCGTTGAACTTCGCGAAAATGGCGCCCGCGTGGCGCCGCTTTCCACCCTTTCATGGGAAGTGCGTGGCACTCCTGCGAAACCGCTGTTGCATCTCTGGTCTGCGCAGCACAATTTGACGCGGCGCGTTCTTGCCATCACCGACCAGTCGGAGGAACGGTTAGCCCTGGCGGTTGAGCGCTTCGGCCGTTCCCGCCCCGACCGGCTCGAGTTTGTGCGTGTATCCATGGAACGCTCCGCGCGCGATCTCAACCGCGAAGAATTCTGCCGTTGGATCACCGCCGTTTGCGCAACGCAATTTCCAGATGAAACGCCCGAAAGCTTCTCGACGCACCAGGATTTGGAACACTCCCTTTCTGGGAACTACCCTCGCGGTTCGTTGCGTTCCGGAAAATCCTTTTGGGCCGTGCTGGCGGCAAATGAAAGCGAGACCACTGGCAACGCCGCTCGCTGCGTCGCGTTCGGTTTGCTGTGGCTCGATCATTTGCGCGGCTCCGCGAATCGCGGCTCGGTTGCTGGTCTGCGGTTGCTGCTTCCCAAAGAGTTGGTCGCAGCCGTCGTTCACTTGCTTCCCGCGATTCATTCTCAAATCAGACTCGAAATCTACGAATACGATCGCGCACGCGAAATTCTCGAACAGGTCACACCATCTTCGCTGACGAATCTGTCTTCCTGGCTCGTGCCATTTCGCGAAGCTCAATCCTTGTTCGATCGCGCCAAGCCCGATCTTGATCGCATCATTTCGCTGGCCCCCGCGCGAATTGCCGTTCATCCCAACGTCCCGTCGCGACAAGTCACACTTCGCTTTCATGGATTGTCGTTTGCGCGCTGGGACGACGGCAAATTATTTTTCGGTGTGCCGGACTCTCGCCAAGAATTGACCGCCTCAAATCACAATCAGCTGAGGCATCTCTTGCGCGACCTGGAAGTTCATCGAAATTCCCTCGCGTCCGATGTCATGCATTCGCGCTACCGCGCCCAGCCGGAGCGCTGGCTCGAATCCCTCGTTCGCGAAGATGTCACTCGAATCGACGCGGCGCTCGACCGCCGCTTTGCATACACGCAAGTTCTGGCCAACGCCGGTGGCGAGCACGGAATTCTCGACGTTCTAAGCGTGACGCGATCCGGGCGAGTCGCGATCCTCGAACTGAAAGCGAGCGAATTCTTGAGCCTTCCGCTTCAAGCCGCTGACTATTGGCTGCGCATCCGCCGTCACTTGGAACAAGGTGACCTCACGCGTTATGGCTATTTCCCCGGCGTCGAACTTCAGACCGCGCCGCCGATCATCTACTTGGTTGCCCCCGCTCTCCGCTTTCACCCTGTCACCGACCGTCTTCTTCGCATGCTCACGCCCCAACTGGAATTCGTCCGCGTCGGCCTTTCCGAAAACTGGCGCCGCGGCATTCGCGTCGTATTGCGGCAATAAATTCTCAGCCTTCCATCTTTCCCGAATCCCGCGCTCGCGGGTAAACTAGAGCGGTATGACAATTCCACCGCGCTCCAAGAATTTTTCCGTCACCATCCGTCACACCGGCCCCGCCTCCCTCATCGACGTCAAGGGCAGCTTCACCTCGTTCGAAGCTGGAGCGCTCCGCCAGGCCATTACCGCTCTCATCGCCGAAAAACGCAAAGACATCGTCCTCAATCTCAGCGGCCTCGATTATCTCGACAGTTCCGGAATCGGCGAACTCGTCCGCAATTACATGACGGTGATTAAGAGCGGCGGTACGATGAAAGTCGTCGGCCTCTCTTCGAAAGTGGAAGAAATTTTAAAAATCACGCAGCTCTACAAAGTGTTCCCGGAATTTCCCGACGAAGAGGCCGCCCTAAAGAGTTTTCCCCAAAACTCTGACAAAAGTTCCCAACCTTGATTTTCAACTCAAAATTTATTTCGGAATTTTTCTGCCCTAAAAGGAGAGAAGCAGCTAGGATTTGGATCCTAGCTGCCTCCCGGGGTGTGTCCTCGAAGTGGTTTTGATAATTTAGATGCGCGCCAGCTAAAAAGGTTTCCTTCCCCCGCTGATTTTTTTATATTAGGCCGCGAATTTCGCGAAAACGCTTAATAAAACAAGTACTTACGCCACCGTTCGTCCCGATGCCCGATCAGCCGCATCAGCTGCCGCGAAGTGTGCAGCGTAAACGGCCGCGGCCGTCGCGCCAGTTTAAACCCGGCTTCTTCCGGCGTACGGTCGCCCTTGCTGTTATTGCACCGGTAGCAGCACGCCACCAGATTTTCCCACGTGGACCGTCCACCGCGCGAACGCGGCACAACGTGATCCAGCGTCAATTCCGAACTCGCGAAAACTCGCCCGCAAAACTGGCACGTATTTCTGTCGCGCAACAAAATGTTCTTCCGCGAAAGCGCCCGGCTCTGCTGCGGAATATGCCGGTACGCCACCAGCCGAATCACGGACGGCACTCGATGAGAGTGCGCCGCGGAGTGTACTTCGGAGCTGTGCAACTCTTCCGCCTGCGCCACGCCTTTCAGCATCAGCACCATCGCGCGCCGCACCGCCGTCACATTGATCGGCTCGTACGTCGCGTTCAGCACCAACACCGGTTCCTGCATCAGCGAACCGCGCCGGGGCACAGCTGAGTTGTGGGGTCTACTGCCAGCGGGCATGTCGCTGGAAGCAGCGGTCTCAACCGCTGCTGGGGGTCTATGCCCCCGGGGACTCGGCGTATCCTGCCGCATTGCGCTCATGGCGCTTCCCTTGGGCTAACTCTCACCTGCAGCTGGAAGCGGATTATGCGCCGCTCGAGCTACCGTGAGCGCCACCACCGACTTGGCTCCAGCGTCGCGAAGCGCCTTCGAACAGGCATCCAGCGTCGCGCCAGTCGTCATTACATCATCTAGCAGTAAGACGCGCCGATTGTCAACCTGGCTGCCTGGCCGGATTTCAAATGCGCCACGCACCGCCGCCCATCGTTCACGCAGCGTTAACACAAGTTTTGCGGGCCGCGGCCTCTTTCGCACCAGCAAAACGCCCTGATGCGGCAGCTTCAACAGCCTCGCCAGCGACCGCGAAAGCAACTCCGCCTGATTGTACCCGCGTTCTTTCTCTCGTTCGCGATGCAGCGGCACCGGCACCACAACATCCGCGCCAAAAATCGCCTCATTCCTCCGGTATATCTCCGCCAGCCGCTCCGCAAACCACTTCGCCAACGGGTCGATGCGCTCGAATTTCAGCAGCACGATCGCGCGCACAACTTCCTTTTCATAAATCGCGAAGCTCCGCGCCCGGTCAAACGCATACGTTTCCATGCGGCACGCCGCGCAACGAAGCATTTCGCCGGGAACCGCCGCAAAATCCGGCAAAGGCAATCCGCAAACCTCGCAGATTTTCTCCGGCACCCGCGAAAATCCATCCAGGCACGTCTGGCAAACGGGAATCCGCAGCGAGTGCCCCAGCAACTCGCCGCAAATCCGGCACGGTGCCGGTATCAGGATGCTCGCAAGCGCATCGCGAGCTTCCGCGATCCAGCGCAGCGGCAAAGCGCGAGAGGGAGTGGACTCTGCCATCGCGGCAAAAGCCTACTCCCTCTCTGTCTTAATGCAATGATTATTTTACGGGTTAGCTAATACAGGTCCCGCTCTTGCGGCTCACCCCTTTAGGGGTGAGGACCTGCTCTTGCTACAACTGTCCCTTTTCCGCTTTTTCCTGGCAGCTGATGCAATGCTTCGCCCACGGTACCGCTTCCAGCCGCTTCTGCTGCATCTCTTCTTCGCAGTTCAGGCAGTTGCCGTATTCGTCCGCGTCAATCCGCTTCAGCGCCGCTTCAATCAGATTCAGAATCGCTCGGTCCGTGTTCGTCATTCCGAACAGAAACTCTTTCGTATACGAGTTCGCAGCCTTGTCCGCCAGATCCACCGTTGGATCGTCGTCCGCTTGCCGGCCCTCTTCTTCGGTCCGCGCAATCGTCCGCATCAATTCTTCCCGCCGCGTCAGCAATTTCTTTTTGTAGTACTCGAGCCTTTTCTTGTCCATATTCCGTGTGAGTCCCGCCTCTCTGTCTGCTCCGAGAGGTCATCTAAAAACTCCGTAGTGTAGGCTGCATCTTAGTACGTGTCAAGTTGACGCCTGTCAAACAGCCATTTCACTCTGCATTCCTGCAACGCAGCACCAGTAGCGTAGCCACTCCTGGCTGCGATCTTACGACCTCGATCTCTAGCTTGCTCCCCAATCGCAATCGTCCCGCCCAACTAAACAACGCAGCGCTAGTAGCGTAGCCACTCCTGGCTGCGATCCTACGACCTCGATCTCTAGCTAGCTCCCCAATCGCAACCGTCCCACCCAACTCAACAACGCAGCTGCCCACCCAAACGTACCCACGCCTGCCTGCGAATTCCGCAGCATCCCTCACTCTCGCATTCCGCTCTTTGTCACTGCAGGGAGGCACCCGAACCCTGCTACGGTTTTACCGCCCCAACAATCGGCAGCACCAGCGCCGACGCATGATCCTTGTCATGAAAAACCACGTTCGAAGCTTTCACCATCCGCGTTCCATGCGCTTGCTCATCCCCGGTATTCAGGTTCCTGTCGAACCGCGGAAAATCGCTGCTGGATATTTCCAGCCGCAGCCTGTGGCCCGCCAAAAACACATTGCTCGTCGCCCACATGTCGATCGTAATGTGATAAATCTCGCCCGGATTCATCAGCTCCGGCTTTTCGTTCGAACCCCGGTACCTCATCCGCAAAATTCCATCCGTCAGATTTTGCGCGAAGCCATTCGGCCACACATCCACCAGCTTCGCCGTGAAATCCGTATCCACCGCCGAGGAGCTCACATACAAATCCGCGCTCACCGGCCCTGTCACTTCCATTTCCTGCGTGAAAGCGGGCGTCGTGAAAACCAGTATGTCGCTCCGCGCCTCGGCAGGCCGCTGATCTTGCGGACCATTCCCCGGTGGCGGCGCTCCGCAGCAAAGCGGCCCGCCAATCGTCGGCGTCGGATCTGCGGGATCGTAGTTGTACGTATCGCGCTGTTCCGTCGTCGGCGCCGTTGTAGTCAGCGTTCCGTCTCCGCTGATTCCGTTCGCCGCGCCATGCGAATGTAGGAAATATTTCGTCGCTTGGGCTCGCGCCAATGGCCAGCCGTCTTCGTCGCGCCAGATATTCTTTCCCATCACAAAAATCTTCACTGGCTTGTCGTTTTCCGCGCCGTTCGCTTCGCCCTTTAACAAATGGTCGTACCACCGCAGCATCAGTTCATCCGGCTCGAGCAAAGCCTTTTCCCCAAAATCCACCGCGCCGATTTTTCTTCCCCCACCTGCGTGTCCGCCAATTTCCACCAGCAGCTTTTGCCCCTTGCGTGCCGCCTCGCTGCCCCCCTCCGTCTGCAGCCGCACAAAATTTCGCAGCGAACCGCCCATGAAAATGTCGTACCACGCCGCCACCGTAAACACCGGCACCTGAATTTGTCCGTAGTGATCCTCAATCGACCACCGCTTCCAGTAGTCGTCGAAATTCGGATGCGCTAGCCAATCGAGGTAATACGGCGCGAGCCCGTTCGCATCCGTCTTCATCACCGGATACTCGGTCAGCGGCAGCGTGTTCTTGCCGTCGATTGCCATCTTCAATCCGTTCCACCGCCGCGTTTCCGTATTCTCCGCAAGCCCCGAAGTCCACGATTGGTTGAACCACTGTTCGAACGCTCCGCCCTGGTACGTCCAATTTTCGTGATAATTCGACGCAGTCACCGTCGGGCAAATCGCCGTTAAGTGCGGCGGCCGCGTGATTGCCGCAAGCATCTGCGTTGCTCCGACGTACGACCCGCCAAACATTCCTACTTTTCCATTCGTGTAGGGCAGCGCTCCCGCCCATTCAATCGTGTCGTAACCGTCCTCTGCTTCATGCTTGAAGGGATACCACTCGCCTTCCGATTCGTATCGCCCGCGCACGTCCTGCAGGATGACCACGTATCCGCGCGCCGCTGCCACATGCGCAAACGGCGTAACCCAATTTCTCGATTTGTCGTACGGTGTTCGCGTCAACAGCACCGGCAGCTTTTCGTCCGTTTTCGGCTTGTAAATGTCCGCGCGCAACGTCGCGCCGTCCCGCATCTTCACCGGCACGTTGTATTCAACGGTGAATTCATAAGTCTTCTGTGCCCGGCTCGTTCCGGCGGACACTAGAGAAAAGAGAGCGGCGTTGAAAAGTAAAACGAATCGCGAAACGTATTTCCGGCGGCTTCTCATGGCCACTCTCCTTTTCTCTGAATCGTGCCTGCCCCTATTTCGCTGCGGCAATCTTCTCGATGACAATCGCGTGCGACCCGCCGCGATCGTACAACTTGCCCGTCGCTGTCACTCGGTTGCCCGCAAATTCCGTCAGCTTGGCGTTCTGCCCCTTGGCGGGAGTCGCCGAGTCAATCGGCCAGTAAATCGCCCCGTCTTTCGCGAGGATCACTAGTTGTGAGCCTTCCTTTGCGCAAGCCAGCGCACAGTCCCGGCTGATCGGTTTTTCCAGCCCCTTGGTAAACGCGCACGCCGAATCCAGGACGTAACCTTCCACCGTCACGCTCTTTTGCGGCGCTGCTGTGATTCCCAGAGCCAAGGCGGCGGCTGCAGCACTCAGCAGAACCACTTTCCATTTCTTTGTCATCACTGCTCCTTTTTGTCTCAACGTTTGAATTTGTCTCCACGTTTGAAGACAACGCCCATTCGTATGGGCTCCAGTTTCATGCGCTCCCCGAATTTGGCGGCATCTTATCCAATTTCCTCTTTGTTTCGAAGCGATTTTGCCCGCGTCTTGTCGTGAATTTCTGCCCCACTACAGACGAGAGCTGTTGTAGAGTTCGCGGCGGGAGTCCTTCCATGTTCACACGCCTGTTCGCTACGCTCGTCGCTCTTGCTTGCGGTTTGTTTTTCTTCGCATTCGCCCCTTCTGTCTCCGCCCAATCCTCCGCAAATCTCGGCCTCTTTGAGGGACAAAGCGACGTCGGCGTTCTCCTCCATCCCAGTAACTTCGCTTACGACGAAGCTCAACAGACCTACACCATCTCCGCGAGCGGCGAAAACGTCTGGTTCGATAAGGACAATTTTCACTTTGTCTGGATGAAAGTTTCGGGCGACGGATATTTTCAGGCCGACATTTCTTTTCTCGGCAAAGGCGTCAACCCGCATCGCAAAGCCCTTCTCATGGTCCGCCCGTCGCTCGATCCGGATTCTCCCTATGCCGACATCGCCCTTCACGGAAACGGAATGACGGCTTTGCAGTTCCGTGATGAAAAGGGCGGCCTCACCCACGAAGTGCAAGCGGCTCTTTGGTCGCCAAAGCACATCCGCATCGAAAAGCACGGCGATTACTTCACCATGTGGCTCGCTGGCGACGACGGCGAATTTCATTTTGCCGGCGGTTCTCCACGCATCTCGCTCGGAGAATCCTTTTACGTCGGCCTCGGAATGTGCAGCCACGAAAAAGACCTCGTCGAAACCGCTGTCTTTTCGAACGTGAAAGTCTCCGCCATGCCCGGCGCCAATTGGTCCAACGCCACCCTCTACAGCGCGCTCGAAGAAATCACCGTGAATTCCACCGACCGCACCGCCGTCTATCAAACGCAAGGCCGCATCGAAGCGCCCAACTGGTCTCGCGACGCCTCATTTCTGCTCTTCAATCGCAACGGAAAAATCGAACGTATGCCCGCCGCCGGTGGCGCTTCGCAAATCATCGACACGAGTTTTGCCACCAACTGCAACAACGACCACGGCATCTCGCCCGACGGAAAAGATCTCGTCGTCAGCGATCAATCGCAGGGCGATCACAAATCCCGTGTCTATCTTTTGCCGCTCGCTGGCGGAACGCCGCGGCTCATCACGAAAGACGGCCCGTCTTACTGGCATGGCTGGTCGCCGGACGGCAAGACTCTCGCCTTCGTCGGCGAGCGCAACGGCGACTTCGACATCTACACGATCTCAACCCAGGGCGGCGCGGAAAAGCAGCTCACGACCGCAAAAGGTCTCGATGACGGCCCTGAATATTCGCCCGACGGAAAATACATCTATTTCAATTCGGTCCGCTCGGGCCACATGCAAATCTGGCGAATGAACGCCGACGGCAGCGAACAAACTCAAATCACTCATGGTGAATGGAACGATTGGTTCCCGCACCTCTCGCCTGACGGCACGCAAATGGTTTTTCTCTCGTTCCCCAAGGAAGTTGAAGGCCATCCCGAAAATAAAGACGTCATGCTGCGTCTGATGTCCCTCAAGGACGGCAACATCACCGTCCTCGCCAGACTCTTCGGCGGCCAGGGCACTATCAATGTTCCATCCTGGTCCCCGGACGGTACCAAGATCGCCTTCGTCAGCTACGCCTTGATTCCCAAGCCATAAGTTCCATTGGAGTTAGTTCATTCATCGCATTGCAACGTAGCTCGCAGCCAATTTGGCGAACTGTCTAAATCCATTTCTCTTTACCTGAATTTCAAGAAGTCGATTCTCCGCGTCCGCTCAATTCTTCGTCACATCCCCTCCCTCCGCTAAACAATCCCGCCCGTCAACCCGTCACTCCACTACCGGATGACGGGTCGTACGTTCGTGTTCGGCGCGCCGCGGCGCAATCGCCGCAAGTTCTGATTCGAACGGTAACAAGGTGGAATGGCAGTCCGGGCCAGGAGAATTTTATGCATCCTGCGCTCAAACGTTTCTTCGCAGTTCTAATGGTCGTCTCGGTTTCTCTTTATTTCATCGCGCCAACTCATGCGTCGCTCTCCGCTACTCTCGATCCTTCTGCGGAAGAGTTGCTTGCAATGGGCCCGGCGGGCGACAACATCGAGCAGGCCCGCGAGGCCGTCCTCGCCATCCTCTCGCAGCCAAATTCCTGCTCCGCTTGGTTTTCGTCTGCAGAACCTCAGGTCGCGGAAAAATTTCGCTCTCTTCGTTTCGCGGTGGATTCGAACGGCGTTGGGGAAATCCGCAAGCTCGAAGCCCCGCGCGAAGAATCCGGTTACTACCAGCCCTACGTAGCTCGCACCGGCCAGAATGTCGGCTGGGGCTCTACCATCACTTTCAACGCTCATGGCGCCTTCTTCAAAAAAGACGCGCCTGTCCGTGTTGTCTCTCAGCTCGACCAGCCGGGATACTATGCGTCTTTCAAAGTCCTAACGGTGGGTGGCTACGCGGGCGCTTCGCTCCAGGCCCGAATCCTGACCATTCTTCATGAGTTGGGCCACATCGTGGACTTGCTGCCGCTCGACGCCGGAGTCCCCTCCGGCCCTCAGATCTCCGTTCGCAACACGGATCTCGTGATTCATTACTGCGGTTCGCAGATCCACTCGTTCAAGAAGCTCACTCGTGTGATTACCGCGAGTGCAAGCGCTCCATCGAATCTGCAACCGCCTCAGGCAATGCCGTCCAAACCGCCCTCACGCGGTTTTTTGCACTAGCGTCGCGATGCGCCGCGCCACATTGGCCGGACTTCAGTTGCTCTTCCGCTTTGGCTTGCGCTTCCGTTGCCGCGCCGCATCTCGCAATAGCGCTGAACACGCCTTCAGGCAAGCTTCGCGCAGTTCTTGTGCCGTCGCTTCATTGGCTGGCTCCATCGGGCGCAACAACGCCGTGCCGTGTACCACTGCAAAAAGCTGAAACGCCAACTCGCCGTGCTCCGCCGCGCCGCCACCCAGTTCCTTCGCTAGCACCTGCTTCAGGTATTCGAACGAACGCATCGGTAGACTCTGTGCGTAGCGGATTCCCCAATCCGTCGTCAACAGCCGGTATTCATTCGAATGGCTTGAACTGAAATCCAACGCGTTCCGGCAAACTTCCGTCGCCGTGCCCGCCGCTTGCAATGAGTCGAAAAGTTTTTGCCGGGCGCGCTCTTCCAGAAAATGTCGCAGGTCCCGTTTGTTTCGAAATCTCTGATAAAGCGTCGGCGTCGTCGTTCCTGCCGCCCGCGCCACTGCTCTCATCGTCAGCGCCACTTCCCCGGATTGGCTCCAGATCCGGTACGCCGCATCGACGATCCGTCCTTCCACCGCTTCGTCAGGCTTGCGTGGCATGCAGACTTCCTTCCGTCGAAACGCGCAAAGTATATCCTTTACATCGTTAAAAATACAACGTACAATCTATCCCCGTTGTTACTTCTTGCACTTGTTTCTCCTACTTTTCACTTCCGTAGGGAAATTCATATATGAGGTGGTATGTTTCGTTTTCAGTACTCTGTCTCGACCAAGGCCGAACCGCGCCTTTGCTGGGACATTTTTTCCGATTGCAGCCGTTGGAATACTTTTGCCGATATTTACGGCGACATTTCCTGGGTTGAAGGGCGCCCCTGGGAGCCCGGTAGCCGCTTGGAGATCGAGATCCTTCGTCCCTTTAGTTCAAAAATCGAACACGTAATCACCAGTTGTGTTCCCGGCAAGCGCGTCGGTTGGATTGACCACGCCATGGGAGCGGCCCTGGCGCAATGGGTCACATTCGAAGGCATGCCCCAGGGCGGCTGCCGCATCCACACTTGGGGAGATTTGGTCCACTCCGGCCGCCCCATCGTTGGCCGTCCCGCCGAAGATCTGATTACCGGCTTTACGAAAGTCTGGTACGAAAACTTCCGCGAATTTTGCGATCAAATCGCCACTGGCGCCGTCGCGCAATCCAGTATGCGCATGGCGTTTCCGAGCGATTTTTAGTTTTTGCATTTAGGAACAGCTCCCCTTTATCCCTGGCGCACCGCCGCGCGAGAAACACGACGCGCGATTCATGGCGCGCGAGGGCGCGAGAATCGCGCGGGTGAATGGTTTCGGTGGCACTGCAAAACCCGCTCCTGGTGTGTAATACTCGCGGACTCCAGGGAGCCGCTTTATGCCGGACCATCGAGCTGCCAGCGCCGCAATCGACCTATACGTTGCCCGAGAGAATCCCGCGCTGGTTCACGTCGTGGATGCGCTCCGCGACCTCGTCAAAAAAGTGATTCCGCGCGCGACGGAAGCGATGAATCCGTGGGGCGTGCCCGTCTTTGAATGGAACGGGCCGCTCTTTTATCTCCGCGTCGGGAAGAAGCACGTGACGTTCGGCTTCTCGCGGGGTTCGGCCCTGAAGGATCCCGCCAAACTGCTCGAAGGCGAAGGGCGCAATCTTCGCCACATGAAAATTTCAGACGCTGCGCAAACGCGCGATCCGAATCTCAAAAGCCTGCTGCTGCAGGCAAAAGCCCTGAACGACAAGACGCCGGTCTCCAAGTCGCTCCGTCCCAAGGACCAGCTTCGCCGGAAGCCAAAAAATTCAAAGATTTCCCGGTCGCAGCAGGCGGCATGGGAAAATCTCGAGTAGATTTGCGCGAATAGAGTTGTTCACTGGGGGCCCGATGCATTTCTTCCGCCGTACCGCAGCTTTGTTTTTGATGGGCGCCGCCGTCGCCGGCGCAACGCTGCTCTTTGCCGCGCATCGGCCGCTCTTCGCGCAGAGCGAAAAAACTTCCGCGCCACAAAAATCGCTGACGATCGAAGAGTACGAACCGAAATCGACGCTCGTTGTTCCCGAACACAAACTCGAGCGCGCAAAATTTCCCTTCATCGATATTCACAGCCATCATTGGAATCCAACTCCGCAGGACGTCGACGAGCTCATCAAGGGAATGGACTCGATCAACCTGCAGGTCATGGTAAATCTTAGCGGCCAGACGGGTGACAAGCTGAAGCGCACGGTAGAAGTGATGAAGGGCCGGTATCCGAAGCGTTTCGTCGTTTTCGCGAATATGGATTATGGCGACCTCGATCAACCCGGCTTCAGCGAGCGCGTCACACAACGGCTTGAACAGGACGTGAAAAATGGCGCGCAGGGCCTGAAAATCTTCAAAGACTTCGGCATGGAGTTGCATTACAAGAACGGCGAACGCGTCCACGTGGACGATCCGGCGTTTTCGCCGGTGTTTGAAAAATGCGCCGACCTCGGCATTCCGGTGCTGATTCACGTCGCGGAGCCGTCGGCGTTTTTCGATCCGTGGGACAAATACAACGAGCGCTGGCTGGAGCTGAAACAATTTCCGCAGCGCGCGCGGCCGCCCTCGAAATATCCGCCGTTTGAAACTCTGATGACCGAGCGCAATCACTTGTTCGCGATGCACCCGCGGACGAAATTCATCGCCGCGCATCTTGGATTTCACGGCAACGATCTCGCGCGGCTCGGAAAACTTTTCGACGAGCACCCTAATGTTTATGTCGATATCGCCGCGGTGCTTGCCGAACTTGGCCGCCAGCCCTATTCCGCGCACGACTTTTTGACGAAGTATCAGGACCGCGTCCTGATGGGCAAAGACATCTACGAAGTGAGCGAATACAAGTGGTATTTCCGCTGCCTTGAAACGCGCGATGAGTACATCGAGTATTACCGCAAGCGGCATGCGTTCTGGCGGATCTACGGCTTCCAGCTCGACGACGAAGTCTTGAAAAAGATCTACTACAAGAACGCGCTGAAGCTTGTTCCGGGCATCGACGGTTCGGCCTTCCCAAAATAGGAATGGAGTGCGGCGGGGTGTATACGCCTTTTCTGTAACTGCAGATTCCAAAGAACTTACAGGCCAACTTTTCGCAACTGCTGATTCTGCTCGGGTTATAACCCCTTTAGAATGTGCAGATACGAGAGGGGTGTGTAACTGCTGATTCCACGGGAGTTGCCGTGGCGAGGCGTAGTTTGTAAGTCCCCTGGAATCAGCAGTTGGGAGAGGTGTCGGTAACTGCTGATAAGAAACGGGTTGCGGAAGGGGTGTGTTGTAAGTGCAGAAGAGAAAGGGCTTAGCGGAGGCGGGAACGGTCCGGAAGACAGTACGGCGATAATTCATAGATAAATATACCAGAAAGCCTATAATTGTCAAGGGAAAAATGGGTGCGAAATTGTTCTGTGAAGATATAACAGAGTGTGTTATATTGGGCGGGATAGAAAAACCGGGAATGAAGCCGGGAAGGCAGGCGAAAGATGACGGGCGAAGAGCTGAAAGCGGCGCGGGAACGGAAAGGCTGGACGCAGCAGCAGGCAGCGAAGCGGCTGGGCGTGACGCAAGCGTATTTTTCCATGATGGAAAGCGGGCGGCGCGTGTTGCCGGCGCGGCTGGCGCGGGCGGCGGTGCGGCTGCTGGAGGCGTCGCCGGTGACGCTGCCGCTGCGGCTGGAAGCGCTGGGCGAGCCGTTCAATAGCGACAAGGTGCGCAACGAGCTTGCGGCACTGGGCTATCCGGGATTTGCGTATCTGGGAGGCAAAGCGCGGCACAATCCGGCGGAAGTGCTGGCGAACGCGTTGAAAGAAGCCAATCTTGATTCGCGCGTCGTCGAGGGATTGCCGTGGCTTGCGGCGAGGTATGCGGACATGGATTGGGATTGGCTGGTGCAGAACGCAAAGCTGAACGACTTGCAGAACCGGCTGGGGTTCGTTGCCACGATGGCGAAGCAGGTTGCGGAGAAGCATGAAGATGGGGCGCGGGCGCGGCGGCTGCAGGAGTATGCGGGCGTGCTGGACCGTGCGAGGCTGGTGAAGGAAGATACGCTCTGCCACGAGTCGATCACGCAAGTGGAGCGGAATTGGCTGCGCGTAAACCGGCCGGAAGAAGCGAAGCACTGGAATCTGCTGACGGACATGCGGGCACAAAACCTTACCCATGCCGAACTCTGAAAAGATACCGGAACCATGGCGGTCATTCCTAGCCGAGCTGGATGGCGCGCGCGATTCCCCTCGACACGACGCTCCTGCGGGAAAGATACGAAAAAGAACTTCGTTGGCAAATGGGAATACCGGAGCGGGAAGACCTGACCATGAAGCTCTGGATCGAAATGATTGAAGAAGATCGGCGAACACAGTAGGTAAGTCGAATGACGGATCGCTTGCATACCTAATCGAGTAAGTATATAAATCGCTAATTGTGGGGTTTGTGACGCGAATCGTCTGCCTGGCTAATTCGCGGAAGCGGGACGGGCATTGTGTAGCCGGGTTGGAAGTGGAGGCGGACAACCGTCTCGGGAAATGGATTCGCCCGGTGGGGCCGCGCGAATCGGAATCGTTGTGGCCGGACGAGCGGCGGTACGTGGATGGCAGCGAGCCGCAGCTACTGGACGTCATCGAAATGGAACTGCTCGAACACGTTCCGCACGGCCATCAGACGGAAAATTACCGGCTGCATCCCGCAAAGCGCTGGAAAAAGGCGGGACGGCTGACGCGCGCCGAGCTCGCCGCCAGCGCCGGAAATTATCACGGGTCGCTCTGGTGGGATGGCGGTTCGGGCGCGTACGGATTGAACGACATGGTGCCGGCGAACAAAATGTGCGGCTTCCAGCACTCGTTGCTGCTGCTGGTGCCGGATCGCATCCGAATGGAAGTGACGGAGGAAGGGCCGCTGAAGAAAAGGAAGCTTCGGGCCGATCTTCTTTTTGGCTACAAACATTATCTGCTGCCCGTAACCGATCCTGTTGCAGAACAAAGATTTGAACGAATGGGGCTCGGCAAATTTCCCTGCGAGCCGCTGCCCCTTTGTATCAGCCTGTCAAAGCCGTATCCCGGACCGGGCGGGCCATGCTACAAATTGGTGGCAGCGGTGGTAGGCCTGTGCGAGAAATAATCCTTCGATGAACGAAACGCTCTACACCATTGGCCATTCGAACCGGACGCTGGAAGATTTTCTGGGCGCGCTCAAAGCGCACGGAATTACCGCCATTGCCGATGTGCGCTCGCAGCCGTACAGCAAGATGTATCCGCAGTTTGACCGGGAACAGCTGGCGGCGTCGCTGAAGGCCCATGGCATCGCGTACGTTTTTCTTGGCAAGGAGCTGGGCGCCAGAACGCCGGATGCGGACTGCTATGTCGACGACAAAGTGCAGTTTGACCGGCTGGCGCGCAAGGCGGTTTTTGGAGAAGGCCTGGAACGGGTGAGGCAGGGAATGGAGCAGCATTGCGTGTCGTTGCTGTGCGCGGAGCGAGAACCGCTGGCGTGCCACCGGACGATTCTGGTCTCGCGGGAGCTGGCGCTGCAGGGCGTGCGCGTGCGGCACATACTTTCCGCGACGGAGACGGAAGAGCATGAACAAACGTCCGCGCGGCTGCTGCGCGAGCTGAAAATGGAGGAAGCGAATCTGTTCTGCAGCCGCGAGGAGCTGATCGCGGATGCCTACCGGATGCAGGCGCAGCGGATCGCCTACCAGCGAAGCGACTCCGCGGTGACCGCGGATGCGCACGATTGAGCGGGCCGGCGCGTGACGATCTTCACGATTGGGTTCACAAAAAAATCCGCGGAAGATTTTTTTTCCCGGCTGAAGCGGCCGGGGCTGGTTCGAGTGGTCGACGTGCGGCTGAATAACAGCTCGCAGCTTGCGGGATTTGCGAAGAAAGCGGACCTGGAATATTTTCTGCGCGCGATCTGCAAAGTGGAATACGTGCACCTGCCGGAACTGGCGCCGACGCAGGAATTGCTCGATTCCTACAAGAAGAAAAAGGGAGATTGGGAGAGATACGCCGAGAGCTTTGTGCAGTTGTTGCGCGACCGCCGAGTGGAATCGACGGTAGCGAAGGAAATTCTCAATGGCGGCTGCCTGCTCTGCAGCGAAGACACGCCGGAACATTGCCATCGGCGGCTGGTGGCGGAATATTTTCAGAAAAAGTGGATGGGCGCTGAGATCGTGCATCTATAGGAATCTTCTCTGCCTGGAGTGGCGGAGGAAGGATTTTCCTTGTGGCTACGGGTTGCAGCGGAGGTTACGGTCGCACAGACTGAAGTCTATGCCACCGTTGGCGGAATATTTTCAGCAAGGGCGGAAATACGGGGGGATTTTGCAAGTGGCATAGACTTCAGTCTGTGCCCGCTGTAGGAGTCGGCTTCCGATGAGCTATTACGAACGCACGCGTCCGCATTGGCAGCCGGAAGGCAGGAGCCTTTTCCTAACATGGAGACTGAGCGGCTCGCTGCCCAGGCAGGTGCAGGAGGCGCTGCGGCGAAGCGAGACCGGAGAGCCGGGCAAACGATTTCGGGAATTTGACCTGCAACTGGACGCGGGTAAATTCGGGCCTTTGTGGCTGCAGGAACCGGCCGTGGCGGAACTGATCGTCAAAGAGCTGACGAACTCAGAAGAAAATGGCCTATGCGCACTGCAAGCCTGGGTCGTGATGCCCAACCATGTGCATGTTTTATTTGAGCCCCAATGCACGTTGGGGCAAATTACCCAAGCGATCAAAGGCCGCTCGGCGCGGAAGGCAAATCTCTTGCTGGGAAGGACAGGAAAATACTTTTGGCAGGACGAGTCGTTTGACCATTGGATCAGGGACGAAGCGGAGTTTGCGAAGGTGAAGAAATATATCGAGAGAAATCCGGTGGTCGCCGGGTTGGTGGCTAAAGAGGCGGATTGGCGGTGGTCCAGTGCAACAGCCGGGAGTTGCCGGTGAACAAGTTTTAGACGGTTCGTGCAAACCAAGTTGGTATGGACGCCGGCACAGACTGAAGTCTATGCCACTTACTGCTTCTTAGACCCAGGCAGTTTGACGCCAGTCACGAGGGCGCAGGCGATAAAGATACTTGCTGAATGCCGCTTGCGTGGAACTCCCTAAATTCTCCTTCGTATCTTCCAAATAGAGATATGGCGGAAAAGAGATCAGGGGTACGCACCGATGGCATCGAACCGGGATACTGTGGTGTCTAACCCTGCAAGAAACAGGAGCTATTCCGTTCCAACTGAAGTTACGAAATTCTGCAAGTCCAGGAGCGCCCATGCCGCGAAAATCCCTTTCGATTCTGTGCCTCGCCGTTTTGGTGAATGTGGGTTGCGCGCGTAAGTCAGCCGACATGAGAAGCATTACGGCGGGCGACGCAGAATCTAATCAATTCGTTGGTGACGCCTTCCAGGCGAAACTGGCGCCCGCTGGCAGAGGTTACGGAGCCGGGAGCGGGAATGGCGTCGTTTTCGCGGCGTCGCGGTACGTGGCGGTGCGGCACAAGCTGGAAATCGTTGAGCCGGGCTCAGGCGTGGCAAAGTCCATCGACGCCGTCGTCGCCTACTGCGGAACGATTCAGTGCGAAGTGCTTTCTTCGAGCGTGACCAACGAGACGGTGGCGTTGTCGCCGGCAGGAAATATCGCCGCGCGCGTTGCGCCGCAGGACTTGAACAAGTTTCTCGACTTCGCCGGCAAGCAGGGAAAGATTTCGCAGCATGCGACGGAATCGGAAGACAAGACCGCCGCGGTGATCGACGTCGAAGCGAAACTCAAAAATCAGACCGACTTTCGCGACAGCTTGCGCAAAATGCTGGCCAGGCCCGGCGTCAGCGTCGCCGACTTGCTGCAGATTCAGGAAAAGCTCGCCGAAGCGCAAGCCGAGCTGGACAGCGAAGCCACGCAGCGGAAAATGCTCGCGAACGAAACGGAAAAAGTCGCCGTCGAAATTGCGTTCCGGTCCGAGCAGCGCGCCACCAGCCGCAGCGCGTTTGCCTCGGTCGGCGAAGCGTTGCGCGACTTCGGCTCCGTTTTATCGGACAGCCTCGCCGCGCTCATCATGGCAATTGCGGCGATCCTTCCCTGGCTTATCATCATTGTTCCGGGCGTCTGGGTCCTGGCGAAGTTCTGGCGCCGGTTCCGCAAAAACCGCAAAGCTTCCGCGACCGAACCAGGTGTTTCGTAGCGACGTTTCTAACGCGGCAACTTTCCAAAACTTCCCGCTAAATAGCGGCGGGTATCTGCTCCGGTCGCTCGCGGGGGCGGTTGCGGCGCCGAGCGGCCGAGGCCGCACTCTCTCAGGAAACTCGCAAAACGCGGTGAAAATTGCAGGTTGCCAGGAATGGTACAATCATCTAGATTAATCATCTAGATTGTTTGGTGGCGAAGGGAGAAGGCTGGCTATGAGGAAAGTGGGGCTTTTTGAGGCAAAGCAGAAGCTTTCGGAGCTGGTGGAACGGGCATCCCGCGGAGAACGGATCGGAATTACAAAGCGAGGCAAGCTCGCGGCAATGGTGGTTCCCGTGGAGCAGAAAAATCCAGACTTAGAGGAACTGTTCGCCGGTATCGAACGAATTCGAAAGAAGGTGAAGCCCCATCCCGGGATTAGCACCAAGGATTTGATCGAGGAAGGCCGGCGTTGAACACGTTCGTTGTCGATGCTTCCGTTGCGCTCTCCTGGTTCGTCGACGCGCCGGTGCATCCGTACGCGGCGCAGCTGCGCGATCTGTTGGCAAAGGGAAAGGCGCAAGGAATCTCCCCGTTCTTGTTTCCCCTGGAATTTGGCAACGGCATTCTGGTGGCGGAGCGGAAGAAACTTTTGCCGCCGAACGAAGCCGACGAGTGTATCGACAAATTGAACCTGCTTCTCAATTCGAGTGTCGAACTGGATTCGATGCGCCCTCCTATAGGAGAATTGCTTCAACTCGCCCGCCGGTTTCAATTAACGGTTTACGATGCTGCGTATCTGGAATTGGCAATGCGCCACCATGCGCCGATTGCGACACTGGACAAGTCGCTGCAGGCCGCAGCAAAGCTGGCGGGAGTGAAATCGGCCTGAATTTATGCTCGGCCTGCCCGCGATTGAACATCCACAGGGCTGAGGAAAACTCGCGAAAAAAAGTTTTGACAGGGGCTTGACGAAATTTGGGATTCAGGTATACTGACTCTCGGTTCGGGGACTTGCCAAAGTCCGTGGGCCAATCAGGGGATTCACGGTCGGATCTGTAGGGCAATCGCAAGATCCTAGAGTGAGGTACCTTACGAGCAGCACGGGGTAAGTCCTGTCGAGTATCGCGCAAAGTCGCCAAGAGATGGCGATTGTGCCCGGCGCTCGACGCCGGGTTTTTTATTTTCTGGCGACCCTTCGGGGAAGTTAGAAAAGTTGAGCTGGAAGGCGAGATCGCATCGCGGTCAGTAAGTCCCACCAGACAAGCTCTAAGCCGATTTATTCGGTGCGGTCGCGAATGCGGCCGACTAGGGCATTCCGATGGACTCGGAATTACTTGTTCTTTGACAACAGAAAGGCTGGCAAATCCACGCCGACAATCGTGACCTGATTACGGTCAGGCGCGACGCCATGGTGTGGGTTATTACAAGTTCTGCTCGAGTTGAGCAGTACTGTGGATAGATTTATAGAACAAGGCG
>DATGIS010000064.1:0-12010 GCA_035295625.1 Candidatus Acidiferrum sp. | reverse complement strand
CAGTTGCAGCCGGAATTGGAGTTGCCGGCGCGGGTTTTGCGGGCCACGTCGCGAACGCATCGTCGAGCTTCTTCTTAAGCTCCGAAGGATTGAATTCTCCCGCGACAGCAAGAATCGTGTTCGCTGGAACATAGTTCGTGGCGTAGAACTTGACGATCGCATCGCGCTGAATACGCTTCAGCGTAAGTTCGTCGCCGCCTCCCGGGCGGCCATACGGGTGCGCGCCGTAGAGATAGCCGGCGTAATAAGTGCCAAGTACTGCTTCGGCTTCGTCCTTCGAAGCTTTTACGCCATCGATGCTTTGTGCGAGAAGCTTGTCCACTTCGGCTTGCGGGAAAGAGGCGTGAAGAACCGCGTCCGTGAAGAGATCCAGGCCGCGATCGAGATCTTTCGTCAGGAACTCGGCAGAGATCGTCGTGTAGTCGGTGTCGGCGCTGGCATCAAACGAACCGCCGATGAAATCCAGATCGCCGGCGAACTGTTGCGCGGTGCGCTTTTGCGTGCCTTTGCGGAGCAGGCCGGCGGTGATCGTAGCGAGGCCATCTTGGCCTGCCGGATCGGCCGCAGAACCCGTCTTTACGATCGCGGAAAAACTCACAATGGGCACGCCGTGCTTTTCCATCACGAGGAGCGTCAAGCCATTCTTCAGTACGATTTTTTCATGCGGCGGAATTTTGAGCGTTTGCGCGGCGCCCAATCCCGCGAGAACAAGCGCGAGAAAGGCGACAAGGAGGACTTTTATGAAGATGCAAATGGTTTTCATTGCTTCGCCTTCTCCTCATTTTCCGGAATCAATGTCGCCACGGTGCGATTGTTGGCGCCGAAATATTTTTTCGCGACGCGCTGCACGTCGTCTTTGGTGACAGCGCCGTAATTCTTTGCCGCGTCAAAGAGGCGCGTATAGTCGCCGAAGAAAACCTCGTACGTGCCGATCGTGTTCGCGCGGCCATTGATCGTGCGCATCTGGTGATAGAACTCGACGAGCCGAATATTCTTCGCCTTCTCGAGTTCCTGGTCCGAGATGAGCGCGGACTTGGCTTTGTCGAGTTCTTCGTAAATTGCCGTCTCGCACTTCGCGGGATCAATTCCCTGCTTGGGCTGAGCAACAACGATCGCGAGCGTAGGATCGAAGGACGGTTGGACATACGCCGAGACGTCGAGCGCGATCTGATCTTTGTCCACCAGTCGCTGGTACATGCGCGAACTTTCGCCCTGGAACAGAACCGTTCGCAAAATGTTCAGCGCGTAATAATCGGGACTGTTCGTTTGCGGAACGTGATAACCGATCATCAGCAGCGGCAACTCCGCCGGCTTGTGCACGACCAAACGGCGCTCGCCCAGTTGTTCCGGCTCGAGGGTCGTGACGGGTGGAGGCGGAGCGTGAGTGGGAATTGGCTCAATATACTTTTCGCAAAGTTGAAAAATTTCGTCCGCCGTAATGTCGCCAACCACAACCATCGTAGCGTTGTTTGGCGAGTAGCCCATTTCGAAGTGATGCTTCAGGTCGTCCATGGTCCAATGCTCGATGTCGCTCATCCAACCGACGACGGGCCATTGATACGGATGCGCGATGTAGGCAGTCGCCCAGAGTTGCTCATCCAGCAATCCGCCATTGTCATTGTCGGTGCGCAGACGGCGTTCGCTGGCAACTACTTCGCGCTCCGAGGCAATCTTCTTCGCATCGAATTGAAGATATTGAATGCGATCGGCTTCGATATCGAAAATCAGCGGCAGGGCTGAGCGCGGAAACCAATCCTGGTAGACGGTGGTGTTCTGCGTGGTGTAAGCATTGTTCTCGCCGCCATTCGCTTCCATCACTTTATCGAGCTCGCCCGGGCCATATTTTTTTGCGCCGTTGAACATCATGTGCTCGAAAAAGTGTGAAAGCCCCGTTGTGCCGGGATGCTCGTTGCGAGAGCCAATACGATAGAAGATGTAAAGCGCCACGTTGGGAATGCTGTGGTCGCTTTGAACGAGCACTTTCATCCCGTTTTTAAGCGTTTTTGTCTCGACCGGAAATAACTTGGCTTCGTTCTGCGCCTGAACGGCACCGGAAAAGCCAAGTGCGCAGAACAATGCGCCTGCGGCAAACAAACGGCTGCTTATTCTCATAGACACACCCTCAGAGCGAACTATCCCTCTTTGAGACGTATAAGCGACCCAAAAAGTTCGTAACAACTACTTCGAAACCAGCGCAAAAACACGGACCGCGCCTCCCGAGCCGCCCTCCAGCTTGATCGGCGCGACGACCAGAAAGGCTCCTGACTCCGGCAATGCGGTCAAATCGCGCAAATTCTCCAATTGATAGACCTCTGAACCGAGGACGAGGTGGTGGACGGGAAAGTCCTTCGAATTGCCAGGGTCGATGCTAAGCGTGTCGCAGCCCAGTCCACTGATTTTGCGGTCGAGCAGAATTTTTGCGGCATCCACCGAGAAACCCGGAAAGTGCATGTCGCCTTTGGCGTCGGAGTTTCGATAGCGCTGCGTATCGGGCCACCGGAAGGCCCAGCCCGTCCGCAAAAGGACGATCGCTCCGGCAGGAATTTTGCCGTGGCGCTTCTCCCAGGATTCGATCACGGATGGCGTAAGTTGGTAATCGGCGTTCTTTTCGCTTTCGGCGCGCACATCTAAGACCACCGCAGGACCGAAAAATTTCTCTGGCGCGATTTTTTCCACCGTCGCTTTTCCCGGCGGAAAGTGGGCCGGCGCATCAAGATGCGTGCCGTAGTGTTCGAGCATCCAAAAGCTGCGCGTGAAATAGCCGTCTTTTTCTACGGTGCCGTTTACTTTCGCTTCAAACACTTTCGGATCGCCGGGCCATGCGACGAGTTTGTCGTTGATGGCATAACTCAAATCGATGAGGCGCGTCTTGCCAGTGGAAAGTCCTTCCACCATGCCGGACTTCTCTTGAGCCAACGTAAAGGGGGAACTCGCGACGATTGCGATAAGCGAGAAGAGCAACACGGAGCGGCGCGGGACAATCATCCTTCACCTCAGTTTCTTTTGCCCGCGGGAAACAGGGCAGGCTCCCGGAGATTCGGACTTACGGAAGCGGAATTCCGGGCTGCGGCACAATCCCGGCCATGCGCAGAATTTCCTGGTATTCGACGTCGGAAATGGAAGAGACGATCAGCCGCACATTTTTCAGGAATTTCACTTTGCGCAGCGCGGAATTGGCTCGCAGTTCAGTCAGCGTGACCTGGCGGGGCAGCTTTTCAAAGGCGCGCAAATCCGCGACGAGATTTTTCCCCTCGCGATCATGCGGGTCTGGGTACGGATCGCGCGAGACTTCCGCAATCGAGTAGAAAGAACGGTCCGGCGCGGAATGGTAGCAGAGTACGCGGTCACCCTTGCGCACTTGCTTCAACGCGCGAATGGCGTCGGGCTTCGAACCTGCGCCATGCCACATTTCCTTCCCTTTTACGAAAAGGGTGTCCCAATGATAGTGATGTGGGTCTGCGGTAAAGATCCAGTAGTGTCGAGTCGGAGTCGGAGTGGTCATCTAAAAAGTTCGGCGGTACTATACACGCCAGAACCCGCAAAGCCAAACAAAATATGAGGGTTAGACGAATAGGGCGAGGAAAAGTTGTTCGCGGTTAAAATGCGTGAAAAACACTAACTCTTTTATTTACAGTAAGTTATACGGATACTAACCAACGTCCACGAACACTTCGTTACCACGAATCTCGGTCGGATAGCATGCGACTCCTGTATTGGGGTTCATGCTCGCTTTGCCTGTCGTTACATCGAACTGCCAGCCGTGCCACGGGCAAGTGACCGTCTTGCCCTCGAGCGAACCCTGGCCCAGCGGTCCACCTCGGTGCAAGCAAGTGTTGCTGATGGCGTAAAACGAACCACCGACGTTTGCGAGCGCAATCGTCGCGCCGCCTACCTTCACTTCCCGGATTGTGCCGGGAGCGACGTCAGAAGCCTTTGCAGCGAGCGCAAATGCCATGCCCTGCTCCTTATGCGTTTCAAATGCGACCTGGAGTATAGAGTAAGTTTCCGGGGAAAGAAAAGCGTCAGAACCCGTGGGCTGGCGAGCTCAGACCGATCGGCCGCAGGAGGCACAGAAATGTGCACCGCTCACGCTCAAGTTGCCGCATTGGCAGCAGAAGCGTCCAGAGCTGGCCACCGGCACAAACTGCACCGGAACGGGCCGAACGTCCGCCGCGCAGGCCCATATAAGCGCCACGAACCAGCCGATCAAAGTCCACCCGAGAAACAGGTTCACGACGAAAATGAGGCCCGCGTCCGACTTATTCCGTCCGATGATCGTGGGCAGGAAATAGAGACAACCGAGGAAGATCAGAAATAGCATGACGCACCTCTTTTCCGGCGGTTCATGCGAGGCGTGCCGCCGCAACTCGCGCTTCCAGGGAAATATACGCCAAATCGAGTGGAAATGTTCCGTTTGCTAACAGGTGGCGAGTTCGACGCGATTTCTGCCGGCGCGCTTCGCAGCGTAGAGCGCCTCATCGGCTTGGCGCAAAAGCTGCGAGAATTCCGCGCAACCTTTCGCTTGAAAACCGGCGATTCCAAAGCTGGATGTGACCGACGCGGAGTTTCCACCAAATCGAAATACGAGCGATGCAAACTGCTCCCTGAGCCGGTCAACGGTCGGAAAAATATCCTGTTCGTTTACATGCGTCAGGACCATTACGAATTCTTCGCCGCCCATTCGGCCGCAGATGTCCGAAGCGCGTGTCGTGGAGCGCAGCACTTCCGCGAATTTCTGCAGCACTAAATCGCCTGCATCATGGCCGTAATTGTCGTTGACGCTCTTGAACGAATCGAGATCCGCCAGAACCACCCAAAGCGGATAACCATGGCGGCCGGCCCCTCGAATCTGGCGTTCGGCCCATTCTTCAATCGCACGGCGATTGGGCAAGCCCGTCAAAGAGTCGGTTCGCGCGGCTTCTTCGAGCAGCAAGTTTTTGGCTTCGTTGTCGCGCTGGAGGCAGATAATCCGGCGGCCGACGCCGATCCGCGCGTTCAATTCGCCGGGATCGAAGGGCTTCGTCAAATAGTCATCGGCGCCCGCGGCGAGGCCCTTTACAACCATGTCCTTATCGGAAATCGACGTAAGCAGAATGATGTAAGTATAAGAAAGTTCGTCGCTGCGAATCCTTTCGCAAAGCTCGATACCCGTCACGTCCGGCATCATCCAATCGGTGATGACGATGTGCGGCGCGCTCTGCGCGAAAATTTCCAGTGCTTCGCGGCCACTCTTGGCGAACGAAAGCGAATACTCCTGCCCATCGAGGGCAAGCGCGACCAGCTTGCGATAAATCGGAGAATCGTCCACCACGAGGACGGACAATTGCGGCCCAGTCTGGCTCATGCTGCGCGCGAGGCGCGAAATCCTCTCTGGAATGGGTGTGGGCAAGGGGAACAGGGCTCGCTGTGTTCCCAACAGCGTACCAGAGGAACCGCAATACTTGAACGTTGACTATGCGGGGCTAGCCAAACAGTAACACTGAGTTACGAACGAACGTGCCTAGGCTCCTTGAACCTTGACAAGAAGTTCCGCAAACTTCTGTTTGCGCTCGGCTTGATCCTGGCCGGATTCAGCTTCGGCAAGCTGTGTAATGTTCATGGAACAGAATTTCGGTCCGCACATGGAACAGAATTTTGCTTCCTTGTAGAAGTCGTCAGGCAAGGATTCGTCGTGCATCGCGCGCGCGGTTTCAGGGTCGAGCGAAAGTTCAAACTGCTTATTCCAGTCGAAGAGAAATCGCGCATAGGAAAGCGCATCGTCTCGATCGCGCGCGCCAGGACGGTGCCGTGCCACATCGGCCGCATGCGCGGCAATCTTGTAGGCAATGACGCCTTGCTTCACGTCTTCGGGATTTGGCAAGCCGAGGTGTTCCTTGGGCGTGACATAGCAGAGCATCGACGCTCCATGCCAGCCGATCATAGCCGCACCGATTGCACTGGTGATGTGGTCATAGCCCGGCGCGATATCGGTAACAAGGGGGCCGAGCGTGTAAAACGGCGCTTCATGGCACCATTCGACTTCCTTATCCACCTGCTCCTTGATCTTGTCCATTGGGACGTGGCCGGGGCCCTCGATCATCACCTGAACTTCGTGCTCCCACGCCTTCTTCGTCAGTTCACCGAGCACTTTCAATTCAGCGAACTGGGCGTCGTCGCTGGCATCCGCAATGCAGCCGGGCCGCAAACCATCGCCAAGTGAAAAACTCACGTCGTGTTTCTTGAAAATTTTGCAAATGTCGTCAAAACATTCGTAGAGGAAATTCTGTTTTTTGTGATGCTCCATCCAATGCGCCATCAATGACCCGCCGCGGCTCACGATGCCCGTAATCCGTTTGCGAACGAGCGGTACGTGCTGGCGCAGCACACCCGCGTGAATCGTCATGTAGTCCACGCCCTGCTCGGCTTGCTCTTCGATGACTTCGAGCATCAGCTCCGGAGTCAGGTCTTCCGGCCGGCGTACGCGAGAAATCGCTTCGTACACGGGAACCGTTCCGACTGGCACGGGCGATGCGTTGATGATCGCCTTGCGAATCGTCGGAATGTCACCGCCCGTCGAAAGGTCCATGATGGTATCCGCGCCGTAGTGCACGGAGTGGTGGAGCTTCTTCAGCTCCTCGTCGATGTTCGAAGTCGTGGCGGAATTTCCGATATTTGCGTTGATCTTGCAAAAGAACGCCACGCCGATTCCCATCGGCTCCAGGTTTTTGTGATGGATGTTCGCGGGGATAATCGCGCGCCCACGGGCAATTTCGCTGCGCACCAGTTCCGGCTCCAGCTTCTCGCGCTTCGCAACGTACTGCATTTCTTCGGTAATCACGCCGTGCCGCGCCAGATGCATCTGCGACATGTTGCGGCTGCCGTTCTTTCCGGCCGCTTCGGCCTCTCGCTTTTCAATCCAGCTGTCGCGCATCGCCATAAGTCCCCCAAAACTTCGACCAAGTCCCGCGAATGGAAAGTCAAATTATGGCACCGCGACCCACAGCCAGCAACTCGCGGGAATGCCCAGAGGGAAAAGACTAAGGAAGCGAAAGTCGGCGCTTGAGTTCGTTGAGGATCTGGTCAGGGCTCAGAGTCACAGCCACGACGATCGCGTTTTGCGGCTCTTCCAGGTCACGGAATTGTCCGGCCAGGATGCCCTCGCCCGCGAAGTGGCCGTGGCGCGCCAAAATGTGCGCGCGCATTTCCTCGTAGGTCCCTTTGAGGTAGACGATCTGCACATCGAGTCCGGCGCCGATCGCATCGCGATATTTTTGCTTCAGCGCGGAGCAGGCAAGCACGCAACTGTTGCCGGCTGCGTTCTGACGCACGAGTTCCTCGTGCATGGCCGAGAGCCACGGTACGCGGTCCGCGTCGTCCAGCGGAATTCCCTTCTTCATTTTTTCGATATTGGCCGCGGGATGAAAATCGTCCGCGTCGAGAAACGTCCAATGCAATTCGCCGGCAAGAAGTTTGCCGATTGTCGTCTTGCCCGCCCCTGTCGTGCCCATCACGAGTACGATCATGGCGAGTCGCTCCGGATTACGCGCGACGTAATGTAATGAGCGTAATTTCCGGCGGTACGCCCAAACGCACGGGAGCACCAACCGTGCCCAGGCCGCGATTCACGTAAAGGTGCGAAGCTTTCATCGGAACATCCGTGCCGCTCACCGCTTTGCGCATCGGCAGCGTGTACAAACCCGCGATGTAGTTCGTGATGAATCGCGCCGGACTCAACCGGTGGTCCAGGATTTCCACTTGCACCTGGCCGCCATGCGTGTGACCGGCGAGCGAAAGCTCTATACCTAGTTCCGCCGCACGGTCGAACGAATTGGGATTGTGGGAGAGCAGAATATTCGGCATGTCGCGGCGCACTAACCTTTCCACGCCAGCCAACGTTTGAATGCGCCGGCCGCCGGGGCCGCGTTCGCGTTGGTAGTCCACACCGATCAAATTCAATTGTGCGCCACGGAAATTCACCGTGGCGTTTTCGCTTCGGAGCAGCTTCATTCCGGCCTGCGTAAAGAGCCGTTCCGCGGCATTTTCCGCTTTTGCATATATCTCGTGATTGCCGTTGCAGCCGTAAACACCGAGCGGCGTGGACAATTTGCGAATTTCCGTAATGCAATCTTCCAACGGATCACTCGCGCCCGTAATAAAATCGCCCGTAACGACCGAAAGATCGGCCGAAAGATCGTTCGCCATGTCGACAGCGCGGCGAACATCGTCCCGAGAAATATAGCCGCTCAGATGAATATCGCTGAGCTGCGCGATTTTCATTCCATCGAGCGCTTCCGGCAAATTGGCGATCGGAATTTCCACACGGCGAATTTGATAATTCAGCCGTTCGGCGGCAAATCCATACATCGCACCAAGAAAAGGCGCCGCGCCCGCGGCAGCTGTCGCTGCTTTGAAAAAGTGGCGCCGCCCCGGATCGGCGACCAATTCCGCAGCCTCCCGCTTCGCCGCCGCATCCGGTTCTTTCGCAGCGGACGTGTTTCTGAAGCGAGCCGCGCTCCATCGCCAGAGTCGCTCGAATCCGCGGACCAGTTGCACTGCAAGAAAGCCAAAGAACGCGCAAGTGAACCACATCCCCACAAACGAAGGCAGAATGCTTCCCCGCGGAATCCAGTGGCTCTGCCCCATTCGGATGCCGTCAATAATGGCCAAGGCTGAAATCGCTGCCAGCGCCAGGCAAAGCAGCCGCGCGCCTACTCGCAGCCCTGTGCTGCCCCAGTTCGCCGTCAACCGCCAGAAGCCGCGATACCAAAAAAACTGGGAATAGATGATGAGCGAAAACAGCCCGGCACCGATAACCAACCGGGCCAACAACCAGCCTACGTTCACAAAGACTCCTCTTTCGTGCACTTTTAGCTTACCATGCGCAGCGCGAGAGACAATTTGGCACGCCGATGCCGGTTTCCGCATCGCCAGTGGTATCCCGACACCGAATCGCCGGAGTAGAATTTGCGACGCCGCTTGGAACACTTCTTTGCCTGGAGTGCGTCTCAAGCATAGACCGCGCCCGACCGGCGCGACGGAGGATGGAATGAAGAAATTGTGGTGGATGGCAGGAATCGCTCTTGCAACAGCTCTTACGGCGCTGCCGGTGGTCGCTCAACAGGATGCAGCCAAGAAAGCGCCGCCCAAGCCCGCGCCGAGCCCTTCTCAGGCCGCTCTGGAATCCTGGAACGACATCGGCCGCAAGCTGATCGCGATCGCAGAAGATTTGCCCGAGGACAAATACGGTTACAAACCGCATCCCGATTCGCGTTCGTTCGTCGGCAACCTGCTCCACGCCTCGGCGTCCATGTATTTCTTCACGGACACGGCGGAGGGCAAGAAAGCGCGATTCGGCGACGATCCCAAGCCCGATGACCTTAAAACAAAAGCGCAGGTTGTCGCGTTCGTGAAGAAGTGCGTCCAGGACGGCGCGGAGTTAATCAAGGCAAAGGGCGATAAGGGCATGAACGCGGAAATCGAGGACGGCGGCCCGACGAAGACTCGCCTGTATGACCTCGCCTACGGCTTGATCGAGCACTCAGGCGAACACTACGGCCAGCTTGTCGTCTACTACCGCATCAACGGCATGGTGCCACCCGAGTCCCGTCCCAAGAAGTGATTAGCAGTCTTGATTGCAAAATTGCTGTAGGGGCCGCCTCCCGGGGCGGCCCTTTTCGTCTCTAAGCTAAATTCCTGCCGCTCCCGCCACGCCATTTTCCAAAATGGTTTTCAATTTCTCGGGGTCATTCGTCGGCGGTAAGCAAGAATTGCCAAAACAGACCGACGCCATCGCTTTGTCGGCGGCAAGATGCGGCAACGTCTCGCGCAATGCCAGCGGCAAATATTCAGCGGCGAGTCCCGGCTTCACACGCAACACGGCCTTGCCAAATCGAAAAATGGAGTTCGCCGCCTCCTCTAACGCGTTGGCCGTGGCATCGCTCTCGGCGCCGGTAATCACGACTTGAATCGGATGGTTTGCAAACAGCGTCGCCGCAAGTCCATAGGTCGCGGCAAACATGCCAAACTGCGGCGCGATTCCGGCAAACGCTTCCAGTGTTTTCTTGGCCCAGTCGTAATATTTCTGTTCGCCGGTGTAATTGTGCAGCCGCGTGAGCGCCATCGCCGCCACGGAATTCGCTCCGGGCGTCGGCGAATCTTGGAACGGTTTTCGCCGCACATCCAGCCCGCCCATTGGCGGCGCATCGCTTGCGCGATCGAAAAATCCGCCGCGTTCCGCGTCGCCGTATTTTTCAATCGCGATGTCCATCGTCCGCTGCGCCGCTTGAAAATATTTCGCGTCCAGCGTCGCTTCATACGCATCCAGCAGCGCCATCGCGCCAAACACTTGATCGTCCAGCGACCCGCGTAGCGCTGGCCCGCCAATCCGATGCGCGAACCCCTGCTCCGCGGTCCACGTTTCACGTAACATTCGGTCCAGCGTTTTGAGGGAAAATTTACGGCATGATTCCGCAATCTCGCCTTCAAGCATTCTTCCCGCTTCCAGATACGCCGAAACGAACATGGCGTTCCAACTCACATACATAGTTTTATCTACGTAGGGAGTCGGTCGCGGCAGTCGAGCCGCAAGCAACTGGGCTTTTGCACTCGCAACCATAAGCCTAACCGCCGCTTCGTCGACTTTCAGCGTCTCGGCAATTTCCGCGGCATCCCGCGCGATCCATAAGACATTCTTTGCCGGGTTGTGATGCATCTCGCCTTGTGCTTCCACGTCATAGTGCAGCTCCATCACTCGCGCTGTATGAAGCGGCAGCGAAGCGCGCAATTCGTCCAGCGTCCAGGTAAAGTAGTCGCCATCGTCGTCGAGCGAGTAGTCGGCATCCTGGCTCGCATAAAATCCGCCGTTCTTTTGGTCCGACAAATCCTGGTTCACCCAACCGATAATGCTTCCCGCCGTTTCGCACAAAAACCGGTTCCTCGTCGCGCGCCATCCATGCAAATAATTCTTCAACAATTCCGAATTGTCGTAACTCATCTTCTCGAAGTGCGGCACGAGCCATCGCTCGTCCACCGAGTAACGGTGAAATCCTCCGGCGAGCTGGTCATAGACACCGCCAAGTGCCATTTTTTTCAACGTCGTCTCCGCCATCGCCAACAGGTGCCGCTCTTTCGTCTGTTGATACCGCTCCAGAACCAAATCAATCGCCGAACAGTGCGGAAACTTCGGCGCTTTCCCAAATCCGCCATTCTTGATGTCAAATAGTTGCGTGATCGCCCTCACCTGCGAGTCGACGATCTCCGCATCGAACTTTCCATGCGCGCCGGTAAACACTTCCGCTTGCGCCACGGAATCCGCCAGTGACTCCGCCGCCTTCAACAAATCCGCCTTCTTGTTTTTGTAAGAGTCCGCCACCGCCAGCAGCACACGCCGGAATCCTGGGCGGCCAAACTGATCCTCCGGCGGAAAATACGTCCCGCCGAAAAACGGCTTGCCATCCGGCATCAAAAATCCAGTCAGCGGCCAGCCGCCTTGTCCGGAAATCGCGCTGATTGCCGATTGATAACGCGCATCCACGTCCGGCCGCTCATCGCGATCCACTTTCACCGGCACAAAATGTTCGTTGATGATTTGCGAAATGACCGGGTTTTCGTAGCTCTCGCGATCAATCACATGGCACCAGTGGCACCACACAGCGCCGATATCGAGCAGCATCGGCTTGTCTTCTTTTTGCGCGCGAGCAAACGCTTCTTCGCCCCACTCGAACCAATCAATCGGCTGATGCGCCGCCGACCGCAAATACGGACTGGCGGAATCCTTCAACCTGTTTTCCTTTTTCTCGCTCACCCCGCCCCCAAACTTTTAGGGGCACAGCATGCTGTGCCCCGCTTGCCTCGAATCAAATTTTCAAAGAATTTCTCGCGCGGACTTATGTCAGCCTTACTGCACCTGATCTCCCGGCCCCAAATCCCGCGGATCGAGCGGCTTTCTTCCCGCGAATCCCTCACTCTGTCGATGATAAAAACGGATTCGGTCTTCGCCAAGCTTCCAGCACAAATACACTTCTTCGTTGTC
>DATGIS010000063.1:0-15922 GCA_035295625.1 Candidatus Acidiferrum sp. | reverse complement strand
ATGCAGGTGTCTTCATCCATAACAACCATGCCGCCGGAGCCGAGCATTGAACCGGCTTTAGCGACGGAGTCGTAATCCATCGGAAGATCGATTTCGTCCGCGGTGAGAATCGGGCAGGAGCTGCCGCCGGGAATGACGGCTTTGAGTTTCTTGCCGTTGGAAATGCCGCCCGCGACTTCGTAGAGAAACTTCTTCATGTTCATGCCGAGCGGAATTTCATAGATGCCGGGCTTGTTGACGTGGCCGGCGACGCAGAGCAAACGAGTGCCACCGTTTTTCGGGGTGCCGCGGTTGGCGTAAGCTTCACCACCTTCGTTGATGATCGAAGGCACGGCGCTGAGCGTTTCAACGTTATTAATAATCGTGGGGCAGCCGTAAAGGCCGACGACGGCGGGGAAGGGGGGCTTGATGCGCGGATAGCCGCGCTTACCTTCGAGCGATTCCATGAGGGCGGATTCTTCGCCACATTCGTAGGCGCCCGCGCCTGTGTGAATCAACAAATCGTAATCGAAGCCGGAGCCAAGAATATTTTTGCCGAGGTAGCCGCGCTCATAGGCTTCGGCGATCGCTTCGTCGACGAGATCGAGCACATAGCGATATTCGCCGCGAATATAGATGAAGCCGCGATTGGCGCCGATGGCGCGTCCCGCGATGACCATGCCTTCGATCAACTGGTGCGGGTCCATTTCCATGAGCGGACGGTCTTTGCAAGTGCCGGGTTCGGATTCGTCGGCATTGCAGATGACGTATTTTGTTTTCGGCGAATCCTTCGGGACAAAGGACCACTTCATGCCAGTGGGGAAGCCAGCTCCGCCGCGCCCGCGAAGGCTGGACTTTTTCACTTCGTCGATGATCGTTTCGGGAGTCATCTGCTTCAGCGCCTTTTCGAGCGCCTTGTAGCCGCCGTTTTTCAGATAAACGTCGATCTTGCGGGAATCCTTGATGCCCCAGCGAGCGCTGATCAGCGGCGTTTCGAGCGGATGACGATCGTGAAGCGCGCCACTGATAACCGGTTCGGGAGCGGGCTTCCGGCCCTTGTCGAACTCTTCGAGGATGCGATCGAATTTTGTGACGGTCAGATTTTCGTAGAAGTCGTAATTGACCTGAATGGCGGGCGCGCCAGTGCAAGCGCCGATACATTCGACTTCTTCAAGCGAGAAGAGACCGTCTTCGGTGGTTTCTTTGTGCCCGATTTCGAGGCGCTTCTTTGCGTGGTCAAGGAGCTCGTAGCCGCCGCGAAGCATACAGGCAACGTTGGTGCAGACCTGCACGTGATGCTTGCCCATCGGCTTGCGGCGGAGCATCGAATAGTACGCGAGCGTTTCTTCCACTTGAACTGCGTTCAGTTCGAGCCGTTTGGCGATTTCCGCGATCATCTCATCGCTGATGAAGCCGAATTCATCCTGAGCGTACATCAGCATCGGAATGAGCGCGCTGCGCTTGACGGGATACGCGTTTTGCAGCTTTTCAAATTTTGCGGTGAGCTGGGCAGACATTTCCATGACGTTAGCGATCCACCTCGCCGAGAACGATGTCGATGGTGCCGATGCAGGCGACGACGTCGGCGATGATCTGGCCTTCCACGATCTTCGGAAGAGCCTGCAAGTTGATGAACGAGGGCGAGCGGAAATGGCAGCGCAGAGGCTTGGGTGATCCGTCGCTGGCGACGAAGCATCCGAGTTCGCCGCGGGGCGATTCGATGGTGACGTAGGCTTCGCCGGGCGCCGGAGAAAAGCCTTCGGTGAAGATTTTGAAGTGGTAGATGAGCGCTTCCATTTCCGTCTTCATTTTTTCGCGCTGGGGCGGAATGATGCCTGCGGCTTCAGCCTTGATCTCGCCTTGGTCCGTTATCTTTTCCATGGCCTGCGCGATAATTTTCAAACTTTCGCGCATTTCCGCCACGCGGAGCATGTACCGGGCAAAGCAGTCGGAATCGGTGCGAGTGGGGACTTCGAAGTTGAATTCCTCGTAGCTGGAATAGGGAAATGCCTTGCGATTGTCGTAAGCGAGGCCGGCGGCGCGGAGCGTCGGGCCGGTCATGCTGTAAGCGACGGCGTCTTTTGCGTTGATGACGCCAACGCCTTTGGTGCGCCCCATCCAGATACGATTTTCGGTGAGCAGCGTCTCGTACTCATCGATGCGACTGGGCATCATTTTGAGGAAGCGGCCGACCATCTCACGCCAGCCTGCGGGCGGTTCGAGAGCAACACCGCCGATGCGGATGTAGCTGGTCATCATGCGCTGACCGGCGAAACGCTCAAAAATTTTCAGAATTTCTTCGCGCTCACGGAAGCAATAAAGGAACACGGACATTGCGCCGAGGTCGATAGCGTGCGTGCCAAGCCAGACGAGGTGCGAAGAGATGCGCTGGAGCTCCGCCATCATGACGCGGATGTACTGCGCACGCTTGGGAATTTCCAAGCCAAGAAGTTTTTCGACGGCAAGGCAATAGACGAGGTTGTTGCCGAGCGGATTGAGGTAATCCATCCGGTCGGTTAGCGTGATGGCTTGCGAATACGTTTTGTCTTCGCAGGATTTTTCGATGCCGGTGTGGAGATAGCCGAGGTCGGGGACGGCTTTCACAACGGTTTCGCCGTCGAGTTCCAACACAACGCGCAGCACGCCGTGCGTGGACGGGTGCTGCGGCCCCATGTTGAGGACCATCGTCTTTGCGGCGCCCGTGGCCGTTTCTACATTGTGCGATGCAAGGGTAGTCGTCATTATTTCTTCAATCCTGGCAAATACGTCGCCGGAATATCGCGGAAGCCTTGTACCGGGTAATCGCGGCGCAGCGGATGGCCTACCCACTCGTCGGGCATCAAAATACGGCGCAGGTCGGGGTGTCCATCGAAGTGAACGCCCATCAAATCGAAGATTTCGCGCTCGAGCCAGCCGGCGCCGAGCCAGACCGGGACCAACGAATCCACGTTAGGGTGGTCGCCGGGAACGCGAGTGCGGAGGCGAATCTTTGCCTTTTTGGGAATCGACGTGAGGTGATAATTCAATTCGAAACGCGGTTCGACAGGGAAGCGATCGACACAGGTTGCGTCGGAGAGCAGGTCAAACTGAAGCGCGTCACGACATTCCTGGGCCGCGGCCCGCAACAGGCCGTGCGGCACCACGATGGTCGTCTCGCCGTGAAATTCGATCACTTCTTCGACGGCTTTGGAATTCCAGGCACGCAGATGCTCAACCACAGCATTAGCGTTTTGATTTGCGTTGTCCGCCACTCGATTTCGCTTACGCGCCCGGGCTTACTTGTGCCAGTCCAGCGCGCCCTTTTTCCAGAGATAGAAATAACCGACAAGCAGTATCGCGATGTATACCATCATTTCCACGAAGCCGTACCAACCGAGAGTGCGAAAGACCAGGGCCCATGGATACAGAAAAATCGCTTCCACATCGAACAAAATGAAAACCATTGCGACGAGGTAAAATTTTACAGAGAAGGGTTCTCGCGCATCACCGGTCGGCTCCATTCCGCATTCGTAGGCTTGCAGCTTGGCCTTACTGGGGCGGCGCCAGCCGATGAGCTTCGACAAGCTGGCAATCGTGCCCGCCAGGAACGCGGCAACCAGCAGGTGTATGACTAGCGGACCGTAAGCGTGAAGACCAGAATCACTCATAGGCGAAGCGGTATAATAACGATTCAGGGCGCGGTCGGTCAAATGCAGAGAAGAAATAAATTATGAGCGTCCCGCACTGGAACAGACGAATGCAATTTGGGCACAACACGAATGTGACCGTCGGTGACGTGCGTTACCACGTTCAAACGGAAGATCGCGGCGACGCGCAGGGGCTGATCGACACGATGGTGTATTTGAATGGGCGAGTGGTACACCGACGGACAACGAATTATCAGGATTTGTTGCCGATAGGTCCGGCGAACGAGTCCATTTTGAAACAGCGCGTGGATGAGCAACATCATGCGATTGAAGCGGAGCTTCGTGCGGGGAGCTTGAAAATCGCTGAAGCGGCGGCGCCGCACGATTCGAGTGGGTCTGCCCCGTCTGCTGAAGCACCTGCGGCCGTGGCACCGGCAAACTCGGGGCCGAAATTGAAGCTGAGACTTCACAACGCAACGGATTGGTTGAAAGGGAAGCAGGCGTCGCTGCGCATTGGCGTGCGAGACGATTTGGGCAACGTGTTGCCGCGGGCGCGTGTGGTCGCGCGGATGGAAGGCACGGCGCAGGCGGTGGAAGCGACTGCGACGTCTGGCGACGACGGGGTGGCGCTCATCCAATTTGAAATGCCAAAATTCACGGTGTCCGAGCCGGCGCTGATTTTGGAAGCGAGCTTTGGGCCCGTGCAAGGGCGCTTGAGAATGCAATTGAGGGCAAAAGCGAAGGTGCCGACGGCATGAGCGAACTGGCGCAGGGCGCGGCGCTGGCGATTGTGGTGAACGGCGAGGCTCGCGCGGCAAAACCGGGCGAAACCGTGAACGACCTTTTGCGTGCGCTGGGGCTTGAGGGCGGCCGTGTCGCGATCGAAAGAAATTTGCAGATATTGCCACGCGCGGAGTGGAGTTCGACGGCAATCGCTGCGGGAGACCGCTACGAAATTGTTCAATTCGTTGGCGGCGGTTAGCCGCCGCGCTATACGCCCTTCAAAAGATGCCCCATCTTGGATTTTTTGGTTTTGAGGTAACGACGCGAGATTTTTGAGACTCGCGGCTGGCACGGCACTCGTTCGACGACCTGGATTCCCGATTCTTCGAGTTGGCGAACTTTTTCAGGATTGTTTGAGAGCAAGCGGATTTTCTTTGCGCCGAGCTGCAGCAAAATTTTTGCAGGAAATTCGTACTCGCGAGCATCGGACGCGAATCCCAGAGCTTCGTTGGCTTCGACGGTGTCCATTCCTTGATCCTGCAATTGATAAGCGCGAAGTTTGTTCATGAGCCCAATCCCCCGTCCTTCTTGTGGCAGGTAGAGCAGAACGCCGGAGGGAGCTTCACCAATTTTCTTCAGCGATAGTTCCAACTGGGCGCGGCAATCGCAGCGCAGGGAATTCAAAACGTCGCCGGTCAGGCACTGCGAATGAACGCGGACGAGCGGGGCCGACTTGCCGTTGAGATTTCCTTTAACCAGCGCTACGGCTTCTTCCTGCGGACCGTTGCCCGTGAAGCCGTGAATGGTAAAACTGCCCCACTTCGAGGGTAGATCCGCATGCGCGACGTGCTTTAAAGGCGCTGTTTTCTTCTGCTTCTTCTTTGAATGTAATTTCTTGGCCATCGGAATCGTCAATTATAGCAGGCTCGGCTAAATCACCCTGTTTTGGACTCCTTTACATCGTCGGCCAGATTGGCTAGCGTAAGCGAAGAGTTTTCGCCGCCACCGATGGAATCGATTTTCTCAACGCGGGATTTTCTCTTTACGCTACTGCTGAAGGTGGGCGTAGCGGCTTCGTTTGCGGCGTTGCTGGCGCGGTGGAACACGTTTCGCCGTGTGTTGTTCACGGAAGAACGCGACCCCGACCAGAAACTGAAGCTCATGCTCTTCATGACGCCGCCCTTAATCTTGGGTGTGGCATTGCGGCTCGTCGGTCCAGCGTATCGTTTTGCAGATTTGTCGATCGAAGGCGCGTTCCTGATGGGCTTGCTGGGTGGGCGCGTCGTAGGGCCAATCGGCGGCGCGATCGTGACGATTCCCGCGCTCGCAGCGCATGAATGGCTCGGCATGCCGGCGGCCTCCGCGGCGGGGCTTCTCGGCGGACTTATCCGACAAGCCATCCCCAATAAGGAAGAGCTCTGGAATTTTGGTCCGTTCACGTTTCTGAATATTCCGAAAGCCGTGGTGCGAGTGGTACGGCGCGCGGAGATTTCCTGGGAAATGCTGCCGCTCTTGACGTGTGTCGCGTTGGAGCTTGGCCGTGTGGCGCTTGGAATTGCGACAAAACCGAAGTGGCTCTTCGCCATCGATCAGCATTGGAACTGGTGGCTGGCTCTGGCCGTGATTGCAACGCTTATGTCGGTGGCCGCTCCGCTCAAAATCTGGAACAACACGCGCATCGAAATGAATCTGCAGCGGCATCAGCAGTTGCTGCTGAAGGCGCGCATGGACGCGCTGTCCAGTCAGATCAATCCGCACTTTCTCTTCAATACGCTCAATACGGTCTCTTCGCTGATTCGCATGGATCCCGATACGGCGCGCGGAGTCGTGCTGAAATTGAGCAACATCTTGCGGCGGCTGTTGCGCCGGCACGAAACGTTTGTGCCGCTACGCGAAGAGCTGCAATTCATCGACGACTATCTGGACATTGAAGTGGCGCGTTTCGGCAAAGACAATCTCGACATTGTGAAACAGATCGACGATGCGGCGCTTGAGGCATTTATCCCCAGCATGCTGCTGCAGCCCATCGTGGAAAACAGCCTGAAACACGGCCTCGCGCCGAAGCTCGGGGGAGGCAAGATCCAGCTTCGCGCAGTGCAGATGAATGGACGGTTGCAGATCGAAATCGAAGATAACGGCGTGGGCATTTCCGAAGAAAAAATGCCGCATGTTTACGTGGAGGGAATTGGCTTAAGCAACGTGCGCGAACGATTGCGCGTTTTGTACGGAACCGATTTTCATCTCGACATGCAAAGCCGCCCCGGCGAAGGCACGCTTATCCGCATTGAAGTGCCAGAATTGACCCCGGCCCTCCAGGAAGTCGCCGCCGGCTAGTCCAACACAACAATCAAGGCAGAATCACCGGCTCATGGTTCCACGGGGCGACGGGCATGGTCGAGAGGGTAGGCCGGAGGGGGCGGGAAATTCCTCTTGACAGACTGCAGTCATATCTGTTATTTCTGTCTTTACAGAAAATACAGATGGAGCTGCCATGACGCAAGAATCGCAAAGCCTCACGCCCGTCGCCCAAAAATTCATCCTCCACTGGGGCGAGATGGGAACGCGGTGGGGCATTAACCGCACGGTGGCGCAGGTACACGCGCTGCTGTTTCTATCGCCCAAGCCGGTGCCGGCTGATGAAATTTCCACGACGCTGGCCGTGGCTCGGTCGAACGTCAGCACCAGCCTGCGTGAATTGCAGGGTTGGGGAATCGTGCGCGTGGTGCATGTGCTCGGTGATCGCCGCGATCATTTCGAAAGCATCAAGGACGTGTGGGAGATTTTTCGGATCGTTTCTGAGGAGCGCAAACGCCGCGAAATCGATCCGACGTTGCGCGTCATCGGCGAATGTGTGGACGAGCTGAAGAAAGACTCCAAGGGCGACGCTTACACGCGCGAGCGGCTGGAAAGCATGCTGGAATTTCTAACGGTGATGACCGGCATGTTTGAGGAAGTGCTGCGCATGCCTTCGGGCACGCTCAAGGGCGTGGCAAAACTCCGCGGGAAGGTGATTACGCTCCTCGGGAGTGGGACGAAGAAAGCCGCGGGGTGACGCCATGATCTCCCTCGTTGACGTTTACACCGATCGCAAGAGCCGCCACGCGCGCGGCTGGCTCTTCTTCGACGCCGACTGCAAATTCTGCACCCGCATCGTTCGCGCCATCGCCCCGATTCTCGCAAAGCACAATCTGGGTGTCGCGCCATTGCAGGACCCTCGCGTCGCCGAACTTCTCGGTATGACGCCGCGCGAACTTCTTCGCGAAATTCGTTTTCTCCACTGCGACGGCCAGCACTTCGGTGGAGCGGACGCCGTTCTCGAAGTCGCCAAAGAAATCTGGTGGTGGCGTCCCCTCGTTTGGACCTCCCGGATTCCCGGAATGATGCGCGTACTTCGCACTGGCTACCACTGGATCGCCGCACGCCGCAGTTGCGCCGCCGAACAGTGTGTTGCGCCTGAACTTTCCCGCAGAAGCTAGACGACGCGAACGACCAGAACGACGGAGAAAGCATGAAGGCAGCGAACCTCTGGAACTGGGAAGGCCGAGCCAACCGGTCGCTTTATTTGAAGGTCGGAGCTGGCGCGTTCTGCTTAAAAATCACGATTGATTATCTGGTGATGACTTTTTTGTTTCACCGCGCATGGAGCCCGCTTTTTTACTGGCGGCCTTTCGGTGTGGTGCAAACGATCACCGTCAGGACCGGCGCCGATGCCGGTATGAGCCTGACCATGCTTCTGATCTCGCTGCCTTTCCTTTGGCTGGGCCTGTCGATGACGGTCAAGCGGCTCCGCGCTGCTGGTCAACCCGTGTGGTTGGTCGGTCTGTTTTTTGTCCCACTCGTCAACCTGATTTCTTTTGCGGTGCTGAGTTTCCTCCCATCCGTCGAAGAAGCGCCGCGCGCAGAAGCCGCGCCGTGGCCTTCCGTGCGGCCGCTTGACCCCTTTATCCCGCGTACCCCACTTGGTAGTGCGATTCTGTCCATCGGCCTGACGACACTTTTAGGGCTTCTCTTTACCGGGCTTGGCACACAGGTCGTGCGAACATACGGTTGGGGTCTCTTCGTCGCGTTGCCATTTTGCCTCGGGCTTTTCAGTGTTTTGCTGCACAGCTATCATGCGCCGCGAGACTTCGGCGAATGCACGCTCGTTTCCATCGTTCCCATCGGCATTTTGGGGCTGGTCCTGCTCCTTGTTGCGATCGAAGGAGTGATTTGCATCTTGATGGCGGCGCCCATCGCGTGCGTTCTCGCGCTCCTCGGCGGGTGGCTTGGTTTTGTGATTCAGGCGACTCATTGGGGGCGGCGGCGTACGCCAGCCATGCTATCCGTCGTCGTGTTGCTCACACCGTCTTTTTTTGGAGCCGAGCATTTCTTCAAGCCTCAACCGGGAATTTTTGAAGTGAAATCGTCCATTGAAGTGAATGCGCCTCCGGAGAAGGTCTGGCAGCAGGTGGTTTCCTTTGCGGAAATTCCGCCGCCACAGGAAGCAATATTTCGTGCGGGGATTGCTTATCCGATTCGCGCCGAAATCTCGGGCCATGGACCCGGTGCAGTTCGGCATTGCGTGTTCTCGACCGGCCCGTTCGTCGAGCCGATCACCGTGTGGGACGAACCGCGCTTGCTGCGATTCAGCGTCACGGCAAATCGGCTCCCATGAACGAGTTGACGCCCTATTCGCACATCGAGCCGGCGCATATGCACGGCTACTTCGAATCGCATCAGGGGCAGTTCCTGCTTACCGAGCTACCCGGCGGTCGTACGCGACTTGAGGGCACGACTTGGTATAGCCACACCATGTGGCCCGAGCAGTATTGGCATTTCTGGTCGGACTACATCATTCACCATATTCATCTGCGCGTGCTGCGCCACATAAAGAAGCAGACGGAAGCTTCGCCGCGCCAAACGCTCTTCTGAGTCAGTGGAGATGTTCAGGCAGTCGCGGCGCGGGATTCAGAGAGAACGCGCTGATAGTAGCGCTCGTAAGCGGGAATCACGTCGTTGGCACAGAACTTCTTCTTGGCGTTGATGCGCGCTAGTTTGCCCATTTCGCGACCACGATCGGCCCGCGACAATACTTCAATTGCATATCGAGCGGCGGTCGCCACATCCTGCGGCTCGACGAGAAAACCGTCACGGCCATGCTCAATCACTTCCGGAATGCCGCCGACGTTTGTCGCAATCACCGGAACTTCGCATGCCATCGCTTCGAGCGCGGCCAAGCCAAAAGATTCCAGTTGCGACGGAAGCAAAAATAGATCGGCTTCGCTCAGCAGGCGATAGACCTGATCCTGCTTGCCCAGGAAGTGCACATCTTTTTGCAATTTTTTCTTACGCACCAAATATTCCGCGGCACCGCGATCCGGACCGTCACCGATTAGGACCAGCTTCGCGGGCATTTTGGCGCGTACCAGCGCAAAAGTTTCGACCGCGTCCGTAATCCGCTTCACGGGACGAAAGTTCGAAAGGTGCATCACAATCGGTTCGCCGCCCGGCGCCCACTTCGCGCGCAACGCTTCGTCCGGCTTGCGAGTATATAAATCGCAATTCACAAAATTCGGGATCACTTCGATGGGCCGCTTGATGTCGAACTCTCTGATCGTTTGATTCAGCAGATACCGCGAAATCGAAGTTACTCCGTCGCTTTGCTCGATGGAATATTTCGTAATCGGCAAATAGCTGCGATTGCTTCCGACGAGCGTAATGTCCGTTCCGTGCAGCGTTGTAATGAACGGCAGCCGCCGCGGCGCCGCCATCGAACGCGCCAACATCGCGCTCACGGAATGGGGAATCGCGTAATGTACATGCAGCAAATCGAGCGATTCGGACTCGAAAACTTCGAGCATCTTCGTAGCGAGAGCCAGTGTATAGGGCGGATGATCGAACAGCGGATACGATGCCACTTCGACTTCATGGAAATGAATATGCGGATCCGCCAGATTCATGCGAATCGGCGGCGCGTAACTGATGAAGTGAATGTCGTGCCCGCGCGCGGCCAATTCCTGGCCGAGTTCGGTCGCCACGACTCCCGAGCCGCCGTAGGTGGGATAGCACGTGATGCCGATGCGCATGAGCCTGGTGCGGTTCTCCTGGAGACTGGGTCTGGATACGATACCGCAAGTTCTGCTGAAAACGCGCCACTCGCGCTACAATTCAGCGCGCCCCAAATGAGTAAAAGGCGCTGATTCGTTAGACGCGGGAGGGTGGCGTTTCGTGACACGGCTGGCAGGCAAAGTTGCATTAATTACGGGCGGCGGCACGGGCATTGGGAGAAGCACGGCGCTTGCGTTTGCGCGCGAAGGGGCCAAAGTGGCTGTCGCCGGCCGTCGCGCAGAGAAACTGGAAGCTGTGGTTAAAGAAATTCAGGCTGCGGGCGGGGAAGCTGTTGCCATTTCATGCGACGTCAGCCGCGCCGCCGATGTCCTTAGTGCCGTAAATAAAGTCGTCGCCACCTTCGGCAAGCTCAACGTCCTTGTCAACAACGCCGGCGTGCTCAGCGTTTCGACGATCGAAGACATCGCCGAAGACGAGTGGGATCGCCTGATCGACGCGAATCTCAAAGGACCGTTTCTGATGTGCCGCGCCGCGTTGCCCGAATTTCGCAAAGCCGGCGGCGGAGCGATCGTCAACATTGGCTCGGTTCTTGGACTCGTCGCCATGAAAAAGCGCGCCGCTTATTGCGCGTCAAAGGGCGGCGTCACGCTGCTCACGAAAGCCATCGCTATCGATCACGGACACGAAAACATCCGCGCCAATTGCATTTGCCCTTCGATCGTCGAAACGGATCTTGTCAGCGAACTCTTCAACACGCCCGACGGCGCGAAGGTTAAGGAAGATCGCCTCGCCACAATTCCGCTTGGCCGTTTTGGCAAGCCGACCGACATCGCGCAACTCGCCGTTTTCCTTGCGTCTGACGAATCTTCATGGCTTACCGGCGCTGCAATTCCGGTTGATGGCGGCCTTACCGCGTGGTGATTGCAGCAAACTCAAGGACAAACCAATGACTCGCCCACTTCCAGAAATCACCAAAGCCGCTCTCGAAGCCGCGCGTAAGCGCATGAAGGGCAGCCGCCTTTCGGCGATGCTCGGCTTTCACGTCGAATCTCTCGCGCCGGGTAGAGCCGTCCTCACGATGCAGGTGAAAGAATTGCACAAGCAGATTCACGATGTGGTCCACGGAGGGGTGCTCGCGGCGCTCGCGGACACCGCCGCTGCCATCGCTGCGTACACAGTTGTACCGCAAGGCTCAGAGCTGGCCACAATCGAATTGAAGATTAACTATCTCTCGGCCGTCCCGGGCGGAAAAATCCGAGCGGAAGGGAAAGTGCTTCGCGCAGGCAGGAATTTTGTCGTGACGGAATGCGAAGTGATTGACGCGAAAGGCGGCTTGGCCGCAAAAGCATTGATGACCTTCGGAGCTGCTGCCGGTCACACGATGGAGGGTGCCGCGCCGCAGCCGAAGAAGTAGAGCTATTCGGTGCCGCCCTGGGACGCTTCTTCGCCGTCTTTATGCACGTATTTAATCACGCGCTTGAAAATCAAAAGATTCGGGGCGCCTTGCCGCGTGAGCTTGATGCAATCGCGGTCATACCATTCAATGGTCCCATGCAGTGTTTCACCGGAATCAAGCACGATTGCTACCGGCGTGTGCGACTGCATCTGCTTTACCCAATAGAAATTCTCCGCGTGCGTCACTTCGGGCGGTGCGGGCTTCTTGCTGGGAGCCGGGCCATTCGGACTCATACGGGGAGTATTTTGCTCCTTTGCGTCCGAAAATGCAGGACGAAACATTCTCCGATTCACCATAATTGGCTCCTAAGTCCCGACGGGGGTGGTTTGGGGTTCTAGTGCTGAGATGCATCCCGCGGAAATCCGGTTACAGTTATGGCGAAAAAATCCGTCGGACGTCCATACGGTGTTTCCCTGATATTGGCGGCAGAGTTCTCAAGCTTTTGGCGCCAGGGAAACCGCAAACGAATCCAAGCCAAGCTGCCGGTTCAAATTGCGCCGTGCGCCGAACGAAACATCGTCGAGCCCCTCAATTGCACGCATGACCCACGAGTTATCCACAGATTTACTGAAAATTTCCAATTCTTTAGCGACTCCAGGATTCCTGAGTTGCGGCTGCTTCGTTCCGCTGGTCAATTCCAGTAGATCCGACAGCAAACTATAAAAAACCGCGAGCTGCGCGTCGAAAGAATCTTCGCGATCCTTGGCCAAAGCGGACGTGTCGGCAAAAAGCTGGCCAAATCCTTGGCCTTTCGCAGCCCGCTCGAGAATTCGCAGCGCCGCTTTTCGTCGATCCAGAACCGCGTCAACGTCCATTTCGAGCGCGCGGCCCGGGCTGCCTTCGGAAAGCTGTGCAGCCTGCCGGACTTGCGCCGGTGACTTGTCGGTTTTTGCTTTCAAGATTTGCTCCACTTCCGTCGTCCCGAGTGGCGCAAAGTGAAACAACATGCATCGCGAAAGAATCGTCGGCAGCAGGGAATAAGGCGAGGGTGCCGTCAGTATCAGCGTAGCGGAGCCCGGAGGCTCTTCCAGAATTTTCAGAAGTACGTTCTGAACTTCCCAGCGCATCGTTTCCGCGCCGTCAAAAATAAACACACGCCGCCGCGCCATCGGCTGAAAGTAGGCCGCGCGTTGCGCCGCGCGAATCTGGCCGATGCGCAACATCGGTCGCGCTACGGGATTTTTTAAACGCACGGGGTCGGGAACCAGCGCCCAGACGTCGGGATGGCTTTGCAGAATCAGCGGCACTCGTTCGACGGTTCCCGCGTCGGCGCTCTCCCCGCGTTCCGCCAGTCCCTGTTCGATGAGCCGCTGTGGTTCGGCAAGCAGTCCGATGCGCTTGCACGTGTCGCACTCGCCGCACGAATCATCGCTCATTCGCTCGCAGTTTGCCGCCGCTGCAAACAATCGTGCGAGAGTAAATTTTCCGACGCCTGAGGGCCCGGAAAAAAGCATCGCATGCGGCACTCGTCCGCTACGCAATCCACCGCGCAATGCCGCCACGACCCGGTCGTTGCCAAGAAATTCGGAGAATGGCATTTCAGCGTCGTCCCAAATCCGCCAGCAACGGCGTTACTGACGTCAAAATATCCGCGGAAATCTCTTCCGGCGGGCGCATCGCTTTCCTCATCGCGTCGTAACACTGGACGGTCGCCCAGGGCGTTTGCCGCGAGAGCGAATCGTACATCCCTGCGGCTTCTTCCAGATGCTTGATGTTTGCCTCAAGAATGTCTTGTTTGGCGTCTGTATAAGAACGCGACGGCTTCTTGGTGACGAGCGTCTGCGCTTCGTGCGGTGGCACGCGCAGGTAGAGCACCAAATCCTCTCGCGGCAAATCGTAAATGTCGTATTCCAGATGCTCAATCCACGAAAGGAAGTCCGCGCGCTTCTCCGCCGCCACCCGCGCCGTTTGGTGCGCCAGATTCGAGCCGACGTAACGGTCCGCAAGTACAACTGCGCCGCGGCTCAGCGACGTGACAATCTTCGATTTCGCCTCGAACCGGTCACCTGCATAGAGCAGCGCCGAAAAATGGGGGTCCACCTTGTCGAGCGGCCCCAGCTCGCCATTCAAAAATTGCGCCACCATTTTTCCGAACCAGGAGTCATATTGCGGGAAGCCGGTGCAATAAACCGAATATCCGCGCGACGTCAGCTCATGTTCCAGCAAGCGCACTTGTGTGTTCTTGCCGCTGCCGTCGATACCTTCTATGGCGATTAATTTTCCGCGCGTCATACGTGCCGACATGGCTGTTCGACAGTCTAACCGCAGTGCTACGGCACCGCAACGTGACCGGCGACGAGCATGCTACGATTAAAATTTGCCCATGACCGCAGTTTCCATCCAAGAGAATCTGACTCGAATTCGCGAGAAGATCGCGCGTGCCGCCGAGCGCGCCGGCCGCCGCGCAGAACAAATCACGCTGATCGCCGTCTCGAAAACGCATCCCGCGTCGGAAATTCGCGCTGCGTACGGGGCTGGCTTGACGCACTTCGGCGAAAATCGCGTGCAGGAATGGGAAGGGAAGCGCGGTGAAATTGCCGACATTCCGGCCAACTGGCACCTCATTGGTCATTTGCAATCGAACAAGGCGGCCCGCGCGGCAAAGCTCTTTCACACCGTCGATTCCGTGGACGACCTCGCGCTCGCGCAACGCCTGGACCGGGCCAGAGCTGAGCTTGCCATGCCCGAAAAACTCCGTGTGCTCATCGAAGTCCATATCGCCGCCGAGTCAGGCAAAAGTGGCGCTGCTATCGCCGACGTTCCGATCCTCGCCGAGGGCATCCTTGAACTCCCGCGTCTCGCCCTTGCCGGCCTCATGTGTATCCCGCCCTTCCTCGAAAACATCCAAGATGTGCGGCCGTATTTCTCCAAGTTGCGCGAACTGCGCGATGCCTTGCAGCAGCAATTGCGCCACGAGTTGCCCGTACTCTCGATGGGAATGTCACACGACTTCGAGGTGGCAATCGAAGAAGGCGCCACAGAAATTCGCGTCGGCACGGCGCTTTTTGGCGGGCGTGTCGTAAAATAATTACAAGGACTCCCAGTTGCAATACGAACGCGCATGGTAAATCCCGCGCCGCGGCTCGAAATCGCCGAAAATCCGGCTGGGCGCTCCGTCACTTTTGCTGTCCGCGTCCAACCTCGCGCCAGCCGAGACGAAATCGCGGGCGTCATCGAAGGTGTGCTCAAAGTTCGTCTGCGCGCTCCGGCGCTCGAAAACCGCGCCAACGAAGCTCTCTGCGAGTTTCTCGCAGGCCTTTTGAAAAGGCCCAAGTCGGCTGTTAGAATTCTCGGCGGCGAACACAGCCGCACGAAGCGCGTCGCCGTCGATGGCGTCACGCGTCAGCAAGTCGAAGCGCTGCTTCTTTTCGAAGCTTGAGGCAGGAACGGACAAAATGTCTTTTAATCTTTCCGAAATGCAGAGCGATTTGCGCGCCGCCGGGTTGCACGGCTGGCTCTTTTACGATTTTCGTGGCCGCGATCCCATTGCGCACCGCGTCTTGCAACTTCCGACCGCCATGCGCACGCGCCGCTGGTTCTATTTCGTTCCCGCCAAAGGAACGCCGAAAAAACTCGTCCACAAAATCGAAACCGAATCGCTGGCCGCTGTCCCCGGCGAGACGCTCTACTACGCCGCGCAAGAAGAACTTCGTTCCAATCTGAGAAAAATTGTCGGCCGCGGCAAGAAAATCGCCATGCAGTACTCGCCCAAGAATGAAATCCCCTACGTCGCCATGGTGGACGCGGGAACGATCGAACTCGTGCGTGCTGCCGGTGCAAAAATTGTCAGTTCCGCCGATCTCGTACAGAAATACGAAGCTGTCTGGACACCCGAGCAACTCGATTCCCATCTCTACGCTGGCAAACACGTGGACCGCATCGTCGCCGAAGCGTTCCAACTTGCCGCTCGCGGCGTTCGCGAAGGGAAGCTACAGACCGAATACGGCTTGAAAGAATGGATCCTGCAGCAATTTGCCGCAGCTGGACTCGTGACCGATGAAGGTCCCGACATCGCCGTCAACGCACATGCCAGCGATCCTCACTACGGCCCATCGCCCGATCGTCCCACGCCCATCAAAGCAGGTGACTT
>DATGIS010000062.1:0-12530 GCA_035295625.1 Candidatus Acidiferrum sp. | reverse complement strand
GCTTGCGAGCAAGCTCCCTTTTTTTTGTTGGCGAGTTGCGTTGGGGAGTAAAGTCATGACGCAAGCACGCGATTTTTCCGAATTTTGGCCCCAATATGTTCTGGCTCATCGGCAGCCGGCGACACGAGCCATGCACTGCATCGGCACCTTGGCGGGATGGGCCACGATGGGCGCAGCGCTCGTGCTGCGCAAGTGGTGGTGGATTGCAGTGGCGCTACTGATTCCGTACGCGTTTGCGTGGATCTCGCATTTTTTCATCGAGCACAACAAGCCGGCGTCTTTCGGGCATCCGCTCTGGTCCTGGTGGGCTGACCAAAGAATGGTTGCGCTGAGTCTCGTGGGAAAAATGGAAGAAGAGCTTAAGAAGTGCGAAGCAGCTCAAAGCTGGACTTCAGAAACAGGTATGGAAGACGTTCGAATGTAAGCGCGAAATCAGAAATTCAAAATACGGTGAAACCCATCGATCGAAGCCAAGAAGCTACTCCATCCTGACCGCAAAAATATCCTGCCCTTCGATTTTTACTTCAATTCCCAGCGGCGGCCGCAAGTCCGAACCCTGCACCATCGCTCCCCGAACCCAGACATTTCCCTGCAAGTTGCTCATCTTGAGTGGATCAAACACGCTTTGGCTGCATGGATTGCCGATCATCGGATATTTTCCAGCGCGATACCCGTAGTCATTTTTCAATTTACTCAAGTCGTTCACGAGTTCGAGCTGGCAATTGCCGTAAGGCGCTTTCAGGCTGAGTGCCCAATAACCGGAAGGCTGGCTCGCCGAGCCCGTCGGCAAGCGCAACAGCAGGGCCGGGCTATGCTGGGCCGTAAACGAATCGCGAAAATCGAATTCCACGGCCGACCACGGTTTTGCCATCGCGTCGACTCTTGCAATGCCACGCATCGGAGGCGGCGCTTGGGGCGGGGGATTGCCCAAATCAGGCGCGGATACTTCAACTTGGAGAAGCGGGTCGGCAGGCTGCGCCGCATGACGATGCGAGCGGCTCACGAAGTACCCGATTCCAACTACAACGAAGACCACCGCTACCAATCCGCCGACGATCTTCAGCGGTGCGGTTGTAGTTGCTGGCAGTTTGTTGCCCGGACCCACGCCGGGAATGGCGGGCATTTCTGCCTTGAACCGCTCATCGTGAATGGGGGGCTGGTCTGCCATCGAAGGGGCTCCGCACGGGCATCGTACTCGAAATACGTATCTAACTGGTACCGTTAGTTTCGGCGACGCCTCGGTCAAGCTTCATTGTATGTCTGGACGGCGCAAGGGGCAATGGTCCGAGCAAGCTCAACCGTTTTACTGCGACGCTCTTTTGAGAGCCCGTAATCGCCGCTCGGCGCACTTCCTATTAGTCGAATGGCGACAATCCCGTTCGCAAGACTTGTCTCTCGCGGCCGCGCGCCGTACTGTGATAGGAAAGGAAGGACAGGCATCGTGCTGTCCCTCACGTCCCTATGAGCGGCGATACCAGAGCGGGCGCGCGCCAGTTTGTGCGCAGCCTGAACATCCTGCTGAAGTTCGCGCGACTGTATGAATTCGGTCACGTGCGCACAGCTGCGCAATTCGAGACGACCTGGAAGGAATTGAAGGCCTCGCTCGATGAAAGTGGCGACAGTGGATTGTTGCTCGGCGCGTCGGGACAGCAGATTTTGCTCGATGGCGTTCCGCTTGGCGCCGCCGCCGCCGAACGCAGCTTCGCGCAACTCCTCTCCCAGTCAGGTATCGCGAGCATCCATTTCGCTGCGAATCTCACGCAAGCGCAGTTTGCACGTTTTGTTCGCGCATTTCCCACCGGTAATGCGAAGCCCACTTCTCTCACCGAGCAATTGAAAGCCGCGCTCGCAGGTGAGACCAGTATCAAGATCAACGAAATCCGTTACATCGCGGAAGACTCTTCCGTGGCGGGCGTCAAAGTTGCCGCCCAACTCACTGCAAAAGTTCTTGGTGCTCAGGGCGAGAAGTTCAAAGATTTTCTGGAAGATCCCAACAAATTACTGCAAATGATTTTAGCGGCCGAAAGTAATCGTGGCGGTTCCGGCGGTGGCGGCGGCGCGTCAGGCGGCGGTGGCCCGGGTTTCGGTGGTGGAGGTGTTCCCGGAGGGGCGGGTCCGGGAGGACCGGGTTCGGGCGGTTCTGGCCCTGGCGGGCCTGGTGGCGGCGGAAGCGGCCTCACGGCAGTTACCGGTACAGGACCTGGCGGAAGTCTTTGGGAGACGGGCGCGGGCAGCGGCCCTGGTGGCGGCTCTGCCGGGCCAGGTGGCGTTGGATCGAGTGCTGGAGGGGGGCCTGGCGACGGGAGTGGATTTGGCGGCTCCAGTGGTGGAACTGGCGGCGCTGGAGGCAACGGCGGCGTTAGTACCGGTGGCTCAGGCGGCAGTCCGAGTAGTGGTGAAGGCGCTGCCGGAAAATGGATGTCTGCGTCTGCACTGTTGCGCGGCGCAACAGCTGGCAGCCCGGGTTTGGGGGCAGCCGGCGGAGGCGGACAGTACTCCGTCGCGGAAGAAGATGTGCGTTCGATGCTTACGTTGTTCGCCCAGCTGGGCAAGTCTCGCCGCGACCCCGATGCGAAGATGGACGCGCCAACGTTCCAATCGCGTTTGAGCGCGCTTCCTGTGCGCGCCCAATACACGCTGCAGCAGGCTCTAGCAGGACTTGCCGCGCAGGCTCCGACGGAATCGCCGGACAAGCCGATGCTGCTGAAACTCGCAGAGCACGTGGCGATTCGTTTTGCATTGGATAGCTACGAACGCGGCGAATTGCGCGTCAATGCCGTGAAGCAGTTGCTCGACCGTATGAACACGGAAATTGAAGCGCTGCGCAAAATATTAGGTCAGCAACAGGAGCAGATGGCTGCGGCGGGAATATCGCTGAGTTCGTACACTGAACTACTCGATCAGGAGTTCTGGGCGCAAGTTCCTGAAGAAAACAAGAAGGAAGTTTTGTGCTCGGACGAGGCGTGGTGCGTACCGCCGCGCAACGTGCGGGGATTTTTGGAAGAGATGCTTCGCCGCGGCGAACTGAAAACGGTGAACGAGATCTTGATGAAATATGCCGGCTGCATCGGTCTCGAAGCGCCAGAAGCGCGCCGCACGACGGCCATCGGTTTGGGCGAACTTGCCGAACTTTACGGCAGCGGCGACGGAAGCGCGCTGATCGAAGCGATTCGGCGTGTCGGCAATCAGCTTGCCAGCGAACGCGAACCGGAATTACAGACGTTGGTCAGTGCGGCCTTTGTGCGCTTGAGCCAGGAAGCCGCTTCGAAGCGCTGCTATCCCGCGATGCAACAGGCACTGGCATCGCTTGACAGCGTTGAGGCACAACGGCCGGGTTCGACGCAGAACTTACGGCCAAGAATCGGCGCCGAAGATCGCATTCCGGAATTCGTGGAAGAGACCGTTCGAACGGGCCATATACCGGATGGCCTCACGGAAATTCTCCGCTTGATGCCGAAAGCGACGATTCATTACGTAATGAGCCGCTTCGGCCATTCCGGGTTTCGCGAAGATTGCGACTTGCTCGTCTCGATCTTGAAGGAGCTTGGCGAAGATGCGGTTCACCAATTGGTGGACGTGTTGCAGTCATCTCCCGCCACGGAAGCTGCGGAGTCGATCGGAATTCTGAGTCAGCTGATGCCGGAACAGGTCAGCCGTATCCTGCCGGTGCGTCTTGCGCAGTGGCCGCGTTCGGCCCACGACCGCACAGTTCGGCAGCTTTCGGCGGCGCCACCTGAAGCTCGCGCTGCATTGCTCGTGAGTTTATACGATTCACTTGATTTGCTGATTCGTCCGCTCGCCATGGATGAAATGGGAATGAGCGGAAGTCACTCTTGCATTCCCAAGCTCCTGGAAATCGCGCAAAACGAAGCGAACTCCGGCTACATTCGCCTGAAAGCTGTCGAAGCGCTAGGGCGACTGAAAGCGATGGCGGCCACAAATTTGTTGATTCACTTTATGGATGCGAGGCAAGTGTGGCGCTGGCAGTATGCCGGCGAATTGCGCGTCGCCGCGGCGCAAGCTTACTCACGCATCGATCCTGTCGTAGCGATGGATAAAATCGGCTCAAGCGGAATTGACCGCAGGGAGTTGGTGCTGGAGCCGACCGATCTGGATCCAAACGTCTCGGTCATCCGTCAGCGCCGCTATGCGCGCTTGAAACTGTCCCGCAATGTGATTTTCTACACGACAAATCTTCGGGAAAATTTTCGGCTCACTGTACCCGAGTTGAATCTCGGCGGGGGCATTGGCGCGGGCGAGCGGCACTTGGCGCCAGGTTCACTTCTCGCGTTGAAAACCACTGTCGGCGTGCGCACGATTAAGGCGCAGGCGATTGTGCGAGGTGCGAGGCCGCAGGCGATGGCATTCGAATTTGTCGATATGGATTTGGAAGATCGCGGGCGCCTGCGCAGAATTCTTCTCGAACTTGGCGGCCTTCCGCAACTTTCAAATCCCGGTAACCGCACGAAACGTCGCGGTCGAATTGCCGTCACCAAATAATTCTCTTTCTTTTCGCACCTGTCCTCGAACCTCACACACCTGTCCGATGGTCTGGTTGTTTTTCCTGCACTTTTGGCGGTTAAAACTGCGAACACATGGAACCTCTGTACCATTGCAGCGCACTCAGGCCAGGCCTAGCGTACTAGGTAGGGAGTCCCACGCAGGCTCCTGTGGTAATGCATGAAGCCTGATCCAAAACTCGCCGCGGGCCGGGCTTTCCTACGAAGCCTCAATATTCTGATGAAATTCGCCCGTTTGTACGGCTATGACCACGGCCGTACCGCGGAACAGCTTTCCATCGCGTGGAGTGAATTTCGAACGGCGGTTCCGGAAGGGACTGACACGAGTTTGTTGCTCGGGGCCACCGGCTCAGAACTTCTTCTCGACGGTGTTCCGCTCGAAGGCTCTCCGGCGGAAAAACAGTTTGCACAGTTGCTGTCTACGGCAGGTCTCGCCAGCGTCCAATTCTTTTCGAACGTGACGCAGGATGAAATTTCTTTGTTCGTGAGAGCGTTTCCTGTCGGGAAGGTCAAACCGTCGGAAGTAGCGCAGCAGCTGAAGACTGCCCTGGAAGGCGTCAACGGAATTCGCATCAACGAAGTATGCTTTGTGGCGACTGACGCACGATTGAAGGATGCCACCACCGTCGCGGCGCAGATTGCCGCCGCCTCCATCGGCGAAGAGCAGGATCAGTTCCGGCAAATGCTGAACGATCCGCAAAAACTGCTGGAGCTTATTGCGGCTGCCGAAGGAACTAAAGGTGGGAGCAGGGGAATCGAAACTGACGAGGGCGTCGGCCATGGAACGGCCGCAAGCGAAGGATCCTCCGGCACGGGAGCCGGGAGTTCCGCATACTCGGGCGAACGGCTTGAAATCTTTGCTGGGGCAGCGGGCGACGTCGGCCCTGCCAACGCCATCAATGCGCCCTCTGATGCTGTTACAGCCGCCGGCCAACCAGGGAGCAATCAACCAGGCCTTGGCGCCGGCAAATTGGGCGTTGCCGATGGCGGCGGAACAGGATTCGGAAATTCACGAGGGGGCACCGGAGTACCGGGCGGCGTTCCGGCGCAGTCGTTGATCACACCCGCGGTTCGGCAAGGCACTCCCTTGCGTCCCGGCGATGTGTCCGAGGAAGAGATTCTGAAAATTCTGGGCGCGCTGACAACTTTCGGAAACGTGGGTTCGAGTCAAGCGGGCATGGCCGGCGCGGCGGCGTTCCAAACACAAGTTGCGGATCTTCCGACACGAGCGCAGGTCACGTTGCGCGACGCGCTTGCAACGATCGCAGCGCAAACGCCGGGCGCCAAAACCGATCAAACTGTTCTAGTCCGCCTTGCGGAACACCTTGCCATCCGATTTGCACTCGAACGGTACGAAAAGGGCGAAGTAAAAGTAAATGCGGTGCGGCAAATGCTCGACCGCATGAATCAGGAAATCGAAAGCCTGCGAAACATTCTTGGTACTCACGAAGAAAAAATGACCGAGGCGGGACTGCTTGTCGAAACGCATCGCGAGATTCTCGACAGGCAATTCTGGGCGGGTGTTCCCGAGGCTGGGAAGCGAGCGGTGCTCCTTTCAAACGAAGCGTGGTGCATCCCCGCCAAAAACGTCCAGTCTTACGTTGCGGACCTGATGCAACGCGGAGAGGTGGCGGACGCCAACAGTATCTTGCAAAACTATGCGTCCTGCGCGGAAAGCGAAGAGACGGACGCGCGAAAGCGCACGGCGGCCGGCCTGTCGCAACTTGCCGAACTTTACGCCACCAGCGAGCCGCGGCTCCTCAGCCAGGCACTGCGCAATCTTGGCGTTCGCTTGAGCGTTGAACAAGACGCCGAGCTGCAGGGCCTTGTCAGTGCGGCGTTCGTGCGACTATGCCAGGAAGCGGCGTCGCATCGTTGTTTCGGCGCGATGGAGCAGGCGCTCGATCTGGTGATGGGAGTCGAGACGCAGCGGCCGGGCATCGCTCGCGATTTGCGCGCGAAAATGGGAATTGAGCAACGCGTCCCGGAGTTCGTGGAAGAAGCGTTGCGCGCACAAAAGATCGCCGCTGGTTTGACGAAAGTGTTGCGCTTGCTGCCGCAACAGGCTGTTGAAAATCTCGCGGCGCGGTTCAATCGTTGTCAGTTGCGTGAGGACTCCGAGCATATCGCAAATCTCGCGCACGATCTTGGCGAGGAGTTAGTTCAGCACCTTAGGAGCGCAGTGCGCGGCGGGACGATCACCGAGTCGGTCGAAATGATTGGCCTGCTTTGCCGGCTCGATCCGCAAGCCGTCGAAGTGTTTCTTCCTTCGCGGGTCAAAAATTTTCCGCGCGCTGCGCAGGATCGAACGATCCGTCAAATTTCCGCGAGTGGCGCTCCTTCGCGCTGCGCGATTTTGCTGAAACTCCTGGATCATGTCGATCCCATCCTGATGCCTTTGGTCGTGGACGAAATTGGCGTGACCGGCGATCGCGATGCAATCGGGCGATTGCTTACGCTGGTCGACGGCGACTTGCCGGCTGGCGCCGGGCCGTTTTTGCAGGTGAAAGCCATCGAGGCCATCGGCAGAATCCACGCGCCTGAGTCGGCGCGGTCCCTGATGCGCATCCTCGAAGCGCGCAAGGTTTTTGGCTGGCAGCATCCGCAGGAGCTGCGCATTGCCGCATTGCAAGCTCTGGAAAAGTTGAATCCCGAATTGGCAGCGCAATACCGCGCCTCCAGCGGACTCGACCAGGCTGACCTGTCGCTGCCGCCGCTTGATGTTCCGGCCAACAGCAAATTTGTGCGCCAGCGCCGTCATACGCGCGTCCGCCTGCGCAAACCGGTTACAGCGGTCAGTACGAACCTGAAAGAAAATTGCCGCATGGAAGTGCGTACCGCAAGCCTCTCCGGCGGCATTGCCACCGTCGATCGTCATATGCATCCCGGCACTCCAGTGCACCTGAAGTTTCAACTCGGTCTCCGCTCGCTGCAAGCGACCGCGCTGCTTCGCGATTATCGCGCGCAGGATATGGCGTTCGAATTTGTGGACATGTCCCTGGACGAACGCAGCAAGTTTCGCCGCATCCTTGCGGACAGCCTTTCCTCTCCCAACGGAGAGGCGGATCTGGCTCCAGCGCCACTGAACCCCGCCGCAAAAGGCTAAGAACGGGCTCTTTTGGTGAAATTCGGGCCACACGCAATCGTGATTGGCGCGGCCAGTCCTAAACCGTTAAAATAAACGTTTGCGCTCGTGCTGCCACGCCAGACGGTCGGTACGGGTCTGCATGCATCTAAACCTTAAGCACGGACTTTCAGAAACGGCGATTCGTTCATGGATGCAGCAAAAATAATGGACAGCGTTCTCGCCCGGTTTATCGGGACGAAACACGAACGCGACATCAAGAAGCTTCAGCCCATCGTGGCGCAAATTAATGCTCAGGAGCCGGAAATTCAACGGCTCAGCGACGATGAATTGAAGACGCGCTTCGCTGCGCTCAAAGAAGAAGTGCAGGAACGCTTGAAGGATTCAGACCCCGCGGAGACGACCTACAAAGATTTGCTGCAAGCCGCACTTCAGCCTGCGATCGTTCCCGCGTTTGCCCTGGCGCGTGAGGCCGGCCGGCGCTTCCTGAATATGCGGCACTTCGACGTGCAGCTCATCGGTGGCCTCGTTCTGCACGACGGCAAAATTTCTGAAATGAAAACGGGCGAAGGCAAAACCCTCGTCGCCACGCTTCCCGCGGTTTTGAATTCGCTTGCCGGCCGCGGTGTTCACATCGTGACGGTTAACGACTACCTCGCCCGCCGCGACGCGGAGTGGATGAGCGCGCTCTACCGCGGCCTCGGAATGACCGTGGGTGTCATCGTGCATGATCTCGACGACACGCAACGCCGCGCGGCGTACGGCGCCGACATCACGTACGGCACCAACAACGAATACGGTTTCGACTATCTGCGCGACAACATGAAGTATGACCTGTCGCACTGCGTCCAGCGCAGCCACCAATTCGCGATCGTGGACGAAGTCGACTCCATTCTGATCGATGAAGCGCGCACGCCGCTCATCATTTCCGGCCCTTCGGAAGAATCGACCGACAAGTATTTCAAGATCGACAAAATTATTCCCAAGCTCATTCAAGACATCGACTACACGCTCGACGAGAAGCACCGCACCGCGACACTGACGGAAGAAGGCGTAAGCAAATGCGAACGGTTGCTCGGCTTGGGCAATCTCTATGATCCCGCGCATATGGAGATTATTCACCACGTCTATCAGGCGCTGCGCGCGCACACGCTTTATAAGAACGATGTCGACTACGTTGTGAAAGACGGCGAAGTCATCATCGTCGACGAATTTACCGGCCGCCAGATGCCGGGCCGCCGCTGGTCGGACGGTTTGCACCAGGCCGTCGAAGCGAAAGAAGGCGTCAAGATTGAGCGCGAGAATCAAACTCTCGCGACGATTACGTTTCAGAATTACTTTCGCATGTACAAGAAGCTGTCCGGCATGACCGGTACAGCCGAAACGGAAGCGGCCGAATTCGCAAAAATTTATAATCTGGATGTCGTCGCGATTCCCACGAACCGTCCGCTTGTGCGCAAAGAGCATCAAGACGTGGTGTACCGCACCGAAAAAGAAAAATTCGAGGCGGTGGTAAACGGAATTCTGCAAGAGGACAACACGCTCGCGAATGGTTTACGCCATTATCATGAGCGTGGCCAGCCGGTGCTGGTCGGAACCATCTCCATCGAAAAATCCGAAGCGATTGCGGACTTGCTGAAAAAAGCCGGCATCCCGCACCAGGTCTTGAACGCGAAACAGCACGAAAGGGAATCGCGCGTCGTCTCGCAAGCCGGCCGCAAAGGCGCCATCACTGTTGCCACGAACATGGCCGGCCGCGGTACAGACATTTTGCTTGGGGGCAATCCGGAGTTCCTCACGCGCGAGCATTTTCTGAAGAACAAGATCGCCATTCCGTACGCACAGGCGCCCGCTGTCATCGGCGCGGATTCTGGCGATAGCGCGGCTCCGGCGGCCACTACGCCGATGGTGCTCTTTCAATACGAAGGGAAAGTTTTTCAGGTTCCGGCGGATCAATGGAAGCCCATCTACGATCAGTTCGCCGAACAATGCAAAGCCGAGCACGATGAAGTGATCGCTCTTGGTGGCTTGCATATTCTTGGCACGGAACGCCATGAAGCGCGCCGCATTGATAATCAGTTGCGTGGACGCGCCGGCCGCCAAGGTGATCCGGGCTCCTCGCGATTCTTCCTTTCGCTCGAAGATGATTTGATGCGCATTTTCGGCGGCGAACGGGTGAAAGCGCTCATGTACCGCCTGGGTATGACCGAAGGTGTCCCCATCGAATCGGGCATGATCTCGCGCAAAATCGAAGGTGCCCAAAAATCGGTTGAAGCGCAAAACTTCGACGCGCGCAAACATTTGCTTGAATACGACGACGTGATGAATAAGCAGCGCGAAACAATTTATGCGATTCGCCGCTCCGCGCTCGAAGGCAAGGATCAGCGCGACTACGTTCTCGGAATCGCGGAAGACGTCGCCGTCGAACTCGTCAATACGTATTGCGCGAAAGAAATTCATCCCGACGAGTGGAACGCGACGCAATTCCTCGCCGAAGTGAACAGCCAGTTCGGTGTGGACGCCAAAGCGGCGGGAGCCGATCCGTCGTCCATGAATCATGACCAGCTGGCGGACGCGCTGGTCGAAGCGATTCGGAAAAAGTACGAAGACAAGGAAAAGCAGTTGACTCCGGAACTCGTGCGCTGGCTCGAGCGGCGCATCATTCTTGACGTGGTCGATTCGCAGTGGAAAGATCACCTGCTTTCGCTCGACCACTTGAAGGAAGCCATCGGCCTTCGCGGATACGCGCAAAAAGATCCGCTCGTCGAATTCAAGAAGGAAGCATTCGTTCTCTTTGAAGACATGATGGCGCGCATCGACAACGAAACCGTGCGCTATCTTTTCCACGTGCAGGTGCAAATCGAAGGTGGCCCGCAACAAGGCGGGGATGGACCGGGCACGCCACAGCCGCGGCCGCAAGCGCCGTCCGGGCCGCGTCCGATGGCCGCTGCAGCGAGCGCGGCTGCACGTGCCGCGGAAGCGCCGGCGCAATTGCCGGCGTTCGCAAAGGAAATGGAACGCAAGCAGCAGCGCCAGGAAAAAGAATTGCAATTCCAGACGGGTGCAGCGCAGGCGGAAGCTCCGAAGCCGGTTCGCACGGGCGCAAAAGTTGGCCGCAACGATCCATGTCCGTGCGGCTCCGGCAAGAAATACAAGAAATGCCACGGTGCCAACGCGTGATGGAACGTTTATAGAGACCGCGTTAAGCCGCAGAGTGTCTCTCGGTTTTGCCTTTAATCTTTGACTGGTGTCTTTAGGAAAACTCGAATGCCCCCAGCTCCGCAACAAATGCCGCAACGCCAGCCGATTCCCGGCGTAAAAAATCTCATTGCAGTCGCCAGCGGCAAAGGCGGCGTCGGCAAAACGACCGTCGCCGTAAATCTGTCGCTCGCGCTCGCGAAGCTCGGCCACAAAGTCGGTCTGCTCGACGCCGACGTCTACGGACCAAACGTGCCGATCATGCTCGGCTCAACACAGGAGCCCGGGGCGACCGCCGACCAGCACATCATCCCCGTCATAGCGCAGGGCGTGAAAATGATCTCGATGGGGCTGCTGAACCCTGGCGACAAGCCAGTCATCTGGCGCGGCCCGATGTTGCACAGCATCATCACGCAATTTCTGCGCAGCGTGGAGTGGGGCGAGCTTGACTATCTCGTTATCGATCTGCCGCCGGGCACGGGCGATGTGCAGCTCACGCTCATTCAAACTGTCGCGGTCACTGGCGCGGTTGTCGTGACAACACCTTCCACGGTTGCGCTGGCTGACGTTCGTAAAGCCATCGAAATGTTTCGCCAGGTGCATGTGGAAGTGCTCGGCGTCGTGGAAAACATGAGCACGTTCGCCTGCCCGCATTGCGGCAAACCCGTCGACATATTCGGCCACGGCGAAGGAACGAAAACCGCGATCGCGTACGGTGTTCCCGTTCTCGGCGAAATTGAAATTGATCCGCGTATTCGCATCGGTGGAGATTCTGGCAAACCCGTCGCAGCTGCAGGCGAAGCCAGCCCTGCTGCGCAGAGCCTTTACAAAGTCGCTCGCGCCGTCACCGCGCGCGTCGCAGAACTAAAAGCTTCGAGTGCACCCACAAGCTTCCAAGTGGACTAGCTCATTTCTACGGATGACGCGCCATCCATAGCGCAAAAAGTCCTACAAAGACCAAGCCAAGGAATATGCCGATCGTGCGGAACTTACGACGGTTTCTCGATGTTAGGAAGGCTGCTTCAACGGCAGGCTGATCCTGAATCTTCTTGGAGATCACTTCCATGAATTGCGAAAAGCGGCTCATGCTCGCTTGTGCGAGTATGACACACCCAACGCGACCTTTTCTGCCGATCGCTTGCCTTGTCACAGCGAGCGGCGCAGTGTAATCTCGCAAGGATTCTGTTGCAGGAATCTTCGTGGAAATGGCGCTATATCATTATTTTACAATAGGTTACGGACGTTCGCCTCTTCCTGCGACGTAAGGTGACGACGCGTTCTTGAACCGAAAACCCGACATTCGCCCCTACAAAGGGAAGTGGCCCCAGATCGCCGCTTCGGCGTATATTGACGCGTCGTCGGTGCTCGTCGGCGATATCGTCATCGGCGAAGACTCGAGCATCTGGCCGCTCGTCGTGGCGCGTGGCGACGTAAATTACATTCGAATCGGCGCGCGCACCAATGTGCAGGACGGTTCCGTGCTTCACGTCATGAAAGACGAATGGCCGCTGATTCTTGGCGACGACATTACCGTGGGACACGCCGTCGTGCTGCATGGCTGCACGATCGAATCGCGCTGCCTCATCGGGATGCGCGCCACGATTTTGAACGGCGCGGTCGTCGGCACCGGCAGCATCATCGCGGCGGGCACGCTCATTCCGGAGCGGACAATAATTCCGCCAGGCAGCCTCGTGATGGGTTCGCCGGGCAAAGTAAAGCGCCCGCTG
>DATGIS010000061.1:0-51249 GCA_035295625.1 Candidatus Acidiferrum sp. | reverse complement strand
TGGGAAGGCGTCGGCCTCGCCAGCTATTTGCTCATCGGTTTTTATTTCCTCAAAAAATCCGCTTCCGACGCCGGCAAGAAAGCCTTCATCGTCAATCGCATTGGTGACTTCGGCTTCATGCTCGGCATGTTTTTGCTCTTCAAAACTTTCGGCACGCTGGACTTCACGCAACTCTTCGCCAAAGCCGCGCCCTGGTCGCATGAATCCTGGGGCGTCTTCGGCACCTTCACCGTCGCGTGCCTTCTTCTCTTCACCGGCGCCTGCGGCAAATCCGCACAGCTTCCTTTGTACGTCTGGCTCCCCGACGCCATGGAAGGCCCTACGCCCGTCAGCGCTTTGATCCACGCCGCCACGATGGTCACCGCCGGCGTCTACGTCGTCGCCCGCTCACACATTTTGTTCACGCACTCGGATACTGCACTCATCGTCGTCGGAACAGTCGGCTGCGCCACCGCCTTCTTCGCCGCTACCATCGGCCTCGTCCAGACCGACATCAAAAAAGTTCTCGCCTATTCCACCGTCTCGCAACTCGGCTACATGTTTCTCGGCTGCGGCGTTGGCGCCTTCAGCGCGGGCATCTTCCACTTGATGACCCACGCCTTCTTCAAAGCCCTTCTCTTCCTCGCAGCCGGCTCTGTCATTCACGCCATGGGTGGCGAACAGAACATGCTTCACATGGGCGGCCTCAGCAAAAAAATCAAAGTCACTTACTGGACCATGCTCATCGCCACGCTCGCCATCGCGGGCTTCCCGCCGCTCGCAGGCTTCTTCTCCAAGGACGCGATTCTCGGCGAGGCGTTCCAGCGCGAAGGCGGCTGGCATTCTCTCTATGTTGTCGGCTTGCTCACGGCATTGCTAACCTCGTTTTACATGTTCCGCCTCATCTTTCTCACCTTCCATGGCAAGCAGCGCTATGACGAACATCATGTCCACGTGCACGAATCCCCCTGGAGCATGCTCGGCCCTCTTGTGATTCTCGCTGTCCTTAGCATCATCGGCGGCTGGCTCGCTGCGCCTTCTTTCTGGGGCGGCGAAGACCACTTCACCGCCTTCCTCGCACCGGTCTTTGGCGCAAGCCACGCCGAAGGCGAAGCCGCTCTCTCCGAAGCCGCCGCGCATAGCCTCGAGCTCACTCTCGCTGTCGTCGCCGTCGTCGCTGCGCTCATCGGCTTGCTCACCGCTTTCTGGCTCTACTTAAAACAGCCCGGTAAACCCGCCGAAATCGCCAAATCTCTCAAGCCAATCTACACAACGCTCTACAACAAGTATTACGTCGACGAAGCTTACGGCGCCGCCATCGTCAAACCGCTCCTCGCCATCTCCACCAACGTTCTCTGGAAAATCATCGACGTCGAAGCCATCGACGGCACCGTGAACGGCATCGCCCACGGCGCCACCGCCACCGGCGACGTCTCCCGCCGCACGCAATCCGGCAACACCCGCAGTTACGCCGTCTGGGTCGTCGTCGGAGCGCTCACCATCCTCATCATCGTCTTCTGGCCCGCCATCCGGGCCCTGGCAGGAGGTGCGCAATGATGCTGCCTAGCCTGCTCACGAGCCTCATCCTCATCCCTGCCGTTGGCGCCCTCGCGCTTCTCGTTCTTCGCGGCGACGATCACAAATTTATCAAGGGCCTCGCCCTCGGCGTCTCTGTCTTCGAATTCGGATTCTCGCTCTTGCTGCTCCGCAAAATGGATTTCAGCGCTTCCGGCTACCAGCTCGAGGAAAATTTTCATTGGATTTCCGCGCCGCCCATCAACTATCACCTCGGCGTCGACGGCCTCAGCGTCTTCCTCGTCATCCTTACCACGTTCCTGACTGCGATCTCCGTCATCGCTTCATGGAACAGCATCCACGAGCGCATCAAGGAATTTTTCGTCGTGTTGCTGATGCTCGAAGTCGGTATAGTCGGCGTCTTCCTCTCGCTCGATCTTTTCCTTTTCTTCCTCTTCTGGGAAGTGATGCTCATCCCGATGGCCTTCCTCATCGGCATTTGGGGCCACGGCCGCAAAATTTACGCCGCCGTCAAATTCGTCCTCTACACCATGGGCGGCTCCATCCTCATGCTTGTCGGCATCGTCTGGCTCTATAACCTGACTGGCAGCTTTGACTTGCCGTTTGTCCAACAAGCCCTGCAGGCGAATCCCGGGCTTCTTGGCTCCGCTACACCAGGTGTCGTCGGCACCGCCGAACTGCTTCTCTTCCTCGCATTCTTTGTCGCTTTCGCCATTAAAGTTCCGCTCTTCCCGCTGCACACATGGCTGCCCGACGCGCACGTCGAAGCGCCCACGGCCGGTTCCGTCATCCTCGCCGGCGTGCTCCTCAAGATGGGCACCTACGGTATGATGCGTTTCTGCTTGCCGCTCTTCCCTGCTGCATCGCGCAAGGCGGCGCCTTACGTCGCAGCGCTCGCTATCATCGGCATTATTTATGGCGCGCTCGTCGCCCTCGTTCAGCCCAACCTCAAAAAGCTCGTCGCGTACTCGTCCGTCAGCCACTTGGGCTTCGTCGTTCTCGGCATCTTCACTTTCGGCACCATCGGGATGCAGGGCGCCATTTACCAGATGCTCGCCCATGGCATCTCTACCGGCGCTCTCTTCTTGCTGGTCGGCATGCTTTACGATCGCCGCCACACGTTCGAAATTTCCGAGTACGGCGGCCTCGCCACTCCGATGCCGCGCCTCTCGGCCTTCTTCCTTTTTGCCGCTCTCTCTTCGCTCGGCCTGCCGATTCTCAATGGCTTCGTCGGCGAATATTTGATCCTTCTCGGCACGTACGCCGCGAACTGGAAGTGGGCCGCCTGGGCCGCTTCTGGCGTCATCCTCTCGGCGTGCTATTTGCTCTGGGCCTATCAGCGCGTCTTCTTCGGCGAAGTCACTCACGCCCACAACAAGGAATTGCCGGACACCAGCGCTCGCGAGCGCGGCATCCTTCTCGCCATGGCTGCTGTCACTCTCTGGATGGGTGTCGGCTCCGCTTACCTTACGCGTCGCACCGCCACCGCCACCGAAACCATCCGCCAGCAAATGGTTCGCCCCGGCGATATGGCGCCCCAAAATGCCGGTAGCGTAGCCACTCCTGTTTACCCTGTAAGGGCCTGCGAAACCTGCTCTAACGCCTCAAACTCAACAAAATCAACTACAACCGTGCTTCAAGTTCGCTCCGGTAGCACCGCCAACCCGGTTTACCCTGTAAGGGGCTGCGCCAACCCATCCGACTCGGCTTGCTCTTCGCACTTGGCCTCCATTTCTCTCGAAAGGTCCGGCACTCGCTAAATGAATCTCGGCATGCCCACCACCGCTGATCTCTACATCGTTCTGCCGGAGCTTGTCTGGTGCACTTTCGGCGTCTTTATCATGCTGCTCCAGCCGTTCCTCAAAAACCGCCACTTCTTCACGTTTCTCGCGCTCGTCGGCGCGCTTGGCGGCACCGCTCTTTCCGTCGTCTCGGCGTGGAATTACGGCCCGGGCTTCTCCGGACTTGTTCGCGCGGACGGCTTCAGCCTCTTCTTCCACTTGCTCCTCGGCGCAGTCACATTCCTCGTGGTGCTCGGTTCGGAGTCGTATCTCGAGCGCGAAAACCTCGATTCGCCGGAATTTCTTGCCCTGCTCCTCTTCGCCACGGCCGGTATGGGCGTCCTCGCTTCCGCGCAGGAATTGCTCACCGCTTTCGTCGGCCTCGAAATGAGCTCCATCTCGAGCTACATCCTCGCCGGCTATCGCCGCGATTCGCTCAAGTCCAGCGAATCCGCTCTCAAATACTTTCTCCTCGGATCGTTCGCCACCGCGTTTTTCCTCTACGGCATCGCTCTCGTCTATGGCGCAACGCAAACCACCATGATCTCGGCCATGGCCAGCGCGGACAGCAACAGCAGCTACCTCAAGCTTGGCCTTGCCATGATTTTGATTGGCCTCGGCTTCAAAGTGGCCGCCGCTCCCTTCCAGATATGGACGCCTGACGTCTACGAAGGCGCTCCTACGCCTGTCACAGCTCTCTTCGCAGCCGGGCCCAAGGCCGCTACCTTCGCCCTGATGCTCCGCATCTTCGTCAGCATCCCTGCCGCCACCCATTACTGGTTCTGGGCCTTCTGGGTACTCGCCGCTCTCACCATGTTTCTCGGCAACCTCGGCGCTCTCGTTCAGACCAACGTCAAGCGCCTCCTCGCTTACAGCTCCATCGCTCATGCCGGCTACATCCTTGTCGCTTTTGCCGCTGTCACTTCTATGGCAGCGGACGATCCCGCGCTTGCCGGTCCCGCTTATGCGGCAATTCTCTTCTACTTGTTGAGCTACGCCCTCGTAAAAGTCGGCGCCTTCACCATCGTTTCTCAAATCGGTGGCGCCGGCGAAAAGCATCTTTCGCTCGACGACTACGCAGGCCTCGGCGAACGCCAACCCTGGGTCGCCGCCTCTCTCAGCGTATTCCTGCTTTCGCTCCTCGGCTTGCCCGTCACGGCGGGCTTTTTCGGAAAGTTCTACGTCTTTACCGCCGCTGTTCACTCCAAGCTCATCTGGCTCGCCATCATCATGGCCGTGAACAGCATCATCGGTGCCTATTACTACCTCCGCGTCATCGTCTACATGTACATGCGCGAACCCAAGCCCGAAGCCGCCATCGCTCCGGTTCGCTTCCCATTGACCGCCACTCTTGTTCTCTGCGTCACCGTCGCAGGCACAATTTACTTCGGCCTCGCTCCTTCCCGTACGCTCAACTTCCTCCTCAACCAAAAAGCCCTCATCGGCTCCATCAAGTAAGTAGCGCGCCACTCTTGTTTACCCTATAAGGGTCTACCTTGGCAGGGTCTACCCTGTAAGGGCCGTGCCAACTGAATCCGCGCCGAGGTCAGAGCAACCTGCCTAGGCCGCTACCACCAACCGCATGCATGTAGGAACAGGACTCCAAGGCCCTTGACACCCGTGCTATACTATCTTTGTGAGAGCGTCTGCCCGCCGCAGGCGCTCTTTTTCTTTTGGCGCGAAGTCCGCAGGGGCCAACTGCGAGTTGGACCCCCTTCTCGCTTTCGCCCATTCTTCTAACCCTTGCAGAATCAACACTTGTGGACGAACTCCGCGTTTTGCCGTGTTTTGGCCGCAAAATCCGCCGCTAACCACCTTTAGAATGAACACTTGCGTATCTGCGACAAAACACGCGACTTTATCTGCCTTTAGAATCAACACTTCCAAAAAAAAGGGGGAGGGGGGGGCGATTATGGTTAACTACGACTCAACCAAACAAAAAGCCCCTCCGGCAGAAGCTGGAGGGGCGGTAAATCATGCTTGTAGCTTTACTTGACTATGAATACCGTCACGAAGGTCAGAAGGACCAACGTTTCGACGAATGCCAGCGCCAGAAGCATCGGGATAAACATGCTCTTCGCCGCTCCCGGATTGCGCGCGATGCCTTCTTGAGCCGCAGCGCCGATCCGGCCCTGGCCCAGTCCGCAGCCAAATGCCGCGATGCCGACGCCGAAGATTGCCGCGATCACCAATGCAGCGCCGCTCTTGCTAGCTCCTGCAGCTTCACCACCCTGCGCAAACGCTGCCGGTGCCAAAAGGGCCACGCCCGCGATTGCAGTCAACAACATGCTCAACTTCTTCATGTACTGCCTCCTTATGAATTGCCGCCAGGAGGTGGTTGCCGGACACCGTGCAGCCGGCCTCACACTGGAGCGACTATTGCCCCAAACAACTGGGGCAAATCTTCTTAGTGCTCTTCCGCCGTTGCCAATCCGACGTAAACCGAAGGCAGCGCCGTGAAAATAAACGCCTGTATGAACGCCACCAGCAGGTGCAATGCGATAAATGCCAGAGGAATTAACGCAGGGAATATGCCGAACGCCACACCGAGTGCCGGGGATTTGTGCCAGGCCCAGGTGGCAACACCGGAAAGCAAGCTCACAAAAATGAGGTAAATCTGATCGCTGGCTAGGATGTTTGCAAACAAACGAACAGTGAGCGAAAGCACTCGAGCACAAGCGCTGAATACTTCCAGTGGGAAAATCAGCCAGGCGATCCAGATCGGAGTTCCCGCGGTAAAGTTCTTCAGGTAGTGCCCCAAACCGATGTGCCGAATTCCTTGAAAATTGAAGTAAAGAAATACAAGCGATGCGCAGCCAAGTGTCACGGTTTTGTCTGCTGTGGGTGCGGAAAACAAAGGAAACAGACTCATTAGATTGGCAGTCAGCACGAAAATACTGATCGTACCAATAAACGAAACAAAACTACGGCCATGGTGTCCGCCGGCTTCGTCCAGAACGTCGCGAATTCCGACGCGCATGGGATTGGTCAGCAGCAACTCCGCGATTTGCTGTGTCGCGCCGGGCTTTTCTACAGACAGCCGTGAGCGAAGAATCACGCCAAACAGGGTCAAGATTACCAGCACCAAGAGTGCCATCACTACGTGCTGTGGAATTGGTTCAGCGGCATTTTCCGGCTTGATGTGCAGTGCATTCAGAATGGAAAGTGCAATCGAACCGAGGTAGTGGTTCATGAAGTGGGTAACTGGACTGACGTGTTCTTCCATCGTCTCTGGGCCCTCGCAGGGTGAACTACTCAAATTTCAGGTTGTAAGGCTTCCCACACACTTGCCGTAATGATGGCCGCGACTAGCGCGCACAATCCCAAACCGATGCTAACCAGGGGAACGTGCAGATAGATAAATATAACATAGACTCCGAGCGCCACCAAAGCGTAGCGGAGGAGCATCGCGAAAGCTCGAAGCATTCCGGAAGTTGCTGAATTGGCGCCGCTTACAGGCGCTTCACCGCGCCCCGCGGAGGCGTTCGCCTGCGAAAGAGCGGTTTCGAAAATGCCCCGGATTCCGCTCTGAAGCCATCGGAAATTCAGCCAGCCAAGCAGCGCTCCGCCGAACAGCCCCTTGGCCCAATCCATGCGGCGCAGCGCAAGCGCCAGTGCAGCGCTGGCTACACCAAATGCAATCGTCAGCCACTGTATCCGGCGGACTACATGGCTGCCGGGAATTGTGGCGTCAGATTGGAAGAAGGGAGAATTCATCGATGCGAAAAATCAACGGGGACGAAACCGCCGGACAATTTCAAAAATACTGCTCGCAAATCCAAAGGCGCCGCCCAAAATCATCAGCCAAGGTGCGCTGTGAAGCCAGCGATCCAGCAAGTATCCGAGGAAACCACCCAAAAGTATCGCTCCCACGATGGTCAATGGAAGTTCCATGGCAAGGCCGCTTTTTAGCGTCATGTCGCGGACGTCTTTTTGCGTTTGCGTCAGTTTCTCGGAATCGTTGGGATCGTCGGCCATGGTGAAACTACTTCTCGAAGAGAAGTTGGCCGGCGCGCTCGGTCGCCTTGACTACGGCCTTGATCAACGTAACGCGCAGCTTCCCTTCTTCCAGTTCCATGATTCCGTCGATGGTGCAGCCGGCCGGAGTGGTCACGGCGTCTTTCAGCAGCGCAGGATGATCGCCTGTCTCGAGCACGACACTCGCCGCGCCTTTCATCGTCTGCGCGGCGAGCAAAGTTGCCACATCGCGAGGAAGTCCAACTTTCACTCCAGCTTCGGCGAGTGATTCCAGGATGATGTACGCGTACGCCGGACCGCTCGCGGATAGCGCTGTGACGCCATCCATGTTCTTTTCATCCACGGCTACCGTTCGGCCCACCGCGTTAAACATCGCCAGCGCAATTTCAATGTGCTCCGGTTTCGCATGCGCGCCCGCGCAAATTCCCGTCATGCCGCAGCCCACCGCCGACGGCGTGTTCGGCATCGCGCGCACCACTGGAATTTTCTTCCCGAGCCGTTCTTCGAGATAACCCGTCGGTACCGACGCCGCAACGGAAATCACCAGCGTTTTTTCGCCGAGCTCCGGCGCGATCTCTTTCAAAACATCGCCGACAACTTGCGGCTTCACGCCGAGCAAAATAATGTCCGCGTCTTTCACCGCTTTGCGGTTGTCGTTCGTCACACTGACGCCAAGTTCTTTCGCGATGGCAGCCGCTTTTTCGCCGTGCTTTACCGTCGCCGTCACGCGCTTCGCCGCGAACAAGCCTTGCTTCAGATAAGCGCGCAGCAAAATCCCGCCGAGCTTCCCCGCCCCTAAAACCGCCAGCCTCTTGTCAGAAAGTTTCGTCGCCATGGTCCAAGTATTCTTTCTGACCCCGCCTCCCGCGTCAATCACATAACACACCGCGAACCACTCCGCTGCGCCCCGAACGTGTAGTAAACTCCGCCTGCGGTCTGGAGCAAAACATGAATAAAACTCTGTGGTCGAGACGTGAATTCGTCGCAACGGCAGCACTCGCGCCGCTCGGATTCCGCGCCGCGCTGGCGCTGCCCGCGAGCAGCACGATTCCTGTCGGAATCGAGATGTACTCCGTCCGGAATGCGCTCGCCAAAGACCCCATGGGCACGGTGCGCGAAGTCGCCAAGGCCGGCTACCAGTGCCTCGAATTTTACGGCCCGTACTACGGATGGGCCGTCGAGCAAGCCAAAGAAATGAAAAAGCTGCTCGACGACCTTGGCATCCGGTGCTATTCCACGCACAACGACAGCGCAAATTTTAGTGCGGACAAAATCGGCCACGCGGTTGAAGTGAATAAAATTCTCGGATGCAAATATGTCGTGATGGCGAGTTCGCATGAAGGCTCAACTCCCGACGCGTGGAAAACCGTCGCGGATATTCTCAACACTGCATCGGAGAAACTCGAAGCGGCTGGATTAAGAGCCGGATACCACAATCATCAGGCGGAATTCCGCGGCGAAGCCGGCACCCGACCGATGGACATTCTCGCGAAAAATACAAAGCCCACGGTGATGCTGCAACTCGATGTCGGCACCTGCATCGAAGCCGGCTCCGATCCGGTTGTATGGATCAAAGCGAATCCAGGCCGGATTCGCTCGATGCACTGCAAGGAATGGTCGCCGGAAAAAGACAAGGGCTACGCCGTATTGTTCGGAGAAGGAGTCGCGCCGTGGAAACAACTTTTCGACGCGGCGGAACACGGCGGCGGCATTGAATATTATCTGATCGAACAGGAAGGCAGCCGCTTTTCAGAAATTGAAACCGCTCAGAAATGTTTGGCGTCTTTCCGCGCGACGCATGGCGCGTAAGTTTCGCGAGCGGCGCGTGGCGGTGCGCGGAAAGTGGCAACTTGTTTGTGCGATTTTTCTTTGTACAACATTTTTCTTCAGGGCAGCGGAATCAGCAAACGCGCAAAGCAGTCGAATCCTGCAAAAAGATGTTCCGGTAAAAATGCGAGACGGAGTTGTGCTGCGCGCGGATGTTTTGCTTCCTGCTGCAGACGGAAAGTCCCCCGTTCTCGTTTATCGCACGCCTTACAGCAAAGAAAATGCTCCGAAAGAATGGACGACGTTTGATAAAGCGGTCGCGCGCGGCTACGCGGTTGTGATTCAGGATGTGCGCGGGCGTTACGCTTCGGACGGAGAGTTTGATCCTTACAGAAATGAAGGGCGCGACGGCTACGACACGATCGAGTGGGCCGCAGCGCAGTCGTGGTCGAACGGAATCGTCGGGACATTTGGCCTTTCGTACCCCGGCGCGGTGCAGTGGCTCGCGGCGATCGAAAGCCCGCCCCACTTGAAGGCGATGGTGCCGGCGATGACGTTTTCCACGCCACGGAATTTTTTCTATTCCGGCGGCGTGTTCGACGGCTCGTGGATTGATTGGATCTGGTTCAACATCGCGCCGGACATTCGCACGAAGAAGAACCTGCCTGGGCTAAAAACGTACAAAGAAGCAGCGGCGGCATGGAAAACGGAACGCGAGCGATTGCAGAATTTCCTGCCGTTGCGGGATTTACCCGATTTCAAGGAAGTTGCGCCGTTTTACTACGAATGGCTTGCGCATCCACCGGCCGATCCGTGGTGGGATTTTGCGGAGTTGCGCGGCAAATACGATCGCGTTCACTGTGCGGTGCTGAATATCTCCGGGTGGTACGACGAGGCGTACGGCCCCGACGGCGCAACGACGAATTTCAATGGATTGCTCGCCGCGCGAAAAGGCGAAAAGGATCCGCGCACGCAGACGATCATCGGAGCGTGGACGCACGGCGAACTGGAACGTACGAAGGCGGGCGATCTGGATTTCGGTCCCGACGCGAAAGTGGATTACGACGAAATCATTCTGCGCTGGATGGACCACTATTTGAAAGGAATCGACAACGGCGTCGACCGTGAAAAACCGGTTCATATTTTTGTGATGGGCGACAACAAGTGGCGCGACGAAGAATCGTGGCCGCTGAAGCGCGCGGAGGCGACGGACTTTTTTCTCTCCTCTCCTAGTCACAAGGGCGGGGGTACACTGCTGGAACACACTTCGGCGTCCTCGTCGGAGTATTCGGAACTTTCGTCTGATCCCGGACATCCTGTGAAGGACCCTTACGACGCATTTGGCGCCCGAGATTACAGGAGTCTGGAAGGCCGTGACGATGTGCTGGTGTTCGACTCCTTCCCTTTTGAAAGAGACACAGAGGTTACGGGGCCTATTCAGGCGACGATTTACGCTTCCGCGGACGTTCCCGATTTCGATTTGTGGGTGCGTATTCTCGATGTATATCCGGATGGACGCGCGTTCAATCTGATGAGCCCCGGATTGGACGTTTTACGAGCGAGCTATCGAAACGGATCGCCCAAGCCGGGATTATTGAAACCAAATGAGGTCTACAAACTGACGCTGGATCGTATGCTAACGTCCAACGTTTTCAAGAAGGGGCACCGGCTACGCGTGCAAATTTCCGGTGCGTTTATGCCCCATTTTACGCGCAACATGCAGACGGGCGAATCGGAAATCACTTCCTCAAAAACAGGCGTTGGCCATATAAGGATTCATCACTGGAACCACACTCCTTCGTCCGTCACCTTGCCCGTAGTTCCTCGATAGCGGGACGACAAAGAAAAATCGCCGGCTGGAAGCCGGCGTTACGAAATAAACCCAAGATTTGAAGGCTGCGTCAAAAGCTAGTCGTGGCGGGCGCCGTGGATGATGGAGATGGAGTGAGGGAGAAGGTCGGCGAGGGCGTCGAGGGATTCGACGGCGCCTTTGGGGCTGCCGGGTAGATTCAGGATCAAGGATTTGTGGCGGACAGCGGCGACGGCGCGAGACAGAATGGCGCGCGGTGTTTTTTCCATGCCTTTGCGGCGCATCTCTTCGGCGAATCCGGGGACGAGACGATCAGCGACGGCGATGGTGGCTTCGGGCGTGGAGTCGCGCGGACTGAGGCCGGTACCGCCAGTGGTCAAAATCAAATCGACGCGGCCAGAATCGGCGAATTCGCGGAGCTGTTCGCGAATGCTGGGCGGATCGTCGGGAATCACGAGACTCGATTTGATTTCCCAGCCGAGTTCGCGACAACGCGCGACGACGGCGGGGCCGGACTTGTCTTCGTTTTTCCCAGCGGAAACGGAATCACTGATGGTGATGACGGCAACGCGGAGCGGAGTGGGATTAGCGGTCATGAAAGCGATTACTGCGCGGGAACCGCGTCGCGACTCGCTTCATCCATCAAGCGCATCGCTTCCATCAAAAGGCCGGTAGTGTTGCGCGTGGTCGTTGTGCGCGTCGAAGCGTTCGCGGCGTTGAAATCAATTTCAAACTCGCCCGCGGACCAGAGGAGGACTTTGTAGACTGCATCGTCGCCTTCGACGTTGCCGATTTTCGCGTCGCGGCACTGGCCGGATGCGAAGTAGAGTTCGCCTTGCAGGCCGCCGTGATGAACGATGAGGCGGCAGGATTTCTGGCCCATTTCGAGGGATTGCATGAGGTCGATCATGCTCATCTCTTCGAGGCGGCCTTGAATAACGCCGGGACGCGAAGCACGCTTCTGCAATTTTTCAAGGTGCAGGCGATCGACGACTTTTTTCGTGATGCGGACGAGGTCCTTTACCAGAAAAGGTTTGGCGATGAAATCTTCCACGCCATCGACGAGCGGGCGCAGACGTTCTTCGATGTCCGCACGGCTGGCCATGAACAAAAACGGGATGTGGCGCGTCTGTTCGCGGCCGCGCAATTTTTCAAATAACTGGCGGCCATCGAGGCCGGACATTTTGAAGTCACAGAGAATGGCGTCGGGCGGATCGTCGATGATTTTAAGAAGAGCGTCGGCGCCATCGGTGGCGACGATGACTTCGCAATGCGACTCGAGGCCCTTGATGACGATATCGCGCACGAGGGGATTGTCGTCCGCGAGCAGCAACCGAACTGTTTTGCCGCCGTGCGGGCTCAACGCTTCCTCCGGACTTCGGATTTTGCGTTCGCCGCTGCTTTTCGACGGAAGTCACCGCTCTTGCCCCCGGTCTTTTCGAGGAGAAACACGTCGGAAATTTCGATGCCTTTATCGAGGGCTTTGCACATGTCGTAGACCGTGAGGGCCGCAGCAGCGACGGCGACCAGGGCCTCCATTTCGACGCCAGTCTGGGCGGCCGCCACTACGTGGGAGCGAATCTCCACGCCATTCTTGCATAGGCGAGCAGTCACATCAATGTGAGTGAGGGGCAGTGGATGACAAAGAGGTATCCACTCGGCGGTGCGTTTGGCGGCGGCGATACCGGCGATGCGAGCGACTTCGAGAGGATTGCCCTTGGGATTCTTTAATTTGCGAACGGCGCCGAGGACGGCAGGCTTCATTTTGACGAAGGCCCGGGCGATGGCGGAGCGCGAGGTGACGGCTTTGTTGGAGACGTCGACCATTTGGACGTCGCCGCGAGATGAGTAGTGGGACAGTTTGGGCATTGCAGATAGTTTAGCAGAGGAGGTAACCGGACAGTCTTTGCTGCAAGCGTATGGCCCGGGCGATTTGGAGGTTTTCGCAGCCAGGAGTGGCTACGCTACCGAAGCGTGATAGAGTACCGGCGCGATGACGTACTATGAGCGTAATCTTCCGCATTGGCATCCGGAAGGGGCAATGCTTTTTGTGACTTGGCGGCTGTATGGGTCGCTGCCCGCGGATTTCGTAAATGCAATTCGGAACAGCAAGGAGCCGCCGAACCTTCGATTCGCGCGGGCAGAAAGGCTGTTGGACAAACCGAACTGCGGGCCATTGTGGTTGAAGGAGCCCGAAGTCGCGGAGCAAGTAGAAGCCACAATCCTGAGAGGTTTCAAAGAGCTGAACCAATATTTTTTGTGGGCACACGTAGTGATGCCAAATCATGTGCACGCGCTGATTACGCCACGGTTGACGTTGAGCAAAATTATGGAGGGAATCAAAGGCGTAAGCGCGTATCGCGCGAATCGCATCCTCAAGAGGACTGGTAGGGTGTTCTGGCAGCGGGAGTCCTTTGATCATTGGGTTCGGAACGCAGAGGAAGAAGCGAAGATCAGGCTTTATATCGAGAATAATCCTGTGAAGGCAGGCTTGTGCCGGGATCCAGGAGACTGGAAATGGTCGAGCGCGGCGAAAAAGTAGCGTAGGCACTCTTGCCTGCGAAAATTGCAACGGAGGCGAGAGACACAGTTCGTAGGCAGTGCCGATAGTTAGGGAAAATGGCGCATGAGCTCTTGCGCACGATTGATTAGGCCTGGGGGACGGAGAAGGTTTCGCAGCCAAGAGTGGCTACGCTACCGGAAAGTCGACACAGATTCATGGTGGGATGTGTTGGCCTGGGCGGCAGATAAGGTTTCGCAGCCAGGAGTGGCTGTGCTACAGGACGTCGCGGCGGGGCAGGATGAGAATGGGGTCGCCAAGGGAGAAATCGGCGCGGTCGGCGGGGATGTAGAGGAAGCAGTTGCATTTGGCGACAGCGGCGAGGTCGCCGGAACCTTGCCAGCGGAGCGGCTTGACCGTTGGCGTGACGGCGGACCAATCGAGGCGAGCGGGAAGAAAATGGGCCAGGCCGGTTTTTTCGTGGAGAGGCTCGCCGAGATGGGCTTGCAGAAATGGAAGAGGAGAGGGCGGCGCACCTGAGAGCATTCGGACGGCGAGCGAGGCAAAAAGCTCGAAGGTGACCATGGTCGAGATGGGATTGCCGGGGAGGCCGAAGACGGGTTTGCCCAGGCAGATGGCGAAGACAGTTGGTTTGCCCGGACGGATGGCGACGGCGTCGAAAAAAAATTCTGCTCCGAGATCGCGCAAGACTTTCTCGACGAGGTCGTACTTCCCTGCTGAGACGCCGCCGGAAAGAATCAGCATGCCTTCGCGAAGGCCTTGCGTGATTTTTTCGCGCAGATCGTCTTCAGAATCTTTTGCGTTTGGCAAGACGACAGGTTCCCCGCCGTGGAGCGTGACTTGGGCGGCGAGCGAGTAGGCGTTGCTGTTGCGGATTTGAAAGTCGCCGGGAGTGGATGAGGCGGGAACGACTTCGTCGCCGGTGGAAAGAATTGCTACGCGCGGTTTGCGGTAGACCTCCAATTCAACGGCTCCGACTTGCGCGGCTGCCGCCACTTCGGCAAATCCAATCCGTGTGCCGCGACTGACGAATGGATGACCGCTGGCGGCTTCTGCGCCGCGTTTCACGATGTGCAGCCCGGATGCGACGGTGCGATCGAAAACGATCGAATCGGCTTCAGCGCGTGTGTGCTCGATCATGACAACGGCGTCTGCGCCTTGCGGGACAGCGGCGCCGGTCATGATTTGTATGCAGGTTCCGGGCGTGACGGAAATCTTCGGCGTGTCGCCTGCTTTGAGTTCGCCGATGCATTTCAGTCTTGCACCGGCGGCGACGTCGGAGGCGCGGACGGCAAAACCGTCGCGGATGGAGCGGTCGAAGGGCGGGTAAGGGCGATCGGCGCGGATTTCGTTGGCGAGTGTGCGGCCGAGGGAATCGCCAAGAGCTACGATCTCGCACCGCAACGACGTAGGATGCGCAAGGAGACCGAGTTCGCGGGCGATGTCGCGGCGGGCTTCGTCGAAGGTGCGCATGAAGGAATCAGTATAGCGTGGAGGCATCGAAGGAATGACTCGCAGCTGGAAAAGATCGATGCAAGTAGGAGTGTGGTGATGACCGGGGCAGCAAGGCTGGCCCGTGATCGCTTCGCGAGAGGCGAAGATTGCAAAAGGCGGCAGCGGGGTTGCCGCAGTCCAAATAAAGAGGGCGATGTGTTGCCGGAGCGGCCCGCTTCGGAAAGCGGGCCCTACGAGATCGAAAAACAAAAAGAGAGAAACGCCGGCAAGATGCCGCCGGCGGTACGTAATAAACCCCAATGCGAGCAGAAGCGCGCGCTACAGCCAGCGGGCGAGGAGGGTGCCTTCGGGAATGATGGTGGCGTCGCGCTCAGGGCCGGTGGAGATCATGCCGATTTCGACTTGCAGGAAATCGCCGATGAAGCGCATGTAGTCGATCGCGGCTTTCGGAAGTTTGGCAGCGTCTTTGACGCCGTAGGTTTCCTGTTCCCAGCCGGGGAGCGTTTTGTAAACGGGCGTGACGTGTTCGTATTCTTCAGCGAGCGCGGGCATTTCGCCCAGCGGCGAGCCTTTGTATTTGTAGCCGGTGCAGACCTGAATTTCGCGCTGGGTATCGAAGACGTCGAGTTTGGTGACGACGAGCGAATCGATGCCGTTGATCATTTTGGCGTAACGCAAGACGGCGAGATCGAGCCAACCGCACCGGCGCGGGCGTCCCGTGACGGCGCCGAACTCCTTGCCGCGTTCGCGAATGGCTTTGGCGTCGAGGTCGGGCATTTCCGTGGGGAACGGGCCGCCGCCGACACGCGTGGTGTAAGCTTTCGAGATTCCGAGGACGTGCTTGATTTTTGTGGGGGGAACGCCGACGCCGGTGGTGGCACCGCCGGAAATCGCGCTGGAGCTGGTGACGTAGGGATACGTGCCGTGATCGATATCGAGCATCGTGCCTTGCGCGCCTTCAAAGAGAACAGATTTGCCGGAATCGAGCGCTTGATTGACGAGTTCGGCGGTATCGCAAATGTAGCCGCTGATTTTTTCGCCCTGCCGCAACGTCTCTTCGACATCGTGCGAGAAGTCTATGTCCGCGCCATACGCGCCTTTGGCGAGACGATTTTTTTCGGCGACGACGCGAGCGGCTTTTTCGCGGAAGAGCGCGGGATCGAGAAGATCGCACATGCGGAGGCCTCGGCGCGCCATTTTGTCTTCGTAAGCGGGGCCGATGCCGCGCGAAGTGGTGCCGATTTTATTTGCGCCGCGCGCGCCTTCGGCGGCTTTGTCGAGTTCGCGGTGATACGGAAAGATAAGATGAGCGCGATTGCTGATGTGCAGGCGGCCTTTGACGTCGATACCATTTTTGGCAAGCGTTTCAATTTCGTTGACGAGAGCGGCGGGATCGATAACGACGCCAGTGCCGATGACGGCGTGCTGCTTGGGGCGGAGAATGCCGCAGGGAATCAACTGAAGGACGTGTTTTTCCTTGCCGATGATGACGGTATGGCCGGCGTTGTGGCCGCCAGCAACGCGAGCGATGTAATCGAACGAGCCCGCGAGATAGTCAACGACTTTGCCCTTACCTTCGTCTCCCCACTGCGCGCCTACGACGACAACCGATTTCATTCACGAGCCTCGCTCACACATACCCTCCCAAGGGCGAAGGGCACAAAAATTTCAAAGGAAAAACAGAAAGCAGACAGTTAGAAACTCTACGCTGGCAGTTGACGCAACGCAAGCGCGCGGGAAGTGGCTGCGGAGGACGCGAAAGCGTTGCAACATGCTGCGGTGGCGGATATGCTCGCGCAAGAGGAATCCGATGAACGGGATAAAAGTTGCGATACTTGTGTTGGCGGTGGGAGTTTTTTCGGTGCGAGTGCAGGAACCGGCGGCTGCGGGGTACACAGTAAAAGTGGAATTTGAAAACGAGCAGATTCGCGTGACGCGCGTGCATTATGCGCCGCGCGCGACATCGCCGATGCACAGCCACACTGGGCGCGCGGTGGTTGCGATCACGGGCAGTCATTTGCGCGTGACGACGTCCGATGGGAAGACGCAGGAGACGCAGAGGAAGCCCGGCGAGATTTATTGGGGAGATAGTGTTACGCACTCGGCGGAGAATTTGACGGATGCGCCGGTGGAAACGGTTGAGATTGAAGTGAAAGGCGCGACGGCTGCGGCGATTCCGGTGGCGCCAAAAAGCTACGAGCTGGGAAGTTTACACGAGCCGGTGCCGGTCGAGATGGAGCCACATCATCATGCCGTTTTGCAAAACCAGTATGTGCGGGTGCTGGACGTTTTGTTTCCAGTGGGGCAGGTGGCGCTGTTTCATACGCACAGCAACGATAATGTGAGCGTGGAGTTGAGCGGCGACAAATCGAAGTCGCAGCCGTGGACTGACAAAGGCATGGGTGAGTGGAGCACGCCGGGAGATGTGGTGCCGGGGCGGGTTGGATTTCACAAAGCAGCGGGGCGGGCGTACACGCACCGCGTGGGAAGCGCGGGAGAAAAACCGTATCACGTAATTGACGTGGAAATTTTTCCGTGATGGCGGACAACGAGCGCCGGCGAGTGCGCAGCTAAGACTGGCTACGCTACCTGGCGATAGCGGAAGCAGGTGACGAGATGATCGTTGACCATGCCGGTGCCTTGCATGAAGGCGTAGCAAATCGTGGAGCCGACGAAGCGGAAGCCACGTTTTTGTAAGTCTCTGCTCATGGCATCGGACTGTTTCGTTCTTGCGGGAACCTGTTTGTGGAGTTTCCAGGCGTTCTTGATGGGTTTTCCGCCAACGAATTGCCAGAGATAGGAATGAAAGCTGCCGAATTCTTCCTGAACTTTTAGAAACGCCTGCGCGTTGGAAATTGCCGAAGCGATCTTCAGGCGGTTGCGGATGATGCCCGGGTCGGCGAGAAGCGCGCGGACTTTCTTTGCGTCGTAACGCGCGATTTTGTGCGCATCGAAATTGTCGAAGGCCTCGCGATAGCGGGCGCGCTTTTTGAGGATGGTGTCCCAACTAAGTCCGGCTTGAGCGCCTTCGAGAATCAGAAATTCAAAAAGCACGCGGTCGTCGCGGACCGGGACGCCCCATTCCTCGTCGTGATACGGAATGTTGATTTCTTTTTGCGCCCAGTGGCAGCGGACGATTTCTGTCATGGCGCGTTCTCAAGGTCCGTAGCGGAATGTGTGGCCAAATCGAAGGCATGGGCGTTCAAGAATCACCCACGACACTTTTGCGATTGCAAAGGTCAAAACGGCAGCAAATACAGTGACGAACGCACCACGCAAATTCGAAGTTTTTGGTGTCGCGTGAAGAATCACGGCGTGGCAAGCAACGTCGACGACCAGATGGATCAGGTACATGCAGTACGAAACGGCCCCGATCTGACGGAGAAGATTTGAACGCGTGAGAGCGGCGATCGGGCCGTTCGGAATGCATAAGGCGGCGGCGAGCAGGACTGTATAAAACATGGCGATCGTCGAGAAGCCCACGGCTTCCATCGCGAAGGCGCGCTCGTAAGGCGACCATTTCCAGAAGGCGGCGAAGCCGATGAATAAAATAAACAGCGCGGCATAGATCCAGCGAGGATTTTTCTGCAGCCAAGTGCGCGTGGACTCGTCGCGCCAATAGACGGCTGCCAGCACGCCGAACGCGAGAACGTCGGCGCGCGTGAGAGTCAGTTGGCCGATTAACCCGGCGCTGACCCAGGCCGTCTTGAACAGAAGGACGCGGAGCAGAGGCTGAGAGAACACAACGAAAAAGAGAAACAACTTTAATGCCCTTCGGGAAAACAGCCAGATGAGAAGCGGAATCAGGACGTAAAACTGTTCCTCGACGGCGAGCGACCATGTGTGATCGAACCAGGAGCCAGCGAGGTTGTGCAACCGGTCGAGAAAAAAATTCTGAATGAATAGATAGTGGTTGTAGATGTCAAAGTCGAGGGGAGGCGCTTTTCCAGAATGAGAAAGTGCAAGCAGGCGTTTTCCGCCGAAAGCGGCGACCAGGATGTACGCCGTGATCCAAGCGTAGTAGACCGGAAAGATACGGAAGAAGCGACGAATGTAGAAGGTGCTGAAAAAGCGAGGCGACTCTTTGACATCGAGCAGAATTCCGCCAATGAGAAAACCGGACAGTACGAAAAAGAGATCCACGCCCGTACCACCGAGAATGACGAGACGCTGCAACCGGTCGGTGATGCTTCCCTGCGCCGTAAGACCTTCCATAGAAAGATAGTGAAAGCAAAGGACGCTGAGGATGGCGATGCCGCGAATTCCGTCGAGCTCAGGAATGCGTGTACTGCTCGAAGAAGGCTCCATGGGTGCGGAAGAAGGTAGCAAGACGAAATAATCGGGTCAACGGTGACAATAAAAAAGCGTGCGCCGCATTTGCGACGCACGCCTGACGAATTTGGGAGCCGGTGAAATTAGCCGACGTGGCGATCGACGGCTTTGGTGATCTGGTCCTTGGGGACCGCGCCGACGATTTGTTCGACGACCTGGCCGTCTTTGAACACGAGAATCGTGGGGATGCCGCGGATGTTGTACCGGCCCGCGGAGTTCATCGCTTCGTCCACGTTGAGCTTCATGACTTTGATTTTGCCCGCGTAGTCGTTTGCGATTTCCGCAACGGTCGGGGCGAGCATGTGACACGGGCGGCACCATTCCGCCCAAAAATCTACGAGCACTGGCTGCGATTTGCTTGCCGAAAGTACTTCGCTTTCAAAATTTCCATCGGTAGCTGCAAGAATGTTTTCCGCCATGTTCTTTACCTTCCGCGGCTTAGCCCGTGAGCACGGCCGCTTGTCTCCTTTGTCAGGTTAATTAGATGTTGCAACAGGCATTTGGTTACGCGCCGGCTGCCCCAATCCCCTTGCCGCCCGCGCGGCCTCGTAGACCTTTACGTACTCCGCGGCAGGCGTCTTCCAAGAAAAATTTTTTTCCATGCCGTTCAACTGAATGCGCTTCCAGATGCGCTCATCAGCAAAATGATGGAGCGCCTGACGAATTGTGTAAAGCAAAGCGCCGCCAGTATAGTCCCAGAACTTGAAGCCGGTGCCGGTGCCGTGTTCCAGATCGAAAAGCTCGATCGTGTCGTCGAGACCGCCGGTGGCACGAACAATTGGGACGGTACCATACTTCAAACTGTAAATCTGATTCAAGCCACAAGGTTCGTAGCGCGAAGGCATGAGAAACATGTCGGAGCCGGCTTCGACTTTGTGCGCGATGGTGTTGTCGTAGGCGATTTTGATGCCGACACGATCCGGGTACGCTTCGTGGAGCGTGCGGAAAAGGTCTTCGTACTTGCGATCGCCGGTGCCGAGAACGACGAGCGCCATGTCTTCGCGCATGATTTCAGGGGCGACTTCGGCGATGAGATCGAAACCTTTTTGATCGGCGAAGCGAGAGACGATACCAACAACAGGGCGGCCGGGAACGTCCGGCAAGCTGAAAGTTTGCAGCAAATCCTGTTTGCACGTGAGTTTGCCGGATAAGTCCTTGGGGGAATATTTCGCGGGAATAAGCGGGTCCTTCGCAGGATTCCACGCGGCGTAGTCGACGCCATTCAAAATACCGACGAGGCGATCACCCCGGCCGCGCGCGACACCGTCGAGGCCGTAGCCATATGCGGGCGTCTGAATTTCCTGCGCATAGCGTTTGCTGACCGTGGTGACGTAATCAGAGTAGACGATACCGGCCTTGAGAAGATTTACGTCGCCATAAAACTCGATGCCGGCGGGAGTGAACGTGGCTGCGGGAATTCCAGCGCGGTCGAGGACGTCGCGATTGAACTGACCTTGATAGCCCATGTTGTGAATCGTGAAGACGACAGGAATATCTTTCATGACGGGATCGTCGGAATAGGAAGAACGGAGGAGGACAGGAACGAGCGCGGTTTGCCAATCGTGGCAGTGGATAACATCGGCGGGCCATACGTGCTTCGCAATTTCGATGGCGGCGCGGGAAAACTCGCTGAAGCGTTCCGCGTTATCCCAAAAATCGCCAGTGGCCGTGCCGTAGAGGCCGTCGCGATCGAAGTAGGCGGGATCGTCGACAAAAAAATAACGGACGCCGTTGAGAAGCGTGCCGTCAGCGACGGCGGGAAAACGCAAGCGGGAGCCGATCGGAATGGTGAGACTCGGCATGACGATGGCGGAGGTTTTTGTGCCGCGATGGCGCGGGAGAACGACGGCGACTTCGTGGCCCCTCGCGACGAGCGCCTTCGGAAGGGCTTCCACTACGTCGGCGAGGCCGCCCGTTTTTGAAAACGGCAGGCCTTCGGATGCCACGAACAGGATTCGCATACGTATAATCGGCTCAAAGTACGCTATAGGAGCCGTGGAGATGCGTCAAGCGCTCCGGAGGTTCTCGGCGAGAGAGTGAGAGGGCGTTTGTCTCGTTTATACTTGTGGATTGAGCGGAGCGTGGGCCCGATATGAAGCTGATTTTTCTTTATGGACTGCCGGGAACGGGAAAGTTGACGATCGCTCGGGAATTGTCGGCGCTGACCGGTTACAAATTATTTCACAACCACCTGACCGTGGACCTGCTGCTGTCAGTTTTTGAGTTTGGCAGCGAGCCGTTCGTCGAATTGCGCGAATCGATCTGGCTCTCCGTGATCGAAGAAGCAGCGGCTTCGCTGCGGGGATTAATCTTCACGTTCAATCCTGAGAATTCCGTGCGGCGGAGCTTTATTTCGGAGACAGTGCAACGAGTCTCGGCTCGCGGCGGCGCGGTCGAGTTTGTAGAAATAGTGTGCGATCCAAACGTGCTTGAGGGCCGCATCGATACGGCGGAGCGACGGAATCACAAAAAGCTGGTTTCGCTGGAGCTGTATCGCGAGCTGAAGGCAGATGGCGTATTTGATTCACCGAAAATGCCGGCGCCGCAGCTGACGCTGAATAGCACGCACACTTCACCACACGAAAATGCGCGGATGATTGCGGCGCGGTTCTCACTGCCCCTACACGCATAGGTGGATGCGGCTTCCTGATACACTTCCCTTCCGATGGCGCGACAACGGCTTGGCCAACATTTTTTAGACGATCCGAATTGGCGCGAGGAGATCGCGCGCGAGATTGGAGTCTCCAGGAATACATCGAATTTTTCGGTCGGAGGCGAGCGAAAGGATTTTTGCTGGATCGAAATCGGCGGCGGGCACGGCGAGATGACGCGGCACCTGGCCGGCGCGGGACTGCCAGTGGTCACCGTGGAGCTGGATCCGCCGCTGGCGAAACGCCTCTCTGAACTTGCGAAGGAATTTCCGAATCTTTCCGTCCATCATAACGACGTGCTGAAAACGAATTTGCGCGAGCTGGCGGCGGGACGGCGGATCAAAGTCTACGGAAATTTGCCGTACTACATCACGTCGCCGATTCTGCACCATTTATTCGAGTTCGCCGATTTGATCGATGAGATTCACGTTGTGATTCAAACGGAAGTGGCACTTCGTCTCGTGGCAAAGCCGGGAACACGCGACTACGGCTATCTGTCCGTGCTGACGCAATACTTTTCGTGGCCGTTGATCTCGCTGGAAATTCCGAGGGAAGCGTTTCGTCCACCGCCGGAAGTTGGCTCCGCGCTTGTGAGTATGCGGCTGCCGGGAGAGCGAAAGACGGCGCAGATTGCGGACGGCGAGAGGTTCCTGGAGTTTGTGAAATTGTGTTTCGCGCAGAAACGCAAAACACTGGTGAATAATTTGCGGTCTGTCTCGGAACCGACCACAACGCGTTCGCTGCTTGAAACAATGGAGCTGGCACCCAGCGCGCGCGCGGAAGAATTAAGCGTCGCGCAGCTCGCCGCGCTCTTTCACAAATTCGCAGCGGTCAGTTCTTAGCGGGCGCCGGCGCTGGCGCTTCCGTGGCGGGCTTGTCTTTGTTCTTGTTTTTGATCGCATCGACGAGTTGCAGGAAATCAATTCCCACGCCCAGACGATAGTGGTCGCGATCGAGTTGCGGCGCATGAATGATGAACACGCTCGGGTCGGGAATTGCGGGAGCGTTTGTGGCTGGGTCCAGGAGAATCGCCCGGCCGCCTTTTTGCCCACCCATAATCAGGTCCGCAGTGCCAAAGAGATACATGAAGTGGACGGCGTCGTATGGGAGCGGATAAAAACCTTCCAGGCGCGCGACGACGCGGTGGAGGCGACCGCCGGTGACTGTTTCGTTCTGGCCGAACGAAGCTTCGAGAGTGGCGGGGAAACGGCGAAGAGGTTCGTCGGTATCGCGATCATAGTAAAAAGTCTTGATGCGGAAGCCGGTGTAGTACTCCTTGTAAAACTTGTAGCGATCGTCCGGAATAAAGGCGAGGAATTGCTTACCGGCAATTTGGCTCGTGAGATTCTGGCGCGCAATCTGGTTGTCAAAGTCGGGTTCCGTGCCTGGCGTGGGATTCTTGAAGACCTCGAGGGAATCGCGAGGATTCAGTGGAGTGATGCGGCCAAATCCGGTCGTGGCATAGAGGGCGAAGCGCTCGCGGGAGCTTTGGTCGAAGCTGAGCAGACGGCTGCTCGTAACGCCCCAGTGCATGAGGCGATATTCGCCACCAATCATGAACTCCGTGGCCTGAGCGACTTGGTTGACCTTCACAGCGCCAATCTGATCGGTGAAGGTGACGGCAAATTCGCCAATCGAACTCGAAACCTGCTGCGGAACGCTGGTGATGCGGAAATCGCCCCAGAGGCGGAAGGGCATCCCGAAATTGAAGTCTTCGATTCGAGATTTGAAAGTCTCGCGGCGGTGCGCCAGCAATGGAAACGGAATACTGACCCAAAAATCGGTGAAATATTTCTGAACGCTCGGCGCGGAGCTGGCGCCGCTTTGCTCGAAACCGACGATGGTGCGAGCGAATTCGCCGATGCTGGCGCGGCGCTCACTCAAGCGCAGGTCTTGCACAAGAGTCGGAGTGCCACTGCTGCTGGGAGTGAGATTCTTCACCGTGCGTTCCTGGTAGCTACGAAGCGTGAGCTGCGGGCCGTCCTCCGCATGGGCTTTGGCGACGGCTGAGATGACTTCGGCATTGTTCGCGGTGGAGCCGATGTCATAGGTTTTGTTGCGATCAAAGGCGGCGGCCGGTGTGCTCTTTTTCCCCATGTCGACTTCCAAAGGCGTCAAAAATTTCGCGGCGCGAATCAGGCAGGTCGATTCGAGGATCGCGTCAAAATGATAAAAGCCAGCCGCGTCGGTTCGGGAGTTGTATTCGCCCTCGCCGTTTGCGCCGCATTTGGCGATGACCGAAGCGTCGGCGAGTGGCTGTCCTGTCAAATCATCCAGGACGCGTCCAGCGAGCGCTCCGCCCGCTGGTAGCTGCGTCGACGAATTGTTGGTTTTGTTCTTTGAATCCTGTGGCGGCGGATCGGTCAGCGCAGTTGTCTGAGGCGGAGCAGTCGTATTTGCAGGGGCCGAAACCGAATTCGAGTTGGTTTGGGGAGCAACTGGGGGCGGAGTCGATCCCGGCGTCGCGGCACAACCAGTTGTGGTCGGTTTCGGTGCGGCGGCCTTGAGTTTTGCCAGCTCGAACTGCAGTTCCACAACCTTATTTTGAGCGGTAGTGTGCGCTGCGCCGGTGAATTGAGGCAGCAGCGCCGAGATCTGAATGATGGCTTGCAGCCGTCTGCGAATTTCAGAGAGCGATTGCAGCTCGCCGCCGATTTGATTCCGCTGCAGTTCCACGAGGTCGCTCGTCGCTTGTTCCACATCGGTGATGCTCTGAAAAGTTTTGGTGAAGCTCGCGCACTGCGCTCTTAGCTGAGCGATGGTATGGTCGACGGTGTCGCGCTCGATTTCTTCCGGTGAAAGGGGCGGCGGGCCAGACTGAGCCGCTACTGGAAGTGTGAAGCAACAACCAAACAGGATGGTCAAAGTTAAAAAATGAACAACACGGCGGGCGTGGGAGTTTGGGCGCATGGGACAAAGCACTCCGTTTCGCATTTTTTACGAGCGTTGAAAACTACAGGGAGAGAGGAAATGACGATAGCACGCGAGTTACTACGACGCAACGAAATTGTTGCGAGAGCTACTAAACGTGAGAATTATCTAAGGCTTGGGCTGAACGGCGTTGAGCCGATCCGGATAGTCGCTCATGATGCCAGCGACGCCGGCGTTCGCAAGAAGACGCATGTGGGCGGGATGGTTTACGGTCCAGCAGATGACTTGCAGGTCGCGGCTCTTCGCTTCGGCTACCAAGGCAGGCGTGACGAGGTCGCCGCGAACGCAAAGCTGGCGCGCACCGATTTCGAAAGTTCTCTCGATCGGCCTGTCGAGTTGGCCGTCATAGAGAAGTCCAGTCATCAAGGTTGGCTCGGCACGACGAACAGTAGCGACGAGGGAAGAATCGAAGGAGATGACGACCGTGCGGGCGATTTCACCAGAATCGCGAAGCGCGCCAATCAAAGCGTGTTCACCGCCCCACGAACCGCCGGGTTTCAACTCAAGATAGAAAACCACGTCGTGCCGTTTTGCAAAATCGAGAATTTCTTCGAGCGTGGGAATTCGTTCTCCAGTGAACGAACTGCCGAACCAGGAGCCGGCGTCGAGACGGCGAAGCTCGGCAAGAGTGAGTTCGTGGACGGCGCCCTGTCCGTTGGTAGTGCGGTTGACGGTGTCGTCGTGAATTGCGACGAAGCGTGCGTCGCGCGAAAGCTGAAGATCTGTTTCGATGAAGCTGAGGCCCATGGCAACCGCTTTGCGAAAGGCAGCCAAGGTATTTTCGGGCGCGTAACCCGAGGCGCCGCGGTGCGCGATCAAAAGCAAGGCGAAATTCTCCTCGCGCTATCTAAATCAAACACCACAGCCGGGGAAAAGTTTTGGTGCCGTGCAAACATTATTTTCCAATGCTAGCATTCCGCCGGTGACCTGAGATACAGCTTTCCCGCCGATAGAAGAATCTAATATGGCAGGTAAGAAAATCAGGCACTGAGGAGAAGTAACTATGTTTCAAAAGATTCGGGCCCTTGCAATTGGTTCCCTGCTCGCCTTGAGCCTGGCCAGCATGCCGTATCCGGCGCAGGCCGCAAGCGGAGCGCAAAACGAGCCGAAACCGGCGAGCAAGTTGATCAAGGAAGTGCGGCACGAGTTGGTGATGCTGCCGTACTACTCGGTGTTCGACAATCTGGCGTATCGCGTGGAAGGCGACAAGGTCGTGTTGATGGGACAGGTTGTGCGGCCGACTTTGAAATCGGACGCGGAAGCCGCGGTGAAATCGATCGAGGGAGTTGGCAAGGTCGAAAATCAGATCGAAGTGCTGCCGGTATCGCCGATGGACGATCAACTGCGGCGAGCAGTGTACCGCGCGATTTACGGTGATGCGGCGCTAAGCCGCTATGCCGTGGCGAGCGTACCGTCGATTCACATCATCGTGAAAAATGGAAACGTGACGCTGGAAGGCGTGGCGGACAGCGAATCCGACAAGAATCTGGCCGGTTTGCGCGCGAACGGGGTGCCGAATGTGTTTTCGGTGAAGAACAACTTGAACGTGGTGAAATCGTAGAGGATGTTTTTTGGCGGGGAAGAGCTATGGCTCTTCCCCTTTTCTCTGAGCTCAGAATGTGATGGATGGGAAAAAAGCGCCGGCGGGCTCGTTGTAATAGCCGATGCTCATCAACGTCATTGGCTCTACGACCCGCAGGCCTTGCTCGAGGCACCACCGAAATAGCGCGGCGTTGCGCGTGGGAATGAGAATTCCCGAGCCGAGAATCTGGTCAGCGCCCGCGATGAGGGCCTGCATGTCGCGAGTGTTTTCCGCCACGGCGTGGCCGAAGAAACCGAGCGCGGTTGCATAACCGACGACGCGCCCTTGCAATTCGACGAGGCGAGCCGTGCCCATCGCAATTGCATCGAGCAGTTCGAGGCGGCGTTTGTGGCCATGCACCTGATGGCAGAGTGCGTCGCAGGCGTCGACGTCCGCATTCGTCACGGGACGAACGGAATAAGGCGCGGGCACGCGGCCGATTGCCGGTCCGTTCATCACAGACAAAGGCTCGCGCGTGTCAAAACCAAGTTTCGTGTAGAGAGACAAAGAGCGGTTGTGAAACGCGGCTTGAATCAGGCGAATGCCTACTGATTTTGTTTCCTCGGCGCGATCCATCACGGAGCGCATTAATTGCCTGCCGACCGTGGAGTTCTGAACGGCCGGATCGACCGTGATTGGGCCGACGCCTGCGATGTCGCATCGTTCATCCAGGCAATTGCTGCCGACAATTTTTCCGCCGAGCTCGGCGACGACGCAATAAAATCGCTCGTGAGAAAACATCCATGTCAACACTTCGCCCGTGACTTCGACACTCGGGAAGTCGGGCGGAAAATTGTGATGGCGATTCACCACCGTGAACGCGTCGAAGCAGATGCGGGCGCACTCCGGGACGTCTGCCAATTTCGCGCGCCTGATTTCAGCTGAACTGCGTGCACGGTCGGCCGCTGCGATCATTTTTCAAAACTCCGCCCGTTGAAATTGAAGGCACTTCACCAGCCGAATCCTACCACCAATCGGCCAGCAAAATTGCGTTGCCAACGTGATTCTCGCGGCGGCCTCGCGCTATACTTCCGTATGCGCAAACGGAATGCGGTTCTCGCCTTTTTGCTCGCTTGCCTGTTGCAATTTGCGTTCGCGGGACGAGCAGCGTTCGGCCAGGATGCTGCGTGGCAGAAGGAAGTCAGCGAATTCCGGGAGAAGCGGGCAGCGGGCCTGCAGAAGCCTGACGGCTGGATGTCACTGGTGGGATTGGAGTGGCTGCAGCCCGGCGATACGAGCGTTGGTTCCGCGCCAGACAACAAAGTGAAACTCTCGGCGGCGCATCCGGCCCACCTCGGAATATTCCATCTGGAAAATAATGTCGTAACGCTCATGCCGCCGAAGGACGGGTTTCCGGCGGGATTAACGGTGGGCGGGGCGGTGGCGAAACAACAAGTGCTGAGGACCGATGCGGATGACGACAAAAATAGCCCGCACTTGCTGATTGGGACGTTGAACTTATATGCGATTCGTCGCGCGGATCGGTTTGCACTGCGCATCAAGGATTCGCACTCTCCTTCCTTGCAACAATTCCACGGGCTGAAATGGTATGCGCCAGATGCGGCGTACCGGGTGACGGCAAAGTGGATTCCCTATTCGCCGCAAAAAACGGTGCAACTGGCGACGCTCGTCGGAACCAGTTATGCGGCGCCGGTGCCGGGCGCGGCGGAATTTACTTTGCAGGGCAAGACGTACCGGCTGGAGCCAGTCCTGGAAGAGCCGGATACGACCGATCTTTTTTTCATCATGAAGGACACGACGAGCGCGACGACAACATACGGAGCGTGCCGGTTTTTGTACACGAAATTTCCGTCGAACGGATTGGACAAACCGGGCGAACTCGTGCTCGACTTCAACCGCCTGCAAAATCCGCCGTGTGCCTATACGCCCTACGCGACGTGCCCGTTGCCGCCGCAGGGGAATCGGTTGCCGGTCGCGTTGCCCGTCGGAGAACAGAAATATCATGACTGAGGCGCGGGGACTATGACGACGGCATCTCCAAGCAATCCGAGGCGGGACGGCGACGATCCAGGCGCGCGGGAAAAGCTCGTGGCGCTGCGCAGCGCGCTGCTTCGGCTGCACAAAACGTTGATTGATATGGAGCGCCGGACCTACGAAAAGGAATTTGGCGCGGTGAATGTAGGGGAGTTCTTTCGGCTGGTTGTGGATCATCCGCAGTTTGCATGGCTTCATAACATTTCTGAATTTGTCGTGCGAATTGACGAAACGCTGACCGGCGAAGCGCAAGTTGTACCTGCTGATGCGGAGACGGCGGTCGCCCTGGCGCGAAAAATGTTTACGCCGACAGCGCATGGCGACGCCTTCCAAAAAAAATATTTTGATGCGATTCAGCACGATCCCAACGTTGTGATGGAGCATGGAGAGCTGGCTCGCGTGTTTTTGTCGGACGAAGCGAGCAGCGCCGGCGGAAAGAGCTGACGATGGACTTTGCCGTGGACCAAATCGAAGTAAGGCACAATCTGCCGGCAAAGCGGTTTGAAGCCGACGTGCAAGGGCTGACGGCCGTACTGGTCTACAAAATTGTTCCGGGGCGGATGTTGATCCAGCACACGGAAGTGCCGCCGGTGCTTGAGGGACGAGGGATCGCGGCAAAGCTGACGCGCGTGGCGCTGGAATATGCGCGGGGCGAAAAGTTGCAAGTGGTTCCGGCGTGTTCTTACACCGCTTCGTACATGGCGAAGCATCCCGAGTACAACGATCTGCTTCCTCCGCCGCGATGACGAGTGGCGCGGGTCCCTCGCTTAGCTCCAGCCGGTCGCTTGCCTATCTTGCCCTCATGGGAGGGATTCTTTGCATTGGGTGGTCCGCCATTTTCGTTCGGTGGACAGATATCCCGGGACCAGCGTCGGCGTTTTACCGGCTGCTGATCCCCGCGCTGGTGTTGGCTCCGACGTGGCTCGTGGATCGAAAAAAGCCGAGTGTGGACCGGCGAACGCTGGCGATTATTTGTGTCGGCGGAATTTTCTTCGCGCTCGACCTGGCGTTTTACAATACATCGATATTGCAGACATCGGCGGCAAACGCGACGCTCCTTGGAAATAACACACCGATTTTTGTGGGATTGATCAGTTGGATGGTATTGCGGCGCAGGCCGGCTGCGGCGTTTTGGCTGGGATTAGCGCTGGCGGTGGCAGGATCCCTCGTGATTGTTTGGGGCGATTTGCGGCACCACGCGCATTTAGGTTGGGGCGACGCGATGGCGCTCGCGGCGTCGGCGTTTTTCGCGGTTTACCTGTTGGCGACGGAACAAGTGCGCGGTCATACGGGAACGCTGGTGTTTTTGCGGATGGCAATAGTGTCGAGCGCGGCATTTTTGTTGCTGCTCAATCTGGCGATGCGAGTGCCACTCGGAGTTCCGTCGGGGCGCTCGTTCGCGGCGCTGCTCGGACTCGGATTGGTTTCCCAGTTGGGCGGATACTTTGCGCTGACCTACGCGATGGGGCATCTACCGGCGACGGTGACATCCGTTTCGCTACTATCTCAGGGACCATTGACGGCAGTGTTGGCGGCGATCTTTTTAGGCGAGCCTCTGACCGGACCGCTGCTGGTTGGCGGCGCGCTCGTTTTGCTCGGCATTGGACTGGCAAATCGTTTGAAACGTCCCGAACAGGAAGCCAATGCGGCTCTGTGCGAAGTGGGCGAACCCGTTCCGGACGAAACGACCGGCTGAATCGCGCGTCGAAGGGGATAGTGAGTGTGTCGCGAGGCGAGCACCTGACATGAGTTCCAACCTGCAAACGGGACAGTTCTACGGCGCGACACAGCGGCGAATGGAAGCCGCGGGGCTGGTGCTCAGCGAAATTGTCCATGCGCATGGCAGGAAGCTGCCGCAGCACACCCACGAATCGGCGTACTTCGGACTGCTTTTGGACGGCGGATATACCGAGAAAATTACCGATCGCGCGACCGAATACAGCCCGTTTACGCTCGGATTTCATCCGCCCGAGTTTACTCACGTGGACGAAATTGGTGCGTGCGGCTCGCGTATGTTTTGCATCGAGGTACGCGACGCGTTTTGGAACAAGGTGCGGGAATATTTGACGGCGCCGAACTTCACGCCGGATCTTTGTGGAGCGCAAACGACCTGGCTAGGCTTGCGCCTCTATCGCGGATTCAAGGCTGGGACGCTGGATAGTTTTCAGATGCAAGAAATCTGTGCCGAGATGATCGAGCGCTGCGGGATCGCTTCCCGTTCGACGGTGCATTCAGCGCCGGCGTGGCTTGGCAAAACAGTGGATATGCTGCGCGCGTCGTACCGCGAACAACTCACGTTGGAGAGGCTGGCCGCGGAAGTCGGCGTGCATCCAATTCACCTTTCGCGTGTGTTCCGCAAAAAGCACGGATGCACGATGGGTGAGTATGTGAATCGCTTGCGCGTTCAGTTTGTGTGCGCGGAGATGTCGCGCGGCTGGCCTGCGCTGGACGAACTGGCAGCGGACGCGGGCTTCGCCGATCAAAGCCACATGGGGCGCGTGTTTCGGAGCGTAGTAGGAGAGACTCCGGCGCGATTCCGAGAATTCCTGCATGATGTAAACCAAAACGCCATCTAAATTGCATCTCAAGCAATTCTCGGGAATGTTTGTTTCGTTCTAGACCCGTGGCCCGGTCGGCGGCAAAATGTCGGTACGTTTTTGTAAGGGGGCAGGTTCATGCGAAAAGCGATATTGGTAAGCCTGGGAGCGATGGTCTTGGCGGGGATCGGCAGTTGGATGGCGCAACCGAAGGCGGGAGTCCACGCGGCTGAAATGGTCGGGGCTCCTCAATATGGAAACGACGGCAAGTTGGTGCGTCCAATGGGCTATCGCAAGTGGGCGTATCTTTCTTCCGGATACGGCATGAGCTACTCGCAAACAGCCAGCGATCACTTGATGTTCACGAACGTGTTCGTGACCCCATCGTCGTACGACTACTTTGTGCAGCACGGAACCTGGCCGGACAAAACCATGTTTGTGCTGGAGGAGTACGGCTCTGCGTCAAAAGGTTCGATCAACAAGCATGGGAACTATCAAAGCGAATTTATGGGGCTGGACGTCGAAGTGAAGGACGAAAAAAGGTTCGCGGACAAGTGGGCATATTTCAACTTCGATGGCCAGCAAGGCACCGCCGATTCGATGAGCCCGAGCAAGAACGACTGCTGGAAATGCCACGACCAAAACGCGGCCGTAGAACATTCTTTTGTGCAGTTTTACCCGGAACTGTTGAAGATCGCGAAAGACAAACAAACGATCAAGCCCACGGTGCATCTGGAATAGCACAAACAGGCAGACAGAGCTGGTCTGGGCTGATTATTTTGCCAATTGAAGGATCTCGATATTTGCGCCGTCCGGATCCTGAATGTAGACGGACGAAGTGCCGTCGCGGTGAATCTTTGGTTCGCCATAAACTTTGGGATCGCCCAAAATCGCAATGTGCGGCGGATGCTGCTCGGGCACAACGAATGCCAGCCGAACATTTCCAAATTCCAACAGCGCCCAAGTCGCGTCTTGATAGACGACACGGCATTTGAAGCGCGATGTGTACCACTTCACCGAGCCGGCGACATCCTGAACGCTGACGGCTACGTGGTCGAGCGTGTCCAGTTCCGGTTTCCGTCGAGCTTCAGCCATGGGGTCCGTTCCTCTGTGCAATGAATCGATCGTTGTATTCATTAGACTACGTGAGCGGACGACCGGCAATCCTCCAATTCGCCATCGCATGGCGTGAGTTTTAGCCGTCCTCAAAGATCGTCGCGAAATTCTACCGGAAAGAAAAACCTGGAATCCCGTGTATCGCCGCCCCAACAATCGCTTTCCTACCGAATTCTCGCAGCCTCTGGCAGAATTGCGCAGGCAAGTTTGCCAGTGGAGGCCGGAGTGGGGCGATTCGATGGGCAGACTGCGATCGTAACCGGAGCGGGCAGCGCCGAAGGGATCGGCTTTGCTATTGCGCGGAAGTTGCACTGGGAAGGCGCGCGAGTGGCTATGACTTCCACAACGAAGCGAATCCTTGAGCGCGCCGGCGAGCTCGACAAAGCGGGGCTTTCCGCACTGGCGCAAGTGCATGACCTGACCAAACCGGAGGCAGCTTCTCATTTAGTGGAAGAAGTTCTCGCATGGACCGGCCGCGTGGACATTCTGGTGAACAATGCGGGAATGTCCCAGACCGGCGTCGAACTTTCCGGCCGCACGATCGAAGCGTCGACTTTCGAAGCCTGGCAAAAGCAAATTGACATAACGTTGCACACTGCATTCCTGATGACCCGCGCGGTCCTGCCAGTCATGCGAAAGCAGCAGTACGGACGGATTGTGAATGTGAGTTCGGTGACCGGGCCGATGGTCAGCAACATCGGGTCGGGCGCTTATGGCGCGGCGAAAGGAGCGTTAGACGGAATGATGCGAGCGATCGCCCTGGAGACTGGCCCCTTGGCCATTACGATCAATGCGGTTGCACCGGGATGGATCGCGACTGCTTCCAGCACCGATTCAGAGCGCGAGGCCGCAAAACACACGCCGCTCGGCCGCGCCGGCACGCCGGACGAAGTGGCGGCGGCAGCGTGCTTCCTTGCATCGCGAGAAGCGTCCTACATCACCGGCCAGTCGCTGGTCGTAGACGGCGGCAACATTCTTCAAGAGAACAAAGGCCCCCGCTGAATCAGTATCCTCTGCCTCCCGAGCACAGTAGACTTTCCAAGTACCTCGCCCATGCGCAAAGTGTCGCGCGACTTTCCGGGAGGCTGTCCATGAGACGGTTTCTGGCTCTTTTTATTTTGAGTGCACTTCCGTTTGCGACTGGCGCAGTCGCGCAAACGCCGGACAGCCCGCCGCTCGCTACGAAAGCACGGCCAAAGATCGGCGTTGCACTCGAAGGCGGAGGCGCGCTCGGACTGGCCCACATCGGCGTCTTGCAATGGTTCGAAGATCATCACATTCCGGTGGATTACGTGGCCGGCACAAGCATGGGCGGGCTGGTCGGTGGATTTTATGCGACGGGAAAAAGCCCGCAAGAATTGAAGCAAATTGTCGAAGCGCAGAATTGGGATGTGATTATCGGCGGTGCGACGCCCTACGAAGATCTTTCCTACCGGAGGAAAGAAGACAGCCGGGCATTCCAAAACAAAATCGTGCTGGGCTTAAAAAACGGATTGTCTCTGCCGGCGGGATTAAATGCGGGGCAAGGCATAACGTTGCTCATAGACCGTGAAACGGTTTCGTATTCAAAACTGAATTCTTTCGACGATTTGCCGATTCCGTTTCGTTGCGTGGCGACGGATCTGGTGAGCGGCAAGGAAGAAGTCTTCGGGCAGGGTTCATTGCCAAAAGCGCTGCGCGCCACGATGTCCATTCCCGGGCTTTTTTCTCCGGTGCGTGATGGTGAAAAAGTTTATGTGGACGGCGGGCTGGTCGGAAATCTTCCGACGGAAGTGGTAAGAAAGATGGGCGCGGACGTCGTGATCGCGGTGCATCTCGAGACAGCGCCCGCGAAACCGGAAGAGATTCAGTCGCTCTTCAGCGTGCTTGGACGATCGGTGGACGTGGTTATTCGCGAAAACGAATTGCGCGGGCTTTCCGGAGCGGACTTGATCGTCAACGTAAATCTGCGGGAATTCACGTCGATGGACTACCCGAAGGCAGAAACGATCATCAACAAAGGAGCCGTAGCAGCGCAAGCTAAGCAACAGATCCTAAGCCCTTATTCTCTGGATGATGCCACCTGGACGGATTATTTGAACCATCGCGCTGCGCGCAAGCGAACGGATGTTCCGGTGCCGCAATTTGTGAAGGTCGAAGGAACCGACGCAAGTACGGCGAAGCACATGGAAGAGTTTCTGGCGTCGCTGGCCGGAAAACCCATCGACAACGCGAAGATGGACAAACTTCTCACACGCCTTACCGGCTTGGGCAAATTCGACTCGGTGGGCTATCAGATTGCGGATCGCGACGGGCAAAGCGGGCTCGTGATCACAGTGCACGAAAAAAACTACGCGCCGCCTTATTTGCAATTGGGCTTTCAAGTGGATGGCTCCGAAAGCGGCGACGTGAACTTCACGCAAGCGGCACGACTTACCGTGCAGGACAAAGCAGGTTACCGCTCCGAATGGCGCACGGACATTTTGTTTGGAAATACGTACGGACTCTCTAGCGAGCTTTACCGGCCAGTGTCCGCAATGAGCCGCTGGTTTGTTGCGCCGCACGGAAGCGTGAGCGACACGAACTTCAAGATCTATCGAATGAACGATCCGCTGGCTGAATACCGCGTGGGCCGCGCAAGCATCGGAGGCGACGTTGGATTTGGCTTCAGCCGGTTCACGCAAATACGCGCCGGCTACGAAGTCGGCTATCTGGATGCCAAGCTGCGGCTCGGCACGCCGGAGTTCTCGTCAATCTCAGGACGCACGGGGAATTTCCGGCTGGCGATGCTGACCGACCACACGGACGACCCGATCATCCCGCGACGCGGCTACCGGTTCGACACGCTTTTCCGTTTCGTAGACACAAGTCCGGGCACGACCGAGAATTTTCCCTCGATGGAAATGCGGCTTGGGTATTTTCAGCCGGTCAGCAAGGCTGGTTCGATCTTTTTCACGGCGGAAGGAGCGAGCACTTTCGGCTTCAATCACACGGGAATTCCCCAGTATTTTCTAGGTGGACCCGGACGCTTGAGCGCGTATGGCTCCAACGAACTGCTCGGGAATCAATACTACGTTTTTCGCAGCGGCTATCTGCACGAACTGTTTACGCTGCCACCGTTTGTGGGAAGAAAAATCTACGCGTCGGCATCGTTTGAGTTCGGAAAGATGTACGGCTTCCCCAATCAAAGTGCGTTTCCCGCAGACGCGGCAGCCGGCGTCGTAGCGGAAACCGCTCTCGGGCCGATCTTCCTGGGCGGGAGTGTCGGCGACTCAGGCCATCAAAAGTGGTTCTTCCAGTTGGGTAGAGTTTTCTGATCGGCCAGTCAATGCTCAGTGGGGCGGACGAGTCACAACCAGTTCCGGATGAACGCGGCGGAATGTCTGCGCGATATGACAGTTCCAACAGACGGGCAAATGGTTTCGAAATGCCGACTGCAGATTTTCCGGCGAGACATCTTTCCACTCGATGGTGCGGTTCTCAACGTCGAGTAGCGCCGGCGGATGGTCGTGCCAGCGAATCTGATGAAAAGGCTCGTGACAGTACGCGCAAGCCTGGCCGGCGTACCACTGATTGACGATCGTCCGCACAAGGCATGCACGTGGAGTCTCTTCGATTTGTGCGAGACACTCCTGGCCGCAGCCTTCGCGTTCCGGCCAGCGTGAACACTGATTCAGCGCAAGACGCGGTTCGCCAACGGCAGCCTGGAGCGCTGCTCTTGCGGAAGTTACGTCGACGGCAGCGGCCAAATGATTCTCAGGGCAGGACACAATCCTCTTGCCGCGGAACTTGAGATAGGTGCGGATCGCGCGGAAGGCCATAACCGTAGTCGCAACCGCGGTGGCGAGCAAAAAGGCGAACAGGAGGAGTTTCATGAGTCCATCCTTTCCCGAGCGGCGTGAGCCCGGTGGCCAAGCAGCGGCCCCTCAAACACTGAACATTGTGGAGCCGAGAGATACTGCGTGCCGTGACCGAAAACACGAGAGAGAGTGACGGCGATCACAAAGGAAGAAACGCGGCGCTACTGGAAGTAGTTGAAGAGATTGTTGAGAGCTTCTGACAGGGTCGGATGGGAGAAAACCGCGTTCTGCAAAGCCGTATAGGGCAATTTGCCCATCATCGCAATTTGAATCTGCGACATGATTTCGCCGCCTTCGATGCCGAGAACGGCTGCGCCTAAAATTTGGTTGCTGTTGGCTTCGATAATCGCCTTCATGAAGCCGCGCGTCTCGTCCACTTCGAGGGCGCGGGCTACATAATTCATGGGCATTTTTGCGACGCGAATTTGCCGTCCTTGCGCGAGCGCTTCGCTTTCAGAAAGCCCGACGCGGCCAAGCTGAGGATCGATAAAGACCGTATAAGGAACGGGGCGATTCGCCGTGGACGCGTTTCCCTTCTCCAGCAAGTTGGTCCGGATGATGCGAAAATCATCGTACGAAATGTGCGTAAACGCCGGACCACCTTTGATGTCGCCGAGCGCATATATATTGGGCACGGAAGTCTCGAGCCGGTCGTTCACTTTGATAAAGCCATGCGCATCCGTGGAAATTTGCGCGGACGGCAAGTTCAGCGTGTCGGTGTTGGGGACTCGTCCGGTTGCCACAAGCAGGTGCGAGCCCTCCAGGCTTTTCATCTTTCCCGCCGAACGAATCTTCAAATGGACTCGATTTCCGTGCCGAGCGACTTTTTCCGCGCGCGCATTCAGCAGCACATGAATGCCGTCCTCTCGCAAAATTTCCAGGACAGCCGTGGCGACGTCCGCATCTTCGCGCGTGAGCAAACTCGAAGCCGACTGAACGATGGTTACGCGACTGCCAAGACGGCGAAAAAGTTGTCCAAATTCGAGGCCGATGTATCCGCCGCCAAGAATCAGCAAATGCTCAGGTACGGCACTTAATTCCATGATCGTCGTGCTGTTCAGGAACGGAACGTCATCGAGCCCTGGGATTTGCGGGACCGCTGGCCGGCAGCCGGCATTGATGAAAAATTCGTCGGCGGTCAAGATGCGCGGCGATTGCCGGCCACGGCGCACCGAAATTGCCGTCGCGCTGACAAATTCCGCATTGCCATAAATGAGATCAAGATTCTTGGCACGTTTGACGCGGCGCTCACTGCCGCCGCGGAATAGTTCGACGATGTCCCGCTTGCGCTTCCGCACTCGGAGCAAATCAATGCGAATCGTGCCGGTGTGTACGCCGTAATCCGCCGCGCGGCGTGCCAAATGCGCTACGCGGCCGCTCGCGACCATCGTCTTGGTCGGCGTGCAACCTTCGTTGATGCAGGTGCCGCCGACGTGCTCGCGTTCGACAAGCGCGGTGCGGAGCCCGGCGTCCGCGAGCGCCCTACTCAAGGGAGTTCCCGCCTGGCCAGAGCCAATGACTACGGCGTCGTAGTGGGAAGAGACCGATTTGGAACCAGGCATTTGTTTAGAACCGCGTGACCACGTAGAAGGATCCGGCAATGGCAATTACGTCTTCACAAACTGCCACGACATAATCGGGCACTTTTAGCGATTTCACAAGGCGAGTCCTCACCTGGAATCCGCCATAACAACCCAGCAAACCGCCGCATAAGCCAACCAGCGCGCCCAACCAGGGCCGCTGGGCACCGGCAATGGCTACACACGCTCCGCAGAGCGCACCCAGGATGATACGGGCTAAGAGGCCGGCGCCTCTGGTCCGATCCGGCGCACTTGGAAGCTTGTCTGTAACCAATTCCGCCAAAGCCAGCAGCGTCAGCAGTCCGACCGTCGGCTTCGCGGCAAGAAAAGACAATCGCGAACGTCCCAAATCTATCCAATAGAGCGTGGCGGCCCAGGAGACCGCAGCGGGCGGAGTCAACGACCGCAATCCGACACAAACGCCAAGAAGCAGAGCCAGGAAGAGAGCACCCACTGAGCATTCCCCGCGGACACGTTGCTCCGGCTGGCGCCATTTGTCAAGCAAACTCGCAGAAAATTCGGTACTTAGAGAACAAAAAGGAATCCAAAACTTACCGGTTCGGTTTCGTCGCTCGAAGGATCACCGGAAGAAACGAACAAATAACGGAAAGCCCTGTTGCCCCAAGGCAACAGGGCTTTTCAGATTATTTTCAGTGGGCGGGAACGAGCTCTGAACGTTTCAGCCTTGGAAGACCCTGAATTGATTTCCCCGATTTTTCCTGTGCGATGCGGAGGTCGTAGAGTGTCTGGAGGTTGAGCCAAAACTGCGCGCTAGTGCCAAAAAAGTGACCGAGGCGCAGCGCGGTGTCGCCGGTAATGGAGCGCGTTCCGTTCAAAATCTGCGTAACGCGATTCGTTGGCACGCTGATGTTGCGCGCGAGTTCCGCCGCGCTCATCGACAGGGCGTCGAGTTCTTCGGCGAGGTGTTCGCCGGGATGGATTGCAGGAATGGCCATATCTTTATCTCCTAATGATAATCGACAATCTCCACGTTCGACGGCCCCAATGCCTTATCTGCCCATTCAAAACAGATTCGCCACTGGTCGTTAACACGAATGCTGTATTGACCCTCACGATCGCCTTTCAATGCTTCAAATCGATTGCCATGCAATGAACTTAGATCTCGAACGGAAACGGCAGCTTCCAGGCGATCGAGCTTCAACCGTGCTGATCGCTCAATGCCTGAGAATGCCTTCACACGCTTGCCGGCGGCGAAATCACCGGTCCGCTTATCCCGGTAGCCGAGGATCATAGGCAAACGTTAGCAACGATTACGTGTTACGTCAAGCGTAACGATGAAATGAATTGGAGTGGCTTCATGGTTCCCAGCACCGAAGAAAACACTGCTTGACTTTCGCTTTTTGTTCGCTATACTGCGGGGCGGTAGAGGAAAACGGGAACGGCCCGGGCATTGAACAACAGGCCTGGGAAAATGTGACGCTCGGTTCCATTGCCGTGCAGGCTCTCACGAGCCGGGCGTCACCCGTTAAATCCTACAGTTGCCCGTTCCTCGCCGGGAGCTTTTATGGAAGCCTGTGTCGAATCCGTATTCCCCCGCTGGATTGCTTCCCTTTTTTCGAGCGAACGGGCGGAAACGGGCCCTTCGTCGGCGGAGCCTTCCGTCGCAACGCAGGAACGGATGCCCCGATTTGTGCATGTTTCGCTCGATTCGTTTTTTGCCTCCGTCGAGCAGCAGCTGAATCCCAAGTTGCAGGGAAGGCCCGTGCTCGTCGGGCGAAGCAACGTCCTCTCGGCGAGCCAGGAGGCGCTCTTGTCTGGCGTGAAGCCGGGGATGAGCATCGAAGCTGCGTCGCGCGCTTGTCCGCGAGCGACCGTTGTGCCGGCTCGTTTCGATCGCTATGCTGCGTTTGCCGAACGGGTTCGCGAGATTCTCCGCGGCTTCACTTCCAAAGTGGAATGTGGAGCTCGCGCGGATTTTTTCCTGGACTTTTCAGGCGACGAAACACGATTTGCCGATCCGCGAGGAACTCTGCTGCGGATGCAACTGGAAATCCTGAACAAGCTGGGACTCAGCGTTTCGATAGGCGCGGGAAGCACGAGGTCGGTTGCGGCTACGGCGTCGCGCGTCGAAGGGCCGCGCGGGATGAAACTAATTTTGCGCGGGGCCGAACGGGGCTTTCTCGCGAAATTGCCGACGACCTATCTTCCAGCGATGGACGCCGGCGGAGCGGCGGAGTTGGCGTCGTCTGAAGTAAACAACGTAGGTGAATTGGCCCGCGTCCCCCGAGCCGCCCTCGAATCGGCATTTGGAAAACATGCCGGCAGCGATATTTGGCACCAAGCGAGAGCCCGCGATTGGGCCGATGTGAGACGCCGCTTGCAGCCAGGCTCCCTTTCCCGCGAGTTGGCCATCGAAGGCGGAACGCACGACTGCGAGGAGCTTCGCGGCGCGATCGAATACCTGTGCGAACGCATCGAGCGCGAACTCAGTCGCACTGGCCGCGAGGCCAAGACAATCGATCTGGCAATTCGCTACGTGGATCGCTTTGCGGCGCAGCAATCGGTGAAACTTTTGGCGCCCACGGCGGATTCGCGGTGTCTCGCTGCCTCTGCCGAGCAACTTCTGCGAGCACTCTTCACTCGCGAAGTCGCTGTGGCGTTTGTCGGTGTGAGCACAGCTACCCAACCCGTGTCCGCACAGAAAACGACGCAAGCCGTCGCTACGCCGGAATTCGCCTTGGCTGCCAATCAATAAGCCTGGGCCCATTCTGAAATCTCCGTCCCGTTGGCTCGCCGGACACGCCCATCCGCCAACCTCATTGCGAGCCGCCGTCCCGGGTCGCATACTTTCCTTATGCCGAGTACCGCGCATAAAAGGGCTGCCTGGTTGGCATTGGCCATAGCCACGTGCATTGCCGCGCCGAGTTTTGCCGACGAAATTCGTCTGAAAGACGGCAAAAAACTCTACGGCGTGATCGTCGCGTACGAAGACAACATGTTCAAAGTCAAAACCGACTATGGATATGTGCTCGTCGAAAAAGACAAGATCGCGGCGATTGTCCCCAACTCCCCCGCAGGATCAGAGTCGAAATCGGGATCGCAACCGCCGAAATCTGAACCAGCCGCGACACCCGCAACGAATAATGCCGCGGCCACGCCGGCAGCTACGGAAACTTCAGCAAAGACCAAAATTCCCAACGCCAACGTCCGGCCCGCGATTCCCACGGCTTCCGCAACAACAAGCGCTCCGGCACCGAACGTAAAATCGGCTGCTCCTGCGACGGCCACCGAGCTATCAACGACGGCCGCAGCCCCCGCGCCGCCAAAGGACGAACCACCGCCGGTCAAAGAAGAGATTCAAGGCAATCAATACACGAACTTCACGCACGGCTTCAAAATGTACAAGGCGCCAAGCTGGGCATTAATTGAAGACGCGCGCAAGGCTTTGCCGAACGCAATCGTGGCGATGGGCACGTCGAACGAATCGACGCTGATGGTGATCGGCGAAGAGAAAACCAAAGAGCCGCTGGAAACCGCGGCAGCTTCCGTCGAAAAGCGGCTGCGCGAAATTTATGTCAACTACCGACTGATCTCTCAGAAAAAAACAACCGTTGGCGGCATGCCCGCGGTCGAATACAAATACCGCGGCATGGCGGACGACCACGACTGGTCCGGAACTCTGGTAGTGATTGGGCGCGGGAAGGACATTCTCACTGCGCTGGGAATGACGTTTGCGGAATCCGACCTGATCCAAATTCAGGAGAACGTAATTTCGCGTTCGATCTCAAGCCTCGACTTCACCGTCCACAACTAGTCGTCACAAGACGCGCGAAAAATCCCTTAGTTCCCTTCCGAACCCTCTGCGCCCTTGCGATGTTCGCGAATCAGCCCGATCAGCGCCTGAGCCGCGCGCGGCAGGCTGCGGTCGCGCCGATACACGAGCCCTAATTCGCGCCACAGATCCACACCTTCGACACTCAACAATTTAACTTCGCCTGCTTTCACTTGATCGCGCGCAAAACTTTCGCTGATAAAAGACACGCCCGCGTCAGCGCCGACAAACCGCTTGATCATGCCGATGCTCGGCAGTTCCATGGCAACGTGTGCGCGCGAACGATATGGGCGGAATAATTTATCGAGCACCTGGCGCGTAAAACCAGTGCGCGGGAAAATCAAAGGCTGCGACGCCACTTCTTCCAGCGTAACTTTCGTGCGCTGCGCCAGTGGATTGCGCACGCTGACCATGAATCGCAACCGGTCTTTGTAAATGCTGTGCACCTTCAAATTCGGCGATTTCAGCGGAAGCGTGACGATACCAACGTCCACCGAGCCATCTTCCACTCGCTGCAAAATCTTGTGGCTGAAGTTGCGATAGATACTGATATGTACCTGCGGGTACCGGCGCTGAAATTCCGCAAAAATGTCCGGCAACAGATACAGGCACGTTGCTTCGTTCGCGCCAAAAACAACGGGCCCCTGCACAACGTTCCCGCGATCCGCCACGACCTGCACCGATTCATCGCGAAGGCGCAGCAACCGTTCGGCGTAGTCGAACAACACTTCTCCGGCGGGGGTCAATTCCACCGACTTTGCAGACCGATCAAGCAATTTCGCGCGATATGCCTGTTCCAGTTGACGAATCTGCGCGCTCACCGCCGATTGGGACCGAAACACTTTTTGTCCGGCTCGCGAAAAACTCTTCAACTTCGCTACATAAACAAAAGTTGTAAGTTGGTCAAAATCCATAACCGTCCCGTCGAGTGCGAATTATAGCGAATTTGGGTGGCCCGGTGCGAAAGATTGCACGTTCAGGCATGGATGGCCTGAGAAGCCGCCGTGACCGCAAGCGCAACCGGCTGGTTCGATTCGGAACAGCCCTGCGCGCCGAGCAGCGGAGTCCATGTCTTTTCAATCGTTCCCTGAAAATGCAGCGGCTGCACTCGCATCAGTCCAATCGAACCGCGCCGCGCAAGCAAACGAGCCGCCCGCGGACTCCCGGTATGATTCACATGCTCTTGCAGCGCCCTGCGCAGCCATACTTCCTCCGCTGCTTCGACCTCTTCCAGCCTTACGAAATCTTTGTGCAAAACATCGACGGCTTCCGCCCGCATCACGTAGGCGAGCCCACCAGTCATGCCCGAACCAAAATTCAGGCCGAGCGGCCCAAGCACAATCGCGACGCCCCCCGTCATGTACTCGCAGCCGTGTTGGCCAACACCTTCCACGACAGCCAGTGCACCGCTGTTGCGAATCGCAAACCGTTCGCCCGCGCGGCCCGCGACAAACAAGCGGCCCGATGTCGCTCCGTACAAAACCGTGTTGCCAACAAGCACATCGCCGCGCCGAGAAGCACTCTGCCCCGCGCTGATTGCGATCGTGCCGCCGGAAAGTCCCTTGCCGACGTAATCGTTTGCTTCGCCGCTCAACTTCAGCGTCATGCCATCGCAGAGAAATGCGCCGAAGCTCTGGCCCGCAGCCCCCGCAAATTCGTGGACCGAAGGCTCGACTGCAGCACTCGAAGTCATGCGCGCCCGCATGATCTCGCCGCTCAGCCCTGCGCCAACGCTCCGATCTGAATTTCGGATGTGCTGGGGTCCGGCCGCCGCAAAAGTCATCGAAGGCACAACCAGTGCTTCGCCAAGAGACGCGTGCAATCCCGGCGCCTGTTGCGGCGCGATGCGGAACGACATGTCCGATTCGAGTGCCAGGGCCGGTGTTTCGGCGTAATTCACGGAACGCGGGCGCAAACAATCGTACGCACCCTTCAATTCGCCAAGCGAGTGCGCGCCAAGCTCAGCAAGCTTGTTGCGAACTTCTTCGGCCAACGCGCGGAAATACGCGACGACCATTTCCGGTTTCCCAGTGAAACGCGCACGCAGCGTCTCGTCCTGCGTCGCGATTCCCACCGGGCACGTATTCAAATGGCATTGCCGCGCCATCACGCAGCCGATCGCAAGCAGCGACGCCGTGCCAAAGCCAAATTCGTCCGCGCCGAGAATCGACGCAATCAAAATATCGCGTGAAAATTTCAGTCCGCCGTCAACGCGCAACACGACTCGCGCCCGCAATCCCGCGCGGACCAGCGTCTCGTGCGTCTCGCGTAATCCGATTTCCCACGGCAAGCCCGTGTTTTTGATCGACGTCAGCGGCGAAGAGCCCGTGCCGCCGTTGTGCCCGCTGATCGTAATCACATCCGCGCCGGCCTTCGCGACGCCAGCCGCGATGATTCCCACTCCCGCGCCCGAAACGAGCTTCACGCCGATGCGCGCGTGCGGATTCACGGCGCGCAAATCGTGAATCAATTGCGCCAGATCTTCGATGCTGTAAATATCGTGATGCGGCGGCGGCGAAATCAGCGGTGTGCCCGGCGTGGCGTGCCGGATTCGCGCGATGTACTCCGTTACTTTCTTCGCAGGAAGCTGCCCGCCCTCGCCCGGCTTCGAGCCTTGCGCCATCTTGATTTCGAGTTCCTGCGCGTGGACCAAATAATTTGCCGTGACGCCAAACCTTCCCGACGCCACTTGCTTGATCTTGTTCGCCGCTTCCGGCTCTTCAATATAGAGCTTCGGATCTTCCCCGCCTTCGCCAGTATTGCTGCGCCCGCCGAGTTGGTTCATCGCCAGTGCAAGCGTCTTATGCGCCTCGGGGCTCAGCGAACCAAGCGACATCGCCTGCGTGCTGAACCGCCGCACGATCGATTCGAGCGGCTCCACTTCCTGCAGCGGAATCGGATCCGACACCACCGTCTCCAACAAATCGCGCAGGAAAACCGGCCCCTGTGCGTCGGCCAGTTCTTCAAACGCGCTGTATTTCTTCGCGTCGGGTGCCTTCACATGTGAGTGCAGCCGGCGCACCACTTCCGGCGAATTCGCATGCAGCTCCGCTCCTTTGCGGAAGCGGTACAAACCTGCATCATGCATCTCTTCGGTCGCCGCAGCGAACGCGTTTTCATGCATCTTCAAATAATCGCCCAGCAATTCATCCAACGATTTTTGGCCCGCAAAATCGGCGGCATCTTCAAAAAAATCGGCGCAGAGCTGTTCCGAGAGTCCCACAATTTCAAATAAGCAACTGTTCCGGTAGCTCGCGAGCGTCGATACGCCCATTCGCGCCAGAACTTTCCGCAAACCGGCGGTAATCGCCGTGCGAACCTGCGCCATGCCGCCCGGCGCCTGCGATTCCGCAAATTGTTCCGCCAGATAAGGCACGACGGCCGAGGCTCCCGCGGCAAGCAACAGCGCGACATGATGTGTGTCGAACGCCTGCGCCGTCTCAACAATCAGCGGCACATCTGCAAACCCATCCTCCACCATGCGTTTCCAAAACGCCGCGGTCGCAAGCAACGCGGGCACAGCGGCATGCTCCGCATCCACTCCGCGATCCGAAAGGAGGAAGAGCCCCGGACGCGCTCCGCCACTCAGAGGGGTAGTCAACTGAGCGACAGCGCGGCGCGCCCCCGGGACTCCTAGTTTGGAGGGAAATGAAAATGGTTCACGATGAACTGGACCCGACGCATCGAGCAGCTCTTCCAGTTCTGCCTGCGTAAGAATCGGTGTTGGCAGCGAAATTCCAGCAGGCAGGCTCACTTCGAGCGACATCACATGCGTCTCGCGCAACGGATCGATGGGAGGATTTGTCACCTGCGCGAAGCGCTGCTTGCAGTAATCCCAAAGCGTCCGCAATTGCGAAGAGAGAAACGCGGGCGGCGCATCGTCGCCCATGCTCCAATCGGATTCTTTTCCGTGCACCAGTCCGGAGAAGAGAATTTTGTACTGATCCTCGGTCCATCCACAGGCGGCGGCGACGCGCTTGGGCGCTTCGATTGCCGGGTGAGGAGAAGCCGCCGCGGAAATGCCGAGCCTGCGGGTCTGCGGCGCAGGCCTCCGCGACTGCTGCGTCGCCAGCCGCTTCAAAATTTCTCGCCAACGGTAGAACGTTCCTGCCGCGGGATTCGCGACAATCATTTCGCCCGGTCCAAGCCGCTGCCGTTCGGCGATTTGCGATTCTTCAAAATCGATCAAACCGGTTTCCGAACCGGCTACCACCAGCCCATCGTGCGTCACCGTGTAACGCAGCGGCCGCAATCCATTGCGATCGAGCTTTGCGCCGACCGTCTGGCCATCGGAAAAAATCAGCGCGGCCGGCCCGTCCCACGGTTCGCTGTGCAGCGAAAGCGCCGACAATGCGGCGCGCACATCTCGCGAGAGCAGCGGATCGTTTTCAAACGCCGGCGGCGCCATCGCCAGCATCGCCTCTTCCGGCGAAAAACCCTGCAGCAACTTAACCTCGAATCCGTTGTCGAAACTCGCCGAATCGCTCACGTCCGGCTCCAGCGCGTGGAACCACGGTCCGACCGCCAATTCATTGCGAATCTGGCGCTCTTTTGCCCGCAACCAACGCCGGTTGGAAACGATTGTGTTGATCTCTCCGTTGTGCGCCACGTAGCGGAACGGCTGCGCCAGATGCCAGGACGGCGAAGTGTTCGTCGAATAGCGCTGGTGAAAAATCGCAAAAGTCGTTTCGTATGAGGAGTCGCGAAGGTCGGCGTAAAATTGGGGAAACTGCCAGGGCGTGAGCAGACCCTTATATACAACCGAATGGCAAGAGAGCGACGCAATGTAACATCGCACCGGCATCAGTGATTCCGCGCGCTTCCGCAGCAGCATCAAGCGCGGCTCAAACTTCGCATCGCTGCGCGACGGATGAAACGGCGCCACAAAAAACTGCCAAATTTCCGGCATCGTCTCCAGCGCTCGCCGCCCAAGACACGCGGGATTCGTGGGAACTTGCCGCCATCCGAGCAAACGCAGTCGTTCTATTTCAGCGGCTTCTTCAATCGCGCTTTTTGCCTGTGTAACTTCGTCTTTGGATAAAAACGCGACACCAAGACCGAATTGCTGTGGAAGATCAATTCCAAGTTCAGCGGCTTTTGCCGTGAAAAATGCGTGAGGAATTGCCGTGAGAAGTCCGGCGCCGTCGCCGCTCGCGCCATCGGCATCAACTCCGCCGCGATGCGTCAGCTTTTCAAGTGCGCTGAGGGCATATTGGACTATGTCATGCCGCGGAGCACCGCCCAGACGCGCAATAAAGCCCGTACCACAGGCATCATGGTCGGGATGGCCCCAATTCGGGTGGCGCTGCCCCATATGCAACGTTTATAGGCGGTCGAGCGGGGGTATGTACAACGCAGAAAATTGATTTAGTGAATTGAATTTCTCGCAACAGACGTTTCGGGGGTTTCCACTGCGTGAGAAAGGCTAAAATTTGGTCACTTCGGTAAATTGGAAGCCGCTGACCTTCATCGCCGGGACCACCATTTCGAACGCTTCCTCGCCGGTCGCCCGTTCCGCGTGACTCATCATCTCCACATTTCGCAGCATTTCCAGCACCGATTGGTTGAACCGGAAGTTCCGAACGGCTGTCGTCACTTTGCCTTTTTCTACTCGAAAAAGGCCGTCCCGCGTCATCCCCGTCATCACCTTTTCATAGGGGTCCACTTCCCGAATGTACCAGAGCCGCGTCACCAGCAGCCCGTGGTCGGTCGTTGCAATCATCTCCTCAAGCGACGCCTTCCCTCCCGCAAATACCAGATTCATCGGTGCTTCGCCGTATTCGTTCGGCAGAGCGAAACCATGTCCCGTCGGCTTCTTTCGCGCCCGCTTCGCGCTGGCACGGCCGTAGACCAGATTGCGCGGCACGCCGTCTTCCACCAACACGACGCGCTCCCGAGGCATGCCTTCGCCATCGTACGGGGCACCGAGTTGCCCCGGATGGTAGACATCGTCTACCAGCGAAATATTCTTGCCGAATACCTGCTTGCCAATGCGGTCGTTCAAACAGGAGCGTTTGTCTTCCAGAGCGGTCGCGGCGAAATCATAAAAAAGAAATCCCACCAGGTCGAGCACCGCCGCGGGCTCCAGAATGACGGTGTATTTGTTTGGCGGAAGCTCTACTGCGTTCGTCGCCAGCTTCGCCTTCTTGCTCGCGCGTTCTGCCAGCGCTTGCGGATCGAGGTCCCTCACATCCGCCGCATTGCCCTTCGCCCAACTCGTTGCCGCCCCTTGCTGCATCGTGATGGAAAACTCCGCGCGCGTTTGCCGGTACGGTGCAAACAATCCGCGCGAATTTCCAACCGCCGATTGCATCTGTCCGCTGACAAAAATCCCGGCGGCTATTTGTTCATTTTTCACGGCAAGATCGCACGCCCTGCGCACCGCTCGCGCGCGGTCCGCGGCACTCAATTTCGCAGTCGCGGGGATGAACCGCCGCACAGTCCGGTAGCGCTGTTTGCCCAGCATCGGCAGCAGGTGCGGTGCCTTCGGCTGGCTTTGTGCGAGAGACAGTGCCGATTCCACGGCAGCGCGCAGCGAATCCTCGTCCAATTTGTTCGTGCTCACACGCGCCGTTTTGCCGTCGAGCACTGTGCGCACGGAAACCGTCAATCCATGTTCCGCCACGTTCTGATGAATTCCGTTGTTCGCAAATCGCGTCAGTGCGTCGACAGTCTCATCCACATGGACTTCCGTCTCTTCCGCGCCGGACTTCTTCCCCAACCGAATCACCGAATCGATCAGCTCTTTCAGCCTGCGCTCCTGAGACAATCCGGCCTTCTCATTAGCATGCACACCGGCCCGATTCCTCATTTGTCACCGAACGCCGTGCCGATATTCACATTTCGAAAGCGAGCGGGAGCCGCGCCATGGCCGGTTCCCATCGTCTGCATCGGCTGCCCCTTGCCGCAGTTCGGCGTGCCCCAGAGCGTCCAATAATCGCGCGAGCAAATTGCATCGCAGGAATTCCAGAATTCCGTCGTGATTCCGCTGTAGCTGGGATTCTTAAGCATCCGGACTTTCTTGCCACCCTTGATCTCCCACGCAATTTCCGTTGAAAACTGAAATTGATACCGCCGGTCGTCGATCGACCAGGAGCGGTTCGTATCCATCCAGATTCCGTCGTCGGTGTACGCGATCAAATCATCTTCCCGCCACGTTCCTGGCTTCAAGCTGATGTTGGTCATGCGGATAATCGGCAACCGGTTCCAACTCTCCGTGCGCATCGTTCCGGAGGACCGCGCAAGGCCAACCAGATGCGCCGTCTCGCGATTCGAAAGGTACCCGCGGAACTGTCCGTCCTTGATGATGTCAGTGCACTGCGCCGGCACGCCTTCATCGTCGTACCCAAACGTACCGAGACCCGGTCCATGATCCAGCCGCGCATCGGCCACCACGTTCACAATCTCCGTGCCGTATTTCAGAGTGTTCAGCTTGTCCAGCGTCAGAAAACTCGTTCCCGCAAAATTGGCTTCTTGCCCAAGAACGCGGTCCAATTCAATCGGATGCCCTACCGACTCATGAATCTGCAATCCAAGCTGGCTGCCGCCTAAAATCAAAGTTCCCGTTTTGCGCGGACACTGCGCCGCCGAATGCAGCGCCACCGCTTCTTCCGCTACGCGCGGCGCATGCTTCACCAAATCCGTCTCTTCAACCAGTTCATACCCGCGCAGCGCATGTTGCCCGCCAAAACTGTTTGGATACGACCGCTTCTGAATCTCTTCCCCCTGATACGACGTCGCTACGATTCCGCATCCGGAAATCACCTTCCGCTGATGAATCCGCGAACCAATGCTCGACGCAAACCATGAATCAATCTTGCGGAACTGTAAATCCGTCTCTGTCAGCGTCACGCCCTTCACGCGCCGCATCTCCGCGTCGGCCTTCAGCAGCAAATCCAGCTGTGCTTCCAGCGGAATCTCAAACGGATCTTTTCGAAACGGGCTTTGCCAACTGTCCACATACGCATCTTCCGGCGCCATAACGACGTCGCTGCGCTTCGCCAGCGCCGATGCTTGCGCAATTTTCACGGCTTCAGCCGCGCAAGCCGCCACGCCATCTTTCGTCAGCCGATCCGTCGACGCGAATCCCCACGCGCCGTTGGCCAACGCACGCACGCCAATGCCAATCGATTCGGTCTGCGCAAGCGTCCCGACCTCGCCGTTCTTCGTCGTCAAATCCCGCTGCCGCAAATGCATCACGCGCGCGTCCGCGTACGTCGCCCCGCGCAGCTTCGCAACATCCAGAGAATGTCCAGCAAGGTCCCACATGGCGCACCTAGGTTATCAAAAAAAGAGGGGCACGAAGTTCGTGCCCCTGTCGAATCAACTAAGCTTCCTTAACTCCGGTTTTACGTTCCCTCTTGCCATGACGCCAAATAGTGCTCCTGCTCCGGCGTCAACTTATCCAGCTTGTGCCCCATCGAATCCAGCTTGAGCCGCGCGATCTCCTTGTCGAGATGCTCCGGCACCACGTAAACCTGCGGCTTCAAGTCCTTCGAATTCTTCACCAGGTATTCCGCCGAAAGCGCCTGGTTCGCAAAGCTCATGTCCATCACGGAAGCGGGATGCCCCTCCGCCGTCGCCAAATTCACCAACCGGCCTTCGCCAATCAGGCAAATCTTCCGTCCATCTTTCAGTGCATATTCGTCCACGAGCGGGCGAACTTCCCGTTTGCCGCTCGAAAGCCGTTCCAGCGCCGGAATATCAATTTCTACGTTGAAGTGGCCGCTGTTGCAGATCACCGCGCCGGACTTCATGTGCTCGAAATGCTCCGCGCGAATTACGTTCTTATTGCCCGTGACCGTGATGAACACGTCGCCCTCCTTCGCGGCATCGCTCATCGGCATCACACGGAAACCGTCCATCACCGCTTCGATTCCCTTCACCGGATCGATTTCCGTGACGATCACATCGGCGCCCAAGCCCTTCGCGCGCATCGCCACGCCGCGGCCGCACCAGCCGTAGCCCGCGATCACAACCTTCAATCCCGCAAGTAGCAAATTCGTCGCGCGAATCACGCCGTCCAGCGTGCTCTGGCCCGTGCCGTAGCGATTGTCAAAGAAGTGCTTCGTCTGTGCGTCATTCACCGCAATCACTGGATACTTCAGTGTTCCGTCCTTCGCCATCGCGCGCAGCCGAATCACGCCCGTCGTCGTCTCTTCCGTTCCGGCAATCACGTTCTTGATCAAATCCGTGCGCTTCGTGAGCAGCATCGTCACGAGATCCGCGCCGTCATCCATCGTCATCTGCGGCTTGTGGTCGAGCGCCGCGCTCAAGTGCGTGTAATACGTATCGTTGTCCTCGCCCTTGATCGCATACGTCGGAATATTGAAGTCGCGGTTCAGCGACGCCGCCACCTCGTCCTGCGTCGAAAGCGGATTCGACGCGCACAAAACTATGTCCGCGCCGCCATCCCGCAACGCGATCATCAAATTCGCCGTCTCGCTCGTCACGTGAAGGCAAGCCGAAACGCGCAATCCCTTCAGCGGCTGTTCCTTGATGAACCGCTTGCGAATCTGCTGTAGCACCGGCATCTGCTGCTGTGCCCACTCAATCTTCCGCTTGCCGGCATCGGCCAGCGAAATATCTTTCACGTCGCCTTTTTTCAGTTCTGCACTCGTCGTCACAAACTTCTCCTTAAAAAATACTTCGAATTATCCTGCGAACTGCTGAGCCGGAAGAACGGGCCCGCGTGGAAAAGGAGGGACAATTCCGCGGGCCCTCTTCAATCTTCTGCAAACTTATGCTCGCGCGCCGACTTCCGCCGTCGCCGCCGCGCCCAAGCCTGCCGCCTTGCGCAACACATCCGCGCGATCCGTCTTCTCCCAGGTGAAGCCCGCGCCGCTGCGCCCAAAGTGCCCGTAAGCCGCCGTCGGTTTGTACACCGGCCGCCGCAAATCGAGCGCCTCAATGATTCCCTTCGGCGTCAATTTAAAATTCTCGCGGACAAGCTGCGTAATCTTCTCTTCGTCCACGGTCGCCGTGCCAAAGCTGTCCACCATGACGGAAACCGGCTCAGCTACACCGATCGCATAAGCGAGTTGCACTTCCGCCTTCGAAGCCAACC
>DATGIS010000060.1:0-7768 GCA_035295625.1 Candidatus Acidiferrum sp. | reverse complement strand
TGCGTCCGCCGACGGAACATCCAGAGGCGGCAATTCAAATGCGCGCTTTCCCGGTGAGGACTTTTCAAAAATCAATCCCTCGTTCTGCGACGGGTGCCGCGACGCTTTTTTAATCTCCGAGTTCATAGAGGCTTTTCCAGTGCGTGGCGCAGCGCCACTGCGAATCGTTCGATTTCGGCGCGAGGCGTAGTTTCCGTCACGCAAACCAGCGCCGTTTTTGTGAGTTCGGGATAAAGAGAGCCGAGTGAAAGAGGCCCGACAATTTTTTCCTTTAAGAGTTCTGCATTGACCATGCGAGCGGAGCGGGGCAGTTCGATGGTGAACTCGTTGAAGAAGGGCGCATCAAACTTGCGCTTCACGCCCGGAATCTTCTCGAGCTCGCTCAACGCAAAACGAGCTTTCGAGAGATTTTGGTGGGCCATTTCTCGCAGGCCTTCCTTGCCAAGCAGCGTAAGGTGAACCGTCGCGGCCAACGCGCAAAGTGCCTGATTCGTGCAGATATTGGAAGTCGCCTTCTCGCGACGAATGTGTTGTTCACGAGTGGCAAGCGTAAGCACAAAGCCTCGTTTACCCTCGGTGTCGGTTGTTTGGCCGGCCAGCCGGCCGGGCATCTGCCGTACGAATTTTTCGCGCGCTGCGATTACGCCGACGAACGGGCCGCCGTAACTCGGCGCAAGTCCGAAACTCTGCCCTTCCATTGCGACGATGTCGGCCTCCGCCGGTGGTTTCAGCGCGCCCAGTGAAACTCCCTCGGTGATCGCGACCACGAGCAGCGCTCCAGCGGTGTGAATCGCTTCGGCCTCGGCTGCCGCGTCTTCAATCACGCCGAAGAAATTCGGTGACTGCACGACGACCGCAGCAACGTCATCTCGCAAAGCCGCGCGCAACGCTTTACTGTCGACTTGTCCGTTGGCTGCATAGCCGATCTCTTCGATCAGCAGGCCGGAATTCTTCGCATACGTTTTCAAAACGTCGCGGTATTCGGGATGTAGCGATCTGGCGACGAGAACGCGCTGTTTGCCCGTAAGCCGCTCGGCCATCAGCACTGCTTCCGTGGTCGCCGTCGAGCCGTCGTACATCGACGCATTGGCGACTTCTTGCCCGGTGAGCTGGCACATCAACGTCTGAAATTCGAAAATCGCTTGCAGCGTTCCCTGCGTAATTTCCGCTTGGTATGGCGTGTACGACGTCAGAAATTCGCCACGAAGAAGAATCGTGTCCGTGATTACCGAGCGCAAGTGGTTGTAGACACCCGCCCCGAGAAAACTCGTGTGCCCGAAGGAATTTTCTTTCGCGCGCGCCTGGAAATACGAAATGACTTCCGCTTCCGAACGAGCCGCCGGCAGCTTCAACGCTTCGCGCAGCCGATACCGTTCGGGAATACAAGAAAACAACTCGTCGATGGATTTTACGCCGATGGCCGACAGCATTTCCTGCCGTTCAGCCGGGCTCTTTGGGAGATAACGCATCAGGCCGAAGCTTCCTTCCCCTTCTGCGCGATGTACGCTTCGTACGCCGGGCCGTCCATTAGACCGCTCAATTCAGCAACGTTCGCGAGCTTTACTTTCACGAGCCAGCCGGTTCCGTGCGGGTCGGAGTTTAGCAACTCAGGTTTGTTGGCAAGTTCGGGATTCGCCTCGGTGACTTCACCGGCCGCCGGCGCATAAATTTCGCTGACTGCTTTTACAGACTCCACGTTGCCGAACGATTTTCCCGTTTCGAGTTTTGCGCCGACTTTCGGCAGTTCGACGAACACCACGTCGCCCAGTTCACTCTGTGCGTAATCCGTGATGCCGATGGTTGCAACGCCACCATCCACGTTGACCCATTCGTGTTCTTTCGTGTACCGGAAATTCGCTGGATATCCCATCCCAAATCTCCTTTGTAGATCGTTCTGAAAACTTTATGTGCTGCCCACGGCTTGCGGCGAAGCCTTCTTCGCTCGCTTGTAAAACGGCGTCGGCACGACTTGCGCTTTGATTCGCTGCGTGCGCACCTCGACGCTGAGAATTGTGCCGATTGCGGCAAACGCAGGAGGAACATACGCCAGTGCAATGTTCTTGCAAAGTGTCGGAGATGGCGACCCGCTGGTTACGACTCCGATCTCTTCCCCCGCCGAATTGAACACGCGGTAACCGTCGCGCGCAATCCCTCGTTCGATTGTTTCGAGGCCAACAAGAGTGCGCTTCAATCCCTCCGGACTCTCTTTCGCCAACGCGCCTCGGCCGATGAAGTCGCCTTTCTCCATTTTGCAGTACCGGTCAAGCCCAGACTCCCAAACGTTGATCGAATCGCTGATTTCGTGTTCGTAGAGCGCCATTTTTGCTTCGAGGCGCAATGTGTTGCGCGCGCCCAACCCGCACGGCAAGATGCCGAATTCCCGGCCCGCTTCCATCACGGCGTTCCAGACCTTTTCGCTCGTCGCGGTATCGCCGGGCACGTAAATCTCAAAACCGTCTTCTCCCGTATAGCCGGTGCGCGCAATCAACCGGTTCGGCAAGCCGCAAACCGTCCCGTGTGTGAACCAATAGTTCTTGATTGGAGCGAGGTCCACGTCGACGAGTTTTTGCAGCACGTCCACCGCACGCGGGCCTTGGATTGCCAGTTGCGTGTACGCGTCGCTCAAATCTTCCACGACGCAGTCAAATCCCGCCGTATTCTGTCGCACCCACTGAATGTCTTTTTCGCGAGTTCCCGCATTAATGACGAGCAGATAGTCGTCTTCTCCGAGGCGATGAACGATCACGTCGTCCACAAATGTTCCCTGCGGATAGAGCATCGCGGAGTACTGCGCCTGGCCGATGGTCAGTCTTGAAGCGTCGTTCATGCAGAGGTACTGCACCGCCGCCAACGCGCCGCCTGGAGCTTTTCCTGTGTGAATTCGAATGTCGCCCATGTGGCTGACGTCGAAAACGCCAACGCTTGCGCGTACGGCCTTGTGTTCGGCCATCAACCCACCGCTCGACGGATACTCGACGGGCATATCCCACCCGCCAAAATTCACCATCTTCGCGCCCAGCTTTCGATGCAGCGCGTTCAGCGGCGTTTTGCGAAGTTCAGTTTGGGCAGAAGGTGTGACGGAATCCATTCCACTCGCTCAGGCGGAACCTCATGGTAGCACGCAGCCCAAAGTGGGTCAAAAGCAGCTGCGAGCAATTCGCGTTGACGCGAGAAGGCATTTGTAATTTGGAACAATGTGCCGCATGCAGGGCGTCGCGTACGGGGCCGTCATGATATGTTTTCGCACTGTTAGCTGAAATGTACGTACCATCCGCTTAACAAAAGGGGATTGCCGCATGCTCATTATCGGAACGCGGGTCTTTTTCTGGGGTTCGGATATGACTTCGGAAGTCTGGCGATGCGGAACCTGTGGCAACGCCGGCCAATTTCGGCGCAAGAAAGGCATGCGCTTCATCACCCTGTTTTTTATTATCCCGGTCATTCCCATTAGCGGTGTGATGCACGTCGCGGAGTGCCCTCAATGCAAGACGCGTTACAAGGCGCAAGCCCAGTAGACTGCGAGATAGTGCTGCGATATGTCCGTAGTGATTTTGCTCCTTCGCGCCGTAAATGTTGGCGGCCATGCGGTAATCAAAATGGCCGACCTGCGATCTTTGTTTGAATCGCTTAAGTTCCGGGATACGCAGACGTACGTGCAGAGCGGCAAAGCCGTATTTCGGGCGGACGAAAAAGACTTGGAGAAGCTCGCGAAACGCATTCAGGGTGCCATCGCAAAGAAGTTCGGCTTCGCGCCCGGCGTGGTGCTCCGCACAACGGCGGAAATGCGTGACGTGATCGCCCGTTGTCCTTTTGCAAAACGCAAAGGAATTGAGCCAAACAAACTGCATGTATCGTTTCTCGATACCAGGCTGCAAGAGCATGCTTGCGAACAATTGTGCGCTCTTCCGGTGAAGCCCGAAGAGTTGATTCCCGGCAGTGCGGAACTATTCCTCTATTTTCCGAATGGGGCAGGGAAGTCGAGGCTCCCGTGGGCCAAAGTAGACAGAATCTGTGGTACACGCGGAACGGCGCGCAACTGGAATACTGTGACCAAGCTTCTCGCGATGGCTGAAGCGCTCGAATCCGCAGAATCTACAAAGAAGCGCCCGTAAACGACAAGTGCCACCAGCTCCAGCTTTGCCTTGCCCCGCCGCCAGCCGCTCAGGTAGAGTTTTTGAGGAGGCTTTCATGGCGCGTGGGCCGGTTGTCTGCGTGCAGTGCGAAAAAGCGGAACATTTTTGCAACTGCGAGAAGTATTGCAGTATTTGCAAAGGCCAGAATGATGTGCACCTCTGTGTGGATGGCCTCTACTACTGCCCAGACTGCCGGGAAGCCTGCGATGTGGCACTCGCCGAATCTCGTGTCCACTGATTCCAAACACATCGAAATACGATTGGACGCGGATCCGCGTTTTGCGGCTGCCGCTGCGGGCGGTGCGCGGTATCTCGGCGAATCGAGCGGCCTGAGCTGCGAGGCCGCCAGTAAATTACAATCGGCGATTTTATCTGCCTGCGAAGAAGCGTTCAGCCATCTGGAAGTTCTGGAGTCGCGGGTTTCGGTCACTCTCTACCAATTCCCCGATCGGATTGAGGTCACTATCGTTCATCACGCCGATGCGCCTTCTGTTGGCCTGCACACCCTGCTCAGCAATGCGGCCAGTCCCATGGAAGGTGTGGACCGTGTCCAATACGAGCAACTCAACGGCTCCAGCATGACACGGCTTACGAAATTCCTCGGCCCGCACGCTTAGTCTTTCGCAAAACGAAAAGGGCGGATGTGCTATCCGCCCTTCGTGTCGAAATTTGTCTGCGCCTGGGAATTACATTTTCAGCGCAAACGTATTTTTCTTGATGAGAGCGGCCATCTGGTCGTCACTCAACGACATCCGTAGCGTCACGCGATCACCGCCCGGACTCACCTGCGCTTGCCCCAGCAGTTGCGCGAAGTCCGGATTTTGCTGCTTCGCCTGATATTGCTGGTATACGAGAGCCAGTTGCAGCAACTGTGCCAGCGTGTTTGCGTCATCCGGGTTTCCGCAAACGGCCTGGAATTTTCCATCGATGCCACTACTTGCTTGCACACTGATGAGCAGATTCTGCATGCGCGTTACGAGCTTTGCCGCCTCGGGGAACTGCTGAATCTGCGGGGCGAGCTGCTTCATTGCAAGCCGCGTATAAGCTGGATTCAGAACGGCCCACACAATGCCGCTGCCATTGATCTCATTGATGAGCGGGAAGAGGCTGTCGTTCCGCATCAGGCCCTCTTCGCCGCCGTAACGCACATTCAGCATCTTTTCGAGCTCGGTACGGTGGCCAAATGCCGCGGTGTTCGAGTCTATAAACAGGAAAAACAGGTCGTTCGGTCCGGCGCCGCTGCCGAATGCGAACATCGTAAATCCGTGCGATTTAAAGGTAGGCAGTTTCTGCTGCTTGAAAAACGCTTCCGTGGAATTCGGATTGTAACTGCCCAGCGCCACGCCAACGATCTCTTCGCCCGTTGGCACCGCGGCCGAACCCGTTCCTTCGGTCTTCGCCGTGACACCTTCCGGAATCAGGCCCCACGCTACTTCTTCGACTTGTGAATTCGGGTCGACACCCGCGGACGCCAGAAACTTTTCGAATTGGCGGAATCGTTCCGGCAGCATCTGTTCCTGCAACTGTGGGTACCATTTCTGCGCTCGCGCCTGTTTCAAATTCGCGTAGGCAAACTCACCGACGTTCTTGGGGAACAGTGCGATCGTATCGTTCCCGAGCGTTTGCGCCTTCAGGCCAGCCGGCGACAGAAAGCCCGTGACCGCTATTGCGACGCAAGCTCCAGCACGTAAGAGTCTCGAAATTCGATTCATGCCTTACTCCTTGCCCGTCAGGGGAATCTTAAAACTTATCGTCCGCCGCTCTGGGCTTGCGGCACTTCCGCCAGCTTGTCTCGAAGCGACGCCACTTTTGCGCGCGTCGCCGCGACGAAAGTCTGGTCTTTCAATCCATCGAGGTTGATCTCGACGTTGGCGATTGCGCCTTGCGCTCCCGCCGAGGCCATCAGCCGGGCCACCAATAAGTCTGACTTCATGGATGCTGCGATGATAGCGTCAAGTTGTTTCAAACGTTCGAAGAGCGCAACTGTCCGCTCGGCCACGTGCAGAGGAACCTCTGTCGCCCCGCGCGTCGCTTTTTGAATTGCGTCCTCGCGTTGCTGCGTTTCCATCGCATCGCCTTGCGGCATTTTGAACGCGGCCATCACCGCGCCGTACGATGCTGCGTCTTGATCGATTGCCTCCGCCAGCGCATCGGCCTCTTTCCGCAACGCGTCGAGATGTTCCGAAAGCTTGTCTACATGCGCCGCTTGCGATTTCTTTTTGCGAGAGAGACCCGCAACCATTTGACCCAATGCCGCCGCGAGTGCCGCTGCAAACGCCGAAGCGCTGCCTCCTCCCGGTGTCGCCGTGGGCTCCGCGATAGCATCCAAAAAAGGACGGGCCAGCTTTGCCAGCGCTCCTCCCTGCGTTTCGGGTAGAGCGATTCCAGAAAGCGCTGCTGCCAACTTGTTTTCAAACACCTGTGCCGGCGAGAAGTTTTCCAGCTGCAGAAAATAGTCTGCCGCCATTTCGATGGCTTTCTTCGGGACCAGCCCGACGATTTCGCTTCCAACTGGCATCACGCCGTAACGTTCCGCTTCGCGCTTCACCATTGCGTAGACGCGGTGCATCGGCGTCTGTTCGTAATCCGTTAAATTGATCGACACTTGCGCCAGATTCCGCGCTTTTAACTCCACTCCCATGCTCTTCACGTAGCGAAGTCCGCCGTTCGAAAAACGAATCGCCTTCGCGATTTTGTTGGCGATCGAAATGTCCGAAGTGTTCAGATTTACGTTGTAGGCGACGAGAAATTTCCGCGCCCCCACAACCGTGACACCCGCGGTGGGATGCAGCTTCGGTTCGCCCACGTCTGGTTGCCGATCGTGATTCTTCTTCAGCTCTTCACGCAGTCCTTCGTATTGGCCGCGTCGCACGTTCTCAAGGTTCACCCTGTCGGGCCGCGTCGCCGCCGCCTCGTAAAAGAAAATCGGAATGCGGTGACGTTTCCAGATTTCGTTCCCGACTCGCCTGGCCAGCGCCACGCAATCTTCAATCGTGACGCCGTCGACGGGAATGAACGGAACCACATCCGTCGCGCCCACGCGCGGGTGCGCACCGGTGTGCACATTCATATCGATCAATTCCATGGCCTTGCCTGCGCCGAGAATCGCCGCTTCGCCCACCGCATCCGGTTCGCCCGCCAGCGTGATTACGCACCGATTGTGATCGGCGTCCATTTCGCGATCGAGGACATACACCCCAGGCACCGCACTCATCACGTTCACGAGCGCTTCCACCTTTGCAGGGTCCCTGCCTTCCGAAAAATTTGGCACGCACTCAATCAGTCGTTTCATTGTTTGGTTTTCTTATCCCTCAGCGGCGGAAAGTAGCTTGGTGGAAATATTTTTTTGCCGTCGGGACCGACCGGCGCAGGCGGCCTTTTCGCTGGCCGGATAGGTTTGAGCGGCGGCTCGGGCGGCTTCAACCGTAATCGCGCGGCCGGGTCGTCTTTGTATTGCGCGAATTGCCTGAACTGCCAGACGACCGCCGTCAACGCCGCTACCAGCAATCCAACCAGCACTCCGCGCCAGAATCCCATACCGCCCGCGCCGACAATCAGTGCGACAACCAGGAACTCCACCGCCAGCACGCCGTAGTAATACTCTTCAAAAAAAGTCTTTCTCCGCTTTTTAGACG
>DATGIS010000059.1:0-21407 GCA_035295625.1 Candidatus Acidiferrum sp. | reverse complement strand
ATGTTTTCGTTCGCGGACGACGGCCTCTTCGACCTCCTCGAGCGAACCAGAGTCCACGAGAACGCGGCCTGCCGTGACTGGATCCCGGCGGAAAGCGCCGTCTTCTTTGAATTCGATGCAATGACCGTCCTCGAGGAGCAGGATTTCGCCGGAGACCGCGCCGACTTGATGCGCGAGCGCAGCGTGGCGGAAGAGGTGGCGATATTCACCATGGACGGGAATGAAGTATTTCGGCTTCACAAGTTGAAGCAAAAGCTTTTGTTCTTCCTGGCTGGCATGGCCGGAAACGTGAATGACGCCGGCGGAATTGTCGTAATAGACGAGGGCGCGGCGCCGGAACATGTGGTCGAGCATGCGGAAGATGGCTTTTTCGTTTCCGGGAATGATGCGGGAAGAAAGAATGACGGTGTCGTTTTCATCGACGGAAACGAAGCGATGGTTGTCCACCGCGATGCGCGAAAGGGAAGACATGGGTTCGGCTTGGGAGCCCGACGCGAGGACGATAATTTTGCGCGGATCGAAGCTGCGGATATCCTGCGAGCGGACCACGGTGCCGTCGGGGATGCGGAGACATTCGAGATTGTGTGCAATCTCGACGTTGTCCACCATGCTGCGGCCGACGAACGCCACTTTGCGGCCGACGCGGCCAGCGATGTCGATGACCTGCTGAATGCGAGCGATGGAAGATGCAAAGCAAGAGAGAATGACGCGGCGCGGAGCGGAGCGGCAGAGTTCCTCGAGGCGAGGAACGACGGCGCGCTCAGAAGGCGTGTAGCCGGGACGTTCGACGTTGGTCGAATCGGAAAACAGGGCGAGGACGCCTTCGTTGCCATAGCGAGCGAATGTGGCGACATCAAAGCCGTCGCCGCTGACGGGTGTGTGATCGATCTTGAAGTCGCCGGTGTGAATAATGACTCCGGCTGGAGTGCGAACGGCGAGCGCGACGCAATCGATGGTGCTGTGCGTAACGGGAATGAATTCGATTTCGTACGGGCCGACTTCGATGCGGCGGCCAGGGAGTACTTCACGGAGCGTTGTGGAATCAAGAAGGCTGGCTTCTTCCAGCCGCTTTTTAACGAGCGCCAAAGTGAACCGAGTGCCGTAAACGGGGACGTTCAGGTCACGAAGGATGTAGGGAAGCGCACCGATATGGTCTTCGTGGCCGTGGGTGAGGATAATCGCGCGGACGTGCTGGCGATGCTGTTTGAGATAGGAAATGTCCGGAATGACGAGGTCAATGCCAAGGAGTTCGGATTCGGGGAACATCATGCCAGCATCAATGACAATGATGTCGTCGCCGAAGCGAAGCGCCATCATGTTCATGCCGAATTCGCCGAGACCACCGAGGGGAATCGCGAAAAGAGATTGCAAAGACTTGCTCAAAACGATGTCAGCTCCAAATTGTTAGAAGGCATCGTATCACAGCGGGATGTTGCGGGCTTGGAATCGCCCTGCGTCGACGCATTCGAGTCGCGAATCGTTAGTCCTTTGAACCGCCTGTAAAGAGGTGGACGACTACGACCAACACCACCGCGCCGACTGTAGCTGCCGCCAGGGAATAGAGCCAACCGCCGCCAGCGCCGCCGATCTCGAGTTTGCGGAAAATCCATCCGCCGAGGATGGAACCTATAAGGCCCAGAAGAATGTCGGTCAGACATCCATAGCCGCGGCCACGGGCGATTTTTCCGGCCAGCCATCCGGCGACGAGGCCGAGAAGAATCCAACTGACAAAACCGCGATCAATAACTACGCCGAAGACTTGATCCACGTGTACGAGGAAAAGAAATGTGGATAACATGCGAGCTCCTTAGATGTAGTATTCCGGGCTGCTGAGAAAGTGTAGCAAAGGTTCCGCGCAGGATTTAGCCGGCAGGAATTTGCTGGGTCATGCAGTGGATGGTGCCGAGGCCGAGGACGAGGTCGCGGCAGTAGACGCCGATGACTTCGCGATCGAAGAAATATTTTGAGAGGACGTTTAACGCGATGCGGTCATTGGGATCGTTGAAGACCGGGACAATAACAAGTTTATTCGCGATGTAGAAGTTCGCATAACTGGCGGGAAGTCGCTGCTTGTTGAAGTAAACAGGGGCGGGCATGGGTAGTTCTTCGACGCGGAGCTGACGGCCACCCTGGTTTTTGCTCTGTTTCAGGATTGCGAGATTTTCCTGGAGGTGGACGTAGTTTTCGTCGGACTTGTTGTCTTCGACGATCGTCAACACCGTGGTTTCATTGACGAAGCGGCTCAAATCATCGACGTGGCCGTGCGTGTCGTCGCCGGCGATTCCATTCTTGAGCCAAATCGTATGTGTGATGCCAAGCTGGTTGCGAAAGACTGCTTCGTAGTCTGCTTTCGTGAAACCAGGATTCCGTTCCTGAATTTTGCTTTGCAGACATTCTTCCGTCGTGAGCAGCGTGCCGGCGCCGTTCACATCGATGGAACCGCCTTCGAGTACGACGCGACGGTTGTTATGCGTGGGAAGGAAGAGAGTTTTCTTCAGTGATTTGTTCGCGCGTGCGACGATTTGCGCGTCTTTTTTGTGATTTGAATATTTAGCCCAGCCGTTGAAGAAGAAGTTGTTGAAAGCGAGATTGCCGGCGGAGTTCGTGACGCAGATCGGGCCGGAGTCGCGCATCCAGCCGCGATCGGTGGGAACGCGGAAGAAAGTTACGTTGTCCAAGTTAACATGAGATTTCTTGAGGATGGAGCGCACGCGCGATTCGGCGGCGCGACTTTCAACGAAAAGAAAAACGCGTTCGACGCGCGCGATGTGACGCACGATTTCGGCGAATGCCCAGGGAATCGGCGCGAATTTGCCGGGCCAGTCGGTCAGTTCGTGCGGCCAGCCGAGCCAGGTGCCTTCGTGGGGTTCCCATTCGGCGGGCATCCGGTAGCCAAGCGCGTGAGGGAAAGAATCTGCGGAAGCGGCGGTCATTCGCCGAGCCAGCGATTGAGGATGGGTTGATACGCGTCGATGCGTCGATCGCGGAGGAACGGCCAGTTGCGGCGAGTTTCTTCGCTTTTCTTTGGATCACATTCGACGACGAGAATCTCTTCCTTATCGCTACCGGCTTGCGCCGCGATCTGGCCGAACGGATCGGCGACGAAGGAGTTGCCCCAGAATTCGAGGCCAGGATCGCCATTGGCGGGGTCGCCTTCGTAGCCGACGCGATTCACGACGGCGACGTACGTGCCATTGGCGATTGCATGGGCGCGCTGAATGGTGCGCCACGCGTCGAGTTGCGCGGCACCGAATTCGGCTTTTTCTTTCGGGTGCCAGCCGATACTGGTGGGATAAAAAATGACCTGCGCGCCGCCCAGCGCGGTGAGGCGTGAGCCTTCCGGATACCATTGGTCCCAACATATTTGGATACCGATGCGGGCGTACTTCGTATCGAAATTGGGAAAGCCGAGGTCACCCGGTGTGAAATAAAATTTTTCGTAATAAAGAGGATCATCCGGGATGTGCATTTTGCGGTATTTACCGAGATACGAGCCATCGGCATCCAGCACTGCGCAAGTGTTGTGATAGATGCCGGCGGCGCGGCGTTCGAAGAGGGAAGCGACGATGACCACTTTCTTTTCTTTGGCGACTTGCGCCAGCGCGTCCGTGGCGGGACCGGGAATTGCCTCGGCGAGGTCGAAGAGCGCGGCGTCTTCCGTGCGGCAGAAATATTCGCCGCGAAAGAGTTCGTCCATGCAAATGACTTGCGCGCCAAGAGCCGCAGCCTCCTTCACTTTTTCAATTGCGCGCGAAAGATTTTCGGCGACGTTCTTCGTGGACTTCATTTGCACGAGGCCAATCGTGAATTTATTTGCCATGGTCGGTATCGTAACATGCGCAGAAAAGATTTCGGAAAGCGGCGCGAAAGTTCTTTGACGCGCGGGAACAAGAAAAAGTAAGATGCGCAGGGAAATTCACGAGGTAGTTTTATTTTTACGCGCGAACTGACTTTGTAAGGCGCGATTCAAGTGTTTCGGCGGGAGAGAAATGGCGAAAGCGAAAAAAACGGAGAAGAAAACAAAGAAGGCCTCCGCGAAAACAGTGACGGGGCGCGTGCTGCACGATCCCGTAAAAGACAAGTTGCGGCCGATCTTTCCGCTCGATCTTTCGAAATGCACGACGATCGATTCGCTGGTGCGAGCGATGGCGGATACCGCGTACACCGCGCGGCAAGTGGGCGACGCGGCGGACGTGCTCGAAGCGATGGCGCGCGACAAGGATTGTTTCGTAGTGATGACGCTTGCCGGAGCGCTCACCGTCGGCAAGATGGGTTTGATTTTTTGCGATTTGGTCGAGAGCGGCATCGTCAACGCGATTGTTTCGACTGGGGCGCTGATGGCGCATGGTCTTGTGGAGGCGACCGGTCTTTCACACTTCCGCTATGACCCGAAGAAAATGGACGACAAGGAATTGTTTCACGCGGGATACAACCGTGTTTACGATTCACTTGAGCCGGAATCGAATCTGGACCACGTCGAAGACGTGATGGACCACATTTTGGATGAGTGGGACGACGAAGAAATTGTGTGCAGTTGGAAGCTGCACCGGCGCATCGGCGAATTTCTGCACAAGACGGCGCCGGGCCGCGGGATTTTGAAATCGGCGTACGAACACAACGTTCCAATTTTTGTTCCGGCGTTTTCTGATTCGGAACTGGGAATTGATTTCGCGCTGCACAAGATTACGCGGCAGCGGCAGAACCGTCCGATCCTGCGCTTCGATCCGTTTGAAGACTTCGAAAAATTCTCGGAGACGATGCTGGCGACGAAGAGAATGGGAATTTTTACGGTCGGCGGCGGTGTGCCGCGGAATTGGTCGCAACAATTCGGCGTCTATGCGGAGTTGCTTGCGCGGCGCGGGTACAAAAATCTGCCGCTCAAGCGTTACAACTACGGCTTGCGAATCTGTCCCGAACCGGTGCATTGGGGCGGCTTAAGCGGGAGTACGTACACAGAAGCTGTCTCGTGGGGCAAATTTGTTCCGCCGGAAGAAGGCGGCAAGTTCGCGGAAGTGTTTGAAGACGCTACGGTGGCCCTGCCGTTGGTGGTAGGCGCGGTGCTTGAGCGTCTCAATTACTTTAAGCGTTAGGCCATGTTCGTTCGCGATCGAAATCCACAAGAATAAATGCCGCTCATCCATGGATGAGCGGCATTTTTGTTCCTGGAAAGTTGCCCTAGAAGCTAGTCGTCTTCGCCGATGAGGATTGCTGCGCCAAGAACGGTAGTCCAGAGGCCGCGCTTGTCACCGACCGCGGATTGCGTGACGTTCATCGTGCGAACGATCTTGTTCGAAATACGATATACCTCTTTTTTCTCGTCCCACGAAAGATCTGGATCAAATTCCACGTTCAGTGTCGTGGCGAGCATTTCGGCGGCGAGCTCCTCGGCGTATTCGCCGGCGACTTCTTCCGTCTCTCCGAAGGAGTGGTGCTCGGAAAGATATCCGTACATCGATTTGTCGCTCGGCAGCGCGAGGCCGATGCTCGCGGCAATCAAACGATGCGGTTCCTTGGTCGAATTTTCGCTGATGACCGTGAACGCGACCTGGCCGGGCTTGATGTGTTTCAATCCTTCGCTGCGCGAAATTAATTTACAGTTGGGCGGGAAAATTGACGAGACGCGGACGATGTTGCAAGCCGCAATGCCCGCGTTGCGCAACGCGAGCTCAAAACTGGAGAGTCTTTCCCGATGTTTACCGACGCCTTTGGTCAGAAATATTTTCTTAGCGACGAACGCCATGGTGTCGGTATGAGGCCTCCGGAAATAAATTAGCGCGAAAAAATCGCGCAGTGAAAAAGTAACAAGAACACCCACGCGAGTCAACGGCAATCCAAGCGATTTCAGCAAGATGAAAGGACGTTCATGAACCGGTCGCAGTGGAGAGCGGTTGCTATTCGCCGGTCATGTGCTGGATCAGTTTTCCGAGTGGACGGCAGAGCGAAGTGATTTTTGTAATGTCGTCGGATGCAAAATCGGGTCCCGCGGACGCAAGGCTCGGACCCTTTCGGCTGATCTGCATGACGCCGATTACCTTGTTTTCGACAGAAATCGGAACGCTGACGATTTTTTGAATCGCTTCCGCGGAAAGAGATTCGCTCTTTACGCCTTCGAACACGCTGGCGTGGCGCGTCTCGTGAAAGCGATTGTCCACTTCTGTGCGGTTTTCGCGGACGGTACGCGCCGCCAGCGCCGAGGGGCTTGAAAGCGGAATGAATCCGACATTTCTGAGCGCTTGCGGAACAAGAAAGTGAAGGTGCTTCCACTTTTCCGAAACGGCGAGGATGGCTACCTCATCCGGCTTTACGCCAAGGACTTTCGCGATGCGTTCGGCGACCGCGGGCAGGGAAATCTCCTGCTCGCCAGGTTTTTGGGTGCTGATTACGCCTGCCAGACGTTCTAGTTCCGCGACCAGTCCTGCGCTGCTCATGGGGACCCTGAATTTCCGTTTGAACCGCCGCCGAGAGAGGGGCGGGGCGAATATAGAAAAGATACCAGCGTCCCTCGCGATTTCATCCCTAAAAATTTCTGAAAGTTTCATAATTTTTGAAACGTCGGTGCATTTGCGCCGCGCTCTCCGGCTGCTATACTAAGGAAGCCGTGAGAAAAGAAGTCTCTTCTGTATCGCGCAAGCGAATGGAAAGAGACGCCAGCGGCGGAGAGGGCATGTCCGCATCGGCAAGCCGGCCTGACACGAGTTATCTCCTCCGAAAGCTCCATTCACTTTCCGGCATTCTTCCTGTCGGAGCGTTCCTCCTGGAACATTTTTGGTCGAACAGCGCGGCTCTCGTCAGCGCCGCAAAGTACGATGACGTCTCGCGCGAGTTGCAGACGATTCCATTCCGGCCTTTCGTCGAATGGGTCGCGATCTTTCTGCCGATTCTTTTTCATGGTGGATACGGTGTTTATATCTGGCTGCGAGGAAAATCGAACGTCTCGCAGTATCCGTGGGTAGGAAACTGGCTTTATACAGCGCAGCGCTATACGGGGCTGATTGCGTTCGCTTACATTGGCTGGCACCTGTATACCGAGCGCTGGCTCACGCATGGGCGATCCACGTATGCCACTGTTGCGCAAGACCTCTCGCATCCCTTTTATCTCGTTTTCTTTCTGGTCGGCATTTTCGCGGCCTCTTTCCATTTGGGCATCGGCATCTGGAATTTTGTCTGTAAGTGGGGGTTCGCGGCGACTGGGCAGGCGCAGCAGTTGGCGGGCCGCCTGGGCGCGCTCATCGGATTTGGGCTCAGCTTTGTCGGAGTGCTCATCGTCCTGAGCTTCCGATTTAATTGGCATCCTTTTGCCTGGTACGTCGGCGGAAAATGAAACAGCCTAAGATCATCGTTGTGGGTGGCGGTTTGGCCGGACTGATGGCCACGATTCGTGTGGCCGAGTCGGGCGTACCGGTCGATTTGTTTTCGATTGTTCCGGTGAAGCGGTCGCATTCCGTCTGCGCGCAGGGCGGTATCAACGCCGCGAAAAATCAAAAGGGCGAAGGCGACACGACCGCGAAACACTTTGACGACACTATTTACGGCGGTGACTTTCTGGCGAATCAACCGCTGGTCAAGCGCATGTGCGAAACGGCGCCCGGAATCATTGACCTGCTGGACCGCATGGGCGTTATGTTCAACCGCACGCCCGAAGGTTTGCTCGATTATCGCCGTTTCGGCGGAACGCTCTATCACCGCACCGCATTTGCCGGCGCGACGACTGGGCAGCAGCTGCTCTACGCGCTCGATGAACAGGTACGGCGCCACGAATCCGAAGGCAAAGTTAAAAAATACGAAGGTTTCACGTTCCTCTCGTCTGTTTTAGATGACGCCGGTATTTGCCGCGGCATTTGCGCGATGGATCTTCGTTCGATGGAAGTGAAGACGTTCCCCGCGGACGCCGTGATCTTCTGCACCGGTGGAGTTGGCGCGATTTTCGGCCGCTCTACGAACTCCGTCGTTTGCACTGGCTCGGCGCAATCTGCTCTGTTCCAGCAGGGCGTTGACTACGCGAACGGCGAGTTCATCCAAGTTCATCCAACGGCGATTCCGGGCGAAGACAAACTTCGCCTGATGAGCGAATCGGCGCGCGGCGAAGGTGGCCGCGTATGGGTGCCCCGCAACCCAGCGGACCCTCGGCCAGCAAAAACGATTCCTGAAGCGGATCGGTTTTATTTCCTCGAGGAGTGGTATCCGAAGTACGGCAACCTTGTGCCGCGCGACATTGCGACGCGGGCGATTCATCGCATCGTGTTCCAGGAAAAGCTGGGACTTGCAGGGCAGCAAGCCGTTTATCTCGATGTCAGCCACATTCCGCGCGAAACCCTGAACCGCAAACTCGAAGGCATTCTGGAAATTTACGAAAAGTTTCTCGGCGTAGACCCGCGCGAAGAGCCGATGAAGGTTTTCCCCGGCATGCACTACACGATGGGCGGCATGTGGGTGAACGGCGAAGACCAGGCGACGAACGTGCCCGGCATCTATGCAGCGGGCGAGTGCGAGTATCAATACCATGGAGCGAATCGGCTCGGCGCGAATTCCTTGGTTAGCTGTATTTTTGGCGGGGGGCTCGCGGGACCGGCGGCGGTCAAGTACGCGAGGAGTCTCGAGAAGGGAAGCGACGCGACCGATGCAAACGTCTTTGCCCGCGAACAAAAGCGGCAAGAGGCTGAGAACCAGAAACTGATTTCGCGGGAAGGCAACGAAAACTTGATGGTCATCTGGCGCGAGCTTGGAAACACGATGACGGAGCACGTCACCGTGACGCGCATCAACAAGAACCTGCAAGCGGCGGACGCGAAACTGGTGGAGCTTGCGGATCGCTTCAACCGCGTAAATTTGAGCGACCGAACCCAGTGGTCGAACCAAACGCTCAATTTTGCTCGCGAGCTGGGCAACATGCTCTTGCTCGCACGAGTCATCACGCTCGGCGCGCTCGCCCGCAACGAATCGCGTGGCGCGCACTACAAGCCGGAATTTCCGGAGCGCGACGACGCCAATTGGCTCAAGTCCACACGCGCAAAGTATGTCAACGGCGACATCAAGTTGACGTATGAGCAGGTCGATATTTCGCAGATTCCGCCTCGCGCCCGGCGTTACGACGCGGCGAAATGAGGGCGAGGACTTATGGCTGAGCAAAAACAGGTCATCGTTCGAATCAAGCGGCAAGCTTCTCCGAAGGAACCTGCGCGATGGGAGGAGTTTTCACTGCCGTGGCGGCCTTCTATGAATGTCATCATCTGCTTGCGTGACATCGCGGAAAATCCGGTAACTCGCGACGGCAAGAAGACGACCCCGGTTGCGTACGATTCAAATTGTCTGGAAGAAATCTGCGGTTCCTGCGCAATGCTCATAAATGGCAAAGCGCGCATGGCATGTTCGGCGCTGGTCGACTCGCTTGAACAACCGATTCGCATCGAGCCGCTGAGCAAGTTTCCCCTGGTCCGCGATCTGGCTGTCAATCGCCAGTTCATGTTCGAAAGCTTGAAGCGCGTCAAGGCATGGATTCCTATTGATGGTACCTACGACCTCGGCGAAGGTCCACGCGTCGCCCCCGAAGTGCAGGAAGTCGGCTATCCGCTTTCCAACTGCATTTCCTGCGGCAGTTGCCTTGAGGTTTGCCCGCAAGTGAATGAAAACAGCAAATTCGTGGGCGCCGCGATCATCAGCCAGGTCCGCCTCTTTAATATGCATCCGACTGGCGCGATGCACGCGAAAGAACGCCTGCAAGCACTCATGGAACCGGGCGGCATTCAAGACTGCGCCAACGCGCAGAATTGCGTGAAGGCCTGTCCAAAGGGAATTCCTCTCACCGAATCGATCGCAGAAATGAACCGCGCCGCATGGAAGCAGGCTCTGCTCGGGTGGTTTTTGGGTTCCTGAATCTGGTGAATTCAATCCCGACCTGGTTTCTAGGGTAAACTCTTCCTGCTAAATTTTCTGGGGGTACTGGATGCGCGCACTCCGTCTGTCAGCTGCGTTAGCCGTCTGTCTTGTTTCATTACTGGTTCCGATGCGCGTGTCGTTCGGCGACGACATTGCCGAACGAGCCAAGAAGCTGCATTTTTCTTCAATCGTTCTCGATACGCACGACGACACGACGCAGCGCTTCTTCTCAAACAGTTTCGACCTTGGCAAGCGCAATCCCGACGGCCACGTTGATATTCCCCGCATGCGCGAAGGCGGGATGAACGCGATTTTCTTTTCTATCTGGATTGATGGCCGCACGATGGGACCAACCGCAATTCAGAAAGCGCTCGACCAGATCGACGCCGTCCAGCAAAACGTCAAAATGTATTCGAAAGATTTGGTCGCAGCGCGAACTGCCGAAGATGTTCGCCGTGCTCATTCTCAGGGAAAGATCGCCGTGTTGATGGGAGTTGAAGGCGGGCACATGATCGGCAATGACATTCGCATGGTTCGAATCTTTGGCCGGCTCGGTGTCGGCTACATGACCCTTTCCCATTTTTATAACGATGAATGGGCGGATTCTTCGACCGACAAACCGGAGCACAACGGCCTGACCGACTACGGCAAAGAAATTGTTCGCGAGATGAACAAGCAAAACGTCCTCGTGGACATCTCGCACGTGAGCGATAAAACGTTCTACGACGCGCTCGAAGTAAGCAAGGCGCCGCTGATTGCCTCGCACTCCTCGTGCCGCGCAATCTGCAATCATCCGCGCGATATGTCCGACGACATGATCAAAGCCCTGGCCGCAAAGGGCGGCGTGATTCAGATTAACTACGAGAAGAGCTTTATTGATGAGGCGTACCGGCAAGCGTCAGAAAAAGTATCGGGCGGCGTCGTGGCTTTGTTCGACCAACTGAAGAAGGAATGTGGCGACAACGAGGAGTGCCTTGGCAAGAAGATGCAAGAGGTGGAGAAGAAGGCGATCGCCGAAGGAAAATTGCCCCATGTTTCCTGGGAAAAAATTGTTGAACACATTGACCACGTTGTGAAATTGGCCGGTGCCGACCATGTCGGTCTTGGCTCTGATTTCGACGGCGCCAACATGCCCGAGGGCATGGACGACTGCACCCACCTGCCGCAAATCACCGACGCATTGATGCGCAAAGGATATAGTGACGGCGATATCCGGAAAATTCTCGGCGGCAACATTCTGCGTGTGATGGAGCAGGCGGAAAAAGTTAGCCACGAATTGCAGGCCCAAAATTAGCTGATGAACGAGGAACTGGGACAATGCTGCGAAGGCAGTTCACAGTTGCGACGTTGCTCGCTGGGGCGAATCTGTTGGCGATGAAACTGGCAGCCGATTCCGTTTCAGAGCGTGCGAAGAAGCTGCATTTCTCTTCGATTGTCGTTGATACGCACAACGACACAACGCAGCGCCTCCTCGACCCGAAATTCGATCTCGGCGCACGCCACGCGGAAGGCAGCATCGACATCCCGCGCATGAAAGAGGGCGGCCTCGACGCGATCTTCTTTTCGATATGGATGTCGGGCAAAGTGACCGGTCCCGAAGCCGTGGAACGTGCGACGGCGCAAATCAATGCCGTGCGCGAGCAAATTCGCAAGCACCCCAACGAACTCGTGCTGGCCACAACAGCGGATGAAATTCGGACCGCCAAGAAGCGAGGAAAAATCGCGACACTAATCGGCGTTGAGGGCGGCCACATGATTAACAGCGACCTCAGCGTATTACGCGCCTACGCGGGTCTCGGCGCTCGCTACATGACGCTAACTCACAGCGTCAATGTAGAGTGGGCGGATTCTTCTACCGACAAATCCGCGCATAACGGCCTCACCGATTTCGGGAAAGAAGTCGTGCGCGAAATGAATCGCCTTGGCGTAATCGTGGATATTTCCCACGTCAGCGATAAGACTTTTTACGACGTGCTCGCGCTCAGCAAAGCGCCCGTTTTTGCCTCCCACTCCTCCTGTCGGGCGATCTGCGACGCTCCGCGCAATATGACTGACCAGATGATCAAGGATCTCGCGGCGAAAGGCGGCGTGATCCAGATTAACTATCACGTTGGCTTTTTGAGCCAGGAATTCCGCAACGCAGAAAAGAAAGATCCCTCGATCAACGAAGCGATTTCGAAGGAAGTCAAGCGGCGATGCCCGAACGAAACCGAAATGGACGAAGCGTGCCAATTGCTCGAAGGCGATAAGATAACACGCGACTATGTCGCCGCAGGAAAACTGCCGAAGGTTGACTACACCAAAATCATCGAGCACATAGACCATGCAGTGAAATTGGTTGGTGCGGACCACGTTGGCCTGGGTTCGGATTTCGACGGCGCAAACATGCCATACGGCATGGAAGACGCCACGATGCTCCCTAAAATTACCGAAGCGCTTTTGCAAAAAGGCTATGCTGAAAGCGACATTCGGAAAATTCTCGGCGAAAACACTTTACGTGTGATGAGCGAAGCGGAACGCGTCAGTAAAGAGCTTAACAAAAAGAAATAGCAGCGCTGGAGTTTTACACTCCGCGCGCGGGGAGAAAAATCGATGAGACTCGCAAAGTGGTGTTCGATTCTAGCGATTGCCTTGCTCCTTTCGGGCTGCAAATCAAAAGAGCCCGCCACGGAACCGCAACCAGCGCAACCGGCGAAGGTTGAGACGCCCGCGCCGGCACCCGCGCCAGTTCCGGCTGAGACCAAGCCTGCGGCGACCGAAGCTGCAAAAGCGCCCGCGACTCCGGCCCCAGCATCCAAGCCCGGCAACTTGCTGAAGCCCGCAACGTTGCGGGAAAAGGCTCCGGACAAATACGAAGTGAAATTCAAAACGACGCGCGGCGATTTCGTCGTGCAGGTCACGCGCGCATGGTCCCCGCTCGGCGCGGACCGCTTCTACAACCTCGTGAAAGCGCATTTCTACGACAACACTGCGTTCTTCCGCGTCGTACCGGGGTTTGTCGTTCAATTCGGCATCAGCGACCGGCCGGCCGTTTCCGCCGCGTGGAAACACACCGAATTTGCTGATGATCCTGTCTCGCAGACCAACAAGCGCGGAGCGATCACCTTTGCCACTGCCGGACCGAACACGCGCACCACGCAGGTTTTTATCAACCTGAAGGATAATCCCCGTCTCGATGGCATGGGTTTTTCGCCATTTGGAGTTGTCGAAGGCAATGGGATGAATATCGTCGAAATGATGTACGAAGGCTATGGCGACAACGCTGGGCCGGATCAGGATCAAATCGAAAAACAGGGCACGCCGTATCTGAAAAAAGGCTGGCCGAAGTTGGACTACATCGTTTCTGCGACTGTGGTTGATGCGGGATCCGGTGCCGCATCTGCAGCAGCGCCGAAAAAGGTGCAGTAATCGCAGCGCGCTCTGAAATAACTGGCGATTCCTGTCGACTGCCGCTTAGCCGCTCGGTCTGGATTCTCGCCGTCTGCGGCACGCTTCTCCATCTTCTCTTCAACCGGCAATACGGCTTTTTTCGTGACGAGCTCTACTATGCCGCTTGCGGCGAGCATCCTGCGTGGGGATACGTTGACCATTCGCCGCTCGCGCCGCTTGCGACCTATCTATCCCGGGCCGTTCTTGGCGATTCGCTGGCCGCTCTGCGATTTCTCCCTGCGCTGGCCAGTGCCGGGAAGATTTTCCTCGCCGGTTGGATTGCTCGCGAAGTCGGCGGTGGAAAGTTCGCCCAGTTCTTCGCCGCATTCACCGTTCTGTGCGCGCCGATTTACCTGACCTTCGACAATTTTCTTTCGATGAATTCGTTCGAGCCTGTGTTTTGGATGGCGAGCGCGGCCATCCTCGTGCGCATCCTCAACGGTGGCGATCGGTGTCTCTGGCTGCTCTTCGGACTCATCGCCGGAATCGGTGTTCTAAATAAGCACTCGATGCTGTTTTTCGGCTCGGGCCTCGCCATCGGACTCCTGCTGACTCCCGCGCGAATCGTATTTCGTTCCGCCTGGACTTGGGCCGGCGCCGCGCTGGTCGCCGCTATTTTTCTCCCCAATCTCTTGTGGGAAGCCCGCAATCACTATCCAACGATTCAGTTGCTGCACACCGTCATCGGCACAAAATATTCGACCGTCTCGCCGCTTGAATACATCGCGCAGCAGGCTCTGCTGACGCATCCGCTTGCCGCGCCAGTCTGGCTTCTTGGCCTATGGTTCTTTCTGCGAGACGCAGCAGGGAAGAAGTGCGCCTTCCTCGCGATTGCATATTTCGTTGTCCTCGCTGAAATGATTTTGCTTCACGGAAAAATCTATTATCTCGCGCCCGCGTACGTCATGCTTCTAGCAGGCGGAGCAGTCTGGATCGAAAAGCACGCATTGCCGCGCGCGGGCGCCTGGCTCAAGCCTGTTTTGGTCGCGCCGCTGCTCGCAGGCGCGGCCATCGCCGCGCCTCTGGCAATGCCAATCTTGCCGGTTCGCCAAGCGATCAAATACTGCGCGTTTTGGGATGTGAAAGCTGTAAAAGTGGAAAACGTCCCGCTCGGCGAACTGCCGCAGCTCTTCGGCGACATGTTCGGCTGGGAGGATCAAGTCCAGGCGATGTCGCGCGCCTATCATTCCTTGCCGGATTCGGACCGCTCCAAGGCTGCGCTCCTCGCCTACAACTACGGCGAAGCCGGCGCCATCGACTATTTGGGGAAGCACTACGGCCTGCCCAAAGCGATCAGCGGCCACAATCAATACGGCTACTGGGGACCTCGCGGCTACTCCGGCGAAATCGTCATCGCCATCGGCTACCCGCTGGAACGTTTGCAGCGCTCCTTTGACGACGTTAGCCCGTTTGAAACCATCAGCCCGCAGTACGCCATGCCCGAAGAAACAAACCTCACTATTTATATTTGCCGCAAGCCCAGGCGGCCGCTGTCAGAAAGCTGGTCGGAATGGACGTACCTCGACTAGCGCGCGAACGCGCTTGCGACCGTATCCAAACCGGCGGCCCATGCATCCAAATTAGCGATGCAAGCTATCGGTAATGTGGCGCGTAACTTTGTTGACACGTTGCCGCGCTTCGCGTACTTTAAGGAGAGTATGAACGTTTCCTGCCAGATGAATTGTTGTCCGTGCGACCGCTGTATGTGTCGCGAGACATCCATCTCTGGCCTGAGGCGGCATCGGACGTAGCACCAAACTAGATTCGCAACTCCGTAGCCCACGTGCCAGAGGTCAAGGCAACGTGGGTTTTTTGTTTTTAGGTCCGAAGTTTTCGGCGAACGCGGTCCGCTGGAGCGGTAATGAGCGAAGTGAAGGAAACGAAAGCGCAGAAAGTCGAACGGTTGAAGCGCGAAAAGCTCGCGTGGGACCGCCTCGACGAAATTCGTGAATTCGCGCGTCAGGGCCATGGCTCCATCCCGCCGGATTGGCTCGGGACGTATTTCCGCACTTGGGGCATTTACACACAGGGCGATGGGCTCGGTGTTGTCGGCGGTAAAAGCGGTGAAGGGAACTCGACGCAGTACTTCATGGTGCGCATCCGTATTCCGAACGGCTTGCTGACCAGCGAGCAAGCGCGCGTCATCGCGAATCTGTCCGAAGAATACGGGCGCGGCGTTGCGGACATCACCGTTCGGCAAAACATCCAGCTCCACTGGGTCACGATCGAAACTATTCCCGATCTGATTGAGCGCCTGCAGCGCGTCGGCCTCACCAGCACCGGTGCGTGCGGCGACGTTGTTCGCAACGTCACCGGTTGCCCTGTCGCCGGCATCGATTCGCACGAAATCATCGATGCTTCGCCCTTCGCGCTTGCGATCGACCGGGAACTCGGCGGCAATCGAGACTTCTATAATCTGCCGCGCAAGTTCAAGATGACTGTCACCGGCTGCAGTTCCTGGTGCAGCTATCCCGAAATCAACGACGTCGCCTTTACCGCGACGAAGCGTCTCCGCGAAGGCCGCGAAGAGATTGGCTTCAGTGTTCGCATCGGCGGAGGTCTTTCGACGGAGCCGCACCTCGCCGTCCGCCTGAATGCTTTCGTGAAGCAGGATCAGGTGCAAGTGGTTGCTCGAGCCGTTGCCGAAATTTTTCGCGCCAGCGATGTTCTTCGCCAGAGCCGTGACAAGGCACGCTTGAAATATCTCTTCCTCCAGCATGGCTGGACTGCGGAGAGCTTTCTGGAAGAACTGGAACGCCGAATCGGCTTCAAGCTCGATCGCGGCGAGACGGAAGAAGTTCCCGCCGAGATTCATCGCGACCATCTGGGTGTTCATCGTCAAAAACAAAAGGGGTTGTTCTACGTGGGAGCGCCAGTCCTCCGTGGCCGCATCACGCCAGCGCAGCTTCACAAAGTTGCGGAGCTCGCCGAAGTCTACGGCGACGGCCACGTGCGCTTCACCGTGCAGCAGAATATTCTCCTCATCAATCTTCCCGAAATTCACGTCAACCAGGTCGTCAACGAATTGAACGTCATCGGCCTTCCGGTGGCGGTATCGGCGTTTGCACGCGGCACCGTCGCCTGCACCGGCTCGGAGTTCTGCAAACTCGCTCTTACCGAGACAAAAGGATTTGCCCGCTGGCTCTCGCGCGAACTCGAAGAGCGGCTTCCGGGTTTCGAAGATCAAATCAAGCTGCACATCACTGGCTGCCCCAACAGTTGCGGTCAGCATTGGATCGCGGACATCGGCATTGAGGGAAAGAAAATCAAGGTCGACGGAAAGATGGTCGACGCGTACTACTTCTGCGTCGGTGGCAGCGTCGGTCAAATCGCGTCTATCGCGCGCCCGGTCGGCTACCGATGCGCGGCAACACAGGTGCCGGACGCAATCGAGCGTTTGCTCGCAAACTTCAACGACGCACGGGAAGACTCCGAATCCTTGCGCGAGTTCCTGGCTCGTCAAAGCAACGAAGAGATTCGCACAATCCTCGCGGGCGAAGTGATCGGCGCGGTGCCGCGAGATTTGCCCGCGGCAAACGTTCCGCAGGGCGTGGAGGGCTGAGCGATGAGTCTCTTCCCCATGTTTGTGAAGCTGGAAGGCCGCCGCGTCGTCGTGGTCGGCGGCGGCGAAATCGCTGCTAGCAAGATGGACGGCCTCCTGCATGCCCGCGCAAAAGTGCTCGTAGTCTCTCCGGCGATTAACGCGCACATCGCCGGCTTGGTCCGCGAAAACAAAATCGAATGGTGTGAAAAGGAGTTTGCGTCCGAAGATTTAGAAGGCGCATTTCTCGTCATCGCGGCAACTTCGGTTCCGAGTGTCAACGAGTCCGTCTATCGCGCCGCCGATGCTCGCGGGCTTCTCTGCAACGCCGTCGACGATATCGGAAACTGCCATTTTTATTACGGCTCGATTGTGCAGCGCGGCGATCTGCAAATCGCCATCTCCACCAACGGCAAGAGCCCGGCGTTGGCGCAGCGTCTTCGGAAGGAACTCGATGCTCAGTTCGGTCCGGAATATGAAAGCTGGCTCGAATGGCTCGGTGCTGCAAGGGAAGTGCTCCGGTCTTCCGGTGCGTCGCAGGCGCAGAACAAAGAAGTCCTTCACAATCTCGCGAGTCGCGAATCGTTCGAACGTTTCATTAGCGAAGCAAAACGCGGCCCGTCCACCGAAGGTGTCGAGTAATGGGCAAAGTATTTCTCGTCGGCGCTGGTCCGGGTGATCCGGAATTGCTCACGGTGAAAGCGTTGCGCGTGCTCGACTGCGCGGACGTCGTTCTGCACGACTCGCTCGTCAGCGCCGAAATTTTGCAGCTTGTTCCCGGTGGTGCGCAGCTCATCGACGTTGGCAAACGCGCTGGTCTGAAACTCCTGACGCAAGACGAAATCAATTCGCTGCTCGTCGATTACGCGAAGCGCAGCAAATCGGTCGTTCGTCTCAAGGGCGGCGATCCTTCGCTCTTTGGCCGCGCCTCGGAAGAAATTGAAGCGCTCCGGCGCGAAAACATCCCGTTCGAAATCGTTCCTGGCATTAGCGCCGCCTTCGGCGCTGCGTCCGCGGCGGGTTTTTCCTTGACGGATCGCCGCGCCGCTTCGCAAGTCCTGCTAACGACATTCTCTCGAGGCACCAGCGTCAAAAGCCTCGGCTGGCGCGAAGTCACCGCCGATACCACGCTCGCCATCTATATGCCCGGAACCGACTACGCTGAAGTCGCGTCGCGTCTCCTCGATGCAGGCCTCGATCCGGAACTTCCTTGCGCCGTAATTTCGCACGCGACGCGCGCCGAGCAGCAAATTGTTTGGTCGAGCATCGCCGCCCTTTTTGACGAACCAAAGCTTCCAGCGCCCGCCCTTTTGATCGTCGGCAAAGTCGCGACGCAGGATGTCCGGCAAATCAGCGAAAAGGCGAACGCCCGGGCGTTCGATTCGCGCAACGATTTCGAAGTGGTCCCGCAGTCGTGGGTCAAGAACTAAGGGAGAATGCCATGAGCAAATCACATGATGAACTGCTCGAAACACCCCGCCGCCGGGGCTTATCGCTGGAGAGCTGGGTCGCCTTGATTGCCTTTACGGTCGCGGCGCTGGTCCGCGCTGGCGTTTTCAAGCATCTACCGTGGTGAGGCGCGTGGCCGCACCGCTCGCCTGATTTCGAAAATTCAAAAAGCGCTGCGCGCCAACTGCAGGCGCTGCGCTTTTTCATTTCAGGGTGCCGGCGACGGCCAACCAATCAATCGGTGGCGCTTCCGCTCAGTTTCTTGAATGGCCCGCTTACAACTGTCTCCACGCGGAGACCTTCGAGTTCTTTCGGCAGCTTGTCCGCCACCCTTGGATCTTCCGATTCAATATGCAGCGCGATGTAAAAATCGTCCTCCGAGGCTTTTTGCACACCCACTCCGCACACTCCGGGCAGCTTCAGCAATTCCGCCGAGTGTCGATTCTTAATTTCGCGCGCTTGTTGTTCGCTGGCCATGGCTTCTCGCGGCCAGTCTAGCACTCTTTCGCCGAGGAAAAACCTACGCGAGCTTCACCTTCAACGCTGCGAGCACGTCCGGGATGTGGTTCGCAATCGTGTGGCTTTTCGAGCCGGCAAAAAGCAGCGCCACGGCATTGTTCGTGCCGCGTTGCAGAATCAGCGAGCCGGAATCTCCCGCATCGCTGAACGATTTTCCGGATGTTCCTACGACAATAACCTGGCTCGAGAACGTGTAATCTCCGGTCTCGTATCCAACGGTCACGTCCGTATCGATGCTCGTAATGTTTCCGACCGTGTAGCTCGTGGTGCGGCCAAATTTGTGCACGCTCATGTCGATCGCCGCTGCAGCCGTGCCCTTTGGCGCGCCGATGTGCAGGATCGCGTTGTTCACGATGTTGTTCTGCGTCACCCGCGCAATGGCGCAATCCACGCTATTCGGTTTAGACGGATCGAGCGTGATAAAGCGCGTCAGTGCCGCAACCTGGTCCGTTGCCACGTTTCCCCCATCCAGCAACCCCGGTTGAAAAATCGCCGCGCCGATCGGCAGCCGATTCTCATCCGCCAGCACATGATTGTTGCTCAGGATGTACGTCCCGCTTGCATCTTTCACCACCGCGCCAAATGTTCCCGCCATCACGTATTGATTCGCCGGATCTTGATAGCCGATCGAGCAGCCGGGATGCGCCGGTCGCATTTTCGTGCGCGGATTCGGTATTCCGGCGGCTCTGCGCGCGGCCGCAGTCTGGAAGCGCCGGAACGCGCCGCTCTCTTCGATGTCCGTCGAAATCCCGTTGATTTCCTTAGGCAGTGCAAAATTGCTGTTGATCTCCGAAAGCGGGTATTTCATCCGCACAAACAGTTTTACCGCGAGTGTGCCGGTCTGTTTGCCTTCGCTAACTTTCTCGCCGATGCCGACCCCCACCACGTTGTGCAACGGATTCGGCGTGATCGCCGCCATTGCGCGTGGCAATGCTGCCATTTGCGAACCTGCGCGTCGCGCCAACTCGATTTTTCTCCCGTGAATGTAGCGGCTCGCCAGTTCCGTCTTCGCTGCCCGCAAATCGCTTAACTTCAACGCCGATGTCTCAACAAATGGGTTTTCGTTTCTTGCCATGGATTGCTCCTTCATGGGTGCTCTTGAATTAGACCTCTGGGTTTACTCGGGGCTGGCCACCGGTTCAGCCAGAGAGGGGGAGGAGCGCAGCATACGCCCGCGATTCGCGCAGCGTCAATAGAACGACGTTACAGACCGCGGCGGTTCGAATGTCTCGAGGTCGTCATCAAGAATTCGTGTCGTGACAAACTTCAATTACATTTCCGTCTAGATCGCGAAAGTCAAAAAACCGATTACCAGCAGAATCTGTTTGTAGCGGCCCGGTGGTGGCAGTCTGGTTTGTGAACCATCGATGTGCCCCCTCGATGTTCCGCGCGAAGATGATGGGATGCTTTGTGGGTGTCGGTCCGAGCGGAGCATCTGCAGCTGACACAAAAACTATCTGTGGTTCGGGATTGGCTGCGTCCGTAGGGTTGTACATCCCCGTTGGAATCATATCCCAACCGATCGTGCCATTTAGGTTAAGGACAACCTCATACCACTTGGCTGCGGCCTTGCGATCTTTCACGGGTACTGTGATCGGTCCGATAAAATGAAAAGGTCCGCCCGGCCAGAGCATAACGCCTCTAAATCCCCAGGACGCTTACGAGTTCTTTCACCGACCCCGCCGACTTCTGCAGCGCGGCATTTTCTTCCGCCGTCAATTTAATCTGGATAATTTCTTCCACGCCCTTTTCGCCGAGCTTTACTGGCACTCCAACGAACAGCCCCTTGATTCCATACTCGCCGTCCAGGTAAACCGCGCAGGGAAGTATCTTCTTCTTATCCTTCAAAATCGCTTCTACCATCTCCACCGCCGCTGCCGACGGCGCATAATATGCCGAGCCGGTCTTCAGCAAATTCACGATCTCCGCTCCGCCCTTGCGCGTACGTTCCACAATCGCATCGATCCGTTCTTTCGGCAGCAAATCCGGCAGTGGAATCCCCGCTACCGTTGAATAGCGCGGCAGCGGCACCATGTCGTCGCCGTGCCCGCCCAGAACGAACGAATGAACGTTCTCGACGCTTACCTTGCACTCCATCGCCACAAACGCGCTCATCCGCGCCGAATCCAGCACTCCCGCCATGCCGAGGACGCGATTCTTCGGAAAGCCGCTCACGCGAAACGCCGCCTGCGCCATCGCATCCAGCGGATTTGTCACAACGATGATGATGCAGTTCGGCGAGTGCTTCACGATCTGCTCGACAACCGCCTTCACCACGTCGTAGTTCGCCTTCAGCAAATCGTCCCGGCTCATCCCCGGCTTCCGCGGGAATCCGGCCGTAATCACCACCACGTCGCTGCCAGCCGTCGCTGAGTAATCGCCGTTGGCCGTCGAAATACCGATCGCGTTCACGTCCGTGCGCGTAATCGGTGCTGTCTCCATCAGGTCGAGCGCTTTGCCCGCCGGCGGTCCATCCAAAATATCCGTCAGCACCACGTCGGCCAGCTCCATGTCCGCGATCCGCTGCGCCGTCGTTGAGCCCACAAATCCACCGCCGACTACCGTCACCTTCTTGCGAGCCATCTTTCTCTCCTTG
>DATGIS010000058.1:0-20415 GCA_035295625.1 Candidatus Acidiferrum sp. | reverse complement strand
ACGACTTCCTTGATGGCTTTTTCTTCCGCGCCGGGAATTTCCTGATTTTCCTTTAGGGGCACGCCGGTGAAACCGCGACGGATTTCGACGTAGCGATTGCCGAGGAGGCCTTCGGTGACGAGACTGGCGACGGAGTCCGTGAGGATTTCATTCTGGAAGCGGCGGTCGATGCGCATATCGACTTCGACATTTTTATTTTTTTCGACCGGTTTGCCGGAGACGCGAGGAACGAATTTAATGGCTTCGACGTTGCCGATTTCGACGCCGTCAAGTTTAACGGAAGCGCCCTTGGAGAGGCCGGAGACTTCGGGGAGAAGTGTCTTGATGCGGTATTTAGGGCCGAGAATGCCGGCGCCGGTAACATAGAAAATTCCGGCGGCGAGGACGGCAAGACCAACCAGAACGAAAAGGCCTACGCGGAGTTCCGCCCAGGTGAGCTGTTTTCGTTGCGGCATCTAGAGTGGCCTCCCGAGTGCGAAGGTAAACTATCGCACAGAAATCGATTGTTCGGCGGAGCGATGAGGCCTCGGCAAGTTCAGGGCACGATATATCGTGCCTTTACTTTCGGAGTCTCGTCGCAACGCTCTTACCAAATTCAGACTGGTTCGCGGCATCTCATCAGACCAAAAACTTTTTGAGGTAAAGATCGCCCGAGGCGGCGAGCTCTTCGGGCGAACCTTCGAAATAGATGCCGCCGTCGCGGAGAACGAGGAAGCGAGTGGCAGCGGCGTCCGACAGTTGGGCGGCGCCAGCTTGCGAATTGTGGACGACGCGGTTGGCAGATTTGTCGAAGTGAAAATTCGCGAGGGCGAAGCCGTCCTGAAGGCGATGGGTGGCAAGGAGCGCGGTGACGCCGAAGATGTCGCGGAGGCGAAGGATGAGGGTGATGATGGTTTGCGAAGTAACGGGGTCGAGGCCGGCCGTGGGCGAATCGTAAAGAACGATGGGCGGACGCGTGATGAGAGCGCGCGCGATGGAAACGCGGCGACGCATGCCGCCGGAAAGTTCGGAAGGGACCAACTCGGTGGTGTGTTCGAGTTCGACGAAGCGAAGAACTTCGCGGACGCGCGGCTCGATTTCGTCGGGATTGGTTTTATCTTCGAGGAGACGGTAGGCGACATTGTCGGCGACGGTCATGGAGTCGAAGAGAGCGCCTTCCTGAAAGACGAAACCGATTTCACGGCGAAAGCTGAGGAGTTCGCGTTCGTGCATGGCGCCGAGTTCCTTGCCGAGAACGCGGACGGAGCCGGAGTTGGGTTTCAAGAGGCCGGCGGCGAGTTTTAGGGAAAGCGTTTTGCCGGTGCCGGTTTCGCCGAGAAGGATGAGCGTTTCGCCTGGCATGACGCGGAAGGAGACGTCGCGGAGAACGTCTCCTTCGTCGAAGCCGATGCGGACGGATTCGAATTCGATGGCTGGGCTTTCGTTGGCTTCGATGGAGGCGGTGAGCATCAGAAGATTTTATCGGACAGGAACAGCGCGAGTTTGGTGAGGAAAGTGTCCGCGATGATGATGAGCACGCTGGAGATGACTACGGCTTGGGTGGTGGCGCGGCCAACGCCCTGAGTGCCGCCGCGCACGGTGAGGCCTTTGTAGCAGCCGACAGTGGCGAGGATAAAGCCGAAGACGAGCGGCTTGAGGAGGCCCTGCATAAGGTCGCCGAATTCGAGAGCGTCGATGGCGCGGGTCCAAAATTCGACGGGGCTGAGGCGAAGAGAAAAGACGGCAGAAGCGCAACCGCCCAGGAGGCCGACGAAATCGGCGAGGCCAGTGAGCAGCGGCTGCATGAGAATGGCGGCGAGCACGCGAGGAGTGACGAGTTTGCGGCTGGGGTCAGTGCCCATGGCGCGCATGGCGTCCACTTGTTCGGTGACGAGCATGGAACCGAGTTCAGACGCGATACCCGCGGCGCAGCGGCCGGCGACGAAGACGCCGGTGAGGGTAGGGCCGAGTTCGCGGACGAGCGCGATGGCGACGACATCGCCGGTGAGAGCGGTCTGGCCGAAGCGAGTGAATTGCGAGCCGGTCTGCAACACCATGACGACGCCGATGAAGAATCCAGTTAAGAGGACGATTGGGAGAGAGCCGACGCCGATGTCGTCCATTTGGTCGAGAAGATCCTGAAAGTAGTGCGGACCGCGGAGGAGATTGGTGAGCGAACGGCCGGCGAGGAAGGAGTAATCCTGAACGTTGGCGACAAACTGCATCGCGCTGCCGGAGAGCACGTCGAAAACCGAGATTTTGTCTTCCCATCCCGGCTGCTGCCCAGAGACCTGAAGCGGAGCGTTTGCCACGTTTGCCAGTCCGAGCACCCTGCTGCGATAAACCACCAGCGCCGAAACAAAGACGAAGCGGTGATTTATGCAAAAAGGCTCTGGCGGAAAGCGTAACGTCGGTGATGCGGCGCGTCAAGCAGCGTGGAGGAAATGGGCTATTCGAATTTCATCGATGCGGGAAAAGTTTTTGATGGGTTGTGCTTTTGGTGGACGCTGCAGGGTTGGGACGATAAACTGAATGTTTCAAGCGAATGATTTAGCCGCGGCGTTATGCCGCACGGGAGCCGGAGGGGAATGTTGCGGTATTACACGGCGGGAGAGTCGCACGGACAGGCGCTGCTGGCGTTTGTCTCGGGATTGCCAGCCGGATTGCCGATTGACGTGGAAGCGATCAACCACGAATTACACCGCCGACAGCTGGGCTACGGGCGGGGCGGGCGGCAGAAAATTGAGAAAGATCGCGCAGATATTTTTGCGGGAGTGCGACACGGAAAGACGATTGGCGCGCCGATCGCGCTGAGGATTGAGAACCGGGACTGGGCGAATTGGGAAAAGATCCTGCCGGTGGAAGACAACACGGAGGATGATGCGCCAGCGAAACGCCTGGTCGCGCCGAGGCCGGGGCATGCGGATTTGGCGGGCTCGCAGAAATTTGATTTTCATGATGCGCGGTATGTGCTGGAGCGTGCGTCGGCGAGAGAGACGGCGGCGCGGGTGGCAGCGGGCGGATTTGCGCGGCAATTGCTCGGGCAGTTCGGGATGGAGATTGCGAGCCACACGATTCAGGTGGGACATCACAAGCTCGAACGGCAGGCGAGTTGGGAAGAGATAAAAAGAATTTGCGGAGATTTGGAGTCGCCGCTGCGATGCGTGGATGGCGAACTGCAAGAGAAGATGAAGACGGAAGTGGATGCGGTGTTGAAAGCGGGCGACACGGTCGGCGGCGTGTTTGAAGTCGTCGTGCATAACGTGCCGGTCGGGATGGGGTCGCATGCGCAGTGGGACGAAAAATTGGATGGGCGGCTGGCGCAGGCGGTGATGAGCATTCAGGCCGTGAAAGGCGTGGAAGTCGGCGCGGGAATTCTGGCGGCAGGTTCGTTTGGAAGCGAAGTGCAGGATGAAATTTCCTACGACAAGGCTGCGAAAAAGTTTGTGCGCAGTTCGAATCGCGCGGGCGGGCTCGAGGGCGGAATCACGAACGGCGAAGACGTGATTGTGCGCGGCTACCTGAAGCCGATTTCGACGCTGCGGCGCGCGCTGAAGACGGCCGATATGGTGACGAAGGAACCCGTTGCGGCGGCATACGAGCGGTCGGATTGGTGCGTGGTGCCAGCGGCGGGAGTGGCAGGCGAAGCGATGGTGGCGCTTGTGCTGGCCGATGCTTTTCTGCAAAAATTTGGAGGAGATTCGCTGACGGAGATGAAGCGAAATTTCGAGGGATATGCCCAACAAATTGCCCAGTTCTGAAGCGGTTGACACGACGCCCGAGCCAGCCGGGCCGCCGCGAAAGATTTATGACGTGGTGAAATACGGCGATCCCGTGCTGGAAAAGCCGGGCGCCACGATTTCGAAATTCGATGCGGCTCTGGAAGAGTTGGCCGAGGACATGTTTGCGACGATGTACGCGGCGCAAGGCGTGGGATTGGCGGCTCCGCAAATCGGGAAGAGTATTCGAATCGCCGTGGTGGACGTGACAGGTGGGAAGAATCCGGAAGCGAAGATTGTGCTAGTGAATCCGCAAGTGATTCACGCGGAAGGCGAGAAGCGGGAAGAAGAAGGATGCCTTTCGATTCCGGGATTTCGGGGCTACGTGGTGCGGCCGCAATTTGTGACGGTGAAGGCGCAGAACGCGAAGGGTGAATGGTTTGAGATTCGCGGCGAAGATCTGCTGGCGCGGGCGTTCTGCCATGAAATCGACCACTTGAACGGCATTTTGTTTTTGACGCACCTGAGCATGCTGAAGCGGGACTTGATCAGGCGAAAGATCAAGAAACTTCGCAAACAAGGCGAGTGGTAAGCGCCGGAAAGGTTTTGCCCTTTGCCGGTGACGCGGATCGTCTTTTGCGGAACGCCTCAATTTGCAGTTCCCTGCCTGAAACATTTTCTTACGCTGAAGGATTTTGAAGTTGCAGCTGTGTTCACGCAGCCGGACCGTCCGCAGGGGCGCGATAAGGCTGTGGTGTTTCCCCCCGTGAAGCAGGTGGCGCTGGATGCGGGCATTCCGGTGCATCAGCCGGAGAAGATTCGAACGCCGGAGTCAGAAAAGATTTTGCGCGAGATTGTACCCGACGCGATTGCGATTATCGCGTATGGGCAGATTATTCCGGCGCGGCTGCTTGATATTCCCAAGCTCGGCTGGATTAATTTGCACGCGAGCCTCCTGCCGAAGTATCGCGGGGCGGCGCCGATTCAGTGGGCGATCGCAAACGGCGAGACGAAGACCGGCGTCACGACGATGAGGATCGATGCCGGTATGGACACAGGCGACATCGTGTTGCAGGAAGAGTTAGCGATTGGGCCGACGGAGACGACGCCTGAGTTGTCCGTGCGGTTGTCCGCAGCAGGAGCGCCGCAGATGGAGGCAACGTTGCGGGGATTGGCGGATGGAAGTTTGCAAACGCGTGCGCAGGACCACACCGCCGCAACGATGGCTCCGATGCTAAAGAAGGAAGATGGATGGATTTTATGGACGCGGAGCGCGAAAGAGGTTTTTGACCGGCAACGGGCGTTCACGCCGTGGCCGGGCATTTATACGAAGTTTCGCGAGCTGAATTGCCAGTTGCAGGGAGTGTTGCATGAGGGGTTGCGACAGGACGCGGAACCGGGAAGTTTGCTCTGGGATGGAAAAGAATTGAAGGTCGTTTGTGGCGGTGGCAGCCTTCTTCGGCTGGAGCACGTCAAAGTGGAAGGACGGAAACAAGTGACCGCGCAGGAATTCGGCAACGGGGCGCGTATCGCGGCTGGAGAACGCTTCGGGGAAGTCTGAATTGCGCGTCCCGTTTCCGTCATGCATACTCGCGGTTTGCATCTAAGAACGTATCGAAAGTTATGGAGCCTCCCTTTCATGATCGCATCCTTTGGAGAGTTGCAACGCGGAAGCGGCAACCGCGTGTTGGGTTTTGTGCGCGGCGTTTTATGCGCGGCGCTAGCGGTGCAGCTCGCGGTTTCGCCGTTGGCGTTTGGCGCGGAGACGGACGGGAAAACCGCTAGCACGGCGCAGCCTTCGGGGACGCCGGTGGTGACCGACATCGTTTTGAGGACGATGCAGAGCGAACTGGCGCGAGCAACAGCGGGACTCGCGAAGACGGACCCGGCTCCTTATTACCTCGGGTACACGGTTTACGACCAAAATCTGGTGATTCTGGTTGGCGCATACGGGAGTTTGCTGACCGACACGGCGGTGCGGCGCCGGCAGGCGGACGTTAATATGCGAGTCGGTTCGCCGGCTCTGGACAACACACACGGACAAGCGCGGGCGAGCGGCGTGACTTCGGGGACGCTTCCCTTCGGCGAGGATCAGGACGCGATAGCGCGGGTGCTTTGGGAACTGACGGATCGCGGCTACAAGAGAGCGGGACCGACGTTTCTAAACGTGAAGACGAATACGGCGGTTCGTGCGGAAGAAGAAGACAAGTCGCCGGACTTCTCAAAGGAAACCGCGGTGCAGCATGTCGGCGAAGCATTGACCGTGCCGGCATTCGACAAGGCGGCATGGGAAGGCGAGATTCGCAGACTTTCGGCGGCGTTCCGGAAGTATCCGGATGTTTATTTTGCATCGGTCGTGCTGCAGGTGCAGAGCGCGAACGAACGGATGGTAAACAGCGAAGGAACGGCGATTACGACGCCAAGCAATTCGACGCGGCTCGTGATGGAAGCGCAAACGCGCGCCGATGACGGGATGGATTTGCTGCGGGTTGAGACGTTTCAGGCGCCCTCGGCGGCAGGACTACCCGGCGAAAAAGAGTTGACCGAAAAAATTGAAAAGATGGCGACGGATTTGAATGCCCTGCGAAAAGCGCCGGTTGCGGAGCCATACGACGGGCCTGCGCTGCTGAGCGGCCGCGCGGCGGCGGTTTTCTTTCACGAAGTGCTGGGACACAGACTGGAAGGTCACCGGCAAAAAGATGAAGACGAAGGCCAGACGTTCACGAAGAAAATCGGACAAGAAGTGCTGCCAAAGTTTTTAAGCGTGGCGGACGATCCGACGAGAGCGGAACTCGCTGGAGTGAAACTGGCGGGGACGTATGAATATGACAACGAAGGGGTGCCGGCGCAGCGCGTGGACGTAATTCAAAATGGCGTGTTGAAAAGTTTTCTGATGTCGCGGATGCCGATCAAGGGATTCGAACATTCGAACGGACATGGGCGGAACCAACCGGGACTGATGCCAACGGGGCGGCAAGGCAATTTGATTGTGAGTTCGACGCAGACCGTCCCGGAAACAGATTTGCGGCAGCAGTTGATCGACGAAGTGAAGAAGCAAAACAAGCCGTACGGACTTTATTTCGACGACATTCAGGGTGGCTTCACGCTGACGACGCGGGCATTGCCGCAGGCATTTCAAGTGCTGCCGGTGATCGTATACAAGGTGTATCCGGATGGACGGCCAGATGAGTTGGTGCGCGGAGTGGACATCGTCGGAACGCCGTTGGCGGCGCTGACGCGAATCGTCACGACGGGCGATCAGCAACATGTGTTCAACGGAGTTTGCGGCGCGGAAAGCGGAAGCGTGCCGGTATCGGCTGCCGCTCCGGCGATGCTCTTTTCCGAAATGGAAGTGCAGAAGCGGGCGCATGAGCATGAACGACCGCCGCTGTTGCCGCCGCCGGGATTCGAGGACAAAACGATGAAGGCGGATTCTGGGAAGCCAGAGGTGAAGCCATGAAACTTCATCGTCCAATTTTGTGTGTGGCGTTGGGATTGTCCTTGACGGCTTCGTTCGTGCCGAGAGCGAGTGCTGGACCGAAGGAAGATGCGGACGCGGCGAAACCACTTGCGGCGGCACGTGCAGCGGCGAATGGCGACCCGTTGCTCGAAGCGCTTCTGATGGAGCTGGAGCGTTCGAAAGCGCAATTGAAGATGGATCAAGTTGCGCCGCCCTACTACATCGAATACCGCGTGAGCGACGTGGAAGAGTTTTTGACGGAAGCGGCGTTTGGCGCGTTGCGCGAAAACCAGAAAGTGCACGTGCGGCTGCTGCGTGTCGTCGTGAGGATTGGCGACTACAAGCAGGACAGCTATTACAGCGAAGGCCTTGGGCAGACGTCGGTTCTTCCGCTGGACAACGATCCGATTGCGCTGCGGCACCAGATTTGGCTGGCGACCGATGAAGCGTACAAGGATGCGGGACAAGCGTTGACGCAGAAGCAGGCGGCGTTGAAACAGTTCACGGCAGACGATCATCCCGTGGACGACTTCGCGAAAGCGCCGGTGGTGACGCTGGTGCAGCCCGTATCGGGACTGAAATACGACGAAGCCAGCTGGAAGAAGAACCTGGAAGACGCCACGAATTTGTACCGGTCGTATCCGGAGATTCAATCGTTGTCTGCGTTCGCACGGTTTTCGTTGACGAACGAATATTTCGTCAATTCCGAAGGAACGGTAACGCGGACGGGACGCAACGTTTATAGCGTGCAGCTGTCAGCTTCGACGCAGGCGCCGGACGGAATGCGGCTGGCGCGCTCGCCCGCATGGACTGTCGCAAAGTACGAAGAGCTGCCGACGAGGGAAAAGCTGTTGCAGTTTTCACACGAGGCGCTGGAGACGCTGAAAGCGTTGCGGAATGCGCCGATTGTCGACGAAGAATATCGCGGGCCGGTCCTGTTCGAGGCGGATGCCGCGGATGACGTGATTGCGGGTTTGATTGGCGGAAATATTCTAGGGCGCAAGCCGCAACTCGGAGCGCCGAATCGCACGACGGGCGGATTTGCGACGAGCTATAAATCGCGCGTACTGCCACCGTTTATTGACGTGGTGGACGATCCGACCATGAAAGAGTTTCAAGGCAAGAGCACGATCGGAAGCTACGAAGTGGATTCCGAGGGCGTGAAGTCGCAAGCAGTGAGCGTGATCGATAAAGGCGTGCTGACAAATTACCTGTTGGGCCGGCAGCCGATTCGCGACTTTTCCGCTTCGAATGGCCATGGACGAGCGGCTCCGGCCACGCCGCCGGGGCCGAATCTCGGCGTGCTTCTGTTGAAGAGTTCCGAGCCGAAGTCGATGGATGATTTGAAGAAGTCGATGATGGAACACGTCAGCGCGGGCGGGCAGCCATTCGGGTATCGAGTGGTGACAATGGGCGGGACGGCGCCGAGGTTGCTCTATCGCGTGTTTGCGAAGGACGGCCATGAGGAACTGGTGCGCGGCGCTGTGTTCAGCGAGCTAGACATCCGAGCCCTGCGAAGCGATTTGACGGCGGCGGGAAACGATCCGCTGGTGACGAACCGTTTTGGCGGCGTGGCGACAACGGTGATTTGCCCTTCGCTGCTCTTTGACGAATTGGAAGTGAAGCGCGCGGACACGAGCAAAGACAAATTGCCGGATTATCCGGCGCCGCCGCTGGACAAAAAATAGTTCGCGAGAAGATCGAGAAGCTTGAGCGACGAATCGCAATTCAACCAGAACGGCGGGGCGCAGGAGTCTCCAGCCCCGCGGCCGCAAGGGCAGTCGTTCATTTCAGGACTGAAGGAGCGGCTCGAATGGGCGGCACGGATGTCGTTGCTCGTTTTTATTCTGGGGGCAGCGGCGTTTTTGAGCGCGATCACGGCGATGCGCATCGCGATTCACGGGCGCGAAGTGAGCATGCCGAATCTCGTGGGAAAAAATGTGAGCGAGGCGGGGTCGATGCTGCGGTCGGCCGGATTGGGATTGCGCGTGGCGGATCATGTCTATTCGGATTTGCCGATCAACGTGGTCGTGCGGCAAACTCCGCCGCCGGGAATGCAGATGAAAGTGGCGCAGCAAGCGCACGTGGTGCTGAGCCTGGGACAGCGGTCTTTGCAGATTCCGGAAATTGAGGGAAATTCGCTGCGCGTGTCACGAATTGAGTTGTTGCGCGGCGGATTGCAGGTCGGCGAAGTTTCGAATCTGGCGATGCCGGATCAACCAGTGGATACCGTGGTGATCCAGAATCCGAAGCCCGGGGCGAGCGCCGCGACACCGCGCGTAGACGTGCTGGTTTCGGCGGGACCGCACGAGGCGTCGTTCGTGATGCCGCATCTCGTTGGGCTGAACGAAGAAGAAGCGCAGCGGCGGCTGGAAGCGTCCGGGATCAAACGCAAAGTGAACGGAGTATCGGCGCCACAGTGGCCGCACGGGACCGTGATCGATCAATCGCCGCTGGCGGGTACGCGGCTGAGCGCTGCCACGCAAGTGGAATTGACGACGGCGGACTGAACTACATTAATTTCAAAGATTGCTCGATCAGTTTTGCAGTAGCGGCGTGGATCTCTTCCCTGCCCTCGTATTCCATCGAAAAATAACCTTTAAAGTTGGCGGCTTTGGCTGCGGCGAAGTTGGCGGCGAGGTCTACTTGCATTTCTTTTCCCTGTGCGGTGGTGGAGGTTGGCTTGACGTGCGAGATGGCGTAGGCGAGCGGGAAGAGAGCCTTTACCGCACGCGCGGCGAAGGCAGGATCGCCGGAACCGTAGGAGTTGCCGAAATCGGGGAGCGCGTGGACGTAAGGATGATTCACCTTGCGTACGAGTTTCTCGACGAAGAATGCGTCTTCGGCGACGAGATTGTCGTTTTCGAGATGAACGACGACGTTTTTGGAGGCGGCGTAGTCCGTGACGGGCTTGAGACTTTCGGCGGCAAGATCCAGGTTGGGTGCACTTTTTGTGGACGACATGGAAGTGCGCACGCTGGGTGCGCCGATTGCGACGGCAACGTCGATCCATTTTTTTGCGTCGGTGACAGACTTGGCGCGAGTGGCTGCGTCAGCGTCGAAATAGCTGGTGTCCATGTCGGCGGCGATGTTGACGGCATGCGAGGCGGATTTTTCGAGCGCGTTGCGGAATTGGTCGAGATAGGCAGGCTCGAGGGACTTGAAGTAACGATTGTAGGGCTCGATGTTGACGACGTTGAATTTTTCGCGGACGTGGGCGGCGAAGTCTTTCATGTCCATGGCGGGGAGTTTGGGATCGCGCTCGTCGTTTAGTGGGGCGTCGATAATGGAACGGAATGCCCAGGCGGAAATGGCAAAGCGGGAGCGAGGTTCGTTCGGGAATTTGATACGCGGCGATTGCGGCGCAGCAAGCACGCTCGCGAATCCGCCTGCCAATGCTTCTGCCGCGCACGCTGCAGCCATGGCGCCAACAAAACGTCTTCTATCCATAGACACAGTGAATCCTCCAAATGAGCGAAGTGAGGATATACGATTCAGTGGGCGGGTGCGAGAATCAGCGCAAATAGCCCCAGTTGTGGAGTTTGTCGGAGTCTTCGGCCCAGCGGTCGCCGATGTCGGTTCGATAGTACATGTTGGGAATCAAAATGTTTTTGACGCGCGAGTAGACCTGCGCCTGGGCTTGCTTCATGGTCTGGCCCAGACCGACGACGACGAGGACAACGCCGGAAGTGCCGGCGATGAGCCACTGACCGTTTACTTGTTTCACGTCTTCGATGTGAACCTGCTCGGGAATGTCGCGTTTAAAGACGATGGCGTTGTTTTTGGAAAAAGATTCGAACGTAGCTTCGTCGTCGAAGGGAAATGGCGGAACGACGATGCGAATGCCGATTTGGAAGCCGCTGCGCGTGCGCCACTTGGGTTCGGCACCGGTGGCAAGTTCCCAGAAGAAGTCGCTGATGGGCGTGAGCATGCCTTCTTGCTGGATGCTGATCGTTGGATATCCGAAGCGGGACGTAAATTCGAGCGGATAGATGCCGTTGCTGTTGACGATGCAATTCAGGTCGATGTAGCCGACGTAGCCTTCTTCGGCGAGTTTCGGCTCCATTTTCAAAAGTGTGCGATTGAAGAGCAGATTCGGTTCGCTCCAGAACATGGCGGTGCCCATTTCGCCGGTGGGAGGGCCGACTTCACCCGGAAAAAGTTTTTTGTGCTCGAAGTTGATATTTATCGGCGTGACGAATTTTTTGCCGTTAAAGAAAGCGCCGACCGCGACTTCGACGCCGTGGATGCGGCGCTGCAGCTGGAAAACTTTAATTTCGTCGGAAAACGCCTTCTTGTACGCCTCTAACATTCGAATGACGTCTTCGCCGTCTTCTTCTTCACCGACAAACAGGCGGCGCTTGACGTTCTGCGCCTCGCCGCTCGGCTTGATGACGTAGCGGTCGGGATTCTTCTTCACAAATTCGATGGCGGGATCAAAAGAGTCGAAATCTTCGTACGGGATGATGTTGACGCCGGCCTTCTTCAATTCTTCCTGGCCAAAAGAGCGATCGTCTTCCAAATTATCCGAATAGGGCGTGCCACCGATGACGGGCTTCCCCGTCGAGCGCAATGCCTGCGCCTTCGCGCCCTGGCCGAGCGTGTCGTCAAACACGACGATGTCCGCCCACTTGGCGTCTTTTTCCCAGTCTTTTGATTTTGGGACGAAGCCATCGGCGATGTCGCGCTCTTTTTCGTTGTCGATGTAATACCGGACGTCGTGCCCTTCTTTGAGGACTTGCCAGGCAATATCGCCAATGAGGCCGCTCAGCGATGCAAAGAGGAATTTCTTTTTGTCCATGAACTGGGCGCGCCCTCCGAATGGCGCGGCTTTGTCAGTGTAAACAAAACCACGCCTTTCGGGGTTACAAATCGTTCATGTTTCTGCAATGCGCCAACGAAAGAACAACATCATTTTGCGGTCTGTTTTTTGTGGAGGTCCATGCAGACCGATAGTGCATTGTTCGGATTGACCGCGCTTTCATCTTCCTCGATGTGTTGAATGATTCCTTCTTTATCGATGACGATGTTCGCGCGCCGCGCCCATTGGTACGATTCGCTCTGGACGTCGTATCCCTTGAGGATGCCGTAGTCCTTGAGCATTTTTTTGTTCATGTCGCTGAGGAGAGGGAACTTGATGTCGATCTGCTTGGCGAACGCTGCGTTGGCCGCGGGGGAATCCATACTGACGCCGAAAACTGCCGTATCGTTCGAATCAATCTTACCGGAAGCGAGTCCAGCCTGGACCGCCTGAAGTTGCTTCGTTCAACCGCCAGTAAAAGCGAGAACATAGACGGCGAGAAAGACGTTCTTCTTGCCGCGGAAGTCCGAAAGCTTTACGGTCTTCCATTCGTCGCTGAGAAGGGTGAAGTCCGGAGCATGATCCCCGACTTTGAGTGTAGTCTTGGCCATTTGCTCGGCATTTTGGGAATGGAGCGGCGCGGTGACGGTGAACGGCAACGCCGCCAGCAGCAGCGCGGATGCAACAGCACGTCTCATTTCGATGGAGCCTCCTTGTTGGATCGAACGTTGAAACTGTAGCGCATGCCTGAGGCGAGGGGAAGGCAAATGAACGGACCGAAACTGACGCGGAACGGAACATTTACGGGATGGCTGCGTAGCTATCAGAGGAGGTGGTGTGCCATGACGAGAATCTCTGGACGTTGCTATTTCGCCGCTGCGATGCTGGCCACGGTGGTGATTGGCGGCGGAGGCATCGCGAGCGGACAAGGCAAGCCCGGCAAGTCCGATGGTGACTCGGATGCGGGAATTCGTCTCCGACTGCAGGCTTCGGAAAAAGAGATTGGGCTGCCTGTCTACCCGGGAGCCAAGCAGCATAAGGACAATGACAACGAGTCAGCAGCGGCGAATTTCGGGGTCTGGGGAAAAACATTCGGGCTGAGGCTGGTTGTGCTGAAAATGGAAAGCGCAGACACGCCGGCGAAAGTTGCCGCGTTTTATCAAAAGGCACTGGCAAAGTATGGGAAGGTGCTGGACTGCTCGGACGGCACGAAAAAGAGCGAGGACTCAAGCGCAAAGAAGTCACCGGATACGATCACTTGTGACGATACGCCGGAAACTGGCGCGATGATTTTCAAGTCCGGAACCAGAGGCAAGCAGCACATCGTAGGGATTCAGGCGAATGGGCAAGGCAGCGTATTCCAGTTGGTGATGGTGGATAAGCGCGGAATCGATACGGACGAGAAGCCGCAGTGAAGAATGCGCCGAAGATTCTATTCTTCGCGGTCCCCTGCTTGGCGGTACTGGTGCCCGCCAGCGGTGCCCAAGAGACGCCGGCTATTCGATCGAGCGTGAATCTCGTGAACGTGAGCTTCGTGGCTCGGGACGCACGAGGGGCGCTGGTGGACCAGTTGAAAGAAGATGATGTGGAAGTACTTGAAGATTCGGTGCCTCAGAAGATCGCTTTCTTTGCGAAAAGCTCGGATGTTCCGTTGACCCTGGGGCTCATCGTGGACGCGAGTGGGAGCCAGGAGCATTTTTCGAAGAAGCATGAAAAAGATTTAGAGATTTTTCTGAAGGGCGTCCTCGGACCGAAGGACCGGGCATTTTTGCTTTGTTTCGGGAATCACCTGCGGCTTGTAAGCGACTTCACGCAATCGGGGCTCGACGTGATCGCCCGCATGAAAGAATATGAGAAGAGTTCTGGCCACTTCCCCGAATTAGGCCCCAAGGAAGATCGCGATCTGGGCACGGCGTTCTATGATTCGATTTATTACTCGGTGCAGGAAAAACTGGCCACGGAGACCGGACGAAAGGCACTGCTGATTTTCAGCGATGGCGAAGATAACTCCAGCTCGAACGACATGATGACAACGATTGAAGCGGCTCAGGCGGCGAATGTGTTGGTTTACACAATTCGCTACACCGATCCCGGCAAGCATGGGGAGCTGACAGCGAGGAACAAATACGGAATGAAGGTGATGGACCGAATCGCCAAGGACACGGGCGGCGCGCACGTCGACGCGAAGGCGACGGATCCAAAAGAATATTTTCAACAAATTGCTGAGGAGCTGCGCACTTCCTACACGCTTTCGTATTACCCGACGAATCCGATGAAAGACGACAACTTTCGCCGCATTAGTGTCCGGCCTACGCGGGAAGGCACAAAATTCCGCACGAAGAGTGGCTATTTCGCAAGGCCTCTGCGCGACGGTAATTAGTACACGCTCAGCCTTTCCTCAAATCGAAGGCAACCCAAAGCGGTTCGCAGGCCTTCCCAGCAAGGGGCGACGTGTGGGCCGTTCGTGAGGCGAGCAACTTTCGCCAAGCGGGGGGCGGTTGGTTCAGGCTATACTGTTTACGTTGCTTGAGCCGACAGAGGTTCGTAATCCAATTGGGGGATACATTCCGGCCAGGCTCGCAACGACCCTAATCTAGATGGTGAGGTGAAGTTTGCGCCGCACTCTGCTTGCATGCACGACCGCTGTAGCACTCCTGCTGTGCGTTACGGTATCCGCTCAGAACGCCGATAAGACAAAAAAGACGAAGAAATCGAAGAAACTGGCGTCGACGGACGCCGACGCCTCGGTTGCGCCGGACAAGGTTCTCTACGACCGCGCGATGAAGGACATCAAGAAGGGCCACCAGGAAGTCGGGCGGCTGACGCTACAGACGCTCATCAACACTTACCCCGACAGCGAATTCCTGGCAAAGGCGAAGCTGGCGATTGCGGATTCGTATTACAAAGAAGGCGGGTCGGCGAACCTGACGCAGGCGATCGCGTCGTACAAAGACTTTATCGTGTTCTTCCCGTTCCTGCCGGAAGCGCCGTATGCGCAGATGCAAGTGGCGATGACGCATTACAAGCAGATGGAAAAGCCGGATCGCGACCGCTCCGAAGCGCGGATGGCCGAAGAAGAATTCCAGACCTTCCTGCAAAAATATCCGAATGATCCGCTTGTGCCCCAAACAACGCAGCACCTGCGCGAAGTGCAGGAATTGCTCGCCGAAGGCGATTTCCGGATCGGCTACTACTACTATGTAAAGGGCGACCGTCGGGCCTCTGCCGGCCGTTTGCTCTCTGTGACCAAGCGCTACCCGCTGTATAGCAAGTCGGACAAAGCGCTTTGGATGCTGGGCGACATTTTCGAAAAGAGCGAGAAGAAAGAGATAGCGGCGATTTATCTTGGCCGTATCGTGCGCGACTACCCGTTGTCACCGCTCGCGGGCGACGCGAAGAACAAGCTCGTAGCGTTTGGCGTGCCAGTGCCGCAGCCAGATCCCAAGGCATTGGCTTGGATGCAAGCGGAACAGAATGCTCCGAGGCCTAAGCCGGGAATGTTGAGCAAGCCGATGTCGCTGGTCAAGACTGGGCCTGGCAAAGAACTGATGGTCGCGGCAAGAACAGGGCCGCCAAATCTGCAGCCCGACACAGATACGACATCGCTTGGGGAAGTGCTCACAGGCGGCGGCCAGACACGACTTGGCGGCGCTGGAGCGAGTGCCTCGACAAACACCGCGGTAGTCGAAGTCGCTACGCCGGGAACCGGCGCCAGCGGCGGTTCGACTGTGGAGGCACCGGGCGCGGACGCCCAGCCCGCAACGACGGATTCTGCCGATCCGAACGCGACGGCAGCGCCTGCGACGGATGCAAATGCGACCGCAAATGGTACGGCCACAACGGCGACACCGGCCGCTGACGGCTCACAGCCCGCAAATGGCCAAAGCGCCGATGCGACAAAAACAGATGGCACTGCACAGACTCCTGCCGCTACCAACGGCAAAGAGTCCACGAGCAAAAAGAAAAAAGGCATCAAGAAAATTATTCCCTGGTAAATCCGGAGTCCTGTCCGAACGGACAGTTGCGGCTGAAATCCGGAGTCGGCTTTCGTTGCGTTAACCGAGTGTCTACTTCCGACACACATCGTGCGCGTCGTCGTTGACGCACCCTTCTCCCAGTGCTCCAATACGAGAGTGGTACCGTGTGTGTAGGCCAGGCTGCCTGCAGCTGGGTTTCCTCGGTTCCCGGAGGGCCTTCGGTGGCGAAGATTCTTGTTGCGGACGACAACAGCAACATTCAAAAGATGGTTGGGCTAGCCCTGAAAGATCAGGGGATTGATGTCGTTGCCGTGGGCAACGGCGAAGCCGCCGTTCGCAAAATCTCTGACATAAAACCGGATTTGGTTCTGGCTGACGTCTTCATGCCGGTGCGGAACGGCTATGAAGTTTGCAAATATGTGAAAGATGACGCGGCCCTTTCGCACATTCCCGTGATCTTGCTGGTTGGCGCTTTCGATCCTCTCGATGAGCAGGAAGCGCAGCGAGTTGGCGCCGATGGCGTACTCAAGAAGCCGTTTGTTCCGCCCGATCCTTTGATTTCGATGGTGAAGTCCGCACTCGCTCGCGCTGGCGTTTCTCTCGGGCAAGAGCCTGAGCCAGTGGCCGCCAAGGAAGAGCCCGCAGCGTTTAAGCCGCTCGCGCTACAGATGCCCGTACCGCCGGTTCCTTCGTTCGAGGAGCCAACCGTTGACGATATTCCTGCGCGGCCAGCGCCGATTAACATTGACCGTAACGCGCAGCCATTGGCGTTCGGCAGTTTGCTCGATACCCCGACGACCTCCACGGAGGACGATGCGGCTTTTGTGACGCCTGTGCGGATGGAGCGCGACTGGAAATCGGCCGACGTCGAGGAAGACAAAGATATTGCTGAAGAAGAAGAGGAAGAGTCCGGCGGTTGGCGTCCGGGCGGCGGCATGGAAGAGGACGACACTCCAGCCGGCAAGAAAGACTGGCGCGAAGTTGCGTTTGCGAATATTCCAGAGACACCGGCGCGGTCGGCGTATAGTGTGGTTGAGGAAGAGCCGGTCGTTGCGGAAGCGCATGCCGCGGCTTCGACCCAGAACGGAATTCCCAGCTCGTATATGTCAGAAGCGACTTGGTCTGTGGCAAAGGGCCATCCCGAGGAAGCCGAAGCTACTGCTGCTGTCGAGCCTGAGGCGGCAGAGCCGATACCTTCGCCCGCTGCGATTGCGATGCCTGATGTAATTTCGGTGCAGGATGCAGCCCCAGCTGCTGCGCCCGAGCCTGAGCCAACATCTGAGCCGGTTCCCGAAGTTACAAAGGCGGCAAACACTTCCTGGATGAGCGTTCCGCCGAGCCCATGGGATGCGGAAGTCGCTAAGGCCAGCAAACTCGCGGCAACCTGGGACACAGGCATCGCGGTTGCGACGGAACCGCCCTTGCAGCCTTCTGCCTATTCTTCGGCGCCGTTAGTTTCAGAACCCGAGCCGGAATCGCCGGAAGATACCGTTGCTTCCCTGCCTGTAGCAGCGCAGTCGGCAATCAGGGAAGAGGCGCACCAGGTCGTGGAAGAAACTGCCGTGATCGCACCGCCGGTCACTCCGGAACCTATCGCTGCGCCCGAGACGAACATCGACGATATGGTTGCGAAAGTGATTGCCAAGTTGGATCCCGCGGTCCTGCAAGCGCTGACAAAAGAACTGATAAAGCCGGTCATCGAATCGGTCGTCCGCGAAGAACTCAAGAAGAAGTAAGTTCCCTTCTCAAAATTGCCGAATTCGATTGAAGGCGCATCGCGTTGACGCGCTCCGTTTTCTACCCGTATAGTCAAAGATTACGTTTTCTGCGCCGAGCGGAGCAGTTCGTCGCTGCTTTTCGAGAGGAGTTGTTCGAGGAATGTCCCGCGAGATTGCCAAAGCGTATGACCCGCAGCTGATTGAGGGCAAGTGGGCCGATTTTTGGGCTAGCGGCGACTTGTTTCGCGCCGACCCGGCCAGGCCCGGCCCCGCATTTTGCATCGTCATTCCCCCGCCGAACGTGACTGGTTCGCTGCACATCGGGCACATGCTGGACCACACGGAAATCGACATCCTCACACGTTGGCATCGCATGCGCGGGTACAACACGCTCTATTTGCCGGGCACAGACCATGCGGGAATCTCGACGCAACGCGTGGTGGTTCGGCAGCTTGCCGAGCAGGGCATCAACTACCGCGACCTCGGTCGTGAAGAATTCGAAAAGCGCGTCTGGAAATGGAAAGAAGAGAGCGGCGGAACGATTCAGCGGCAGATGCGGCAGATCGGAGAAAGCTGCGACTGGTCGCGCGAGAAATTTACACTTTCGCCGGAACTCTCGCTGGTAGTGCGCGAAGTGTTCGTGCGGCTTTATGAAGAGAAACTGATTTATCGGGCAAACCGGATGATGAATTGGTGCCCAGTATGCCTCACCGTGCTCAGCGATCTGGAAGTGCTTCACGAGGAGCGCGCTGGCCATCTGTGGCACATGCGGTATCCAGTCGTGGGATCGAACGAATTCATCGTCGTGGCGACGACGCGGCCAGAAACGATGCTGGGTGATACCGCGGTGGCTGTGCATCCGGAAGACGAGCGGTTCAAGCATTTGCTCGGCAAAAACGTAAAACTGCCGTTGACGAATCGCGAAATTCCGATCATCGCGGATGCGATGGTGGATCGTGAATTCGGCACTGGGGCCGTAAAGATCACTCCGGCACACGATCCGAACGACTTTGAAGTGGGCAAACGGCACAAGCTCGCGGAAATCGACGTAATGACCGATGACGGTCGCATGAATGCAAACGCAGGCGCCTATGTCGGGATGGATCGGTTTGAGGCGCGCAAGAAAATCGTTGAGGACCTCAAGGCGCATGGCCTGCTTGAAAAAATCGTGGATCACACGCACGCGGTCGGTCTGTGCGAGCGGTCGAAAACGATTGTGGAACCGCGCATCTCGACGCAATGGTTCTGCGCGATGAAGACGCTAGCCGAGCCTGCGCTCGCAGCGGTCGAGCGCGGCGAAATCCAGATGATTCCGGAAAACCGCCGGCAGGAATTTTTATTTTGGATGCGCAACATCCGCGATTGGACGCTCTCGCGCCAGCTGTGGTGGGGCCATCGAATTCCCGCGTGGTATTGCGAAGAGCACAAGCACGTCACCGTCGCGCGCGAAATGCCCGGTGCATGCGGCACTTGCGGCTCGAGAAATCTAAAGCAAGATCCCGACGTGCTCGACACCTGGTTCAGTTCCGGCCTGTGGCCATTCTCCACTCTCGGCTGGCCGGAGAAAACGCCGGATTTCGAACGGTACTACCCGACAAGCGTGCTCATCACGGGCTACGACATTTTGTTCTTCTGGGTTGCCCGCATGACAATGCTTGGAATTCATTTCACGGGGAAAGTTCCCTTCCGAGCGGTTTATTTACACTCTCTGGTGCGCACCGGTTCGGGCGAAAAAATGTCTAAGTCCAAGGGGACGGGGCTCGACCCCGTTGCGCTCAATCAGCAGTACGGCACTGATGCGATGCGATTCTGCCTGGCATCCATGGCTGCGCCGGGAACAGACATTGTCCTTTCCGAAGACCGGCTGCTCGGTGCGCGCTCATTTGCAAACAAAATCTGGAACGCCGCGCGATTCTTGTTTGTAAATCTGGAAAAATACGAACAGACCGGTGCTTCGCTCGAAAAGCTCGCCGCGCCGGAAGTTCGAGCAAACGCGCCGTATGCTCTGAACGGCGCCGTCCCGCTGGCCGACCGATGGCTGTTTGCGCGACTTGCGGCAACGACCGATACCGTCAACCAGGCCCTCCAGAATTACCGATTTCACGAAGCCGCGCAGGAGATCTACCAATTCTTCTGGGGGGATTTCTGCGATTGGTACATCGAGTGGGTCAAACCGGATTTGCAGAACACGGACGCCGAGCGAGCCGGGGTGGCATGGAAGAATCTATTTGCGGGATTTGAAGCGGCGCTAAGGTTGCTGCATCCCGTGATGCCCTTCCTTACGGAAGAGCTGTGGCATCAATTGCCGCAGATCCAGGAAGCGAAATCGATTGCGCTCGCTGCATACCCCGAATCTGCAGAACGCTGGCGAAACGACGCCGCACTCAAGGACTTCGCTTTCCTGCAGGAAGTGATTTCCTCCGTGCGCGAAGTGCGCTCGCAAATGAAGCTGGACCCGAAGAAAAAGGTTAAGGCGGAATTTTCGAGCGCCGATCCAGCGCTTCGCGATTCCATCGGCAAAAATATGGATGGGATCCTGCGCCTTGCAATCTTATCGGAGCTGGCCGTGTCTTCCGGGCGGCTCGAACAAGCCGGCGGCACCGTACGTTCCACGGCGCAATTCGATTTGCGGATTCCCTATTCCGACGTGGTAGATACGGCAGCAGAGTCCGCGCGCATAAAGAAGGAAATCGAAGGCGTGACCAAGGCCATTCAGTCAAAGGAGAAACAGCTCTCGAATGACACATTCCGCGGCCGCGCT
>DATGIS010000057.1:0-16739 GCA_035295625.1 Candidatus Acidiferrum sp. | reverse complement strand
GGAGTTTGAGAAACGAAATTGCAAGATTCTGGGCCTGAGTGTTGATCCGGCAAGCAAGCACAGTACCTGGGCGAAGGACATTGAAGAGACGCAGGGGCATGCCGTGAAATTTCCGATGATCGGCGATCCGCAATTGAAGGTTGCGAAGCTCTATAACATGCTGCCGGCGGAAGCGGGCGAATCGTGCGAAGGGCGGACGGCGGCGGACAATGCGGCCGTGCGGACCGTGTTCGTGATCGGCCCGGACAAGAAGATCAAACTGATGCTGAGTTATCCGATGAGCACGGGACGCAACTTCGACGAGGTTTTGCGCGTGGTGGATTCGATGCAGTTGACGGCAAAACACGGAGTTGCGACTCCGGTGAACTGGAAGCCGGGCGACGACGTGATTATTCCGACTTCGGTTTCGGACGAAGCGGCGAAGCAGAAATATCCGGAAGGATTCAAGACGCTGAAACCGTATCTTCGCGTCGTGAAACAGCCGAAGTAGTTGTAAGCTTTCGCGCGAGGAGGGTCGGCCATGATCCTCAAACAGTTTTATCTGCCGTGCCTGGCGCATGCGTCGTATTTGATAGGCGACGAAACGACGGGAACGGCGGCGGTGGTTGACCCTCAGCGCGACGTTGGAATTTATCTTTCCTTTGCGGCGGAACACAAACTACAAATCAGGCACGTTTTTTTGACGCATTTGCACGCGGACTTTGTCGCGGGGCATCTGGAACTGCGCGACCAGCTCGGCGCGACGATCTATTTGGGCGCGAAGGCACAAGCGGAATATAAATTCACGCCGCTGGCTGATGGCGCCGCGGTGGAGTTTGGCCACGTGCGAATGAAGGCGATGGAAACACCGGGGCACACGCCGGAATCGATTTCGATTGCGGTTTTTGATCTTGCGAAAAGCGAGAGCGTGCCGCATGCCGTGCTGACCGGCGACACATTGTTTGTTGGCGACGTGGGGCGGCCGGACTTGCGTGCAGCTCTTGGATGGTCGGCGAACGATTTGGGCGCGCTACTCTACGATTCCATTCAAAAGAAAATTCTGCCGCTGCCGGATGAAAGCCTGGTGTATCCGGCGCATGGAGCCGGATCGCTGTGCGGAAAAGCGATCAGCAAAGAAACGGTTTCGACGATAGGCGAGCAGCGGCGAGTGAACTACGCGCTGCAGCCGATGAGCAAGCAGGCGTTTATCGATTTGGTGACGGCGGATCAGCCGGAAGCGCCGCCATATTTTGTGTATGACGCGGTGTTGAACAGCAAGGAGCGAACGACGCTGGACGCGGCGCTGGAACGCGAGCTGAAGCCGCTCGAGTTGGAGCGCGTTTTGGATTTGCAGAAAGACGGGGCGCAGATTTTGGATACGCGCGAGCCGGAGGAATTTGCGAGCGCACATTTGGCGGGGAGCATCAACATTGGATTGAGCGGGCAGTATGCGACTTGGGCGGGAACGATTTTGACGCGTGAAAAACCAATTGTGATTGTGGCGAATCCGGGGAGAGAAGCGGAGTCGGCGATGCGGTTGGGACGGATTGGGTTCGATAACGTGGCGGGATATTTGAAAGATGGGATGCAGAGTCTGGCTTCGCGGCCGGAGTTGACGAAGCGTGGGGAGCGGTACAGCGCGCCGCTGGCGGCGGAGATTCTGGCGTCGGCGAAGGCGCCGCAACTTGTGGATGTGCGGACGCAGCGCGAACGCGAACAGAAATTCGTGGCGGGGAGCGTTGCGATTCCGTTGAACCATCTGGAAGAGCGCGCGAGCGAGTTGAAGAAGGATTGGCCGGTGGTTGTATATTGCGGAGGAGGATACCGGTCGTCGATTGCGGCGAGTTTGCTGCAGAAGGCGGGATTTGCGGAGGTGAGCGAAATTGCGGGCGGAATTGCGGCATGGGAGCTGGCGAAATTGCCGGTCTCGAGATAGCGAGTTTTCAAGATGCGGATGGGCCGAAGGGTCGCTAAAGCGTGTTAGGGCTCGACAATTTTGTGAATCTGATTGACGGGCAGATCTTTGAGTATCTGGCGAGTGCCACTGGGCCAGCGGATTTCGAGTTGCTTCACGATTTTAGATTTGCCCAGACCGAAATGCGCGCGCGGATCCCGCGAAGCTCCGTAACCAGCGCTGGTAGAGACGATGTCGAACTGGCTTTTGCCGTCTTCGGTCGTGATTTTCAATTGGGCTCCAATCGCCATGCGATTGCTTTTGGTGCCAGTGAGTTGAAACATGACCCAATTGTTGTCGTTCGAAGTGACGTTGCGAAGAATTCGCGCTTTGCCGTTCAAGACGGTTACGACGATGTCCTGATGCCCGTCGTTGAACAGGTCTCCGATGACGGCGCCGCGATAAGGTTCGGAAACTTGCATTGCGGGGCCAGCCTGCGCGGTTACATCCACAAATTTCATATTGCCGAGATTGCGGAAAATCGAGTTCGGCTCGGCGTAAGTGCGGTTGGAAAATTCTCCGATGTTGTCGAGAACGTTGCCGCGAGCGACAAAAAGATCCTTCCATCCATCGTTGTCAAAATCAGCGACGCCATTCGACCAGCCGGACATTTCGAGCGTGGGCCGAGCAAGGCCGCTGCGGCCTGTCACGTCGAGAAAAATACCATCGCCACGATTGCGGAATAGAGGGAATGTTTCGAGTTCCGTCGCGGTGTGCCAGATGTCGGGGAAGCCATCGTTGTCCAAATCGCGAAATTCGGCGCCCATTCCCGAGACGGCTTTTCCGTTTTCCGTGTAAGCAACGCCGGCATCCATCGCCACTTCTTCGAAAGCTTTGCCCTTGAGATTGTGAAAAAGCGAGTTCGGCATGTTGTCGTTGGCGACAAAAATGTCGAGGAAGCCGTCGCCATCATAGTCGTTGAAGCCAACGCCCATTGCTTTGCCGAGTTTCTTGGAGATGCCGGTCGCGTCGGAAACGTCAGTGAAGGTTCCATCGCCGTTGTTGCGGTACAGGCTGGACGGAAGCGGCGCGTAAAACTTCGGATGGCAGTAGGCGCGCAAACGGCCGCCGCTCAAACACACGGGATCTTTGTTCACTTCCCAAACGCAGTAGTTGGAGACGAAAAGATCGAGCTTGCCGTCGTTGTTGTAGTCGAGCCAGCCGGCCGCGGCGCTCCACATCTTTTTGCCTTTGTACATTGGTGAGCCGACGCCGGCCTTGTCGGTCACGTCCGTGAAAGTACCGTCGCCGTTGTTGTGGTAGAGATGATTTCTGGTGACGCTGGCGATGAAAATATCGGGCCAGCCATCGTTGTCGAAGTCACCGACCGCGACTCCCATGTCGTAGCCGTCGCCGGCGAGTCCGGCTTTTTCCGTGACGTCGGTGAATGTTCCGTCGTGATTGTTGTGATAGAGGCGGTTGTAATATTTTGGAGAATCTTTTTTGAGGGAGGGAATCGCGGCGCCATTGAGAAAGAAGATGTCCAAGTAGCCGTCGTTGTCGTAATCCAACAGAGCGACACCAGAAATCATTGTTTCAGGCTGGTTTTTGTTGGGAGTCGGGCTGCTGTTTTCGAGAAAATTCACACCGGATTTTTCGGTGACGTCTTCAAAACGGATAGTGCTGCCGGGGTCCGCTTGGGCTGCAACTTTATTTGCGGCCGCGAGGAAAACCAGTGCCGCCACAGCAAGGATGCGCCGATGCATGATGGAGGGTGAGTTTAGCATGGCGAGCAAGCTCCTATGGAAGCGTAACGATATCGGTCATTTGTCCGCGGCGTCGACCAACGCTTTGAGGCGCTCGAATTCAGCTTGCTCATGGGCCGCTTCCGTCTTTCGTCCGGCCTTCCACAAAGCACGAGAAAATGCGAAGCGGGCATCCGGACTTCCTGGCGCCAACTTTACCGCGATCCGCAACTCCTGGACTGCGCGATCGTTTTTCCCCGTTTCCAGCAACAGCCTGCCGCATGCGACATGGGCGACGAAGTTATGCGGCGCCAACTCGACAGACTTGTTCGCAAATTGCAAACCCTGCTCATATTCACCGGTGCGAAGAAATTCAAGCGCGAGCTGGATCTGCGGTGCGGGGTCGGACGGAGAAACTTCAATTTCACGGCGGAACGCGTCCACGGCGAGCGACGGATGTTCCTTCAAGAGAAACACACCGTACAGATAGTTCACGCCGGGCACAGAGGGGTAGGCATCGACGATCTGTTTCAATTCGCTTTCGGCGGCAACGCGATCCTGCAAGGCAATCAATGCTTGGGCGTGTCCGGCGAGGCGCACGAGCGGAAGTTGCTCTGGCGCCAGGTCGAGAGGGAGTTTCGGAATGCGCAGGGCAGCGACGCCGAAGGCGTCCAGCAGGCTAAGATCGGCGAATACAACGTCTTTTGGAGCTTGCGGATTTGCGGCGGCGATCTGGTTTGCGGCCAATGTCAAACGTTTGAGAGCGAGTTCGGGTTGGCCTGATTGAGCGTTGAGGATGCCGTCGTGCAAAAGCACTTCACGGACGAAGGCGGGGTCTGCCCCGACGCCGCGCTTGATGCCAGATTCAAGCGCAGCCAGTGCTTGCGGATAGTGAGCGAGTTGGAATTCCGTGAGGCCGAGCATTGCGAAACCCGGCCCGGGTTGTTTATGTTCCGCGGAGACGAAGTGCGCAAAGGCGTCGCGCGCTTCAGGGAAGCGCTGCGCATCGAAAAAGAGGGTTCCGAGATGCCACCAGCCTTCCGGCCAATTGGGACGAAGCTTTGTGGCGCGGCTGAAAAGAAGAATTGCTTCGGAGGTTTGGTCGGCTTCGAGAGCAGCCTGTGCGCGGGCCGCCAACTTTTCGAAGGACTCGCGAGGCGCATTACCTTGCGGTTGTTTCTTAACGTTAGTTTGAAACGGGGGGGAGACTATGGAGCGTGGCTTGGCCTCGCATAGTGCCGCCGCGAAGAACGCAACGATGAGGATAAGGAAACTGTGGATTATGGTGTGAGTCGCGAACTTCATTTTGCTAAAGAAACGGCCTCCGTTTCGAAGCGTCGGGCGCGGAACCTCTCTACCATCCAACATTCGGGGCAGTACTTCAAGGTCGCTAAAAGATACCGGACGGGAAGAAATTACACGATTGAGCCAGCGAGGAATACAGGTGAAGAATTACTGCCGACGAACAATAAGCAGGAATCGCTGGAAAAAATCGTTCTTGCTGTATTACATTACGTCGTTAATTAGGAAAAGTAATTCGGTCGGAGGTTTGCCCATGAAACGATTGCCAATTTCCGTTGCGATATTTTTGCTGAGCGCGGCCAGCGCGGCGGCGCAAAATCAGCCGCAACAAAGCCAACAGAGTCAGCAGGGACAACAGAGCGCGGATCAGTCGCCTACGGCGATTCGATCGAACGCGCAGGAAGTGCTGCTCGATCTGGTTTTCCGCGACAAAAAGGGAAAAACGATTCGCGACATTCGGCCGGAGGAAATTCACGTGCAGGAGGACGGCGTCGAACAGAACCTGACGTCGTTCCGGTTAATCGAAGGAAGCAACCCTGAGATTGCGGCGCCGGGTACAGCGACTGCGCCCGGCGGTGTCGATCCGATGCGCGAAATACGGCTGGTGACGCTCGTGTTCGAAGGACTGGACTCCGAAGGAAAGCGGTTTTTTCGGCAGGCGCTGAAAGATATTCTGGATATGGCGCCGGAGCAAAATCTGTATTTTTCGATTTTGACGGTCGACCAGAAATTGCACGTGATTCAACCTTTTACCGCCGACCATGCGGCATTGCTGAAGAGTCTAGACCGGTCGATGATGTGGTCTTTTACCCAATATGAGAATCAGTCGGCCGAGGTAAAACAGGAGCTAAGACAGCAGCTCTCCGGAGGAGAGCCGGGGATGCAAGCCGCGCCGACGGGCGGCGTGAGTCCGGCGCAAACGCAGAGTCTCGTCAATTACCGGATGGCGAAGATGCAGTTCGACATGATCGAAGCGGCCGAAGCCACTGACCGCGCCTACAATGCGCGAGCCACGATTGATGCATTGATGACGCTGGTGCGTGCGCAATCGCAACTGCCGGGGCGCAAAGTCGTTCTGTATTTCAATCCGTGGCTTTTCATACCCGAGGCCGTCAAAGAGCAATACACGAATCTGATAGGTACGGCGAATCGTTCGAACGTCAGTTTTTATACGGTCGATCCGAAAGGACTTGTTACCTGGAGCCAGGAAGGGTCGGGCCGCGATTCGTTGAACGGCGCTACGGGCGAAATTCGAGCGTCGCAGATGCGGGGAGGCGTGGGCGAAGTGTCCACGCGGGAAGTGCGTGCGTCGGAAACGGCCGAAGGAGCACTTCGTTCGAACCCGCTTTTGTGGCTGCGCGATCTGGCGCAACAAACCGGCGGAACGACGATAGCGGAAACAAACGATTGGAAGGCGCCGCTGAGAACAGTGATGGCGGAGGTGCGGACGTATTACGAAGCTTCTTACGTTCCGCACATTGCCGTTTACGATGGGAAGTTCCGCAAGATTTCGATCCGGGTGGATCGCCCGGATATAGTCGCTCACACGAGCAGCGGTTATTTTGCCTTGCCGCAGCTGAAAGGCGGACAGCAGTTGAACGCGTATGAATTGCCACTCCTAAATTCGTTGAACGCCACCGCGGTTCCCACGGACATTGCCTTCCAAATTGCAGCCGAACGATTCAACGATCATGGGACAAAAGTAGAGTACATGGTGACGCTGGAAGCGCCCCTGAAAGAGATGACGTTTACGGCGCAGCCGGATCAAAAGACGAGCACGGTGGATGCCGCACTGCTGGCCGTGGTGAAGAATTCCAAGGGCGAAATCGTTGAGAAGTTCAGCAAGGATTTTGCGGTACAAGTGGCGGTTGACAAGGTCGACGCCTACAAAGAGGGAAACCTGGTACAGACATTTCGAACGGAACTGGCTCCGGGGACGTATAGCCTGGAAGCTGCGTTGATGGACCGAAATGGCAAGAAGCTAGGCGTGATGAAGAGCGCTGTCACCGTGCCTGAACCATCCAATAACCTGTCCATGAGCGACGTGGTCGTAGTGCGGCGAACCGACTCGCTCAAAGACAATCAGATTCTAGATGCGTTTTATTTTCAGGGCGGCAAGGTCGTGCCGACGCTGGGCCATACACTGAAGGGCGGGCCGGGAAATATTTTGCCTTTTTACTTTGCGGTTTATCCGGACCGCGCCGCGAAGGACTCTCCGAAGTTGACGATGGCGTTTTACAAGGACGGCCAGTATCTTGGAGCCGCCGAGGCGCCGCTGCCGGAGCCGCAACGCGACGGAAGAATTCCCTATATCGCGAATCTGCCTGCGGACAAATTCACTCCCGGGGCTTACGAAATTCGCATGGGCGTAACGCAGGGCGGTTCGAAAGTTGAGCGGACCGTGGCTTTTCAAGTGAACTGAGACGCAGGTTCGAATCGCCTGAGCCTAGCGTGAAAGAATTCTCTTCGGAATAGTGCGGCAAGACGAGCAATGCGATGTGCGTCGCCCGGGCGCGCGCATTTACGGGAGGAAGTCTGTCCTTGAAGATTTCGCGCCGTAAGTTCACGCAGTTGGGATTGGGCGCCGGGTTCTCGTTCGGCGAAAACTGGATTCTGCCGCAAGGTCTTTCGAGCCACAAAGCAAAACCACTGCCGAGGTCGGCGCCTTCCGGCCGGCCGTTCAACGCGCATTTTGTCGATGTTGCGCATGAGGCAGGACTGCGCGCGCCGGTTATTTATGGCGGGACGGAAGAAAAGAAATATCTGGTAGAAGCAACCGGCTGCGGCTGCGCGTTCATTGACTATGACAACGACGGCTGGATGGACATTTTCATTTTGTCGGGGACGCGTCTGGAGGGCGCGCCAGAAGGCACGACGAATCGTCTTTACAAAAACAATCGAGATGGGACGTTTACCGACGTCACGGAAAAGGCGGGATTACATTCGGTTGGCTGGGCGTGCGGGGTTTGCGTCGGAGATTACAACAACGACGGCTTTGACGATATTTTCTGCGCCGGCTTCGCGCAAAACATTCTTTACCGGAACAATGGCGACGGAACATTCACGGATGTGACGAAGGCGGCTGGTCTGTGGAGCCCGGAGCAGCGTTGGGGCGCGGGCTGCAGTTTCGTGGATTACGATCGCGATGGGCGGCTCGACCTTTTCGTTTCCAACTACGTGCAATTTTCCTTTGAGCAGGCGCCAGTGCCCGGTCAAAACAACAGCTGCATTTGGCTGGGAATTCCGGTGGCGTGTGGGCCGCGAGGTTTGCCGACGGGCAGGCACTGGCTCTATCGAAACAACGGAGACGGGACGTTTACCGACGTCAGCGAACGCGCGGGCATCGCCGCGGCGAAGGGAAGCTATGGCATGACCGTGGTCGCGGCGGATTTCGACGAAGATGGATGGCCGGACATCTACGTGGCGTGCGATGCGACGCCGAGCCTGCTTTTCATGAACAATCACGACGGAACTTTTCGCGAAGAGGGCATTTTGCGCGGCGTCGCACTGAGCGACGACGGCAAAGAACAGGCAGGCATGGGCGTAGGCGTGGGCGATTACGCTTTGGAGGGACACCTCGATCTCTTCAAGACTCACTTTGCGGACGATCGGAACATTCTCTATCGCAACAACGGAAAGGCGTATTTTCAGGACGCAACTGCGTCGTCGCGATTGGGAGTTGAGACGCGGTACGTGTGTTGGGGCGCGGGAATTGTGGATCTGGACAACGACGGTTGGCCGGATCTGTTCATGACGACCGGGCACGTTGATCCGAAGATTGAGAAAAGGCTTCCCGAATATCCAAGCAAGACTCCGCGCGCGGTTTTTCGCAATTTGGGGCAAGGCGTGTTTGAAGAACTTATGGAAGAGGCAGGGCCGGGCGTGACGGCGGTTCATTGCAGCCGAGGTTGTGCCTTCGGAGATTTCGATAATGACGGCGATGTGGACATGGTGATTGTGAATCTGAATGAGCCGCCATCGCTGCTGCGGAACGACCTCGCAGGAAAAGCCAACTGGATTAAAGTTAAACTGGAAGGTGTCGAATCCAATCGCAGCGCGATTGGGGCGCGAGTCGTGGCGCATTACGATGGGAAATCGCAGGCGCAAGCCGTGCTGAGCCAATCGAGTTTTTTTTCGTGCAACGATCCGCGACTGCACTTTGGGCTGGGCACAGCCGCTGCGGTGGATCTTGAAATATTCTGGCCCAACGGCCAGCATCAAAGCATCAAGAGCGTGGCAGCCAACCGGCTGGTGACAATTCGGGAAGGTGTCGGCGTGGTGCGCAATCGGGGTTGGTTGAGAGCGTGAACGATGCGGTGGCGAATTTTAGTTTGTGCGCTTTGGGCAGGTGTAGCGTTGGCGCAGGATGATCCTGGCCAGCGCGAATTGAGCCATGCCATCGAGTTGCACCAGTCGGGCCACTACACAGAAGCGATTGCCGGCTATGAGGAGTTCTTGAAAGCGCACCCGGAGGCGGTGGCGGTTCGTTCGAACCTCGGGGCTGCGCTCGCGCACGAAGGGCGATACACGGAAGCGCTTCAGCAATACTCACAAGCCCTCAATGCTCAGCCGACGAATTATGGGATTCGATTCAACTTTGCGCTGGCTTACTACAAGATGGGAGAGATCCCGCAGGCGGTCAAACAATTTGAAGAAGTCTATGCGATTCAACCTCCGAGCGATCCCAATCGGCGCCGGCTCCAACTGTTGCTCGGGGAATGTTATCTCCGGCAGGGAGAAGACGAACGCGTGATTGCTTTGCTAAATCCAGTGGCGGATACGGATCCGGGCGATTTCGCGCTCGCGTATCTTCTTGGCACGGCGTTGCTGCACCAGGGGCAAGATGAACGGGGCGCCCAGATGATTCAAAGAATTCTGCAGAATGGCGACAGCGCCGAAGGACACATGCTGATGGCCTTCACGCAGATGAAAGCGGGCAACAAAAAAGAAGCAACGCAGGAAGTGAACCGCGCCGTGGCGCTGAACGCCAATTTGCCGGAAGCGTACAGCCTGCGCGGAAGATTGGCTTTTCAAAGTTCAGATTTGGATGGCGCCGAAACGGCGTTTCGGAAAGCGCTGGATTTGGATCCGACCGCCTTTGACGCGCTGCTGTGGCTGGGAACGTTGTTTCGGCAAGAAGGCAAACTGAACGAGGCGCGGGCTTATCTGGAGCGAGCCACGCTGATGCAGCCGAAAGATGTGCGCGTCGGCTACCAGGTTGCGCTGCTGGTCTCGGCGGAGGGAGATGACAAGCGGGCGGCGGTGCTGCTGGAAGACGTAATCAAGCGCATGCCGGAGTATGCCGAGGCGCATCGCAGTCTTTCGACAATTTATTTTCGTCTGGGCCGCGGCGCGGAAGGCCGGCAACAGAAGAAGATCGCGGAAGACATGGACGCCGCGATTCAGGCGAAGGACCAGGAACGGGGACGGAGTTTGCAGAAGTGATTCGACGGCTGACGGTAATTTTGCTGCTAGTGACTTCGGCGCGGGGGCAGTCCGCGCCTGCATCGCCTCAAACATTTGGCGAACTTTCTGCGAAGGCAAGCCAGGCGTATGAGGCCAATCGTCCCGAAGAGGCCGCCGAACTTTTTTCGCGCGCCGTCAAATTGCGTCCGGATTGGGCGCAAGGTTGGTGGGCGATAGGGATGATCGAATACCAGCGCGATCGATATCCGGAATGCCGCGACGCGTTGGCTCGGATGGTGAAGCTGGATACTTCGGCGGCGCCAGGCTTCGCGCTGCTGGGGTTATGCGAATTCCGCACAAAGCAATACGATGCGTCGTTCCAACATTTGAAAAAAGCGCACATGCTCGTGCCGGTCACGCAGCCCGGTGGGCCATTGCTGGACATTGCCGACTACCATCTGGCGCAGTTGCTGAATCAGCAGGGCGCGTTCGAAGTATCGCAAGAAATGTTCATGCGGATTGCGCGCAGGGTTCACAACAATTCCGAAATGATGTTTGCCGCCGGATTGCCGGCGCTGCGCATGCCCATTTTTCCTTCGGATGTTGCCGCCGAACAGCGGGATGTCGTAACGATGGCCGGGAAGGCGTTCTGGGACCTAGCGACACAGTCGCCGGAAGAGGCGGACGTGGACTTCAAAGCGCTTGTCTCGAAGTATCCAAAATTTCCCAGTGTCCACTATTTTTACGGGACCTATCTGGCGGCACATTATCCCGAGCAATGCATTCCGGAATTTCTGCAGGAGTTGCGCATCACCCCCGACAGCGTGCCCGCGCGAGTTCAGTTGAGCCTTCGCTTCGTTCTTGAGGACAACCTTGACGAGGCACTGAAATCGGCTCGAGAGGCGGTTGCGCTGAGCCCGGATTCCGTTGGCGCGCAATTGGCGTTGGCAAAGGCTCTGCGCGCGCGCGGCGACAATGAAGGTGCGTTGAAGGCGTTCCTGGCAGCTGAGAGGCTCGATCCGGTAAGCCCGTCGATTCGGCTTCTGATTGTGAACACGTACCGCGCGCTCGATCGCATCGAAGAAATGCGCCGCGAAATGGCGGAATACGAGCGGCTCAAGGCGGAACAGGGCACCTGGCCCTAAGCGGACGTCGCAAACCAGGCTCCTCTGCTGATTACGATGTCCAGCAGAAATTCGATTTACTTGCAGTACTGGAACTGGGCAGATCGGGCATCGGTCGGCATCCGTCGAAGCCGCCTGTAACGTTACACGTCCAGCCTGAGCCGCAGCTCATTGCCCGGTGTGTCCCGCCCCCAGGACGCCTCAAAAGCCACATTTTGGCGCGATAGAATAAAAAAAACAAAAGAATGCTTGACACAAGCGGTGCAACGGCGGTAAAAAGTGCCAACCGTTAACGATAACGTTGAAGCTTTCCGCTCCCGCGGGGGGCCTTCAACCGTCATCAAGGGAATCAAGGGACCTGTGGTGGGCCTTTGCAACTAAAAAATGGGGGTGTTCGGGTTATGGCTCCTCGTCTGAATACTTGGGTATGCAATATCGATTTTCTTAAAAAGCTCTCAGTTTCCTTTTCTGTCTTCGCCGCGTTTCTGGCCGTAGCTTTGCTGATTCAGCCTTCGGCGCTGGCTCAGCAGACGACTGCGACGCTGACCGGAACGGTACTCGACGTGTCCGGTGCAATTGTCACTGATGCAAAGGTAACGCTAAAGAACGAATCCAGTGGCGACCTGCGAGGCACGGTCAGCAACTCGGATGGCTATTTCACTTTCGCCGCTGTTCCGCCCGCAACTTACAGCGTCAGCGTAGAAAAGGCCGGTTTCAAGGTTTGGGAAGCGAAGGGCATCGTTCTGAATTCCGCGGACAAACGAAATTTGATCGGAATTAAGCTCGCGCCCGGCATGCAATCCGAGACAGTCGTCGTCGAAGCGGCAAACGAGGCAATTAGTCCGGAAGACTCGGGCGAGAAATCAGCGCTCATCAACCAACACATACTGCAAAACGTTGCAATCCAGGGTCAGAATTCCGCTGAGTTCCTGAAAATCTTGCCGGGGATGGCCTTCACGGGAGGCATAGTTAACCAGTCGTCCGTCAACACCGATGATCAACGGACTGGCACCGGACCGGTCGGCAGTTTGTCGGCAAACGGGACTCGCACCGCAGCGCTAGATATCACATCCGACGGCGCGCACATCATTGACCCGGGTTGCAATTGTGGTCAAGCGATGAACACCAACGTCGATATGACTGCTGAGCTAAAAGTAATGACCTCGAATTTTGGTGCCGATGAAGCGAAAGGGCCCGTCACAATCAGCGCCATCGGCAAGTCGGGAGGCCAACAGTTCCACGGTGAGGCCTATCTGTACACGCGCTATTATGCGTTAAACGCCAACGATCCGCAGGATAAGAACTCGAATATTGCGCGGCCCGAAACGAAGTATATGTACCCGGGATTCCAGATTGGCGGTCCGCTCATCCTGCCGCACACCGGGTTCAACCGGAATCACGACAAGGTGTTTTTCTTTTTTGGCACCGAATATTACAAGCAGGACGTAGACAACGGCGTGTATCACGCCGTGGTTCCGACCGGAGCTGGTTCACCCGGCACCACCATGAACATGCGAAATGGCGATTTCAGTGATGCCGCCTATTTGAGCAAGTTGAATGGCTATGCCGTAAGTGGCGTGCCGAATGCGAATGGATTCTCGGCCGGGCATATTACAGGTGCGCCCGACCCCAACGGACAGATTCTGATAAATCTCTACCCGCTGCCGAACCAAGATCCCACTAAACCTGGTTCGGGCGGCTTCAACTATGCAAATGGCCAAACGCGCTACTCCAACATGCTCCAATTCCGCGGAAGGGTTGATTACAACATCACGCAGTCCACGAAACTCTATGTCTCCTACAACCAGCAACATGATAACGCGTTGAACAGCTTGGACGTGCTGTGGGGCTCCGGAGGCAATAGTTGGGCTGCGCCAACCACTCCGTATCCCTCTTCGATTAAAGAGACGAGTACATCCGACGTCGTTACGGCGAACCTGACCAAAGTGTTCAGCCCGAGCCTCACCAACGAACTTGTGTTTAGCTACACCTACCTGAACTTGCCGAACAGTTTTTCGGATCGCACCAAAGTGGAGCGCGGTTCGCTTGGTCTTAACTACAACCTGCTCTTCAGCCATCCAAGCCCGGACAATATGATTTTTCCTCAGATGACGGGATGGGGTGACGGCATCTCCAACATGCTCAACACGGGATTTGAACTGAATGGAACTGTTTATGCGAAGAAGACCTTGCCGTCCGTCGCGGATAACCTCGTCAAGGTGTGGAAAACGCACACGACCAAGTTCGGTTTCTATTGGGAGCGCACCTGGAACGAACAACCAGGCAACTCCTCGGTAAACGGCTCGATCGCGTTCGCCAATTGGGGTGGCGGTTCCACGGGCAACGCTTACTCGGACATGCTAATGGGGCAGACCGCGCAATATTCGGAAACGAATTTCGATGTCGTGCCGGCGTTTCGCTACCTCACGGCGGAATTCTACGCGACCGACTCATGGAAAATTTCTCGCCGCTTGACCTTGGATTACGGCATGCGATTCTCTCATCTCGGTCCATGGACCGACACAACTGGATACGGTTTCGCCGCTTGGTATCCGGCCCTCTACGCGGCAGATACCGGCGGCTCCGTGAACGGAGCCACTTTCCCGGGCGTAGAGTGGAATAAAGTGAATTCTTCGACGGCGCTCTCGGGTTCGGGAAGCCGGCCATTTTTCTATAATCCGCGCGTGGGTTTCGCCTGGGATTTGTTCGGTACAGGCAAGACAGTTCTGCGCGGTGGATACGGGATGTATCACTTCCACGACGAACAGAACGTGCAGAACGGTGCCTACGGTATCGTTCGTGGATCGTTTGCGTCTCCGACGTTGAGTAATCCAAAACTTTCGCAACTCGGTCCGGCTCTCGCGGCTTTGAGCGCACCAAGCGGTGTCACAGTTTTGGATCCCAAAGACGACCAGGAACCGAGGACCCAGAGTTACAGCTTCACGATAGCTGAGCGGCTGCCTTGGAAGAGCCAATTGGAAGTCGCCTACGTTGGCAGCAAATCGGACTACCTGAGCAACTGGAACAACAACTTTGACCAAATTAACGACCTCACAGTAGGTTCGATGTTCACTTCACAGGGCTGGCTGGCGGATTGCTATCCATCGGGAAATCCGTCGAACGATGGTGGTGCCTGCTCTAAGCAGGGAGCCGATACCGGCTACACGAGTGGCGCCATTCAGAACGCGCGCCCACTCCAAACTGGTCCCTGTGTTGCCGCAAAGAATTGCCTCGGCACCGTAAAGATCATCGACCACAAGATGTACTCGAACTACAACAGCTTGCAGGTCACCTGGAATAGACAGGCCGGTCGGCTGACTTTCTTAACCAACTACACGTTCAGCAAAGCGCTGGGCATTCGTGGTGAGGGTGGAGCTGCGAGCGGCGATCCTACTGTTCTTGCGAACAACTACGGAACGCTTCCGAACAATCGCACGCACATTTTCAACGTGGCCTATGTTTACGAGTTTCCCAAATTGGCCAATGCCAGTGGATTCGTGAAACAGATAGCCAACGGATGGCAGATTTCCGGAATTGGCCAGTACCAGACCGGAGCGGACTTGCAAGCCTCTGTAAGCTCCAATTTCAACTATACCGGCTTTATTCCGGCCGGCACGACGTTCATGGGCAGAACGATCGTGAATGCGATTCAGGCCACCAGCAGCAACACCCTCGGATCGCCAGATATCACCTTGATGCCGGCACTCGTTTGCGACCCGCGAAGCGGCCTTAAGGCCAACCAGTACATCAACGGCGCCTGCTTCTCGCCGACTGTTACGCCTGGCCAACAAGGCAGCTACATTTTCCCAACTCTCACGGGTCCGGGATTCTTTAATACGGACATATCGATATTCAAGAATTTCACTTTCGGACAATCCGAATCCAGGAAGCTTCAGTTCCGCTTCTCCGGCTATAACTTCTTGAACCATCCGAATCGGACGTTCCTCAATGGAGACCAGAACTTGAACCTTACGTTCAATAGCGCTGGCAGCCTCACAAATCCGAATTTCGGCACCGCCACCAACACCATTGGCCATCGCATCCTGCAGATGATGATCAAGTTCACCTTCTAACCCTGAATTCACTGGATTCAACGAAAGGGCGGCTTGCGCAAAGCCGCCCTTTTTGTTTGGCAAGACTAGGATTCCAGCAGAGTTCGTAACTTGTAAGCGTATCTGCGGCTCGACGTGACCACCGTTCCTTCTGTGAGTACGATGTCGTAAACCCCATCGAACATTGGACGAATCTCGCTAATACAGGCACCGTTCACGATGGCCGATTTCCGCACGCGGATGAAGTGGTGTGGCGCAAGCTTCTCTTCCAGGTGTGCCAGGGTTTCCCGCAACAGGTGACTGTCTTTGGCGGTGTGTATGCAGGCGTAGTTTCCCGTGGCCTCAATCCACAAAACGTTGGAAACGGGAACAAAGAAAATCCGCTTCTTGTCCTTCACCACAAAGCGTTCGAACGGCCGGAGACTACGGAGAGATTTAAGCAGTGGTTCGAGATCTCGATTTGCTTTCCTGGACTGTTCTAGGACCTGGCGCGCGTGAACCAGGGCCTTGGCAAATCGCTCCTTATCATACGGTTTCAAGAGATAGTCAACAGCGTGCACTTCGAATGCGCGAATGGCGTGCGCATCGTGAGCCGTGACGAAGACATAAACGGGAGCTGGGCTGGCTGATGGCTCCACATTTTCGATGACTCCAAAACCATCCAGATCAGGCATCTGCACATCGAGAAAGACGATGTCGGGATGAAGTTCGTTGATCTGCTCCACCGCACTTATTCCGTTCGCCGCCTCGCCTACAACTTCAATGTCGTTGTGTTTGGCCAAATAGCGACGGATACCGCGCCGGCCGATCGGTTCATCATCGACGATGAGGACTCTGGTCTTCATGCGAACTCCGCAGTGGAATGGTGATGATGGCCTGACAGCCTCGACCCTCGCACCCGGTAAGTTCCAGCGACGCCTTTTCCCCGTAGAGCTGTTTCAAGCGTGACTGGACATTGGTCAGTCCTACGCCGAATCGCAGGTGCGATACCGGCGCCGGGCCCGGGCCATCGTCGCGGACGCAGAGCCAGACTCTGCCATTGTGGCGCCGCGCGGAGATCTCTAGCCGGCCTGCGGCAGAATCGACGCCGATGCCGTGCTTGATGGCATTCTCGACCAGTGGCTGAAGCGCGAGGCTCGGTACATAGACTCCGAGAAGCTCAGGCGGCACGTCCATGTGAACTTTCAACCGATCGTGAAAGCGTGTCTGTTCGATCTCAAGATACTTGCCGACGAAC
>DATGIS010000056.1:0-19730 GCA_035295625.1 Candidatus Acidiferrum sp. | reverse complement strand
CAGGTGACTTGCTCTTGCTCGATGTCTGGGCCAAGCGCAATACGCCCGGCAGCGTCTATTACGACATCACGTGGGTCGGTTATCTCGGCGCCAAGCCGCCCGAGAAAATTGCCAGAGTCTTTCGCACGGTGCGCGATGCGCGAGACAAGGCCGTCGACCTCATCCTCACAAACATCGCAAAAGGGAAGCCGCTTCAGGGCTGGCAGGTCGATAAGGCCGCGCGCGGCGTCATCGAAAAAGCCGGCTTCGGTAAATACTTTTTCCACCGCACCGGCCACAGTATCGGCCAGTCAGTTCACGGCAACGGCGCCAACATGGACGGCATTGAAACGCGCGACGTTCGCCACCTGATCCCCGGTACTTGCACTTCGATCGAGCCGGGCATCTATCTCCCGGATTTTGGCATTCGCAGCGAAGTGAACGTCTACATCGGCGAAAAAGAAGCGCGCGTCACGGGTGCGGTTCAGAAGGAGCTTCTGGCGCTCCTCGCCTGAGTTTGAAACTGATGGACGAATCCGTACACGATACGCCCCAACCCGGCACACCCCCCGCTCCACCGCCGGATTCTGAGCAAGCTGGCCGCGAACTGATTGCATTTGCCGTCGGACTCGCCGGTTGGCTTATTCCCGGTCTCGGTCACGCGCTTCAAAAAATGTGGGGCCGCGCGCTCGCAGTTTTTCTCGCCGTCGGCGCGCTTGTGATTCTTGGAGCCGGCATGCGCGGCAATGTCTTCACTTCGCGCGGCGAAGATGCCTTCGCCACGCTGGGCTACTTCGCGGATCTCGGTTCGGGTTTGTTTTACCTTCTCGCGCGCGCCGCGGAATTCGCCGGTCCCGACGTTTCGCATGCCGCCGGAGATTACGGCACCCGCTTCATCGCCACTGCCGGCGTTCTGAATTTGCTCGCCGCGCTTCACGCCTACGAAGCCGCCCGCGGACGGAAAGCGTAACCCCGCCATGCACGCTCCGCCCACCCACCTTCAATCGATGCTGCTCTTCGCGCTGATTATTTCCCTGGCTTTCGGCACGCTCGGCCGCCGCCGTCCCGCTGACCGCGTTCGCTACGCCGCCTGGTCGTTTTTCCTTTTTATGCTGATTGGCATCGCTATCGGCTGGGCCATGTATCCCTTTTCGCGATGACCTATCGTGTAGTGTTCGACAAATCGAGTCTCTATCGTCGCGGACGCTTTACCCGCTAGAATTTGCTCCAAGTAAATGAGCTGAGCATGTAATTTCCCACCGTGAACAGCTTTCGCTGCAACTTCCGGTCGTAGTGAATTGATCCATTTCCTACGTCGCTCACCTGGTTTCCAATGACCGCTCCATAGAAGGCACCATTGCCCTTAAAGCTGATGCTTGCGTTCGGCGCGTAAACGACACCCGCACTTGAACCATTCCCGGCAATCTTGATGGTCCCGCTGCCCGCATAGTTGAACTGCAGCATTGTCGAATCGTACGTCGGGTTCGAAATGCCGTTGCCGGTGATCGTGATCGGCGTCGAGTTCCCGCTGCCCGTCACATTAATGATGACAGGCCCGTAAACGCCAGTAACGGGATCGGGCACAATTTGCATCGAAGCGTTGCCAGCAAGAGAGATGCTATTAATGTTGTAAGTTCCTGGAGGAAAGCTAACCGTGTTACCGCCGGAGAGGCTGATGTCGCCGTACTCGCCAGGCGTCGGACATCCAGCCGAAATTGCGGCGGAAGTTGGGCACAGCGTCGCCGAGTTGTTTACGTTTGTCGCTCCCGGGGCAGGGATTGAAGGCGTCGGTAAGTTAATCGCCTGCGGCAACTCGATAATGCCGCCCGAAATCTGCGTGCTGCTTCCGGTTAAGGCGGTAATATTACCCGCCGTGCATGAGCCGACGCCGACGCGTGGCGTCGAGAGTGAACCGTAAATTTGCACGTTGGTCCCGCTGTCGGATTGGTTGCCGTTGGTGCCGACGTTTCCATCGTAACTTTGAAACGTGGGCGAACTCGTTGCTGCGCCGGCCCCATTTAGAGTGAGGCTGCCCGAATCATAGCTGTCCGTGTTGCCGTTTCCCGTGAATGACAGGGCGCCGCAGCTGCCGGCTGTTGCAAACGCGGCGAACGCGAACGTGGGCGAAACTTGGCGTTCCAACACCGCCGAAACTTCTGATTCCCCCGTCCGTACGCCGCTGATATCTCCGTGCGCCGTAATCTGCCATGTCTGCACCGTTAACGGAGTTGTTGAGCCAAATGGCGTCAGTTGCGCCATCGCCATCAATTGCGCCGACGCTGTGTAGTTTACTTGCGCGGGGCCCGCGGAAAGCGTTGTGCTGTTCGCGCTGCTGTTTGTTGCCGTATTGAAACCGCTTCGGATCCCGCTATTCGGGTAGTTCGCTGATACTCCCGAAATCGATGACAGAACGATCTGGTTACCGCCATTGTCCGTAACTGGATAGACATTGGTATTGAAGCCTGACATGCTCGCCGGCGGGGTGTAGGTGTACATCAAATAGTTTGCCGCCGCATTGATTCCCGCTTCGGCGCCGTAGCGCGTCTGCGTCATCATTTTGTAGTTCATGCCGGACCATGTTTCTGACTGTGCCAGGAACATCAACGATGCTGCCATTACGGAGAGCACGAGCAGAAAGATCAGTGCGAAAATTAGCGCGCTTCCTTTTTGATTTGTCGCTTTCATGGATAGTGTCCTTTTCTCCCGTTATGGAAGTAAAGCTGTGACTGTGGGTGGAGTCGGTTGTACGCGGTTCGTCAGGTTGCCACTGTCAAGTTCCCACGCATTGAACACATTGCGTGGCGAGACGTTCAAAAGCGCCTTTGTCTCCGTTTGATACAACTTTGTTGTCGGATCGACTTGTTCCGTCTGCTCCGTCAGCGTCACTTCTACGTTGGTCACGAAATCGATGCAATCGGGGAACACCCCGGGGCACGCCCCGACACGTTTCGTCTGGTATTGAAAGCAAGGGAAAGCATTCCCGTTTTGGTCTGCCGGATTTGAAAGCACGTTGCTCAGCAGAATCATGCTGTTGTCTATGGCCGGTTTTGCCGCCGCCTGCCACGACATCTGGTTTCGGTATAGGTAACCCGGCGCCGACTGCTGGCCCTGCTGGCAGGTGTATTCCACGTACACCATATTCCCGTCGCCGTTGATGTCGCCGAAAAGCTTTAGCACTGTCGATGTTGATCCGTTTGTTGCGCTCGGCGGCATGACCCCATAGGCGAACGCACCTTGCACGCTCACCGGAACACCCACCGCATGGTTGATCGCAAAAGTTGCGGTCACTGGATTCGAACAGGGGTTACCGCAGGTGATTTGCACCGATTCCTGCTTTGGCGCTCCCGTCGCATCGACCCCGGCGTCCACCGTAATCCATTCTCCGTTGAATAGACTTCCAACTGCTGTGTCTGGGCTTATTACCACTGGTAGTGTGATCGTCGAGCTTGTTGTTGGCACCAACACCGCGGTCAAAAGCGTCATCGCTTGCGGAGCGGTCCCGGTCGAGTTCAACGGAGGCGCGAGCCGCCCTGCTTGGCCTATTTCCTGCTGCAACAGTTCCGTCGCGCTTCGAACGCTGGTGTGCATCTCCGTGCGGTTGGAGATCGTTCCTTGCGTGTTCATCATTCGCACTGTTCCGTACATGACGATCGCGCCTACGCCCAGTAACACCACCATCGAGATCATTGTTTCGATGATCGTAAAACCCGCGTTAGCCCTCTTGTACGTCCTGTGCTCTTTTCTTTTCCTCTGCGCCATAAGCTCTCCTCAGAAGGGGTACGATTTGAGCGACACAACGGTCGCGTTCGGCGGCAATGCTTGGGATCCCACGCCGTTTCTCACTTGGCACTTCACAGAGATCTGTTTTAGCAGTGTCGTCCCGTTTGGTATCGTGATTTGCCAAACGCGGATGTACTGCCAGTTCGCATTCGATGCAACAGGGTTGCCGTTGCCGTCGACGTAGTCCACGTACCCCGCAACGGGATTGTTCACGTCGACTCCTCCGCCTGTCAGCGGCGTCGGCGTCGCACTGGATTTGTTGGTACAGTCGGCAAGTCCCGTTCCGCCTGTGGAAGCGGCAGGGAACACCGTGGTATCTGTTTGGCCGTCGCAGAAAGTCAGCGCGAGCAATTGTTCCATCTTGTCTTGGGCGTATTCCGCGGTTCGCGCTTGCAAGTGGCCTTGATTCTCAGTAGTGGTCATCGAAACCGCTGCCAGCGACATCACTCCCACGGCAACGATAAGTAGCACGGCCAGCGCGATCATCGTTTCAATTAGCGCGATGCCGGATTCTTTTTTTCCACCGCGAAAGACGCGCCCATTTTTATTCTTCATGTCTATTCCTCACCGGTGCTCCCAGCTGGTTTGATTCGTGTTTGTCGCCCACACTTGAATCGCGCCAGTTGCGCGCACCGTGACGCCCCAGACGGTTTGTGTGTCCGTGATGTACAGCGCATCCTGCGCTCCGGTCAACGGCGTGCCTGTCAGTCCGTTCACGGGAATACCGCGCGAATTGAAAACGATGCAAGCCGTATTCGCGATGGTTCCGCCATTCCCGTTATCGCATGCTGCAGCCTGAGCGATATTCGATTGGGGATTTGGTGAGCCGGCGGAAGCGCCGGCTGTTCCAAACGCAACTCCCACGGAAAGGTTTTGGACTGGACTCGACCCGGAAACCGTACACGCATTGTTCACGTCACCGTCCGTCTGCCAGCAGCCCGCGCCGCTGTTCCCACTCTTGTTCCAAATCTCCAGGTGATACGTGTTGCCCGCCAGGTCGGCATACGCGCGAGCGTGCGTAAAATCGGCTGCGGCTCGCATCTTCGCTTGCGCCACAATCCCGTTGATGTTTCTCATATCTCCAGAGAGTCGCAGGTAGCGAGACATCGCCTGATAACCCGGAATCGCAAGCAATGCCAATATCGCCGTCAACGCGACGACGATCATCAACTCGATCATCGAAAATCCACGTTCCATTCTCGTTGCTTTCATTGCATGCACCGTCCAAGTTGGTTGTGTTTTCAAGTTCATTGTCTGGCTGCCAGCAATGGACTCAACCGCTGGCGCCCCCATGCTCCTTATCGCACGTTGTCTGCCAGTTCGACGTGTTTAATAAACTCTGTATTTAGAATACGTTACGAGGTGTGCGGGAAAAGGAGGCTGTTCTCGCTGAAGCTGCTTGGGTAGAAATGTTACAAATCAAGAGATGGCCTCGCGGCGGCCAATCTGCCCATTACCAAAATGAATCGCGCCTCAACTGGCCAAAAGCTTCGGAGAACATGCGCAGAACCAGTTGCACATTCGCTCCGCTGCACTCGACAGGTTTTTTCCGCGAATGTTATGATGGTTCAGTTGGGCCGAGGTAGCTCAGTGGTAGAGCAGCCGATTCGTAATCGGCAGGTCGCGAGTTCAACTCTCGCCCTCGGCTCCAGTTTTTCCCGTCTTCGTTCCCGCGATAATTTACGCGCCGTTCCCTAAGGATTCTTCGTCTGCGATTGTTGTTTTTGCTGCTTCTGTTGCTGCTTTTCTGCTTCTTCAACAGCCTTCCGGAATTCGTCTACGGCCGGCACATCCGGCGAATGTAGCGCATTCTTCGCGACAAGCCTCCAAATCGGCGCGCTGCCCCCGCCAATCGGATCGCCCGCCGTCCCGTCGTAAACCGCGAACGAATCCTGCAAGTTCGAAACTTCCGTCTGCGGGTGCGGACTGGTGCTTTGCGGATCGCTCTGCGTGCCATCTGGTGGCTGGCCTTTTTGCCCGCCGATCCGAATACTTCCGTCTCCCGGTTGCAAAATAACGGGCCGGTTGTTCGGCCCTTCTCCGCCGACCGTCTGCTGCACGAGTTTTCCGCCCTTTCGCAGCACGATCACCAGGTCCGCATCAGCTGTGCTCATCGCGAGCCGGTAGCGACCCCATTTCGTGATCGCCTTTTCGACGTCTTCAACCGCCGTTTTGTTCGCCAACGGAGCCGTGGGCGAAATTCCTGCGTCTGGGTCGAGCATTACAAGAACCGTCTTCGCGTTCAACACGGTTGCAGGAAGTGCGGGTTTCTTCTTGTCGTTCGCGAAGCTCGTCGCGCTCGCGACCGCAATAACCGCAATCAGCAGTGTTAACGCAATGGATGTTCGGCGCATCAGGCTCTCCATCGGATCCCGTCAACCGCAACTCTACCGCAGTGTGGGATGCGCGCGCGATGTTTTGCGTTTCCCATACTCCCCGCCGAGTCACCGCTCGTTCCGCCGCCGCAACAATCCTCGCCATGTAAAACTCTCTGCTTTCCTGCACAATACTTGCTCATGTTCGCTTCGCGCACCGGCTGGAATCTCGCCGAAAATCGTCTCTCGCAGGCCATTGCTGACCTGCGTCGTTCGCGGCGTGAGTTTATCGATCTCACCCTCTCAAATCCCACGGAAGCGGCCATCTCCTACAACGCAAACGCGCTCCTCGCCGCGCTGCAAACTCCACACTCTCTCCGTTACGAACCCATCGCTCGAGGCCTCCCGTCCGCTTGCGAGGCTGTCGCCGGCTACTACCTCTCGGTCGGCGCAAATTTATCCGCTGACGATCTCTTCCTCACTACCAGCACCAGCGAGGCCTATTCCTATCTTTTCCGCCTCCTCTGCGATCCCGGCGACGAAATTCTCATTCCCAGCCCCAGCTATCCGCTCTTCGATTTCCTCGCCGACCTCAACGACGTCAAGCTCATCCGCTATCCGCTCGTCTACGACCACGGCTGGCAGCTCGACTTTTCCTCGTTCGAAAGCGCCGTCACGCCGCGCACCCGCGCCGCAATCCTCGTTCATCCCAACAACCCCACCGGCCACTACACAAAGGCTCACGAGCAGTCGAAACTCGCCACTCTCTGCGCAAAACACAATCTCGCTCTCATCGCCGACGAAGTTTTTCTCGATTTTGCCCTCCAAGCCGCGCCTGCGTCGTCCTTCGCCACGCAAAATGCCGCTCTCACCTTCACTCTGAGCGGCATCTCCAAACTCTGCGGCCTGCCTCAAATGAAATCCGCCTGGATCGCTCTTTCCGGTCCAGCCGAACTGAAGCTCGAAGCGCGACGCCGGCTCGACGTCATCGCCGATTCCTATCTCTCCGTGAACGCGCCCATTCAACACGCGCTCCCCGCATTCCTTGCCACGCGCTCTGAATTTCGCTCGCAACTTCTTGCACGCATCCGCGCCAACCTCGCCGCACTCGATGCGCAACTCGCCGCGCAAAAAGTCTGCAGCCGCCTCGCTGTTGAAGCTGGCTGGAACGTCGTTCTTCGCGTCCCCGCCACTCGCTCCGACGAAGATCTCGCGCTCGATTTACTCACGCAGCACGCCGTGCTTGTACACCCCGGCCACTTTTACGATTTTCCGCAGGATGGATATTTGGTTTTAAGTTTGATTGTGCCGGAAGAGAAATTCGCTGAAGGCGTCCGCCGCTTGCTCGCTTTTTTTTCGCAATAATTTTTCGGCAATACTCAGCAGGGAATTACGAGTGCTTTTCCGCGCCGTGCTGCAATTCATGATGCCGTGCGCTGCCCGGCACAATCGTTCGCACAATCACGTACAGCATCGGAATAAACAAAAGATTCAGCGTCGTCGCCGCAATCATTCCGCCAAAAACCGTCGTTCCCACGGATACGCGGCCCGCGCGTCCTGCTCCTCGCGCCAGCACCAGTGGTACTACGCCTAAAATGAAAGCAAAGGACGTCATCAAAATCGGCCGCAGCCGGATTCGCGCCGCTTCCACCGCCGCGTCCGCAATCGACCGTCCCTGCGCTCGCAATTGTTCCGCGAACTCAACGATCAGGATCGCGTTTTTGCTCGCAAGTCCGATCAACATCACAAGCCCGATCTGGCAATACACGTCATTCTGCAATCCGCGCAAATATTGCCCGCCCACCGCGCCCAGCAGCGCCACCGGCACCGCCAGCAGCACGATAAACGGCAGCACGAAGCTTTCGTATTGCGCCGCGAGCGTCAAATAAACGAATACCAGTCCCAGCCCGAAGAGCAGCAGCCCTTTCGATCCGGACTCAAGCTCTTCCAGCGTTAGTCCGCTCCATTCGTACCGCATTCCTTGCGGCATGAATTTCTTCGCCAGCGATTCCATATCCGCAATCGCCTGGCCCGAGCTTCGACCCGGCGCGGCCGAACCGCTGATTTCCGCGGACCGGAACAGATTGAAGTGGCTGATCACCTGCGGCGTCGCCGTCTGTTCCAGCGTTACTACGTTATCCAGCGAAATCATTTTCCCTGTATCGGATTTCACGTAGTAGCCGTTGATGTCCTTCGCAGTATTCCGGAATCTGCCTTCCGCCTGCACATACACTCGGTACGCTCGGTTGTTGAAATCGAAATCATTCACGTAAACCGACCCCATGTATACCTGAAGGGCGTCCGTAATTTGATTCAGCGGGACGTGCAGGCTCTTGGCCTTCTCGCGATCGATTTTCACGAGATATTGCGGATCGTTCGCCGTAAAAGTCGTAAACAGTCCGGCCAAAACTCCGCTTTGATTTCCCGCGGCGGAGAGCTGATTCGCCGTGTTTGCAAGCTGTTGCAGGGAATTGCCGCCGGGATCTTGCACTTCGAATTGAAACCCACCCAGGCTCGACGATCCGGAAACGGTCGGTGCATTGACCGGGAAAAGCATCGCTCCTTGTATTCCCATGAGCGGCCCGCGCAGCCGGTCAATCACCGCCGCCGCGCTGTGCTCCTCGCCTTTTCTTTCGTCAAATGGTTTCAGCGCAACGAAGATGATCCCGCGATTTGGCGCGCTGCCCGCAAAGCTGAATCCTGTCATGGAAAACGTGCCTTCCGATTCCGGCACCATCTTCTGCAAGACGTCTTCCGCTTTTGTCGCCACCTCGCGCGTATATTCCAGCGAAGCTCCTTGCGGCGCATTCACCAGCACCATGAACCAGCCCTGATCCTCTTCAGGAATGAACGACCTTGGCACGCTCTGATACACCCAATACGTCAAGCCAAGCGTCGCCACGAATGCCAGTGCCGCAATCGCTTTCCAGTGCAACACTCCGCGCACCGCGCTCTGATACCAGTTTGTCCCCGCCGTCACACCTCTATTGAACGCACGAAAGAAAGCGCCTTGTGCGCGCTCGCGATGGTGGCCCAAAAAAATCGCGGACAGCGCCGGCGTCAGCGTCAGCGCGTTAAACGCCGAAATCGCCACCGAAAACGCAATCGTCAGGGCGAACTGCCGGAACATGATGCCTGTCGTTCCGGGGAAGAGCGCCACCGGCACAAACACCGCGACCAGCACCAGCGAAGTCGCGATGACCGCTCCCGCCACTTCCTTCATCGCCACCGACGCCGCGTTGTGCGGCTCTGTGATTCCTTCCACGATATGCCGCTCGACGTTTTCAATCACCACGATCGCGTCGTCGACCACCAATCCCGTCGCCAGCGTAATTCCAAACAGCGTCAGCGTGTTGATTGAAAACCCGAACGCCTTTACGAAAATAAACGTCCCGACGAGCGACACGGGAATCGTGATCGCAGGTATAAACGTGCTGCGCCAATCCTGCAAAAACAGGTAAATCACGATGATGACCAGCGCGATCGCTTCCAGCAGCGTGATCAGCACATCCTTGATCGATTCGCCGATTACCGTCGTTGTGTCAAACGCTACCGCGGCGTGAAGCCCCGGCGGAAAACTTTTCGACAGGCGAACCAACTCCGCTTTCACTGCCTTGTCCACATCCAGCGCATTGGCGCCTGGCAATTGCGTCACTCCCAGCCCCACCGCCTCATGCCCGTTGTACCGCAGAACTGTGCCGTAGCTTTCCGCGCCAAGCTCCGACCTTCCCACATCCTTGACGCGCACGATCGTTCCATCCGTGCCCGTCTTCAAAATGATGTTGTCGAATTCCGACGCATCCGTCAGCCGCCCAATCGCGCGCACGCTCACCTGATACGCTTGCCCCAGCGGCAGCGGCGGCTCTCCCACTCGTCCCGCCGCCACTTGCACGTTCTGTTCCTGCAGAGCAGCCAGAACGTTGCTCGCCGTCAACCCGCGTTGTGCCATCCGCGCCGGATCGAGCCACAGCCTCATCGCGTATTTCCGCTCGCCGAAAACCAGCACGTCGCCTACGCCCTTCACGCGCTTGACGGCGTCCTTCACATAAACGTCCAGGTAGTTGCTCAAAAACAGGCTGTCGTATTGCCCTTCGGCATAGGCGCCTGCTCCCAGAACGAATCCGCTCGCCTGCTTCGTGATGATGACTCCGGTGTTTTTCACTTCGGCGGGCAATCGTCCAAGCGCCTGGTTCACGCGGTTTTGCACGTCCACGGCCGCCAGGTCCACGTTGCGCGTCACGTCAAACGTCACAGTAACCTGGCTGGTTCCGTCGTTTCCGCTGGACGACGTGATGTACTTCATTCCCTCCACGCCGTTAATCGCTTGTTCCAGCGGCGTCGTCACTGCCGATTCCACCGTTTGTGCGTTCGCGCCGATGTACACGCTCGTCACGATTACCTGCGGCGGGGCCAGCTCAGGAAATTGTGCTATGGGCAACGTAGGAATCGCGATCGCGCCGCCCAGAATAATCAGCAGCGCGCAAACCGTCGCAAACACCGGTCTTTCAATAAAAAAGTCTACAAACACGCTTCGGTCTCTCCCCGGCCTGAATTCACCCTTCGCTTGCTGCGACTCCTGCAAACTCTGCTAATGATTCTGAGACGGTCATTCCGAGGGCGGTTTCTGCCCGAGGAATCTGCTTTTCAGAGTGTCTTGGCTTGTCTCTAATGGGTTGAAGGCTGTTTTGCCCCGCCGTCCGCTGGCGCTTGTTCTGCCACCGGCATGCCGTCTTGCAGAAATTCAGCGCCGGATGTAATCAAGTGTTCGCCGCCCTGCACTCCGCTCAATACCGGATAGTCGTTTCCAATCGGCTCGCCGATCTTCAATAGCCTCTGCCGTGCGAACGTTCCATTGGATTCTTTCGACGCCACAAACGCGAAGGATTGTCCGTTGATTCGCACCACCGAAAGAACCGGAACGACCGCGCTCGTGGACGTATTCCACGTTATCTGCGCGCGAACTTGCTGCGCGATTCGCAGCTTTGTGGACGAATTCGCCACCAGCGCTTTCGCCAGCACCGTCTGCGTGTCCGTATCTACCTGCGGCGAAAGAAAAGTCACGCTCGTGTCGGCCAGCGTTTTTTGATTCTCATCCAGCAGTCGCACCGGCAGTCCCAGCTTCAGGTCCTTCGACCGGTTTACCGGCACATAGATATACGCTTCCAGCGCGCCCGGTTCGTCCACCGTCGTCAGCAGCGTCGAAACGCTTACGCGGTCTCCCACGCGCACCGGAATGTCGCCCACGATTCCGTCCATCGGCGCGCTCACCTGGTAATATTTCAATTCCACTTTTTGCGTACGAACCTGTTCGTCCAGCGCTCGCAATTGCGCGTCTGCCGCGTCGTACGTCGTCTGCGCATTGTCGTAATCCTGTTTGCTGATCACGCCCGCATCAAATAACTTTTTCGCGCGCTCCAGTGAGATCTGCGCAAACCTCTTGTTCGCCTCCTGCGCCGCGCGGGCAGCTTCCTGGCTGCTCACCGTCGCTTCTTGCTTCAGAGGATCAATCTGCAGCAGCGGTTCGCCTGCCTTCACGTGGTCGCCGGACTTCGCGAAAATCTTGACGATTTGCCCCTCGACCTGCGGATTGATCACCGAAGAGTGCCGCGACTTCAGCACAGACAAAAACTCGCTCGTCTCCGGAATCTGCTTTGTCTGGATAACTTGCGTCTGCACCGGCATCGCCCCGCCCGCCGCCGCTGCCGTCTGCGGCGCGCTCTTGTCTCCGCACCCGCCGGCCACAGCAACTCCCAGCATCCCCGCCATCACGGCCAGTCTGATCTCCGAACCTGGTTTCAAGAACCACCCCATCATCATTTCTACCATCCGTCCAAGCCCGACATTTTACGACACCCGTCCTATATTACGAATGGATGATTCAAATTGGCGGATGGTTAGACGTGCCCTAAATCGTTTCGTTACAGGCGAGAACGTCCTTGGCGCCGAACCTCCGGCGAACACGCCGCGCCTTTTCATTTTAGTCGCAAGTCGCTGTAGCTCGCCCTTCAGGAGTGGGGCTTTTTTCCGCTAGAGCGAGCCTTTGTAGGGCCGGCTTTCCGAAGCCGGCCGCTGCGCCACCGGCTCTTGGTGGAATAGGCTTCAGCCTGTGCTCTTACGACCCAGGCCCTCAATCGGATTGCAAATCACTCACGCAGCACCCCAGCTTCCGGTCGCGCTTTTCCGCCTCAGTAAAAATCATCCGGATTCACTGGCTTGCTGTTCAATCCCAACTGCAAAAGCTCCACGCTCTTCGTCCTGTCAAATACTTTCCCAGGGAACAACCGCTTCATCAGCAGCCGGAACACGCCAAACAAAACTCCCGCCACGCCCGCGAACACGCAAAACGCAAACGAAGCTACAAAGATTGTCTTCAAGACCATCAACCACGGCGGATCGGTATAGGTAGTCGCCGGCTCATTCCACGTAATCGCCGTGTCGTACTTGATCGCTTTCCGCAGCCTCGCCGCCATCTCCGGCGTACTCGGCGACAGCACCAAACTCAATAGGGAAGCATCCCGCTCGACCGTTGTCCCCGCAAACTCCGGTTTCGACGCAAGAAGCGGCTGCAAGTGATGCAACTGCTGCTCGGCGAGTTGCGGCGTCGGATACAAAACCAATAGCAACACCTCTCGCCCGCCTCGTCCATTGTTGTAGCTGCCCAGCATCGCTTCGCCGTCCGAGGCCGATTTGGGCCCAAGGCTCAATTCAGATGCGAGCGCGGCATACGCCGGGCGGTCAAGCGACTTGGCCGCGGCTTCGTAGCCATCTGGTCCCAGAGCATACCGCTGTGTCCCCTGAACCAATCCATTCGAAGGAAGAAACGCTCGAATATCCGGCAGCGGCGTCTTGTCCGCATGTCCCTCGAGCGACTTTACCAGCGCCCTCAAATCTTCTTCCGACGCCAGCTTTTGCGAATCCACCCGCAGAACAAGATTCCCGGTAAGCATCCACAAACGATCTTTATCCACTGCTGCGTTGTTTCCCACTAATGATGGCAGCATTCCCGGATTCAAACCTGCCGTGTAGTATTCGTAGGCGCTACTGGAATCACGGAACTCCCACATCACGATAAACAAACTCTTTTTTCCGGAGCAGTAGTCCTCTTCGTAAACCTGTTTTTGGCCTGCCTCTTTGCCCACATCGGTTTGTGGAAAAACCAGCTTATCGGGATGCGGAGCACAGGAAGGGTCTGAAATGTATCGTTTCCAGCTGCCGAAGTGATCTGGTAGGCCGCGGTCTGCCCACGCAGGCGACGCGATGCTGAAAAGAGTGATCGCCAAAAGTGCAATCGATGTTTTTCGCATATCCCTGGAACGAGCTTTTAACTGACGACTGATCACTGATAACTGACAACTGCTTCTATTAGACACCACTAGGCTACTTCTGGTTGCGCGATTCTTCCACTGTGGAGACGACCGGGGGACGGCGGGGGGCGGTGCCAGGTTGGAGGTTCATCGTCATACTGTTCAGGCTTTGCAGGTAGCCGGCAACGCCCTGGTAGATGCCTTCGGCGACGCGTTGGCGCTGGTCCGGCTTCTTCAGCATCTGTTCGTCGCTCGGATTGCTGAGGAACGAAATCTCGGTCAGGATCGATGGCATGTCCGCGCCAATGAGCACCACAAACGGTGCTTTGCGCACGCCGCGGTTCTTGATCAGCCGGTTGCTTTTTTGCACGCTCTTCGAGAGCGAATCCTGCACGTCCTGTGCGAACTCTTTCGATTCGTCGATTTTTTCCGTGCGCGCGATCCGCTTCACAATGTCTTCCAGGTCGTGAATGCCGCCGGCGCTGGACGCGTTTTCACGCGAGGCGACTTCCATCGCTTCTGCCGAGCCTTTCAAATTCAAGTAGTAGGTCTCAATCCCGCGCGCTTGCGCGTCGTGGCTCGAATTCGCGTGAATCGAAATAAAGAGATCCGCCTTGGCTTCGTTCGCGATGCGCGTCCGTTCTTCCAGTGGAATAAACGTATCGTCCGGCCGCGTATAAACCACGTCCGCGCCGGGCAGCTTCTGCTGAATAATTTTCCCGAGCCGCAGCGCAACGTCCAGGCACAAATCCTTTTCCATCAGCCCTGTCGGCCCGATGGTCCCCGTATCGTGGCCGCCATGGCCCGCGTCAATCACGATGCGGCCAATCTTCAATCCAAGCGCGCGCGTCAGAGTCGATTGTCCGTCACGCGTCGGAGTCGGAACCGTCGGCGCTTTGATCAAATCCGGCTTGCTCGAAGCGTTCTTTGCGCTTTTGCCGCGCGCGTCTTTGCCTTTTGCGACTGCAGGTTCCGCGGTCGGCAGTTCTCTCCTGGGAGCTGGCAACGACTTTGTCGTGACAGGCGCGTCTTCGTCCGAATTCTTCGCTGCCGCCGTCGTTGTTGCCGTTTCATCCGAATTTCTCGCAGACTCCGTCTGTGTTGTTGGCGCATTCGCAGGCTTTGCCGCGCGCAACTCTTGCGGAATCGCGTACAGATCAATCACCAGCCGCGACGGTTTGCCGAGCAGGGAAGCGGTGTAATCCTTCACGCCGTTCACGTCGAGCACAATTCTCACAACGCCCGACGAATTTTGCGCCACGCGCACATTCGTCAAAAGCTTGCCGCTGACTTTCACCGCGCCACGCTTCAATTGCGGCGAAAGTTTGGCTGCGTGCAAATCAAAATAAATCCGGTCGGGATTCGTAATGCGCCCGGAAATGTATTGAACCGAATCTTCGAGCGCGATGGTGATGCGCGTCGAATCTCCGCCCGCTTCCGCGCTGATCGTTTTTACCGTAGGAATTCCGCCGCGTTTGCCGCTTTGCGCGGGCTGCTCGTCTTCGCCATCGTCATTTGCCGCGCCGTTCGCGGCCGCAGCGTTGCGCGCAACCGTATTTCGCGAATCGTTTTGCGCCACGCGAACCGGTTCCTGTTTTTCCGCAACTTGAGGCTTTTCCGCTGCCGCCGGTTTCGTCTCCGGAGTATTGCTGTTTTGCAAAAGCGCAAGCTCCGCGAGCGATTCCTGCGCGTCGCGTTTGTGTTCCGCGTGCGGAAAGCGCTTCAAAAATTCCTGATATGTTTTCATCGCAGAAGCGCTGTCGCTCAGTTGATCGCGCTGCAATTTTGCGACGCGCAGCAAAACATCCTGCGAAAATTTGCTCTTCGGATATTCCCGCAGCAAAAACTGATACGACTCCACCGCCTGCTGGTAATACGTGCGGCCGAATCGATCGCCCATTTCCACTTCAAGTTCCCCAACGGCAAGCAAAGAATCCTGCACGTCCGCGGCGTGCGGAGAAATCAAATAAACTTTTTTGTACGTCGCAACCACGGCGCGATATTCGGCGAGGGTGCGCTTTTCGGATGCTTTTGCATTTAGCGCGGCGCGCTGCTCTTCCGCGCGCGTGAACTGCGCTTCGGCGGCGTCGCGTTTTATCGTCGCTCGTGTGGGTTCGGCGTTATTTTCCGCGGCGCGAAGGGAATTGGGCGGAGCCACAGTAGCCAGCGCCGCGGCCAGTAAAACCGGCGAAACGCGGGCGAAGGCCCTGTTGAAAAAAAGCGGGCCGAAAAAAAACGAAGAATGTTTAGAAAACTTCATTCCCACCGGATCCCCAAACTTTTGCTGCAATCCCTATTTTTACACTAATCGTTCGTAAAAATCGTGCGGCCTGTCGGGTCGGTTTCCTTGCGGATGGAACGTGCACTGATGTACGCGCCATCAAGGCGACCCGAGCCGAACAAGCTCTGGACTCGCTGGACATAGTTTCGAGTTTCCCGAAACGCCGGAACGCCGCGAGCACGATCCACGGCCCCTTCTCCAGCATTGTACGCCGCAAGAGCCAGTTCGAGGTTGCCGTTGTATCGTTCCAGCAACGCCTTAAGATAACGAACCCCTGCGTCGATATTTTGTTTCGGACTGAACATGTCCTTTACACCGAATCGTTGTGCCGTCGTCGGAACCAGTTGCATAAGGCCCACGGCGCCCTTGCGGGAAACCGCGGCTGCATTCCAGTGCGACTCCGTCTCAATCACCGCGCGAATCAAAGCCGGATTCATGCGGTGGCGTTCCGCGGCTTCTTTCACCAGGGCTTCGGCGCCGTCGCGATCGAGACTCATCGCTTCGTGCTTCCGTCCGAGAAAGGATTGTTCCGCGGGAAGGTAGATGGATTTGGGATGCGAAGCCGTGATTTTTTCTTTCACGACCGGCTCCGTATTTACGAACATGCGGCGGCCGTCAAAATTTTCCGCCAGGGAAATTTGCGCGCGGGTGGAGCTTGCTGCAAATCCCAGGGTAGCCAGGATGACCGCTGCCGGAATGGCCGAACGTTTACCCATCACCTTTTTGATGCCTGGTTGCGCGGATCCGAAAACCCGGCAACCGACGCCTTGGGGAAGGCGACAACGAATTCGAGTAAGCCTTGAATCCATCCGCTGCGGGAAGATGAATTTTTCGGGAAGCCCGCCCGGACAAACTGCTCCGGCCACGCTTCTGGCGCTCGAGGCAAACTATAGCAAAACCTCCAGTTGGGAGGGAACTGACCGCAAGGCCATTTCTAGGGCAGCTGTGCTCTCGACGCCACCTTCGGCCAGGTCGGGCCTCCCGCCTCCCTTGCCGCCAACGGGTTTGACAATCGCCTGTAAGAGCTTGCCAGCATTGATTTTAGCTGTGAGGTCCTTGGTGACGCCGACGATGAGGGCGGCCTTTTCGCCGTCCGGCATGCCGAGCACGATAACGCCTGAGCCGAGCTTCTGGCGGAGGCTGTCGACGAGCTGGCGAAGCGTCTCCCGGTCGCCGGTTTGAACCGCGCTAATAACAGCTTTGACGCCTTTGATGGACTGGGCGGAGTTGCCCAGGTCGTCGAGTTGGGAAAGTGCGCCTTTGCGTTTCTGGTCGGAGAGTTCTTTTTCGAGTTGCTTGACGGTTTGGGCGAGCTTTTCGACGTGGGCGAGGACGGCGTCTTCGCCCACGTTGAGTTGGTGCTGAAGCTTCGAGAGGATTTCGGCTTGCTTCTGGAAATGTTCGAGCGCGCCGACGCCGGTGACGGCTTCGATGCGGCGAACTCCGGCGGCGACGGATTCTTCGCTGACGATTTTGAGGACGCCGATGTCGCCGATTTTGTGGACGTGCGTGCCGCCGCAAAGTTCCTTGGAGTAGAAGCCGCGCGGGGCGCGTTCATCGGGAATGGTGACGACGCGAACGTTGGCGTCGGGATATTTGTCGCCGAAGAAGGCGAGCGCGCCGGAAGCGAGCGCGTTGTCGATATTGGTGATGTCGGTTTCGACCTGAGTGTTGTGGCGGATTTCGTCGTTTACCTGCTGCTCGATGTCGCGAAGCTCTTCGGCGTCGACGTGCGCGAAATGCGAAAAGTCGAAACGGAGGCGCTCGTCATCGTTGAGTGAGCCTTCTTGTTTTACGTGTGTCCCCAAAATGTTCCGCAATGCCGCGTGCACCAGGTGCGTGCCCGTATGATTGCGCATGACACGATCGCGCCGATTGACGTCAGCTATGACCGTGACGCGGTCGCCGACGCGCAGCGTTTCTCTTGCGACGACCTGGTGTGCGATCAATCCTGCAACTGGATAAAATGCTCGAGTCACTTCCGAGAGAAGTTGCGATTCCGAATTGTCGTAGAACGCGCCGATGTCGCTGACTTGTCCGCCCGATTCGGCGTAGATGGTGGTACGGTCGAGGAAGACCACGCCTTCTTGGCCGGCGCGCAACTCCGACACTTTGTCGGCCTTCACAATAATGGCTTCGATTCGGCAGTCCTTCGCAGTTGTGCGGTGATAGAAGTCCGGTTCTGTCTTAAACCTGTCAGCAACCTCGGAATAAGCGGGAACGGCTAACAGTAGCGGGGCACCCTTTTTCCAAGATGCTCTCGCGCGCTTGCGCTGCTCTTCCATCGCCGAGAAGAAACCCTCTACATCAAAAAAAAGGCCCCTATCCTTAGCTGCGGCCATCATGAAATCCGCGGGCAATCCGAAAGTGTCGTAGAGCCTGAAGCTGTCTTCGCCCCTCAGGACGGGTTTGGATAGTACGCCCTGCTCTAGAGTGGCGAGGATGTCAGAAATGCTCTCGCCCGCGATATCTCGATCGAGCTGTTCGGCAGTCTTGAAACCTTCAACCAGTGGCTCAAAATGATCTTCTAGGATGCGAAGGCGCGCCTGATGGTCGGTCGTAGATAACAACGCTTTGGCGGTGCCCCTGCGCTCATCGGCTTCAGAACGCAACTCTTGATCACCCCAGTGATAGACGAGCTGGTGCTGCAGGGTTTCTGCGTCCGCCGCTCTTGCGTTCCTCATCACAGGCTCTAGCTTTTTGAGACCTATGCCGAGCGTGCTCGCAAACCGACGCTCTTCTTCACGAATAACCTTCGATACGCGGACGCTTGATTCCGATAACTCCGGGTAAGCTTCGGACATTAATGAGACGACCGACTTAACCATTTCGTAGAGGAACGGCCCGGTCGTGTCAAGAAATCTTCCATGGCTGATCGCTCGGCGAATAATCTTGCGGAGGACGTAGCCGCGACCTTCGTTCGACGGGAGGACGCCGTCGGTGATGAGAAATGTTGTGGCGCGAGCGTGGTCGGCGATGACGCGGAGGGAAGCGGCGCCGCCTTTGCCTTCTTCCAATTTTTCTTCACGGTTGAAATCCACACCGCAGAGTTCGGCGGCGCGTTTCGTGAGCGGCGTGAAGAGGTCCGTGTCGTAATTGGAGATGACGCCCTGAAGGACGGCGGCGACGCGTTCGAGGCCCATGCCCGTGTCGACGCAGGGCTTGGGGAGCGGAGTGAGCGTACCGCTGGCGTCGCGGTTGAATTGCATGAAGACGAGATTCCAGATTTCGACGTAGCGGCCGCAGTCGCAGGGGAATTTGCAGTCGGTGTGGCCTTGCTCGGAGGCAGCGGCGCCCATGTCGTAAAAAATTTCGCTGCACGGGCCGCAAGGGCCGGTGTCGCCCATAGCCCAGAAATTATCTTTGAGGCCGGGAATTTCAAAGACGCGATCGGCGGGAACGTTTTGCGCGAGCCAGAGAGCTTTTGCTTCTTCGTCGACGCCGAGCTTCGTGGATGAGGCCGAGGTGCCGCTGACACCGTCGCAGGCAGGAGTGCCTACGCTACCGAATTCCGCGCCGCCGAAAACGGTGGCGTAAAGTTTTTCTTTTGGGATGCCGTACCAGTCGGGCGAAGTGATGAGTTCCCAGGCGAAGGCGATGGCGTCTTTTTTGAAATAGTCGCCGAAAGAAAAATTGCCCATCATCTCGAAAAAAGTGTGATGGCGTTTCGTGAAGCCGACGTTTTCGAGGTCGTTGTGCTTGCCGCCGGCGCGAACGCATTTTTGCGCGGTGGTGGCGCGGTTGTAGTCGCGTTTTTCGAGGCCGAGAAAGACGTCCTTGAACTGGTTCATGCCGGCGTTGGTGAAGAGAAGCGTGGGGTCGCCGTGAGGAACGAGCGAGGAACTGCGGACGCGGCGATGGCCTTTGCTCTCAAAGAATTTGAGGAAGCTCTCGCGGATGTTGTTTCCGCTCCATTTCAAGTTGGGACTGTCGCCGCTCAAGTCAGCCTCGATTCAGAAGATCGTGGTAAGCGGAAATTATCGCAGACGCATGGGGAGTTGACCAAGGGATCGCGCGGTGCGGAGTCGGAGAAAAGATAACGCAGAGGCGCTGAGGTGCCAGAGGTGCGCG
>DATGIS010000055.1:0-10759 GCA_035295625.1 Candidatus Acidiferrum sp. | reverse complement strand
GGCTCCAGTGGACGAAGAACCTTTCGTGCTTCCCGGCGAATCCCTCGCGAAGTTCCGCAATCGTCCCGTTGCTGCGGCTCCCGTAGCTCCGGTCGAAGAAAAAATTATTGATGAACCGCAACCGGACTTTGTCGAGGACGTGCAGCCACGCGCTGCCTTGCTCCCCGGCACGGCTCCCGGACCTCGCCGCTCGCGTGGTTCTCTGCCCAGCTGGCTCCTCGCCGGCGCCGGTACGGAATCCGCCGAAATTGCGGGCGAACAGGCCGAAGCGCTCCAGGCTGAAGAGTCCGATCTTGACGCCGAAGAAATCGAAGCGATGGAAGACGCTCAGTACGCCGCAGAGGAAGCCGAAAACAGCAGCGGCGAACTCAGCGACGATGAACGCTCCACCCTCTCGTCCAGCTTGATTGACGCCAAACAGGACGAAATTCGCGAAGTCGTCCAAGCCGATGCAGCGGCTGGCGGCGCCGTATTTGAAGAAGATGAATTGGACGAGGAAGGCGAAGAAGAACACGGCGAAGCCGAAGGCTCGGACGAGCACGACGACGAACACGAAGAAGAAGACGAATCGCACCAGCCGGGGGACCCCGAAGCGGTACAGGAAATCGTTAGCTCTCCGCAGGCCATCGCGGAAGCCGAAGCCGATGCCGCGCACGAAAACGCGCTCCACATCGCTGCTCTTGGTGATCACGTCGAACTCGAACATCACGAAGACGATCACGCAAACGGAGAAGAACTCGGCTCCGAAGAGCATCACGAACGCGAACATGCTCACGAGAGTCAACCCGCGCAACTCGCGGCCTCCGGCGCACAGGAAGAAGAAATTCTTCTTCCCGGCGAAACACGCGCTCCGCGTTCCGGTCCTCGCGACGAATTCCAGCCGCGCGACTCCGCTCGCGTCGGGGGTGGTGGACGTCCTCGCTTCCAGCGCCCGTTCCGCAGCGGCGGAGGTAGCAGAGATCGCGGACGCGGCGGTGACCGTGGCGGCGATCGTGGCGGACGCCCAGATCGCGGTCGCGGTGGACGCGGCCGTTTTGATCGTCGTGGCGGTCCGGGCCAGGGCGGGGGCCACGGCCATCAACACGGCGGCCAACGCGGCTATCGCGGCCACAGCGGCCCGTCGCGCCGTCCTCAACTGATTTCCGAAATGCTCAAGGCCGGTCAGGAAGTCGTCGTGCAAATCGCCAAGGAACCTCTCGGCAAGAAGGGCGCGCGCATCACCAGCCACGTCGCTCTTCCCGGCCGCTTCCTTGTTTACATGCCGACCATCGACCACATCGGCGTCTCGCGCAAAATCGCCAGTGCCGAAAACCGCTCCCGTCTCCGCCGCTTGGTCGGTGAAGCTCGCGGCGCCTATCCGGGTGGCTTCATCGTTCGAACCGCTGCCGGCGGCGCGACCGACGAGGAAATTCAGACCGACATCGATTTCCTCGGCAAGACCTGGAACGACATCAAACACAAGAACGAAGAGCGCAAAGCTCCTTCTCTCTTGCACCGCGATTTAAATCTCGTCGAACGCATCCTTCGTGATTACGTCAGCGACGATTTCACCGCCATCTGGATCGACAGCGAAGAGGAATACGGCAAAGTAGTTGACTTCGTCAGCCGCTTCCAGCCGAAGCTCGCCAGCCGCGTCAAGCTCTACACCAAGGAACAGCCGATCTTCGAAGAGTTCGGCATCCAGCACGAGCTCGACAAAGCCCTCCGCGCCAAAGTCTGGCTCAAGTCCGGCGGCTACATTGTCATCAACCACACCGAAGCTCTCGTCGCCATCGACGTCAACACCGGCAAATTCGTCGGCAAGGGTTCCACGCGCCTCGAGGACACCATCGTTAAGACCAACCTCGAAGCCGTCAAGGAAATCGTCCGCCAAATTCGCCTCCGCGACCTCGGTGGCATCATCGTCGTGGACTTCATCGACATGGAAGAGCGTCGCAACCGCGAAAAAGTTCTCGGCGCGCTCCAGCAATCCCTCGATCAGGACAAGGCCCCTTCGAAAGCGCTTTCCTTCAACGAGTTCGGCCTCGTCTGCATCACGCGCAAGCGCACCAAGCAGGCGCTCGAACGCGTTCTCTGCCAGCCTTGCCCTTCGTGCAGCGGCTCCGGCATGGTCAAGTCCATTCCGACGCTCTGCTACGAAATCCAGTCCGAAGCCCGCAAGATGGCTATCGCCGACCACGACAATCCGAATCTCACATTGCGCGTCCACCCGGAAATCGCCAAGGCGCTCAAAACCCGCGAATCCATGCTCATCGACGAGCTCGAGCAAAACTCGCACAAGCACGTCATCATTCAGTCCGACGCCACCCTCCACTGGGAGCAGTACGACATCTACTGATGTAGCGCACGCTTCGGCGTGCGTCCGCATCGAGTAAACGCAAGAACGCCCGGGCTCATCCCCGGGCGTTTTTGTTATGCGTCTGAAAATAATCAGTGTCGCGGACATTCACTCCACTCTCACGACTCCCGTCAAAATCACGATCTGCTGCGCCGCCAGACTCCGGTCCTCCTGCATCGTTCCCGTCACGTGTACCACCGCCCCCGCGTGCACATCTTCCGCCTTCCCCATCACGAACTTCGTCTCCTTATTTTCCGTCGCGATCATCTTCGCGTCCGTCCGCGTGTAGACCTCTTTCGTCTTTTCTTTCAGCACCGTCCCATGAATCTTCCCGTCGGCGCTCACTTCCAAAATCTCCAGCACCATCTTCGTCTGCTCGCCCACTTTCACTTGCGCCGCGTTCGCATCACCCTTCGCTGCATCGGACATCACCGACGCCATCTTCACCGACCACAAAACTCCGATCGTCACCAGCAGTATCGACAACCCAAGCATCCCCATCCACGTCTGCCATTTCCAGGTTTTCTCGCTTTGCTTCGTGCTCTCAATCGTTCCAGCATCCATCGTCCGCTCCTTTGCCGTTTGCTCGCGCAAGAGTTCCCGCGCTGGCAAATTCTGGAGCCTGTACTTTGGTAGAGGGTCAACCGCGATTTTTTAAAAGGGACACTTTCCGGGTCCCGGTGCTCGCCGGGGAGAGGTTCGCTTCGCCGCGGGACACACCGGCCCCGCGTCGCTCGTCAGCTGCTCGATCGCCCGCGCAAGTTGCCGCTTCATCTCGTCCAGCGACTTCTGCCGCTCTTCAATATCCGCAATTTTTTCCTGCGCGATTCGAAGGATGGAAGTCAAATCCGGCGATCGTTTCGCCGGTACCCGCGCCACCGCGCCGTGCAGCGCCAGCAGCGGCCTCACTTCTTTCAACGTAAATCCCAGCCGCTTGCACCACTGAATAAACGCCAGGCTCTCTACATCGCTCGCCGCATAGTCGCGATAACCCGAAGCCGTCCGCGCCGGCTTCCGCAACAGCCCGCGCCGCTCATAAAACCGTATCGTTTGCAGGTTCACGCCCGCGCGTTTCGCCAGCTCTCCAATGCGCATCCCGTTATTCTAAACCCTATACCATGCTATAAGGTCAACGGCCCGAGTACCGCTGCTCTTTCCACGGATCTCCATACTCGTGATATCCGTTCCGCTCCCAGAATCCGAGCCGGTCCTGGTCGAGCAGCAGGAATCCCCGAACCCACTTCACGCTTTTCCACGCATACAAATGCGGCACGATCAGCCGCAGCGGCCCGCCGTGATCCGCCGTCAGCGGCTCTCCATCATGTTCAAACGTGAACAACACATCCGGCCGCGTCAAATCCTCCAGCGGCACATTCGCCGTATAGCCTTCTTCGGCCAGCACCAGCGCGAACTTCGCTTCCGGCTTCGGCGTCACCAGCTTCAGCACATCCGTAAACAGCACGCCCTTCCACCGGTTGTCCAGCCTGCTCCATCGCGTCACGCAATGAAAATCCGATGTCACTTCCACCTGCGGCAACCCACGAAATTCCTTCCAGCTCAACTTCACGGGCGTTTCCACTTCTCCCGAAATCTTGAAATCCCACTTCTCCTCGTTGAACGTCGGCACGCTTCCGTAATGCAAAATCGGCCACTTCAGCGTCAAAGATTGTCCGGGCGGCAATCGCCCTTCCGCCTTCGCTTTATTCTCCAGTTGTTTCCGTTCCGTCCCTTCAAACAGCGCCATCCGCGTTTCCCTCGCTCGTCGTTCTAACCATCAGTACACTTCTTAGGATGCCGCAACCCCAAAGAAGTTCCGCCCCGTCCTTTCGATAAATTTTCTGTCTTTTTTATATAAAGAACACGACTTGTCCGCATTAATAATTTCCTTTGACATTATCCGCTGACGAGTTAGCATCTGCCCCATCCGCGCTGCTCTCCCCAGCCACAGCGAACGTTCGAGGAGAAACCCATGAAAATACGAATGCTGTCCCACCTGTTTCTTGGGACCATCTTTACCCTCGCGGTGCACTCGATTGCCGCAAACACGGCCATCGCTCAAACCGCTACGACCACCACTGCGAACTCCGCCCCCGCGGTGGTAATGCCTGTTCCAAACCCCTGCCCTCGTTTCAATCCCGGAAGCGTCATCCACCAGCCTCCTGCTCTCTTCAGCCAGAACGGCGTCCTCTCCGTTCAGTTCACCTATCAAACCACCACCGACTTCGCCGGCCGAACGCTCTATTGCTTCATGACTCCCAGCGGCCTTGAAAATCCCACCCTCCACGTCAAACCCGGAGACCACCTCATCATCACCGTCACCAACAACACTCCCGACGGCGGCTTCATGATGCAGCTCAATCCCCCCAACTGCGGCCCCGGCGGCAATCAGATGCGCATGAACTCCCTCAACATCCACTATCACGGCACAAACACTTCCCCGACCTGCCATTCCGACGAAGTCATCAAAACCATCATCAACTCCGGTCAGACTTTCCAATATAACGTCGCCTTTCCTACCGACGAGCCTCCCGGCCTCTATTGGTATCATCCCCACGTTCACGGCATCGCCGATCCAGCGGTCCTCGGCGGCGCTTCCGGCGCCATCGTCGTCGACGGCATCGAAAACGTACAACCTGCCGTCTCCGGCCTTCGCCATCGCATTCTCGTCGTTCGCGACCAGCCTACCGCCCAAAGCGCGACCGTCCCCGAATCTCCGGGCGGAACCCCTGATGGAGTCCCGTTCGAGGAAGTCACCATTAACAACATCTCCACCAACACCACCACCGACACCACCAAAAATCCGCCGGTCACCACCTACACTCCCGCAGTCCTTCACATGGAGCCGGGTGAAAAACAGTTCTGGCGCGTCACCAACTCCTCCTCCGACACAATTCTCGACCTACAGGAACAATTCGACGGCGTTCCCCAAACCATTCAACTCGTCGCCATTGACGGCGTGTCCGTAAATTCTCAGGACGGCACGCTGCCCGGCAGCCTCATCTCCGCGACTCACTTCCGTCTGCCGCCCGCATCTCGCGTCGAATTCATCGCCAACGCACCTTCAAGCAGCGTCAAGCTCGCGCAACTCGTTACGCTCAACGTCCTTACCGGACAGAACGGCGACGACGATCCCAATCGCCCCATTTTCAACATCGCTCTGGTGAATAGCCCCGATTCTGACGAGCCTGCCGCCGATGACCGCGTCGGCACCTTCACCGCACTCGACACCTCCCAGCAGCGCTTCGCCGGACTTGCTTCCGCTCCCATCGCTGCGCGCCGCCTCGTCTTCTTCGACGAAATTCAGCCAACTCAATTCTTCATGGCCGTGCAGGGCCAGCCGGAAAAAATCTTTGACCCCAACGCCCCGCCCGCTATCACCGCCACCCAGGGTACTGTCGAGGAATGGACCATCGAAAACCACGCCCTCGAAAATCACGAATTCCACTTCCATCAGGTTCACTTTCTCGTGGAATCCCAAAACAATTTCAAAATCAACGGCGATGAGCCGGCCCCCGCCATCCTCGGCCAATACCTCGATATGGTCGAAGTTCCCAACTGGGACGGCAATCCCGCCCATCCCTATCCCAACGTCAAAGTCCGCATCGACTTCCGCGGCCACGACATCGGCACTTTCGTCTTCCATTGCCACATTCTCAACCACGAAGACCTCGGCATGATGAACATCATCCAGGTCGTCGCACCGACCGCGGCCAATCCCGCCCCTCCCAAAAAGGCTGTCGCTTCCGCACGGCCCGCAACCGCCGAAACGCCCGCTGCTCCCGCGGGCATGGACAAAATGAAAATGCAGTAGCCTTTTTCCCGCAATCCAGATACCTCCAACAAAGAGCGGTTCCGGATTCATCCCGAGCCGCTCTTTGTTCCCCGCTTTATGTAGAGCCGTCCCTTTAGGGCGGCATCTTCGATTTAAGCGACGCCACGATTTCCCCGTCGCGCATCCAATCCACTGCACACCAACGAGGCGAACCGTTCGCTCAAAGCACGGCGCCTTCATCTAAATTCCCACTAAGCCCTTTCCCATCAATTCATTAAATACTATACAAATATTTATTGACTTCGTAAAACAGCCATGCTACACTGACGAGTGTAATCAAGCTCCATTCGAACTATCCGACCCCACTCTTGTTTACCCCGATCTGCGAGGGGCGGTGATGCCCCCTCAATCCCTCCGCTCGCCTCACAATTTCGCCCAGTCTGGCTATCCCCTTTGTTTTGATATTCATGCAAACGCCTTCTCCCGCAACCCCTTTCTTTTCATACTAATACAAACTCCTCGGGGAGGTGCGTACCCCTCTCCGTTCTCGTCTTCGCTCTTGCCCTTTCCTTCACTCTTTCTCGCCCCGAGCGATCTCTGCGAGGGGGGGCACAAGCGGCACGCTCTTTCTTGCCCCGAGCGATCTCTGCGAGGGGTGCTCTTTCCTTCACTCTTTTGCCGCGCGCGGCAACTCATCTCCTTATTTCTCAGTAACTTCCCCACTCTTTGCAGAAACACCCGGGTGGCACCCCATACGACACCCACATCACCTCGTCCCCCACTCGCCCTGTGCTATTCTTCCTTTTCCATTTTCCGAAAGTGAGCCCCGCATGACCGCACGCGTCCTCGATGGACTCAAAATTCGCGACCAGGTCTTCCTCGAACTGAAAGATGAAATCGCGCGTCTCCATGCGCAGGGCATCCGTCCCGGCCTCGCCGCCGTCCTCGTCGGAGAAAATCCCGCCTCCCAGCTTTACGTCAAAAGCAAAATCGCAGCCTGCGAACAGCTCGGCCTCGCCAGTTGGCTGCACACGCCCCTCGCCTCTTCCACCACCGAATACATGCTCAAGCTCGTCGACGATCTCAATCGCGACGACAATGTCGACGGCATCCTCGTCCAACTTCCTCTCCCCAAACAGGTCGACACCAAAAAAATTCTTGAAGCCGTCGATCCCGCTAAAGACGTCGACGGTTTTCATCCCGTCAATCTCGGAAAGCTCGTCAGCGGCCGCGAAGGCCTCGTTGCCTGCACTCCCGCTGGCTGCATGGAAATTCTTCGCCGCAACAACATTCCCGTCGAAGGCGCCAACGCCGTCGTTCTCGGCCGCAGCGACATCGTCGGCAAACCGATGGCGCTCCTGCTCATGCACGCGAACGCCACTGTCACCATTTGCCATTCCAAAACGCGCGATCTTCCCGACGTCGTGCGCCGCGCGGACATCGTCGTCGCCGCCATGGGCAAAGCAGGCTACGTGCAGGCCGATTGGCTCAAACCCGGCTCCGCCGTCATCGACGTCGGCACCAACAAAATCACCGACCCCGCCGAAGCCGATTCGCTTCTCAAGAATTTTCCCGCGCGCCTCGCCAAGTTCCGCGAAAAAGGTTCCGTCCTCGTCGGCGACGTTCATCCTGACGCCATCAACACTGCCGGCTCGCTCACTCCCGTTCCCGGCGGCGTCGGCCCCATGACCATCACCATGCTCATGTCCAACACGGTAAAAGCCGCTCGCCTTCGCCGCGTCAAACCCGATGCAAAGGCGGCGTTGTAGCGGCCGATCTTTAGATCGGCTCCTTTCTCTATGCTCAAACTCGGCCTAACCGGAGGAATCGCCAGCGGAAAAAGCTGGGTCGCGCAGAAATTGCGCGAACTCAATTTTCGCGTCCTCGACGCCGATTCTCTCGGCCACAAAATGATGGAGCCTGGCCTGCCCGCTCACGGCGAAATCGTTCGCGAATTCGGCAGCGAAATTCTGATGGCGGATCATTTCGTCGACCGCAAAAAGCTCGGAGCCATCGTCTTCGCCGATCCGGAGAGACTCGCAAAGCTCAATGCCATTCTTCATCCGCGCATCGAAGAAGCCATGCGCGCGCAGTTCGCAGCGTGGGAAAAAGAAAATCCGCGCGACCCCGTCTTCGTCGAAGCCGCTCTCCTCATCGAAGCGGGCATGCACAATCGTCTCGATGGCCTCGTCGCCGTTTGGTGCACTCCGATGCAGCAGTTGAATCGTCTCGTGGCGCGTGGATTGCGTGATGCAGAAGCGAAACGCCGCATCGCGCTCCAGCTCCCCAACGAAGAAAAACTCAAACACGCCGCATACACCATCGACACTTCGGGCACGATGGAGAATTCCCAGGCCCAGGTCGAAGCGCTCGCCAAAAAACTTCGGGGCTCAGCCGGATGAACGAGCCAACCTGCTTACTTTTTCTTATAATGAAAGTCTCAACCAGGGTGCACCGGAAGTTCCGGACGCAGTAAGGAAAAAGAAAATGAGTCCCGCAAAGAAGACCGAAAGCCACTCTTCGCGAATTATTGTCGTCGTGCTGCTTTTGCTCGCCGCGGCCTATTGGGCCGGCGCGCACTGGGGTCCGCGCGACCCGCAAAATGTCGAAGCCGTTCCGCTCGGCGCAAGCAACAAAACGGAAAACAGTTCCGGCGCGCAGCGCGATTCCCTGCTCACCGACGATGAATCCATCAACGTCCGCGTCTATCGCCAGGCTTCTCCCGCCGTCGCAAACATTCTCACCAAAGCCACCGAATACGATTTCTTCATGGACCCTGTGCCCGTCGAAGGCGCCGGCTCCGGTTTCGTCATCGATTCAAAAGGCTTCATTCTCACGAACAATCACGTCGTCGAAGGCGCGCAAACGATTGAAGTCGTTCTGGGCGACCAGACCCGCTATCCCGCGAAAGTAATCGGAGCGGACCCGCGCAACGACGTTGCCTTGATAAAAATCGAACCGAAAAACAAACCTCTCGTCGCGCTTCCTCTTGGCGATTCTTCCACGATTCAAGTCGGCCAGAAAGTTCTCGCCATCGGCAATCCCTTCGGATTTCAAAGCACGCTCACTACGGGCGTAATCAGCGCACTTGGCCGCACCGTGCAAACGAGCCAGACCACGTTTATTGATGAAGCGATTCAAACTGACGCTGCAATTAATCGCGGAAATTCCGGCGGTCCGCTCATCAATTCCCACGGCGAAGTCATCGGCATCAACTCCGCGATTTACACGCCCACGGGAACCACGGCTGGCATCGGCTTTGCGATTCCCATCAACACCGCGAAGCGAATCGCGCACGACCTGATAACCGATGGCCGTGTTCACCAGGCGTTTCTCGGTGTCGATAGTTACGCAGTAGGCGGCGGTCTGGCCGAAGCGCTCGACCTGCCGGTGCCGGAAGGATTGCTTGTACAAACCGTAACGCGCGGCGGACCCGCGGCGCAAGCCGGAATTCGCGGAGGCGATCGCATCGCACAACTCGGAATGCGGCGCTTCTACGTCGGCGGCGATGTCATCGTCGCACTCGACGGACAAAAAGTTGCGACGCCGCTCGACGTAAATCTGGCGCTGAATAAAAAACGGCCCGGTGAAACTATCACGGTAACCGCATATCGCGGCGGCAAAAAAATCGAAATTCCCGTGCAGCTCGGCGAACACCCGCGCTAGAAAATAACGCGGCCCGTTTTTATTTCTCAAATTGTTCGCGGTGTTTCGCGCGTTCTTCTTCGCTGAGAGAAAACCAGCTTTCGGCAATGTCGCGAACGCGTTCGAGTTCGCGCTGCATTTCTGCATGTTTCGCGTCCATCACTTCGACGCTGGCATCCTTCGGAACGTAAATCGGCGGAGCAAATAAAATCGCCGCCCGCGCAAACGGCATCGGGAACAGAAAATGGTCCCACGTTTTCTCAAACGTCTTTCCCCGATCGATGCCCACGTGAAACACCATGATCGGAGCTCCCGTTTTTCTTGCGAGCATCACCGGACCCGGTTTCGCCACGTAGCGCGGCCCGCGCGGCCCATCGATCGTGAACGCGCAATCTTTTCCTTCTTCAATCCGCCGCGCCATTACCGCAAGGCCGCGCAAACCTCCGCGTGAAGAACTTCCCTGCGCGGTTCCAAATCCCAGCCACTCGATTACTTTGCGCGTCCACTGGCCGTCGAACGCGGTTGTGTTCATCACAACGACGCCGTGATTCCGGTACCACCACACAATCGGAATAATCACGCGATGCCAGAACGCCCAGATGCACTGCTTTTTTTCGGCATAGACTTTTTCCGCATGATGCCAGCCGAGAACTTCGTAGCGCAGCGTCGGTCCGAGCAGACGAATCACGCTGTAGACAACTGCGGCAATAAGGGGAATCTGGATGCGGCGCGACCACTTCAGTTGCGGCAAGCGCGTATCGTAGTGCGTGTTTACGGATTCCTGCGTATTCGTCGAATCGGTGGCTGCGTCGGGTGCGGTCATCGTGGTTAACTATAGGGTGCCGCGGACAGTGTCCCGCGGAGAATACCAGTATATCGGGCGCGAGCAAATTCGCGCGGCGAAGCACGAACGCAAAATGGCAAGATGCAAAAATTCGCGAAGGGTAGTTTATTGGTTCGCCGCCGCAACGTTGTCGTGCGCAGGCGCCGAACCAATAAACTAC
>DATGIS010000054.1:0-40468 GCA_035295625.1 Candidatus Acidiferrum sp. | reverse complement strand
GCTCATGGGAGGTTGCGTTGATAACCAATTCTTTCGACATGAAAACTCCTTATCCTTGGCAGCTCCTGAGGAGCCGCCTGGACGCATCGCCGCGGTTCTTGTTCCGTTGGCGGTCCGGGAGGGAAATGCCGTGTTCCGAGTTGCGGGCACACACGCAGGGCGTGCTTCGAACGGTCCGGAGTTTGTAAAGGAAGACTCCGAACCTTCTGCGATCTCCGGGTAGGAAAGTACAAACCCAGACACCGGCAGGGAAGCTGCGATGCGTTCGCTGCTGATGGGGAATCGATTGTTCCTCAAGCTAACGAGGCTGGTCCGTTCCCGGCTGGTAACCAGGGGAACGGCGGACGATGCTGTCCTCACTCTTGCAATCCTAGATACTCAAACTTGTCTTATCCGGGCTTGCGGCGTTGCCGTTCGCCTCGGATTTACTTCGCGGCCTAGTTGACGAATCGGCGGAGCCGTACATTCATCACAAGACCAATCGCCATGAACACAAACAACGTGGCCGAACCCCCGTAACTCATGAGAGGTAACGGGATGCCGGTGACAGGCATGGCCCCAATCACCATAGCCACGTTCACCAAAATATGGAACCCCAGCGTTGCTGCCACTCCCATCACCAGAAACATTCCTGCGCGGTCTTTCGCGCGCTGTGCATTCTGGACGAGGCGCAGAAGCAGCGCCATATACAGCCCTAAGGCAAGCAGCACGCCCTTGAATCCCTGTTCTTCCGCCCAAGCCGACATGATGAAGTCGGAATACCGGACCGGAATGTAACCCAGTTGATTCTGACTGCCGTTGCCAAATCCTTTGCCCCAGAAGCCGCCGGAGCCCACGGCTATTTTCGACTGCAACAACTGATAGCCCGAGCCCTTGGCATCGTTTTCTGGATGCAGGAAAGACGTAATCCGTTCGCGTTGATAGGGTTTGAGGATGTGCTTGCTAACAGGCGGATAAAAAACCGCGCCCACGAGCATTGCCCCCACGAGGACAATCGCCGCCATATGTTGCCACTGTAAGCCAGCCAGAAAAGCCCCGACGAACAACAACGGCACAAGCACGAGAGCAGTGCCCAAATCCGGCTGCTTCAGGATCAAGACTAGCGGAACTCCTACCAACAACCCTGCCTTAATCAAATCCCGCAGGTCCAGCTTATCAGAGCGCACTTCGGTAAAGAAGCGCGCCAATACAATGATTATAATCAACTTCGCCAATTCGGACACCTGAAACATTTGGCCCATGAGGGGGATCCAGCGTTTGGCGCCAAAACGCGAATTTCCCAGCAAAAGCACGGCAAATAAGGCGGCGATACAAACCAGATAGAGAATGAGCCACTGGTCGAGAATCAGATGGTAGTCGACCCGCGACAGGATAAACATCAGAATCGTGCCGACGGCGAGCCAGCGGAGCTGCTTCATGTGCATGCCGGCAAGGGAACTTCCGTGAGTGGCGGAATAGATTTCGAGTACGCCTAGAGCGCAGATCGCCGCGAGAATGGCGATCAGCCACCAATCGTAATCGCGAGTTCCCGGCGCGTCTTTCATCGTTGGTTTTCCGCTTGCCCTGGCCGCACCGGTGTTTCTTCTTCCTTCAAGATTGCAGCGCGCGGAGCGAGTGCCGCGGCAGGCGTGCCAGGTTGTGGAGTTGGTTTGGACTTCTTTGAATTTTCGGCGGTAACTTCGCCAGGCAATTTTTTATTCTTCTTATCGTAGTAAGCCTTTACGATATCGCGGACTACAGGGCCGGCCGCCTCGCCGCCGTGCTGTCCGCTCTCTTGTACGAGCACTGCGACAACAATTTCGGGATCGCGCTTTGGCGCATAGCCGACAAACCAAGCGTTGTCGGCGAACTTTGACCCCTTGTGAACAAGCGCGGCCTTGTCGTAGCCGATGACCTGCGCAGTGCCGGATTTGCCGCTTAACTCCACGTCCTTGATCTTGAGTGCTGTACCCGTGCCACCCGGTTCATTCACGACGCCATACATAGCTTCCGTAAGTTTTTCGACGGTCGGCTCGGAAAGAGCGAATTTCTCGTCTTTCACGTTCTGCATGTCTTTGAGCAGGTGCGGTTGTTTGAAGACGCCGCCGGAAGCGATGCCTCCGATGAGGCGCGCGAGCTGAACGGGAGTCGTTGTGACAGCGCCCTGGCCGATCGCAACAGAAATCGTTTCGCCTGCGTACCATTTGCGATGAAACGCGCGTTCCACCCACTGCTCGGATGGCATCAAGCCGGCTTCTTCGGAAGGCAGGTCTATTCCTGTCTTGTGACCCAAACCGAGTTTGTCGCCATAGTACGAGAGGCGATCAATGCCAAGCTTCATGCCTGCCGTATAGAAGAAGACGTCACAGGACCTCAGGATGGCCTCGTGTAGATTGGTCGTGCCGTGTGCTTTTGGGCCTTTTTTTGCGAAATAGACATAACACTTGAATTGCCGGCCGTAGAACGTGCCATAGCCTGGGCAAAAGGTTGTGAATGATTCCGGCGGATTGTGATCTTCGAGCATCGCCGTTGCCGTCACAATTTTGAAAACAGAGCCCGGAGCGAGTTGCGCCTGAATCGCGCGATTGAAAAGAGGCCGCAGCGGATCATCGTTAAGCTGCTTCCATTCGTCCTTGGAAATGCGCACCGCAAAATCGTTGGGGTCCATGGTGGGACGGCTGACCATGGCGAGAATTTCGCCGGTGCGCGGATCCATTGCGACGACTGCGCCGGGACGCGCGCCAAGCGATTGCTCGGCGACTTGCTGCAGGTCCATGTCAATCGTCAACTGAATCTGCTTGCCTGGCACCGGATCCTGCTGGGTCAGGTGGCCGACTTCTTTTCCGACGCTGTTGACGATGACGCGGCGCATGCCGTCGGTGCCCATCAAGATGTCGTTGTATTGGCGTTCGAGGCCGGCTTTGCCAACAACGTCGCCGGGGCGCAGCTTGTCGTGGCTTGCTTCGATTTGCTGTTCGCTGACTTCGCCGACGTACCCGGTTGCGTGCGCGAGGAATCCGCCGGGCAAATACCGCCGCCGGGAAACGGAGAGCATTTCGAGAACGGGCAGGTCGGCGCGGTGCGACTCGATAAATTGGACGTCCCCCTGCGTGGCTTCCGGCTTGATGACGATAGGCTGAAATTTCGGCAAGGCCTTGGTGGCGTCGAGTTGTTCGCGCAAGTCGTCGATGGAAAGGCCCAGACCATCGGCAATGGTCATAAGATGCTTTTCGACGAGCGCCGGATCGTCGCGGAGGAGAAGGACGCTGAAGGACGGGCGATTGTCGACGAGAACCCTGCCGTCGCGATCGAGCATGCGGCCGCGTGGAGCGATGATGGGAATCGAGCGTATCTTGTTGCGCTCGGCCATCTGGCCGTACTGATCGGAGTCAAGAACCTGCAATTTCCAGAAGCCGAGCAGCAACACCCCGATCATTCCCACAATGACGTAGGAGACCACTGCCAGCCGCTGTTGCGGCAACCGATTGTCGCTGCCAAAGGAAAACGACACGCAAACCCCGCGCGCGAGCTTTCTGTTTTACGCTCCGTTTTGCGGAGCCACTCGCGATGCACTGCCTGTTCACAGCGCGGTTTTCGAAACTTCCGTCGAAAGATTTTGGCCCAAGTTTCCGGCTCGAAAAAATCCTCTCGGAGCTCCCAAATCGCCTAGCGACCCCTTCCGGATAGGCCTGAAAGAAGTCTTTTCCAACGTAGCACTTGGGAATGTGTGCCGCAAGTTGTCCGGAGGAACAGGTTTCCGGTGGGTTACCGTCAAAGTCCTAAAACAGGGCTGTAGGCCGGCGCGCCCAGGATTTGCCTTTTTCCTTGGCGATGCGCTCAACGTCGACGACGTAAGCGCCTGCTTGCGTCAGCACGTGATGCAAATCGTTGCCAATGCTGATGAACGTAAAACCTTTGTCGAGGAATTCGCCGACGCGCGCGGTACCGAAGAGGAAAAGTCCGAGGATGATGTTGTTCTTTTTTGCGGCGTTGACGAGCGACTGCGTGGCGGCGTTGAGTTCGGGCGACGTGTACATGTGGGGGAATTCGTATTTTTCGTAAAGGCCCATGGACATACAGAGATCGTTTTGGCCGAGAAACAAAATGTCCACGCCGGGGACTGCGGCGATTTCGTCGATGTTCTTGATGCAGTCGGCGGTCTCGACTTGCAGCGCAACGATTCCGTTTTTGTTCCAGTTGCCGGCGTAGCCGAGCAGGCCATCTTTATTCATGCTGCGCTGCGGAAAATAGACCGAACGCGTTCCGGCGGTTGGATATTTTGCGCAGCTGACGGCCTGGCGCGCTTCGGCGGCGGTGTTGATGTACGGCACGAGCACGCCGTCCGCGCCCATGTCGAGCGACTGCTGAATGCCGCCGCGGTCGTGATAGCCCTCCACGCGAACGAGCGATTTCGCGCCTCCATTTGCGATTCCGCCGAGCATGGCGGAAAGCCGTTCGTTGCCCATCGGGCCGTGCTGCGTATCGACAAGCAGCCAATCGTAGCCGCTGTGGGCAAGTTGTTCCGCAACGGTGGGGCTGTGCGAATTCAGAAAAAGCCCCAACTTCGGCTGGCCTGCGCGCAATTCGTTCTTGAAGTCGGCTCCGCTCGATGTGTTTGCCATGAATTCTTCTCCCGGTCAAAACATTACGGTTGTTTCAGTGCGTTGGTACTGTACCCAAGCAAGACGGGATAATCCACTCGCGGCGCAAGACTTCCGCAGAGTGAAATTCGCTTCCGATTTTTGTGTGATTTTCTTGCGGCACCGTTTGCGGCTGCCTATACTCGCGGCATCTACTTGTTGCCGAGGAGCATTTTCATGAAATTGCGAGTGGCGTGCGCATTCGCGCTTCTTCTCTTCAGTTTAAAAGCGTTCGGCCAATCGGCGACTCCGGCCGCGAGTAACGCGCCGACCTATGCAAAGGACGTAGCGCCCATCCTGCAGAAAAAATGCCAGGTTTGCCATCGGCCCGGTGAAGCAGGGCCGTTTCCGCTGCTGACTTACGAGCAAGCGAGGCCATGGGCGATGGCAATGAAGGTGGCCGTACGAAATGGAAAGATGCCGCCATGGTTTGCGGATTCACACTACGGAAAATTTTCGAATGCGATCGGACTCGAGCCGGGGGAAATTGAAACGCTGGCGAAATGGGCCGACGCAGGCGCGCCGAAAGGAGATCCGAAAGATTTGCCGCCTCCGGTGGAATGGGTGGAAGGCTGGGGAATCGGCAAACCAGACAAGATTTATGAGTTGCCGCAGGCGTATGACGTGCCCGCGTCCGGCGTGATTGATTATCAGCACGTAATCGTCCCGACCGGATTCACCGAAGACACGTGGGTGCAGGCGGCGGAAGTGCGGCCGACGGATCGCATGGTGGTGCATCACATTATTGCGTTTGTGCGCGAACCGAGGTCGAAGTGGTTTCGCGGCCAAAAATCAGGAGTGTTTTTCACGGCGCCGCAGGTAAAGACGAAGGAAGAGCCAGACACGAGTGCGCTACCCAGCGATTCTCTGGTCGGATACGCGCCCGGACAGCCGCCGGAGATTCTGCGCCCCGGTCAGGCGAAGTTGATCAAGGCCGGCTCAGACATTATTTTTCAGGTGCACTATACGCCGCATGGCCACGCGACGCGCGACCAATCGCGCCTGGGAATTGTTTTTGCGAAGGAGCCGCCGAAAGAGCGCGTGCTTACGCTTTCCGCGACCAACGGCACATTTAAAATTCCGCCGGGAGATCCCAACTACCGCGTGGATGCGAGTTTTGAGGTGGGAGCAGACGTGAAACTTTCCGGTCTCCATCCGCACATGCACGGCCGCGGCAAGGATTTTCTGTATCGCGCGGTTTTTCCGTCGGGAGAAAGCAAAATTTTACTGAGCGTGCCGCACTATGACTGGCATTGGCAGAATTGGTACACGCTGGAGGAGCCGATGGATCTGCCAAAAGGCACAAAGATCGATTGCACGGCGCATTTTGACAATTCGGCGGGCAATCCCGAAAATGCCGACCCGACGAAGGAAGTAACGTGGGGTGAGCAAACCTGGGACGAAATGATGGTGGGATTTTTCAATCTGGTGTTTGACGCGAAGATGCCCGTACAAAATTTGTTCGCCGATCGAAAGAACAAAGCCGACATCGCGAGTAAATAGGTGTCACGCGCGTGCAGAGAAACTCGCGACCGCAAAAATTGATAACAACCCATCGATTTTTCCGATTCTCTCAGACGGTCCGCCGCTTCTATAATTAAAGGCGGAGAAAACCTGTTCATGTCTTCTGAAAAAACAACCGGCCGCTCGCATCGGGCGCTGCTCTGGTTTTCGTTTCCGGTCGTTGCCGCGGTCGCGGTAGGGGCTTTTACGATCGGCACTTCGCGTATGAAGTCGGCCGTGCCGGTGGTGGATCGTTCGGCGCTGCAGATTGAAACGGTGCGGCGTGGACCGCTGGTTCGCCACGTTTCGGGCCTTGGCGTCCTAGTGCCGGAAGAAACACGCTGGATCGCCGCTGAAACTGACGCTCACGTGGATCAGGTGTTCCTGCGGGCGGGCGCTCGCGTAAAACCCGAATCGATTCTGCTGCAGCTGAGCAATCCCGACCTGGAGCGACAAGTGCGCGACGCGGAACTTGCCACCAAGAAAGTCGAAGCCGAACTCGCGAATCTCCGCGTGCAATTGCAAGCGCAACTTTTGAACGAGCATTCCATCGAGGCCCAGTTGCAATCCGATCTAACCGAGGCGAAATTACAGGCGGAACGCGACGAGGCACTTCAGAAGGAAGGGATCGGCTCGAAAATGAACGCGAAGATTTCACGTTCGCGCGCTGATTCGCTGTCGACTCGCTTGCAACTTGAAAAAGAGAAACTAGCGATCGCGGAAGAAGCCCGCCAGGCGCAATTGGAGGCGAAACAGGCTGAAGTTGCGCAAGTGCAGGCGCTCTACGAATTGAAAATACATCAGAAGGAATCGCTGACTGTTCGCGCGGGCATTTCAGGAATTCTCGATGACGTTTCCGTGGATGCCGGCCAGCAGCTTAGCGCTGGTGCGAATCTCGCGCGGGTTACAAGCTCGGAGCGGCTCGTTGCGCGAATTCACGTGCCGGAATCGCAGGCGGCGGACGTTCGTCTTCACCAGCGCGCGGCGTTGCAGATGCAGGATCGCAAATTTCCCGGACAGGTGATTCACGTTGATCCGGCGGTGCAGAATGGCGCGATCAGCGTGGACATCAAGGCCGACGGCGGCCAAACCGCCGGCGCACACTCCGGCGTAACGGTGGACGGAAGGATCGAGACGGAACACGTTGCGAATGCGGTTTACCTGCCTCAGGAGTTGCAGGCTCATGCGGATGCTGCGATGCCGCTATTCAAAGTCTCCGACGACGGCACGGAAGCGCGCCGCGTGACGGTGCAACTCGGCCGCGTTTCCGAGGATGGAACCGAGATTGTCGGCGGCCTTGCCCCCGGCGACCGCGTGATTGTTTCCGACATGTCTACGTGGAATCGCTACGACCAAGTGCGCTTGCAGTAGCTCTGGTCTATCATTCGTCCAACAAATGAGTCCCCTGAACCAGAGGCCTTTGCGTCTTGCGCTCATCGGTATGTCCGGAGCGGGGAAATCGTTTTGGTCGAAGCAATTGGCTTCGGCGGGGCATCCCGCGATTTCGTGCGACGACAAAATTGAAGAGCGGCTGGCGACGCGGCTCGCTGCCGGCGGATATTCGGGGATCAACGGCGTTGCCGCTTGGATGAGCTGGCCGGATTCACCGCACTATGCCGAGCGCGAATCGCAGTACTTGAGCGAAGAGATTGCAGTGCTGGAAGAAGTTTTGGCAGAACTCGCGCGCTGGCCGGAGAAATCTTTGGTGCTGGATACGACGGGCAGTGTGATTTACACCGGAAATCATCACTTGATGCGGCTGCGGAAGTTGATGACAGTGATTCACCTGGCCGCGTCGCCGCAGGAGCAGCAGTTGCTCATCGAGCGATATTTGAGCGACCCAAAGCCCGTGCTATGGCGCGGCGCGTTTCAACCGAAAAAGGGAGAGACGCCGCGGCAGACCGTGGCGCGGTGTTATCCCAATCTGATTGCGGCGCGAAAGCAAAGTTATACGGCGCTCGCGCACTGCACGGTTCAGGTAGCGCAGTTGCGCGAACTCCCGCACGACGCCGCGGCATTTTTGAGCCTGGTGGAGAAAAGCATGGCAGGTGCGGCGTGAGGTATCGCAGCACTTCGCAAGAAGCGCCGCTGACTTCGTTGCGAGGAGCTGTGTTGCGCGGGATTGCGCCGGACGGCGGGCTGTACATGCCCGCGGAAATTGCGCGCCGATCGCCGGAGGAATTAGAAGAGTTTCGCTCGCTCCCATTCACCGAAGTGTGTTTTCGAGTGGTGAAGCCGTTTGCCACGCCGGATGTTCCGGAGGAGATTTTGTGGCAGATCGTCAGCGAGGCAATGAATTTTCCGGTGCAGCTTGTTTCGTTGTCACCCGGCTTGCATGTGCTGGAGTTGTTCCACGGCCCGACGCTGGCGTTCAAGGATTTCGGCGCGCGATTCATGGCGCGGTTGATGGGCTATTTCGTTCGAGGGGAATCGCGGCCGCTCACGGTGCTCGTCGCAACTTCCGGCGATACCGGCAGCGCCGTGGCGCACGGGTTTCTGGGCGTGCAGGGAATTCGCGTTGTGATTTTGTATCCGTCGAAGCGCATCAGCGAAGCACAGGAAAAACAGTTCACGACATTGGGCGAAAATATAACCGCGCTCGAAATCAGCGGAACTTTTGACGATTGCCAGCGCCTCGTGAAGCAGGCATTTGCTGACGAAGCGCTGAACAAGCGCGCGTTTTTGACGTCCGCCAATTCCATCAATATCGGCCGCCTGCTTCCACAGATGTTCTATCACGTCGCGGCTTATCGGCAGCTTCCGGTAGCTTCGGTTCCGTTGATTGTTTCCGTGCCGAGCGGAAATTTTGGAAATTTGACGGCGGGACTGTTTGCCAAGCGCATTGGCCTGCCCGTGGCGAAATTCATCGCGTCCACGAACGCAAACGACGTGGTGCCCGAATATTTGCGCAGCGGAAAATTTGAGCCGCGCCCCGCGCAAGCGACATGTTCGAACGCGATGGACGTCGGCAATCCGAATAATTTTCCGCGCTTGCTCGATCTTTGCCGCGGGCGGCTGGAATACGTGCAGAAAGAAATCTGGGGACACGGCGCAACCGACGAAGAAACGCTTGCTGAAATGAAATCTGTTTGGGAGCGCTATCGCTACATAACAGACCCGCACACTGCCGTCGGCATTCTCGGCTGGGAAGCGTACAGGAAGGAACATCCGGAGCCATCGCAGGGTCTGGTGCTGGCCACAGCCCATGCGGCAAAATTCGCGGAGGTGGTGGAAAAGGCGATCGGCACCGCGCCGCCGTTGCCGGATCGGCTGGCAGCTTATCTGAAGCGCGCAAAACTTTCCTTGCCGATGTCCTCATCCTACGATGACTTCAAACAGTTCTTGCTCCGGCACTAATTCAACTCGCGCCGGATTGTGGGGTTAGGATCTGCGAAGACGGTCGAGCACGAAGTAAAGAACGACGCCGACTGCTGCATTTACGAGAGCCGCGATGGCGAGACGTACTGTGAACCACGGTTCGGCGTGGGCGAGAAGCAATCGCTGAACCAGGACTATGATTCCCTGGTGCAACGCGAAAAATATCGCCGTGAGTGCAAAACGAGCTGCTGGATGCTCTGTGTCGAGCTTGCCGCCGATGGACGATGCCGCGAAACCAATCAGCGTTTTCGCGATGCCATAAAAACCGAGCGGAGTTTTACCCAACAAATCCTGCAGGCAGCCGACCGTACAACCCAGTAACAGTCCCGTCGAGGGGTTCCGGCGGCTCAAGCCAAAGTAAATTGTGATCAGCAGCGGCAAATCCAAAATAGAGATTTTCGGGATGTAGACCGGCAAAAACGCCTGAGCGAGCAGAGTCAAGATCGTGACGAACAGAATCGTTCCACCACGGAATTTGTAGACTTCAATGTGCGTCTCGCCACTTCGCAGGTCGAATGCGTCATTCATCGCGGTTTTTCCGTCGGTTTCGGCGCAGGCTCCAGCGAACGTTTGCCGGCGTTTGCTGTTGGCGTTGCAGCGCTTGGTTGCGCGTCCGCCGCGCCGGAAGTTTCCGGGTCCTTCTTCAAAACGAGAGGATTGGTCGTCAGGAGCACGATAACTTCTTCCAGTTTTTCAAGATGAGCCGCAGGCCGCACGCGAACGTACTTAAACGGCGGCGAGCCCTGCTTTGACTCGACGATCGTTCCGACCGGCAGATCACGAGGAAAAATCTTGTCCATGCCACTCGTCACTACGTGCTCGCCCACTTTGACTTCGTCGTCGTTCGAAACATATTTCATGTCCAGCAGCGGCTCGCCCATTCCGCCGACCGGGCTCTGAATGCGGGATTCTTCGATCATCGCGCCGACGCCGCTTTCGCGGTCCGTGAGCAGCAAAACTTGCGCTGTGTCGCTGAAGGAATCGATGACTTTGCCGACGACTCCGTCCGCGGTGATCACACCCATATTTTTCCTGATGCCGTCGCGCTGGCCGCGATCGAGATAGATGACCGCGCTGTTTGCGTCAGGACTGGTGGCAATCACGCGCGCGCCGACCATCGGCACTCGTGTCTGGGATTCGCGGAAGTTCAGGAGCTTTGCCAGGCGGTCCGCTTCCGATGCTTTTCCGCGCAGCTGGCTGATCTCCAGTTTCAAGGAATCGTTTTCCTGCTTGAGCCGTTCGTTTTCACGCGCTGCGCCGCTCAACGCAAAATAGTGCCGCCAGGTCCCACGAATTTTGTCGACGCCCCAGGCGCCGGCGCGTTCGAATGGCGAGATCAGCCCGACGCTCCACGACCGCATCAGGCTACGATTTTCGCCTTCCGAACTTGTATGTTGAATTTGAACCGCGAGCGCGAGCACTTGCACGACGACAACGATGGTGAGTAGCACCAGCGAACGGTGACGTGACGGAATTCCGACCATGGAGCGCTACATTCGCTTTCTATCGGGTCACAGCCGTCCGCCGCTGGTGACAGACAGCCCGCCCGCACAATACGTTTCAAAATCCAAACGAAAATCTCGCCGCGCCAACCTAATCGATGCAAACCATGCGGAGCAATTTGAAATCGCTCAGCATCTTGCCGGTGCCGAGCACGACGGACGCAAGCGGATCGTCTGCAATCGAAACTGGCAACCCAGTCTCTTCGCGGATGCGCTTGTCGAGATTCTTTAGCAGCGCACCACCGCCGGTCAGCACAATTCCGCGATCGCTGATGTCCGCGGAAAGCTCCGGCGGAGTGCGCTCGAGCGCCACCCGCACCGCGTTCACAATCGTCGCCACGCATTCGCTCAACGACTCGCGAATTTCGCTGTCGTCAATGGTCACCGTTCGCGGCACGCCTTCGATCAGGTTGCGGCCCTTCACTTCCATCGTCAGCGGCTTCTCCAGCGGGTACGCCGAGCCGATTTCCATCTTTATCTGTTCGGCCGTGCGTTCACCGACCAGCAGGTTGTACTTGCGCTTCAAATATTGCATGACGGCTTCGTCCATCTCGTTGCCGGCCACGCGCACGGAGCGCGAGTATACGATGCCGCTCATCGAGATGACGGCGATGTCCGTCGTGCCGCCGCCGATGTCGACAACCATGTTGCCGCTCGGCTCTTCAATCGGCAGACCCGCGCCGATCGCCGCAGCCATCGCTTGTTCCACGAGATAAACTTCGCTCGCACGAGCGCGATACGCGGAGTCCTGCACCGCCCGCTTTTCCACCGGGGTAATTTCGCTCGGCACTCCGATCACGATGCGCGGATGGACCAGCACGCGCCGGTTGTGCGCCTTCTGGATGAAATACGTCAGCATCTTTTCCGTGACTTTGAAATCGGCGATAACGCCGTCTTTCATCGGCTTGATCGCGACAACATTGCCCGGCGTGCGTCCCAGCATATCCTTCGCTTCGCGCCCGACCGCCACGACTTCGCCGCTCACCTTATTAATCGCTACGATCGAGGGCTCGTTCACCACAATCCCTTTGCCGTGCGAAAATACCAGTGTGTTCGCCGTCCCCAAGTCAATTGCGAGGTCGGACGAAAACAGACTGAACACCGACCTCATGTTGTAACCGTTCTTGTTCATTCCCCCAGTCCTTCTGTGAAGCCCTGCCCTTCACTCGTCCCGCGACATAACTCTCTATTGTCGCCGAACGCCGCATCCAGCGCAAAAGTGCGCCGCCGCGGGGAAACTTTTATTTCGGCACGACGATCGAGATCTGCTGCCGTGCCGTTCCGCCACGCCGATTTTGCCCGACGATGACGATGGTGTGCTCGCCCGGCTCCATCGCTTCCGTGAAATAGCGGAAATTGCCGTCCGGCGTGATGTTTGCTACCGGCTGGCCGTTGATAATCAGCGCCGCGCCTGGTTCCGTGCGTCCGGAAATTTCCGCAAACCGGCCATGAATTTGCGTACCCGTAATCTCCAACGCCATGTCCTGCGCTTTGCCTTGCGCAAACAACGCAAATTTAAACGGTTCGCTCGGCGAACTTGTTTGTTTTTTCGAATCCGTGCCAATCACATCCCAGAAATAATCGCCCGCGTCGAGCCCCGTTATGTCCGCGCTCGTTCCGCTTACGCGCACTTCCCGCACCAATTTCGTGAACATTGTCGTTGCGCTGATGCGCAGTGTGTAGGAAACCGCGTCCGGCACTGGCTTCCATTCGAAGTGAATGCTCGCCGCCTTCGGATTTTCCGTAACGATCGGCGCCAGATTGCGCGGCTCGGAAAGTTCCGGCGGCGCCAGCACGTCGGTCTTCTGGATCGGTCCCGAGCCCGCGATGGTTGCGCGCTGGTATGTGCCGATTTCCACGTGCTCCTGGCCATGCTGAACATCCGCGCTTCCGCTTGTCAGTGTAATTTCGCCTTCACCCGCCTTCGGATCCGATTTCACGGTTGCATGGCTGTTCGGGCGAACTTGCGCCGTAAAGTCTTCGCCGCTGACGGCCGCACGCGAATTCGGAGAGCTTGCCGTCGAAAGATCCACTTGTCCGGTGTTGATGTGGACCGCCGTGCTCGTCTGGTCGTGCGTAACGTTGTTTTCTTCCACCGTGACCAGCGTATCCGGCTTGACGACGTAGGCAGTTGAATCCGCAAACGTAATGCGCGCCAGCCCGTCACCGCCGGTCTGAATTAAATCCCCTTTATCCAACACCGTGTGAAAATCCGCGTCCACCCATTGAACGGAATTCACTTTTTTCACCTGCACTTTTCCGTCCAGGTTCACAAATTTTATCTTCGATTGTCCGCTCGCTACCGGATCGGGATCGGGCTGTCCCGCTTCCGTGACTTTCTTCACCACATACGCGTACACGTTTGGAAACACGAAATAAACGGAGACGAACACCAATGCGGCCGCAAGGATCAAAACCAGGGCGACCGTTTTATACGAAACGGCGTGCCAGTAGACTTCCACGCGAGGAACTTGTTTGTTCTGACCTGACCGTTGCGGGTCCATGCTCCGTCTTATCCTCATTCTGCGCAGCGAGTGCGCCAATTTCGCAATTTAGCACAGCGCACCGCGTGCTGCGCTTCTGCGTCGCCTTGCGTAGTCAAGTTGCAAATACCATTCGCGAAACACTTTCCACAGCCCCGGCCTAGTCCCTCAATCGTAGCTGGCAATTCCATGCAAGTTACCCGCCGATTAAATCGAATTGCGTCGCTTGACTCTTCCGAGGCGCCATTGGACTATGAACGCGCATTTTTTGTTTGAGCTGGTTCTGGGTCGCCAGTTTCGCTGCGCGTTTCGCAGCTTTCCGAAAAGGAAACTCTCCTGATGAAGCGATTGCTCTCATTGCTCCTTCTCTGTTTATCTGCCTCGGCCTTGCATGGCCAATCCGTTGCAATCCTGCGCGGGCATGTGGTCGACCCCAGCGGCGCCGCCATATCTGGCGCGAGCTTGAAGCTGACTCTGGCCGCCACAGGCGCGGTCCGCGAATCCGTCTCCGACGCGAGCGGAACCTACGAATTCAATCAATTGCAGCCCGGCCGTTATACGCTCGAGGTTTCCGCTTCCAGCTTTGAAGTTCGGCGCCAGGAAAATCTGGATCTTCTCGTCGCGACGGCTACAAGCCTCGACATCGCGCTGAGCATCACTTCCGCAAAGCAGGAAGTGATCGTCACCACGGATTCTGGCATCGCCGTAAACACTTCGGACGCAACGCTCGGCAACGCTTTTGCCGAACGGCAGATAGCGGCGCTGCCGATCGAAGGCCGCAACGTCGTTGAACTTCTCAGTTTGCAGCCAGGAGTCACGTTTCTCGGCAAATCGGTCGGCAATGACGATGGCGACTCCCGCAGTGGCTCGGTCAATGGCGCGCGGAGCGATCAATCCAACGTCACGCTCGACGGCATCGACGTCAATGACGAAAACAAAGGCTTCGCCTTCACCAGCGTTCTTCGCATGACACAGGACTCGGTCGAAGAGTTTCGCGTCACCACGAGCAATCCCAACGCTGACGGCGGCCGCGGCTCCGGCGCGCAAGTCACGCTGATCACTAAGAGCGGCACCAACGCCTTCCACGGCACGCTTTATGAATACAATCGCAACGCCGCTCTCACGGCCAACGATTACTTCAACAAGCTCACGCAGCTTCAGAGCGGCCTTCCCAACAAACAGCCGCAGTTGATTCGCAATGTGTTTGGCGTTGCCGTAGGTGGTCCCATCAAAAAAGACAAACTCTTTTTCTTTTTGAACTACGAAGGCCGCCGCGACGCCGAGGCGCAAGTAGAGACTCGTACTGTTCCTAGCGACGCGATGCGCCAGGGCATCGTGCAGTATTACGACAATTCCGGCAGCGTTATTGCACTTACGCCAAATCAGATTCAAGGCATGGACCCGCAAAGCGTCGGCGTGAATCTCGCCATGCAGAAGGTTCTGAATTCTTACCCTGAGCCCAATGTTACCGTTGGCGTTGGCGACGGCTTGAATACTTTTGGTTACCGCTTCGCCAGCACGCTGCGCCGCAGCTACAACACCTACATCGCCCGCCTCGATTGGAGCGTCGCGAAAAATCACACGCTCTTCTGGCGCGGCAACCTGGTGAACGACGACGAGCCCAACGCTCCGCAATTTCCCGGGCAGCCCTCTTCCAGCAGCTTGCTGACGAACAGCAAAGGCTTCGGCTTGGGCTATACCGCCATTCTTCGCGCCAATCTAATTAGCAATTTCCGCTGGGGCTTCACGCGGCAGGGCGGTTCCTCATCTGGCGTTTCGGATCAACCGCAGGTGACGCTGCAGGGTCTTGATGCGCCGCAATCTTTTTCGCGCACCAGCAGCTTTCGCATCCCAGTCAATAATTTCATCGAGGATGTAGCCTGGACCCGCGGAACCCACAGCTTTTCCTTTGGAACCAATCTCCGCGTCATCCACGATGCGCGCTTGAGCACCGCCAACTCTTTTTCCGATGCGCAGATCAACACTGGTTGGCTCGGCCCGAGTTCCGCAGTCGCCGGCACCGGCCAACCGCTTGATCCTGCGGCGTCGGGTTACGCGACGGTCGCTGACGGCACCAATCCGCAAGGGCAGGATTTTCGCTTCAACTACGACAGCGCGATCATGGACGTCGTCGGTGTCGTCACCGAAGGCGACGCGATTTATAACTACGACCGTCAGGGCAATCCGCTGGCGCAGGGCACGCCCGTGCAACGCGAATATCATTGGAACGAATGGGATTGGTATGCACAGGACAGTTGGCGCCTGAGAAAGAATTTGACCGCCACGCTCGGCCTGAAATATTCCTGGATGCAGGTTCCGACGGAAATTCACGGCCTGCAAGTCGGTCCGTGCCTGCTGAACGGAAGCTCTTGTGTACCGTACGCGCTCACCGATTTTTATAACGCCAGCGCGCAACAAGGCCTCAGCACAGGTTCAGCCAGCGACGTGCCGAACTTCTCCTTTGGATTGAACGGCCGCTCCAACGGCAAATCCGACTTCTGGACCCCGGACAGGAAAGACTTCTCGCCGCGCATCGCCCTTGCCTGGTCGCCAAGTTTCAGCAGCGGCCTGCTGTCCGCGATTTTCGGTTCCGGCGGCAAAAGCTCGATTCGAGCCGGCTACGGACTGGTCTTCGATCATTTCGGTGCCGCCATCGTCAATACATTTGATACGTCCGGCTCGTTCGGCCTTTCCAGCAATATTTCGAATACTGCTGGCGTTCCGACTACCACTACGTCGCCGCGCTTCGTAGGCATCTCCACAATTCCCAACGGCTTACTGCCGACCGCTCCCGCCGGCGGTTTTCCGGCCACGCCCGATCCCTCGCAATTCAACATCAGTTGGGGTATCGACAACAAAGTGAAATCGCCCTATTCCCACTTGATCGATTTCTCCGTCTCTCGCGAACTGAATCCTTCCACCTCGATTGAAGTCGGCTACGTCGGCCGGCTTGCTCATCGGCTTCTCGTTCAACAAGACGTCGCCATGCCGCTCGATATTCATGCGGCTGGAACAGATTACTTCGCCGCTGCCGCCACTCTCTCGCAACTCGCAAAGGCTGGCACGCCGGTGAGTCAGGTTCCCAACAATCCCTATTGGCAAACGGTCTTCAGCGCGCTCGACAACGCAGATATCGGTTTCGGTCCACTTTCCGCGACGCAGAATGTCTACGAAGTTTTTTCCGGTAATCAGGGCAACGAGACCTACGCGCTCTACCAACTCGACCGGCCCGATTCCGTTACCGGCGCGGGCATCAACACTGGCTCGCATACCTACCCGAGTTACCGCTTCTATCACAGCCAGTATTCCGCGCTTTACGCGTGGCGCTCGATCGGCAAGTCCTACTACAACGCCATGGAAGTTGTCCTTCATCACCGCTTCAAACAAGGATTGCAGGCGGACTTCAATTACACCTACTCCAAATCCGAGGACTGGACGTCGCAGGCCGAGCGCCTCGCCACTTCCGGCGGAAACAACTACGCACAAATCATCAACAGTTGGCAGCCCGACCAATTGAAAGGCGTTTCGGATTTCGACATGACGCATCAGGTCAACGCAAACTATCTCGTCGAATTGCCGGTCGGCCGCGGGCGTCGCTTTCTCGGAGACAGCAGCCGCACAGTAAATGCGCTAGTAGGTGGGTGGGAACTCACCGGCATCGTACGCTGGACGAGCGGCTTACCGTTCGGAGTGGACAACGGTTCACGTTGGCCAACGAATTGGGACATCGAAGGATTCGCAACGCAGTCTCAACCGATACCCAGCGAAGCCACCAAGCGTGGCTCCGGCGCGCAGATGTTCGCCGATCCGCAAGCGGTCTTCGCGAGTTTCCGGATGGCGTTGCCCGGAGAATCCGGTTCGCGCAATCCGCTTCGCGGCGATGGCTACTACAGTTGGGATACGGGCCTCGACAAAACTTTCGCCGTCACGGAACGCGCCAGTCTCCAGTTTCGCGGCGAAGTTTTCAACGTCACCAACAGCGTGCGCTTCGATCCGCACTCTGTCAGCTCCAGCCTCGATTTTCAGGGCAACTTCGGCCAGGCCACCAACACACTCACCGACAAGCGCGTGATGCAGATTGCGCTCCGCTTCCAGTTCTAGCGGTATTCGTCGTTCGAATTTCCCCATTTGCTTCGCATGATAAAATAGTATTTTGACTTTGCGCCTTTGGCGATCCTGCGAAGCGCACCGCGAAAGGATTTTGAAAATGGTTTGGCAGTCGGCCCAGAGTGAGGAAAGTCGTGGATTTGCTTCTTGTTTGTTTTCAAGTGTTTGCGCACACTTTGCACAAACCGTGACGGCGGAAACACTCCCAACCCGTTTTCTTTCAGTCGTTTGCGTACACTTGTAAAAACAATGGGGGGTGTGCCCCTCGCGCCTTCGCCTTCATCGAGTTTTCAATCACTTGCGAGCGCGAGAGGCGCAGTTGACCACCGCTGGAAACAGTTTGGGACGCGGCTTCCACTCGTCTATAATCCTAAGTTTGTCCACAGCCAAAGCAGCGTAGCAGAGGGAGAAGCAAGGAATGGCGGGTTTATTTGACAACAGGCAATTCTTGACGAGGGTTTTGTTCGGCGTCGTCGTCGGCATCCTCGCAATCAGCATGCTCTTGTATCTCGTGCCGCAAGGGCCCGGCGCGGGCGCCTCCTCGACGGATACCGTCGCAACAGTGGGCGGCCAGAACATTTCTCTGGCGGAAATTCAGCAACAACTCGCGCAAATCGAACAGCGAGGCAACGTTCCAAAGCCGCTGGAATCGCTCTACGCGCGCCAGATTCTGAATCAGATGGTCTTCGAGAAGGAAATTCAATACGAAGCGGATCGCTTGAACATCAGCGTTACCAACGAAGAGATGTCCACGCTGATCAAGCAGCTACTTCCGACCGCATTCAACGGCGACAGCCCCGTCGGGATGGATCAGTATTCGGCGCTCGTGCAGCAGCGTTTTCAGATGACGGTTCCGCAATTTGAAGCGGCAGTGCGTAAAGACCTCTTGCTGCAGAAATTCCAGAAGCTCGTCACCGACGGCATCAGCGCCAGCCCTGCCGAGTTGAAGGACCAGTTCAATTACCAAAACCAGAAGGTGAAACTGGACTACGCCTTTATCAAGCCGGAAGATCTCGAAGCAAAGATTACGCCTGAGGAATCGGAGTTAAAGGCCTACTACGAAAAGAACAAGTCGCGTTATCAGGAGCCGGAACGCCGCTCCGTCCGCTATGCATTGCTGGATGCGAACCGGATCAAACAACAGGCCACGGTTTCCGACGACGAGCTGAACCGCCTCTATCAGCAAAACAAATCGCAATATCAGGTTCCGAATCGCGTTCACGTCGAGCACATCCTCCTCTTTACGCGTGGGATGAACACAGACGCGCAGATCTCCGAAGTCCAGAAGCGCGCCGAGGACGTCCTGAAAGAGTTGAAAAAGGGCGCCAAGTTCGAGGATTTGGCCAAGAAATATTCCGAGGACACGCAAACGAAGGACAAAGGCGGCGACCTCGGCTGGATCACCCAAGGACAGACCGTTGCGACATTTGAAAAGGCTGCGTTTAGCACGCCTAAGGGCGGCACTTCAGGCGTCGTGAAGACCGAATACGGCTTTCACATTCTCAAGGTCTTGGACAACGAGACAGCCCACACCCTCACTCTCGAGGAAGTAAAGCCGCAGCTGATGGTCAATGCCAAGGCCAACAAAGGCGAAGAGGATGCCAACCGTCTGTCGGACCAGATCAGCAAAGAGATTCGCAAGTCCAGCAAGACTTCGCTCGATGAAGTCGCGAAGCAGTTCAATCTGGATATTGCTGAAACCGCTCCGGTTAGCGCCGCAGAGCCGCTGCTCTATTTCGGCAACGCTCCCGCGGTGAAGGAAGAGCTCTTCCGCTTGCGTCAGGGCGAACTCAGCCTGCCGCTCAAGACGGATCGCGGCTACGTTGTACTGACGTTGAAGACCGTGATTCCGCCACACGCCGGTACGTTTGACGAAGAGCGCAACAAGGTCGCCAACGACTTGAAACGTGAAAAGGCAGTTCAGGTCGCCAAATCCAAGGCGGAAGACCTTGAAAAGCGCGTCAAGGGTGGCGAAAAGTTTGATGCGGCCGCCAAAGCGCTCGGCCTCGAAGCAAAGACCAGCGAATTGGTCGCCCGTAGCGGCAGCATTCCCGGCGTTGGCAGCGCCAAGCAAGTTTCAGCTGCCTTCCAGATGAAGCAGGGAGATACCGCCCCGGCGTTGAGCGTCGGCAACAACTGGCTCGTCTACCGCCTCGCCGATAAGGTCGAGCCGAATCCAGAGGATTTTGAGAAGCAGAAGAAGGATTTGACCGAACAAGTCCTCCAAGACAAGCGCACATTGGCGTTTCAATCCTTCCGGACGGCCCTCGAAGACCGCCTGAAGAAGGAAGGCAAGCTGAGCATCTATCAGGACAAGATGAAGACCTTTGGCGACCTAGGCGGGTCGCCTTTTGGTCCGATTGTCTGATATCTGTAAGAAAATAAAGACGTTATATTTTTAGGCGCAGGGGCTTGTGTTTCCGGTCACCGCTCGCTAGCCTATTTGTGTCCCCAGAGAGACCTTCTCGGGACCTTCAGAATCAGATGCCCCAGCCGCAACTCCATTTCAAACGGTGAACTGTATGGCTTCTCGCTCGCAAAGCCCACGTAACGAGTATCGCTGCTCGATGGAACGCAACCAGGCGGGGAAGTACTGTGTGCGCGTCCAAGTGCATTACCCGCGCCATGCCTGGAACCTAGGAGTCTATTTTCTGGCTGGTTCGTTTGATCGTGCGATGAAAAAACTCGAAGAATCCTTGGATTTCTTGCAGAAGAATGAAGAAAAGCTGTGGTTTTGGGGTGTCGATCGCGCGGAAGACATGGGATTTTCCGCTGAGTTTCTGAAAGAAGCGGGATTGAAACTGGATCAGCGCATGGAATTCCCGCGCAAGTCCACGAACATCTCGTTGGCACCGGAAAAGGAAGTGCCTGCGTTCGTCCTCGGCCCTGTGCGGCGCGGATTAGCGGAGCTCGTAGAAGCTCCGAGGGTTGCGTTAGCAGGGGACTGAGTTCAGCTAAAACGCTCTTCGAACGGCGAGCCGGCTTGAATCAAGGCTCGCCGTATTCATTTTTCGCTCATGTTCGCTAATGGGTGCACTCATCATTCTTTGGACATTGGACGACGAAACAGAAGCCACGCGTTTGCGTTTGGGATTAGAGTAAAACTGCCGGTGAGACGGACCGGTACAGCTTGCGATTGAGCTGTGCTGTAGCCCAAACCAGGAATCTAGCTTGGAGTAAACGACGATGACGATACGACGAGTGGCAGTGAGCACGGTAGTTTGCGCGACTTTGCTGTGTGGCGGACTGCTCGTAGCGCAGAAACCGCCGCGGAATGTCAGCCCCAGACGGCATCCAAATCTTGCGGCGGCGCAGCGGTTTCTCGACCAGGCCTACCAGAAGATCACGGCGGCACAGGAAGCGAACGAGTTTGACATGGATGGGCACGCCGCAAAAGCGAAAGAGCTTCTGGAACAGGCGGACAGAGAGTTGAAGCAGGCGGCGGGAGCGGCGAACAAGGACAGCAAGTAACAAAGTCACGAGAGTTTAGTGCAAAGAAAGCCCCCGTGCGGACTCGCCGCGCGGGGGTTTTCCTTTACGAGAGAATCGTCGACTCGACTACATCGGCTTCGGATGAGCCGCGAGCGCCTCGCGGAACGTGGCCAAGTTGGATTTATCGACGACGGCAGTGCCCGTGTCCACCCACTTTGGCAAAGGATAAGACGGAGCAGTGCGCCATTCCTTGAATTCGTGAACGGCATTGTGATGCAAATCGTCGACGAACTTCAGGCCGTAGTAACTCATGACGTAGGGCTTTTGCGCGATGGTGGCGTTGATGACGCCGCGATCGATCCAATCGAGAGTGTTCGGGTCTTTGTCGAAAGCCACGACAGGGATTTTTCCCTGGAGATCGAGGCGATGAAGCGCTTCGGCGGCACCGGAGCCACCAGATGCCTCGAGGCAAAGGACGCCTTCAAAATTGGCTTTGCCCTTGATGAGCGCTGAAATGCTGTCGTTGGCAACGCGCGGATCGCCGTTGTCGTCGAGGGTTTGAATGATTTTCACGCCGGGATATTTTTTCAAGGCTTCATTCACGCCACGCGCACGCTCATCCAAATTGAGCTGGCCGGGAATCGTGATGATCACAACGTTTCCTTTGCCTTTGAGAATTTCACCCATGCGCTTGCCGCTTTCCTGGCCCGCTCGGAAATTGTCAGTGCCGACGAACATGACGTGCCTGGAGTCGGGGGCGTCGGAATCCACGGTCACGACGGGAATGCCATTCGCAACGGCGGCGTTAATGGCATCTTGAAAGAGGTCGGGGCGAGCGACAGATACCAAGATGCCCGCCGGATTTTCGCTGACGGTTTTTTGAAACGCGCGAAGCTCTTCCTGAGCGTCAAAATTCTCCGGACCGACAAGCTCCGCCTTTACACCGAGCTGTTGCGCGCCATCGCGAAGGCCGGCCTCGGCCTCCTGCCAATAGGGAAGCTTGATGTTGGTTGCAACGAAGACGTAGCGCTCCTTTTCGTCGTGATACGGCTTTTGACAGGATGCAGCACCCAGGACCACGCAGACCGACAAAATGAACGAGAGCGTGCGACGGCTTTGCATCGGAGCCTCCTCAATCGGAATTTGAAGGTGTGGAAGACATGATTCGGACACCGGGGAAAAAGCAGGACGCAGACGGGGGAAGACTACCACAAACCGGGGGAGAGGGATGCAAGAAGAAAAGAGAAACCCCGCCAGCGGGACAAACCGGCGGGGCCAAGAGCTTCGTTCGTTCGAACGCGAGCAAGCTATTCGGGTTTCTTGACGACGGCGCAGGCAATACGAGCAGGAGAACCCGCGGCCCCTGGAACCGCGACAGCGTGAATCACGATCGAAGTTCCGCCGTTGCTGAAGACGGAGCTGGCATCGTCACCGAGCGTAACGTTGGGCGCGACGACGCTGACGTGCGCGGTGCCGTCGGCAGCGATGATGAGCGTGAAGTCCGGAATGTCGCCGGCAGGAGCGGAATTGTGGTCATGATCCATGTGGCCGGCGGGGCTGAAGTGGGGACCGGCGGATTTGAAATCCGGCGCTTCGCACTTTGCGACCTGGTGGATGTGTATGGAGTGTTCGCCAGCGGGCAGGCCCTTCATATCGAGTTTGATTTTGACGCCGTGTTCGGCGGAGGAAAGTGTGGCGGTGCCGACGGTTTGGCCTTCGGCGTTTTTGAATTCGGCGACGACCGGTTTGGAAGCGGAGTGCGAATGGGCTTCCTGTGCGGCGGTACCTGCGGCAGCGACGCAAAACGTGACGACTGCGCAGGCGAACAGTTTGCTAGCGACGAACTTCATGAAGAGGCTCCTGTGATGACTCAATCTTACGTGCTGGAATTCCGCCGGGTGCGGCGGACGTATTCAGTGTAAATGGGAAGTATGTTGCTTCGCGGGTATGTCGCGAGAAGGTTACCCGTGAGGCGACGCGTCGCGCCTCAGTGATAGAGCTTCGGGAAATCGCGCTTCAGGTGCTCGAGTTTCGGCATGTCCATGGCCCGGATGTAGCCGTCATCGGGATGATGGATCAGGTAGTCCTGATGATAGTCTTCGGCGTCGTAGAATTCCGGCGCAGAGACGAGTTGCGTTGCGATGGGATGTTTGAAGATTTTTGCGGCGTTGAGCTGCGCGATATAGGCATCGGCGATCTTCTGCTGCTCGGGCGAAGTGAAGAAGATTGCTGACCGGTATTGGGTGCCGACGTCGGGGCCCTGGCGGTTTTTCTGCGTGGGATCGTGGACGACACCGAAGAAGACCATGAGGAGCTGGCCGTAGGTGATTTGCGAAGGGTCGTAGACTACGCGGACGCTTTCGGCGTGGCCCGTTGAGCCAGAGCAGACGAGTTCGTAATAAGGATGGTCGACGTGGCCTCCGCAGTAGCCTGCTGTGGCCTTTTGCACGCCGATGACGTGTTCGAAGACGGCTTGTGTGCCCCAGAAGCAGCCTCCCGCGAATATGGCGACTTCAGACGCGGGTTTCGGGGCGAGTGGTGAGTCGAGCGCGGGGACAGGAAGGGGAGCTGAGGGCGGATCCGGCACACCGGAGATGGCGCGAGCGACGTACCAGACAAGCGTGGCTGCGACGGCGAGGCCAACGAGTGTGCGAGCTAAGACAGGAGGTTTGGCGGAGAGTTCCATGGAGTCTTCAGGCTACTCCGACTCTGCGGAGCGGGCAAATGGGTGGTCAACGATTGGATGCGGCAGCGCGCGATTCGGTGGCGGAGTTCGCGAGACAAGGAAGCGTGTGTATCATGGAGGCGAAACGTTTGAGGACGGGCCCGCGTCCAAGAATCACGTAACGTAAACGAGGAGAGCGAGATGAAGCGTTTTGCGATGATGGTGGCGATGAGCGGCGCGCTGGCGGCAACTTTGCCCCTTGCGGTGCACGCGCAAGTGACGCATGGCATGAAGCCGGATCTGCCGAAGCCATTTGCGACGAAGTCGGCGGGAAACGGGCCGGAAGAGATCAGCCGTCCGGACGGATTTGTGCCGAAGGCTCCGGAAGGATTCCATGTCAGCGTGTATGCGGAGAATTTCAAGACGCCGCGATTCCTGACAGTCGCGCCGAACGGAGATTTGTTCGTGGCGGAGGCCGGTGCGGGACGCGTGGAGATTTTGCGCGATCAGAAGCAGACGGGAACTCCGCAAGAACGAGAAACGTTTGCGAACGGGCTGAAGTACCCGTTCGGCATTGTGTTTCATGACGACTACGTCTACATCGGGAACACGAATCAGATCGTGCGCTACAAATATGATCCGAAGACTTCGAAGCGAATCGGTGAGGAAGAGAAGTTGCTGTCGGTGCCAGCCGGCGGGCATTCGACACGGACTTTGTCGATTGCGCCGGACGGAAAGCATTTGTTGATTGCGGTTGGGTCGGCCGGGAATATCGAGACAGACGATCCACCGGTGCGCGCGGCGATTACGATTTGCGATCTGGATGGAAAGAATGCACGGCTTTTTGCGACAGGACTGCGCAATCCGGTGGGATTGGCGCTGAATCCGACGACGAAAGAAGTCTGGACGTCGGTCAACGAGAGGGATGAGTTGGGAGACGATTTACCGCCGGATTATTTTACGTCGGTGAAGGATGGGGGCTTTTACGGCTGGCCATACAGCTACATCGGTTCGAATGTGGACCCGCGTGTGAAGCAGGAGCATCCGGAGTTGGTGGAGCGGGCGATCGTTCCCGACGTATTGCTGGGACCGCACGTTGCGCCGTTGCAATTTGCGTTTTATACGGGGAAGCAGTTTCCGGCTTCGTATCAGGGCGGAGCGTTTGTGGCGGAACATGGGTCGTGGAATCGCGCGAAACGTTCGGGATATCAAATTGCTTTCGTTGGATTTAAAGATGGCAAAGCCGCGGTCGACCCCGTGCCGTTTTTGACGGGATGGGTGCCTGATCCGGGCAAAGGATTGGTGTTTGGAAGGCCAGTGGGCGTGGCCGTGTTGCCGGACGGATCCTTGGTGATCTCGGACGACGGGCCGGGAATTCTTTATCGCGTGAGCTACGGAAAACAGCTCAATTGACGGTCAAGGTGAGGGAGATGGTTTGCGGCGGCAAACTTCCCGCAGTGGCCGTGACGGTGACGACGTAATTTCCTTTGGGCGTGATGAGTGGTGGCGGCGGAGGCGGCGGGGAAGAGTAGGCTCCGCCGCAGCCGGTGAACGCGGTTCCGCAAACGCAGACCAAGAAGAGCGCGAAAGCAGTGACGAAACGTGGAGCAGCGATCTTTCTCTTAGACAGAATCCACAGCAAAAGAAGCGCAGCGAACGGAGCGATTGGCGTTGGGTTGAAGCGCCAACGTTGTGGTGGAGTTATATGCAATGGTGACACCGCGGATGATGCGCCGCTGGTGGTGACTTTTGCGGTGAAGGAAACCGGATTCGCGGAGGTGACGGAGAGCGACGCAGGCGAGAGAGAGCAAGTGGCAGCGGTTGGCGCGCCTGTACACGCAATTGAAATGTTCCCGGTGAAGCCCGTGCCGGGAGTGAGCTGCAGATTGTACTGGGCGGTTTGACCAGCGGTGACGGACGCAGCGGTCGATGATTGTGGTGACGGATTGATTTGAAATGCAGTGGTGCCTGTTCCCTGGATGAAAACGGATTGCGGCGAATTGGGCGCGTCGTTGGTGAAGGTCAGGGACGCGGAGCGCGCTCCGGCGGCTTGCGGGGTGAAAGAGACGGTGACGGTGCAACTGGCGTTGATGGCGAGCGCCGCCGTGGTGCAGTTGTTGGTGGCGGAGAAATCCCCTGGATTTGCGCCGCCGAGCGCGATAGCTGAAATGTGCAAAGTCGCGGAACCGATGTTGGTCACGAGAATGGATTGTGGCGATTCGGTCGAGCCTTGGGCGATTGCGCTGAATGTCAGGCTGCCGGGGGAGAACGCAACCGATGGTGCCGGCGCAACGCCAGTGCCGGACAGAGGAATTGTTTGAGGACTTCCGGGGGCATTGTCGGAAATCGAAAGAAGAGCAGTTTCGGGTCCGACGGCGCTCGGAGAAAAAGTAATGCTGAAAGAGCAATTGGCGTTCGGAGCGAGTGCCGCCGGGCAGGTGGAACTCTGAGAAAAATCGGCGGCGTTTGTGCCGGTGATGGAAGTTGCGGCGAGATTGATTGTGAGGGTTTGATCGCCGTTGTTGACGAGGTGATCCACGAACGTGACTGGCTGGCTCTCCGTTACAGAGCCAAAACTCAGAGAAAGAGACGTGAATGCGGCGCTGGGACCGCTGATGGTTTGCGAAGCAGTTCCGGAGATTGCAATGTGCGCAGGCGAGCCGCCCGTCGAAAACGGCGAGCCGGTGATTTCGGTGAGACTGCCGTCAGTCGGACTAACCTGAAAAACGGCGATACCAGTTCCAGAGCCTGCAATGGCGTAAATGAAAGGGCCAGCGGGGTCGGCAACAGCCTGGCCCTTGAAGAACAGGCTGTTGAGCGTCGACGGAGCGATTGATAGTGGATTCGGCTGCCCGGTTGTCTGGTCGATCGAGTAAATGTTTAAGTTGCTGCCTACCAGGACATAGAGGAATCTGCCGGAACTGTCGATGAACATATTGTTTGGGAAATTTTCTGCTCCAAAATTGATGGAACCCCCAATGGTATTGCCCGTGCCGTCGAGCGGCGATATCAGACCCCAGGACAGAAAACCTTCCAGCGTGCCATTACCGACATAGAAAAACCGCGCCTGCGGATCAATGGCGGAACTGCGACCGGTGCCACCAACTCCGCTGAGATCTCCATTGAATGACAGGGAACCAGTGGATGCGTCAATGGCGTAAACGGATACGCCGCCGTTCGGTGCGCTCGTGAACAGGCTCGGGCCGTTCACGGCATACAGAAACAGTCCACGCGGATCGCTGAACATCTGCAGAGGGTCGTAGCTGAGGTTGTCGACTGTGCGTTGCGAGGTAGGAGTAAGGTTCAGGTTGGCGGCGTCAATCTCAAACGAGAAAATAGCACTTTCCATGGAGACGTCGCCGTTCCCATACCCCACATAAAGATACTTTCCCGATTTTTCAGTTGCCAAGGACACCGGTTGGGATGGCGTGAGTCCCATGATGTTGACGCTGCTCGCGCTGAAGGGCGAGGTTGGAACTTCGGTGAGCGCTCCGGTGGAGGAGATTTGGAACATCGAGATGCTATTCGAGTTGGGATTGAGGACGAACAGGAAGCGGCCCAAGGCGTCCACGGCGAGGCTGCCGCCTTCCACTCGATCGGAAAATGGAGAGCCTGCGATGCTGCTGAGCGAACCGTTCTGGCCGTTTTTCGCCAAGGCTGCGAGAGTGGAGGTTGTGGGTGGTGCGTTTGGAACGTTTGCGTAAACGTATTGTTGCGAAGACGATTGAGCCGGCGTGATGCTAGGCAGAAAGAGTCCGAGCAGAAAGAAACAAACCAGCGCGACGCACGAGTGCGCGCGAATCCCAAGACGGAGCATGGCGCAGTACATGGCCTACGAACTTTCCCGGCCGGTGCAAACGGCTCGTTTGTTCGGTTCTGAGAGGGAACCAGCTACCGAGATAAATGTAGACCGCAAGGCGGTGGGCGTCAATAAAAGTTAGCGAAAAAGGCAAGGTTGAAGTGCGGTTAAACTGTGGAGGTTTCTGTTCCAAAATGGAACAGAATGTGGACATTCGGCGTTTACAGGACGTTCATGCGGCTGTAACACAGAGCGATTTAAGCTGCGAGGCTTATGCAACCTGTAAAGCTAGAGATTCAACTGGAAGAAAACCTCAATGGCAAACCGTCCGTGGCAAAACTGGACGGCAAATTGGCGCTGGAGACGGTGAGCCAGTTTTTACAAACGATGCGGCCGAACGCGGCGCCGAACCTAGTCCTGGACATGAGCGGGGTGGCGTTTTTGGATTCGGCGGGAGTCGGCGCGCTGGTGCAATTGTTCGTTCACCGGCGGAATCAGAGCCAAAAATTTGCCCTGGCCGCACTGACGCCGCAAGGCCTGGCGGTAATGCAAGTGGCTGGGTTATTGAAGCTGATGCCTGTGTTTGGGACGGTTGCCGAAGCTTCCCAGCTTTGAAACTAAGCCTGTTCCGACTTTAGAATTCTCACTAGTTCCGCAGCGGCGTGAGGCAAGCGCGCGCCGCGGCGCGACACGAGATAGACGTGTCGCGGAAGATTGAGTTGTCGCACTTTCACTTCTTTCATCCAACCGTGGTCAATTTCCCAGGCGACGCACATGCGCGGAACGATTGCGACGCCCATTCCCATCTGAACAAAGCGCTTGATACTTTCGATGGTGGGCATTTCCGTGGGCATATTGAGCGCGGTGCGATTGCGCGCGAAGAGTTCAATGACGCGGCGGCGGAAGGGTGATTCCACGATGTGCGCTATGAAGGACTCATTGCCGAGATCGGCTACGTCTACTTCTTTGCGCTTGGCAAGCGGATGCTTTGGCGGAACGACCAGCGTCAGCTCGTCCTTCACAATTTCGGTGGCTTGCAATTGCGGATCGCGAGGAATGTAGGAGACAGCGCCGAGATCGAGGCGATAGTTGAGGACTTCGTGCGGAATGTCGCGTGAAAACATGCGATGGACGCGAATCTGAATTCCGGGATGAAGTTCGCGGAATTTGGCGATGGCGGGCATCAGGGCGTGAATCGAGCTTTCGTTGACGCCCAGCGATAGTTCGCCGCGTTGGAGGCCTTCGAGTTCGCTAAGGCCCTTTTTCACTTCGTCACGAAGATTGATGAGCCGCTCGGCGTAGTCTTTTAAGAGTGTGCCGGCGTCGGTGAGGCGAACCGGCCGCGCACCGCGGACGAAGAGGCGTTGTCCGAGATCGTCTTCCAGCTTGCGGATGGCGAGACTGACTGCCGGTTGGGTGCGGTAGAGGCGTTCGGCAGCGCGGGAGAAGCTGCCTTCTCGTGCGACGGTCAAGAAGACTTGGAGTTCGCTGAGGTCCATTTCAAGTGCCCGAGGGTATTATAAGACAGGATTATCAAATGCAGAACAAAGATAAATTTGACCAGAGGGTGCCTGTTCTGCGTTACTTACCTTGAGGGACAGTCCATGGACGTAGTGCGCATCTTCGATACGACCCTGCGTGACGGCGAACAGTCACCCGGCTTTTCGATGAATACGGAAGAAAAGATCCGTATGGCGAAGCAATTGGCCGCGCTGAAAGTGGACATAATTGAAGCGGGCTTCCCGATTTCGTCGAAAGGCGACCTGGAAGCAGTGCAGGCAGTCGCGAAAGAAGTGCGCGACGTGCCCATCGCAGCGCTGGCGCGGGCGAAGAAGCACGATATCGACGCTGCGGTGGAAGCGCTGAAGCCGGCGGCGGCTTCGCGGCTGCATGTTTTTCTGGCGACTTCGGATTTGCACCTCCAAGTGAAGCTGAACATGACGCGCGAGCAGGCGCTCGAAGCGATTGGTTCGATGATCCGGTACGGGCGAAACTCGGTGGGCGAGGTGGAATTTTCTGCTGAGGATGCGGGGCGGACGGACATCGACTATCTCTGCCTGGTGTGCAAGACAGCAGTGGAAGCGGGCGCAACGATCTTGAATTTGCCGGACACGGTGGGTTATGCGGTGCCGGAAGAGTACGGCGAGATGTTTCGCCGGGTGCGCGAATATCTGGGCGATTCGCCGAAAGTGACTTTGAGCGCGCACTGCCACGACGATTTGGGATTGGCCGTGGCGAATTCGCTGGCAGCAGTGCGGGCGGGTGTGCGGCAGATTGAATGTACGGTGAATGGAATCGGCGAGCGGGCGGGAAACGCTTCGCTGGAAGAGATTGCCGTTTCGTTGGCAGTGCGCAAGGAAAGCTTTGGCGCGAAGACCAACATCGAACTGAGCCAGCTCTTCCCGGCGAGCCGTTTGCTCACCGAAATTACCGGCGCACAAGTGGCCCCGAACAAAGCGGTTGTCGGCGCGAATGCGTTCGCGCATGAAGCTGGGATTCACCAGGACGGCATCATCAAAAATCCACTGACCTACGAAATTATTTCACCGGAATCGGTGGGCGTGCCTTCGCGGTCGCTGGTGTTGGGGAAACACTCGGGTCGGAACGCATTGCGGACGACGCTGAAAGATTTGGGATACGATGCAACGGACGCGGAGCTAGCGGAAGTCTATCGCCGCGTGACAGCGCTTGCCGATCAATCGAAGACGGTGCGGATGCGGGATATCGTGGGTATTGCGCATGAAGTGATACGCCGCGGCGCGGGGCCGATTGCCGCGGAAGCGACTTCGGCGGCGTAAACTAGCAGTTCCGGTGCAGTGTCGGCCGCAAGCTTTCAGATTTCTCGGGGAACTCCATGAAAAAGACCATCGTGCTGCTGCCGGGGGACGGCATCGGCCCGGAAGTGACGCGCGCTGCGGCGACCGTGCTGCGGGAATGCGGGCACGAATTCCATCATCAATTTGAGTTTGAAGAACATCCGGTTGGCGGTGCGGCGATCGATGTGACGGGGACTCCGCTGCCGAACGCGACGCTCGATGCATGCAACAAAGCGGACGGTGTTTTTCTTGGCGCAGTTGGCGGCCCGAAGTGGGATTCGTTGCCGCTGGGAAAACGGCCCGAGAGTGGACTGCTGGCACTGCGACAAGGCATGGGTTTGTACGTGAATGTGCGGCCGGTCAAGGTGCTGGAGCCGTTGCGCGGAATGTCGCCGCTAAAGCCGGAGCGCTTGGGCGACCTGGACATTGAAATTGTGCGAGAGTTGGCTGGCGGAATTTATTTTGGTGAGCGGGGCAACACCAGCGAAGGTGGCAAAGAGCGCGCCTGGGACACGGAGTCGTACTCCGCTGCGGAAGTGGAACGGATCGCGAAGTTTGCTTACGCGCGTGCGGAGAACCGTTCGCGGCGGCTCTGTTCGGTGGATAAGGCCAACGTGCTGGCGAGTTCACAGCTTTGGCGGCGAACTGTGACAGCCCTGAGCGCGGCACATTCATCGGTGACGCTCGAGCACATGTACGTGGACAATGCGGCCATGCAGTTGACGCTGAAACCGTCGCAATTTGATGTGATGCTGACGAGCAATATGTTCGGCGACATCTTGAGCGACGCAGCCGCGGCGCTGGTCGGGTCGATCGGGTTGATTCCTTCGGCGAGTTTTGGAGCGGGCGCGCCGCTCTTCGAACCGATTCACGGCTCGGCGCCTTCTCTTGCGGGAACGGACTCTGCGAATCCGATTGGTTCGATCCTGAGCGCGACGATGATGCTGCGCGATGCGTTTGGATTGTCGCTTGAGGCGGATTGGGTGGAGCAGTCGGTGGTCCGTGTGCTGCAGGGAGGTTATCGCACTCCGGATCTCGCGACCGCTGGCTCGAAAAAAGTTGGCACGGCGGGATTCATGGAAGTTCTACACGTTGAGATGCAACGCACGCTGGAGCATGCGGAACGCTACGGTTGGGGCGTCTGAGTCGCTTCGTTATCCCTTGCAAAATCAATCGGTTGAGTAGAGAATCTGGGGCTTCCGAGGTCCCCGGAATGCGTTGGTTGCGTCTATTTCTGCTTGGTGTCGCGTCCGTCTATCCACTTTATTGGACCGCGCAGTTCGTTCTGTTTTTTCTTCCAGCGGCAATGCGTTCCGTTTGCTTTCAAGTTCCTTTGCAGGTTGTGGATATTTCCTATATGCAGGCGACCGCGATCAATCCGGGGCTGGAGGCGCTACCCCTGGGAATCGAATCGCTGCTAGTTGCGCTGCTGTTTTCTCTCATGATTTGGTATTTGCGCGGGGACCAGTTCTTAACCGGTGGCCTGGCGATTGTGATTTTGGGGCAATCCGCGCTGATGCCATTTCTCCACCAACTATTTTTGCCAGCCCGCTCTGCGCCGCTCACGTTTTCCGGTTTGGTAGTTTCGCTCGGAATCATCTGTTTCGGGCTATATCGGATTCTACGGAGAACGGGAAGCGCTGACTTTTTGGACCGGCTGGCGTTGTTGAGTTTGCTTGCAGTGCTTCCTCAGGCTGTGCTGTGGCTTGTTTTTCGAATCAGATATCCGTTCTTCGGAACAAAGTTTCTCGTGATGCTCTTGTTGCCGCTTTACATCGGCGCGCTGATTGTTTCCGTGTTGCCGCCGAACATTCGGCACGGTTTTACGACCGGTACGCGGGGGCCGGTCCCGCTCGTGGAGATCTTCGCGAGTCTAATTGTTGCCACGCTGCTGTTTGCGGCGATCGGCATGACCACGCGCTCCGGCGAACGCCAGCTCGTGATTGCGACAAGCACGCCGGTTACGCGGAATGCTGGCTAGCGTCCAAGGTGGTTCGGTCTGAATTTCGACCCCTTGTGCCACGACCGATGAGACTCAAGCTCGATCATTCCCGTAGTTCCCGTTGCCTTGCGGGAACCCCATTGGAATGATATTTTTCCAATGGACCGGCGAGGGGAGCCGCTTTCAGCAGAGCGAAGGCGCGGTGCCGTCGAGGGCATCGCAGACGAGCGGATCTCGCCGGAGCAGTCGTCCCATATGTTCCAGACCTAGACAGGTGCGATCACACTTCAATCACGGCAGTTCAGAGTGTGTCGGGGCGCATTTTTTTCGCGGGTAAAGCCAGGCCAGGAATGCCGAATCTCGTTATACAAGACAAAGGAAAGCAGCCGAATGATAACGCGGCGACGCCGGTCTATTGGCGCGTGGAAGGCTCTTTATTGGAGTTAAGTGCGCTGTGGCAAGTCGGGTTTTTCACCTGGCATGGGCAGAGTTTTGCTGAACGCTGGAAGCGTCGCGCCAGCATGGCGGCGATGGTATTGCTTCGGCCAGTCGCTTACGTTGCTGGCCGAACATTTGCGACGCGACTGCTGTATGCGCTTTTGCGCGGTGTGACGCGCGACCGGCTGGATTTGCTAGGGGAAGAATACTTTCAGTATTTTCTAAAGCCGAAACTGCGGAAGGCTGCAGTTGAAAAACTACAGGCGAGCCTTGCGGCTGGAGAGAACATCGTTTTGGTCGGGCAGTCGCTCGACCACGTCTTGCGCCCGCTGGCAGTTCATCTTGGTGTCGAGAATTTTGTTTCGAATCGGCTTGAGTTTCGCGATGGCGTCGCGACTGGGCGTTTGCTGAAGCCGATCGTGCGGCCGCGTGGGCCGCTGGCCTGGGTTGCGAGCGGTTCAGTGGACGGCCGGCTGGCAACAGAAAAACTCGTTTCGAACATGGGTTGGAAGGACGCGAACGATGCCGTCGCGGCGACACAGACTTCGGCGCGACCGGTCATATCGCTCACGCGAAATGTGGTTTTATATGGTGGCGTGCCGCGGGTGGAGCGACTTTCTGTTCGGGAATCGCTCAGCGGCAAGCACTTGATGCTGATTGGCGTGACCGGTTTCATCGGCAAAGTCTGGATGGTTGAGCTGCTGCAGCAGATTCCCGACATTCGGAAGATTACGTTGTTGATTCGGCGCAACCGTACCACGACGGCCCAGCGGCGCTTCGAAAAAATTGTGGAAGAATCACCAACATTCGATCCGCTGCAGGAAATTTACGGGAGCGGACTGGGACAGTTTTTGAAAGAGAAAGTGGAAGTTGTGGAAGGCGACGTAAGCGCGCCGGGACTTGGTTTGGAAGCCGCGACGCGCGAACGGTTGGCGAAGTCGCTTGATCTTGTTGTGAACAGTGCCGGCTTGACGGATTTCAACCCGGACTTGCGCGATGCGCTTGCGTCGAACGTTGATTCGACCCTGAATCTCGTGGAATTTTTGCGTTCTTCGGATCACGCGGCGCTGATGCACCTTTCAACCTGTTATGTGGTCGGCAAGCGCGATGGCCGCGTGCCGGAAGAATTGAGCGAAAACTACAATCCCGCGGGCGATCCGCGCTTTGATTCTGAACGGGAAATTGAGTCAATGCGAACTCTGATTCGGAGCGTCGAGGAGCGTGCACAAGGGAATGAATTGGCGCGTGCGTTGCGGCGGCAGGCTTTGGGGAAAGGCGCGGACGAATCGAAGGTTGAGGCAAAAGAACTCGAAGGAGTTGTTCGGCGCAATCGCCTGCGTTGGGAGCGCAATCGTCTGGTGCGCGCGGGAATGAAGCGGGCCCAGCGGCTTGGTTGGCCGAATACCTATACGTTTACGAAGAGTCTTGGTGAAGCGATTCTGGCGCGACGCGGTAAGGATCTGCCAGTCGCCGTGGTCCGGCCGTCGATTGTGGAGAGTTCGACGCGGACTCCGTTTTCGGGCTGGAATGAAGGGATCAACACTTCCGGGCCGCTGTCGTATTTGCTCGGGACGAATTTCCGGCAACTCCCGTCGAACGAAAAAAAGTGCCTCGATGTAATTCCAGTCGATATGGTTTGCCGCGGCATGACGTTGATCGCCGCGGCGCTCGTGCAACGCAAGAACGCGCGGATGTACCAGCTCGCGACCTCCGGTATCACGCCGTGCAATATGGGCCGCAGCATTGAATTGACCGGCCTGGCGCACCGGAAGCACTACAAAACGCAGCAGGGAATCGACCATTGGTTGAAAGTAAAGTTCGAGACGATTCCCGTTTCAAAACAGCGATATGAGAGACTCTCGATTCCGATGCAGAAGGCGGTTGTGAGCGGAATCAACCGCGCCGCTGGAGTTTTGCGTTTCAAGAAGTCGCCGCTCGCGAAGGCCGAACGCGATTTGAATCGCGCAGAAAAGCTGATCGAATTGTACGAGCCGTTCATTCTCCACAACGAGCACGTGTTTGAATGCGAGAACGCGCGATTGTTGACCGCGGCGCTGACTCCCGAAGAACACAAGTTATTCGCGTTCGATCCGGAAACGATTGACTGGTGGGATTACTGGATCAACGTTCACATCCCCGCGTTGCGCCGCTGGTGCTATCCGCTGATGGAAGGCCGCCCACTGGAATCGCGCCCCGCGCGCCAGATCGATTGGGGCAATGAGCCGATGGCCGCCGCGGCTCTTTCCGGCACAGGACAGAGCGCCTAATCCAATGGCAATTTTTCTTACCGGCTCGACCGGATATTTGGGCAGCTATCTTGCCGCGGGACTTTTCACCGGCCACCGTGATTCGCTGAATCTTCTGGTGCGGGCAAAAAGCGATCAGGAAGCGCGCGAGCGATTGTGGCAGTCGCTGCAACTCCATCTGGATTTCGAAGAGTTTCGCGAATATATTTCGAGCCGCGTACGAATCTTTCGCGGTGATTTGACCGCCGAGCGATTCGGTCTTTCTGGCGATGATTACCGGCAGTTGGTAGAGACCACGGATTCTCTGATTCACTGCGCCGCTTCACTGAATCGTAAGTCGGAAAAGCAGTGCCTCAACGTAAATCTGCGTGGATCGCTCGAAGTAATTCAATTGGCGCGCAGGATTCAGGATCATCATGGCTTGCGGCGCTATTCGCATGTTTCGACGGTCGCTGTGGCCGGAACGCGACAAGATGAAGTCGTGCGGGAAGACGAATCGATCGACTGGTCGCGCTCAGACTATGATCCCTATGCGCGAACGAAAAAATTTTGCGAACACATGGTGCATCAATTGCTCCCGGATGTAACCCGAACGATTTTTCGTCCGGCGATAGTTCTGGGCGACAGCCGCAAACCGGAGACGACACAGTTCGACATGGTGCAGGCATTCAGCGTGCTGGCGAGTTTGCCCGTCCTTCCGCTGCGGCCGGACGACCGCATCGATATTGTTCCGGCGGACTATGTGGGTAAGGCGATCGTGGCGATTCATCAGAAGGACTCGCCTGCACACAACACGTACCATCTGTCGTCAGGAACGGGTTCCCAGACCTATCGCGAATTGACCGACGCCATTGCAAAAGAAGGCGGGGGGCGGAAACCGATGTATGTTTCGTCGCTTGGATCGCCGTTTTCGGGCACGGTGAACTGGCTTGCGCGGAAGAAGAGCGATATTGGCAGAGGCGCCTCACTCTTGAAAGTTTTTTGGCCTTATTTGACGTGGAACACAGTGTTCGATAATTCGCGAGTCATTGCAGAATTGGACGGGGAAGAGCCGGCCAAGTTTTCGGCGTACGCATATCCGCTGCTGCGGTTCAGCCGCACGAATAGGTTTCGATATCCGGCAAGGCCGTGGCCGGCGGAAAGTGCAGTGGCGAAAAGCGCGAGCGGGAGTTCTGTGGGATGACGGATTTTCTACTTGTGGTGTGGGTGAGCGCGCTGATCGAATTGACGCGCTTGCAATGGATGCTCGGTGGCGGGCGGCGCTGGCAGCCGGGTGAAAAGCTGCGGCTGCTCTTTGCCGGCTATAACGGCACGCGCAACACTGGCTCGGACGTGCGAGTGAACGAAATGCTGCGCCAGATACGCCATGTGTTGGGCGCTGAGAACACTGAATTCAGCGTGATGACGCAGAGTTTCGACCGTACGAAAGGGTATTTCGAAGGAACAAAGCAGGTTTTTCTCCCGGATATGTTTCCGCCATTCCTCTATCGCGAAACGCGCAAGAATCACGGAGTAATCGCCTGCGAAGGTTCGATGTTCAAAAGCAAATTCGCAAACGCGTTGACGACGATGATGATCGGCTCACTTGGATTCGCATCCTCCGAGAACAAACTATCGGTGGGTTACGGCGCGGAAGCCGGGCACATGGATTCGCTCATCGAAAACATGTGTGCGAAATATGTCCGCGATTCGCTCGTAATTACACGCAATCCGGAATCGCAGACGGTGTTGGGCAAGTTGGGAATTTCGACGGAACTCGGTACCGATACGGCCTGGACGTTCGAACCGCATCCCGATGCATACGGCCGGAAGGCACTCCGCGAAGCGGGTTGGGACGAAAAGACGCCGGTGCTCGTGCTTTGTCCGATTCATCCATTTGTGTGGCCGGTGAAGGCTTCCCTTGCGAAGTATGTCGCCCGCGTGACAACGGGCGCCTACAAAGACAGCCAGTACCGCACTGTCTATTTCCACGAGTCGGGCTCGGAAGTCGATCGCAAATATAAGAAATACATCCAGGGCTACGTGGAAGCGACGAAAGCATTTCAACAGAAGCACCGCGTGTTCACGGTGCTTGTTGCGATGGAACGCCTCGATGCGGTCGCCTGCCGCGACATCGCCACGGAAATACCCGGGACGCCGATCTTTACATCAGACGAGTACGACATGTTCCAGATCGTTTCGATCTTGCGGCAATGCACTTACATGGTTTCTTCGCGCTATCACGGCATTGTGACTTGCATGCCGAGCCTGGTCGCGTCGGCTGGCGTGACCATGGACGAGCGCATTCGCAACCTCATGAAAGAACGAGGACACCAGCACCTGTTCCTTACGGTGGACGATCCGGATTTGGGGCCGAAGCTGTTGCAGGCCATGGAGACGCTGGTTGTGGAAGCAGATTCTGTTCGCGACGGGATTGCCCGCACCGTCGTTGGCAATCTGAAAGTGATGGCGAGGATGGGTACGATTCTGGAGGACGTTGTACGCCGCCAATATCCGGAATTCCCGATGCGCTCCGGAGTTCGCAGCTGGGAAGAGTATCTTCCTCCGCTGAATGAGACCCTTGTTCAGCTTGCTGGGCGCTACGACACTTCAGAGGCGACGATGACTGCCGCACGATAAGCTCCGATGCCGAATTTTCTCGAAACGATTTTCAGCCAATTGCAACGGTCCGCCGACCGTGTCGTACTGCTTGAAATTCATGGCGAGAAGATTGTTTCGGTCACGGGAAAAGAACTTTTGGAGCGCGTACAGCGGGCACGGACGTTTCTTCGCAACACGGGCATTCAGCCGGGTGACCGCTGCGCAGTACTTGGGGCAAATTCGATCGAGTGGATCGCATGCGATCTCGCGTTGATGGCGGAGAAGGCGATTGTCGTGCCGCTGTACTCGCGTCAAGCCGCGAGCGATCTGGTTGGTATGCTCAAAGATTGCGAGCCGCGACTGCTTCTCACGGGGAATGAGGTGTTGGGCGCGGCGGTTGCCAGCGTCTGGCCGACTGGACCACGGCAAGCATTGTTCGCCGACGTGATTCGCGCCAATTCGCCCGCGGCCCAACTCAGTACTTCGCCTCTGCCGCGAACCGACGCGGATCTCGTCACCATCATCTACACATCTGGAACTTCAGGGGAGCCGAAGGGTGTTTGCCTGACGACCGCCAATCTCACGCACATGATTGCATGTACGACCGGGCGGCTCGAACAATTGATGGCGGGACGGCGTGAACCGGATCGTATCTTTCACTATTTACCGATGAATTTTGCCGCATCGTGGATTGTGATGCTTTCGGCGTTGACTCGTGAGACTGAATTCACTCTCTCGACGGATTTGAACAAGCTCGCCGACGAGATTCGCATCGCGGCTCCGAATTATTTCTTGAACGTCCCAACTTTGTTGGAGCGTGTCCGCCGGGGTGTGGAAGAGAATATCGCCAAGCAGGCCGCGCCAATTCGCAATCTCTATGCGCGCGCCAGGGAATCGTGGCAGCGCCAGCACGCGGGTCGAAAGCGAATGTTTGACGGCGTGTGGATTCGCCTCGGCAATCTGCTCATCTTCGGGAAAATCCGGGCGCGGTTCGGTTCCCACCTCATGGCGCTCATCTGCGGTTCTGCTCCGCTTGCGCCGGAGACACAGCAGTTCTTCCTGATGCTCGGCATACCGGTCATGCAGGGCTATGGCCTTACCGAGACGACTGGAATCTGCACGCTCGATGATCCGTGTATCCCCGTCGAACCGGGCAGAGTTGGACAGGCTGTCCCCGGAATAGAAATGCGCATCGGCGACAATGAAGAAATATTGGTGCGCGGCCCGAATGTTTTTGCCGGTTACTGGAATCGTCCCGCAGAGACCGCAAAGGTGATGCAAGAGGGCTGGTTCCACACCGGGGATCAAGGGGAGGTGAATGTTGGCGGCAACTGGCGGATCGTCGGGCGTATCAAGAATTTGATCATCCTTAATTCCGGGCATAACATTGCGCCCGAACCGATCGAAGATCGCTTGTTGCAGCTTTTGCCGGCGGCTCAGCAAGTTGTTCTGGTCGGAAATGGCAAGGGCTACCTCTGTGCGCTCGTCACGGGAATTGTGTCCAGCGACGCCGTGCAAATCGCGCTTGACGCTATGAACACCGAATTACCGCACTATCGCCAGATTCGAAATTTTGTCGTGCTGCGCGATGTTTTTTCCGCAGAGAACGGTATGCTCACGGCAAATGGCAAGCTGCGCAGGGATGCTATCAATCTGCGCTTCGCGCCGGAGATCAGCGCCATGTACGGAAGGAAAGCGACGGCATGAAGAGTTTCGTGGGCAAGGCCCTACGTTGGGAATGGCGCGACGCCGTCGTCGATTTGACGCTCGACCGCGAACCCGCCAATGAGATAGGCACGATTTTGCTTGGCGAACTGGAACAATTCGTTGCTGCCATGAAGACATTTGAAGCCGAGACCGCGGTGTGTATCATCGCTAGCGCGCAGAAGCGTGGATTTTCCGCGGGAGCGGATTTGCGCGAGTTGTATCGCGGTGCGATTGCGCTTCCGGAAAAAGAGCGCAACGCGGGAGTCCGCGATTTTGTGGAGCGCTGCCACAGAGTTGCCAATGCGATCGATGCAGCGCCCTTCGTCACCATTGCGGCAGTTCATGGTGTCTGTTTCGGCGGGGGGCTCGAGCTTGCGCTCACCTGCGACATTATCGTGGCGGACAAAATGGCGCGCTTCGCGTTTCCAGAATTGCGTCTCGGGCTGATTCCGGGTTTTGGCGGAATTCCGCGGCTCAAGCGCGACCTCGGCAACGGTTTCGTCCGGGATCTTCTGTTCACTGGCCGTAGCGTCAACGCCGCTCGTGCGCAGGCAGCAGGTTTGGTGGCGCAACTTGCCGGCGAAGGCGAGGCGCTGAAGGTTGCCCGCGCGACCGCCGCGCAGATCACTAAATTTGATTCCACCACACGCGCGACGGCAAAGAAATTTCTTAAGCCGATTCCGTACGCCGAACTTAAGGAAGAGATCGAGCTTTTCTGCCAGTTGTTCGAGCGGCCAGCCGTCTTGGCGGCGCTGAAGAAGTTCGTCGAGTCGACCGATGCCATGCCGTATCTCCCTTAGACGTAACTGGCCACTGGAATGAAGATTCTCTCGCTGGATCACGTTCAACTGGCCATGCCACCCGGCGAAGAAGACCGTGCACGCGCTTTCTATCGCGATGTTCTGGGTATGACGGAAACTCTTAAGCCGGAGTGCTTGGCTGGACGAGGTGGGTGTTGGTTTTCGTCGGGATCTACACACATTCATCTTGGCGTTGAGGTGGATTTCCGTCCGGCGCTCAAAGCCCATCCGGCGTTGGTGGTGGAAGGTTTGGATGAGATTCTCGCCGGATGTAAGAAGGCGGGACTTCCATCAAAGCCCGACGCTTCCATCGACGGGCGACGGCGCGTTCACGTCTTTGACTTCTTTGGCAACCGGATCGAATTGATCGAGTCGGCTTAGTTTGCCTGCTATCTGCAATTTTTGTTCTGCGTGGCGGAATGATAGATTTATAGATATATGCGAAATCTCG
>DATGIS010000053.1:0-28938 GCA_035295625.1 Candidatus Acidiferrum sp. | reverse complement strand
GTTGCAGCGACCTTGGCCAAACCAAAATCGAGAATCTTCGCGTGATTCCGTTTTGTGACGAGAATGTTTGACGGCTTGATGTCGCGATGGACGATGCCGCTGCTGTGCGCGGCGTCCAAGGCGTCAGCGAGTTCGATGGCGATATCGAGAATTCGATCGAGCTCCATAGGCTGACCGTTGATCAGGTGTCTCAGGGTAACGCCGTCGAGAAACTCCATGACAATGAAGGCTTTGCCATCCTGCTCGCCAATGTCATGGATGGTGCAGATGTTCGGGTGATTGAGAGCGGATGCGGCTTGCGCTTCGCGCTGGAAGCGGGCAAGAGCTTGAGGATCGTGGGCAACGTTGTCGGGGAGAAATTTCAGGGCGACGCTGCGATGAAGGCGGGAGTCTTCGGCTTTGTAAACGACTCCCATGCCGCCGCCGCCCAACCGCTCGACAATCCGGTAGTGGGAGATGGTAGTGCCGACGAATGACGAAGAATCTGGCATTGGCGAGCATCTTAGGTTGCGGGAATAAGGCAAGTCAACGAGCCGGAACAGAAGCCTCTATAAAGGCAAAGAAAGAGACAACAGAAAAGCAAAAGCACCGATTCGAAGATCGGCCGCGACAAAATACGAAAAGCGAAGAGGGCACGATATATCGTGCCCCTACCACCGGAAGAGTAGCCGGTAGGATGCCAACGTTACGACACCGAGGCTCGGGAGGAGGGTTTTTGGGCGGACAGGAGAGGGGCGGGAGCGAGGACTTGCATCGTCGTAGACTGAGCGGAGATTTGAAATTCGATGCGGGTTAAAGGAGAGCCAGCGGGGAAGAATTTCAGGTTGCCGAGATGGAAGAGGGGGCGGGTCATGGTGCCTTTGCGGAGAGTTTTTGCCGGCTGAGCTTGCAGGGAAATGGGACGGCCTTCACGGCGCAGCTGATGCGAGTGGGCGTCGAATTCGAAGAGGCCGAAGCGGAAGAGGCTTGGTGGCACGGGCAAGCTTTTCGTGAGTATTCTCGCATGACGGCTGGCAGAATGGCCAAGCTGGAAGATCGAATTCTGAGAGAAATCCAGTTGAGGTAGACTCGCGGCATGGATTGGCGGGGATGGTTGTTAGAAAATTTTGCCGGAGACTTCGAATACCATCCGAAGCGGGGGTTCCTGTATTTAGGGTTAGGTATTTTGGCCATCTTGTCCTGGTATTTTGCGCCGTCAGACGCGAGTTTCTCGACGCTATCTCTGGCGTTTGCTCTGGGCGGAGTTGGCCTTATTGGAAAAGCAATTTTTCTGTTTCGCAAATCGTCTGAAGGACTGGGGCTCACGATTCAAGATGAGTTGTCACTGGAAGAAACCGCAAAGAACAAGAAGCTGGCGAGTTTTCCTTCGCAAGTGGCACAGATCGGGCAAGATTTTGGGACCGGAGTTATCTTGTTAGCGCTGTTTGTAGGATCGAGTCGAAGCGCATTGGGCACAAAAACAGGTGCGACAAAATTCGAACTGATGTTGGTTGGTGGTTGCGTATTTGCGGTTGGATGGTTTGTGCGGTGGCTACTACGGCAGACGAATCCAGAGGCATGAGTCGGCTTGTGCCGGTGAATCCCTCATCCATGAATATAAAACGAATGGAGCGGAGGAAACGACCCTCCAAATCTAGCGGTGACGAGAGCGCATGCCGGAACTACCGGACGTGACGATTTACATTGAGGCGCTGGAGAAGCGGATTCTTGGGCAACGGCTTGAGAATTTGCGGATTGTGAGCCCGTTTTTGTTGCGGAGCGTAGAGCCGCCGGTGGCGAGTGCGATTGGGAAAGAAGTTGTGGAGTTGCGGCGGATGGGGAAGAGGATTTGTATCGGGCTGGGAGATGGCGAAACGGAGCGACCGAAGACCGTAGCTGAGTGCGCGACAGCGGAGAAATGGGGCGCAGGCAAGAGTGCCTACGCTACTGAAAAGGCCGAGATTTGGCTGGTGCTGCATTTGATGATTGCGGGGAGGCTGCACTGGGGCAAGAAAGGCGCAAAGCTGTCGAAGAAGCATTTGGCGGCGTTTGATTTTGGGGACGGGAGTTTGTTGTGGACGGAGGCGGGATCGCAGAAGAGGGCGTCATTGTATTTGGCGAGTGGGGAAGAGGGACTTGCGGAGTTTGATCGGGGCGGGATTGAAGTTTTCGGCGCGACGAAGGAAGAGTTTGCGAAAGTGCTGCGGTCGGAGAACCATACGTTGAAGAGGGCGCTGACCGATCCGGAGTGGTTCAGCGGGATTGGGAACGCGTATTCGGATGAGATTTTGTGGGAGGCGAAGCTGTCGCCGCTGGCGTTGACGCAGAAGTTGAAGGACGAAGAAGTGACGCGGCTGTTTGAAGCGACCCGAAAATCGTTGAGGGAGTGGACAGAACGATTGCGTGCGGAGACGGGCGACAAATTTCCGGAGGGCGTGACGGCGTTCCGGCCGGAGATGGCGGTGCATGGGAAGTACAAACAGGCGTGTCCGCGATGCGGCGAGAAGGTGCAGCGGATCAAGTATGCATCGAATGAGACGAATTATTGTCCGATGTGCCAGACGGGCGGGAAATTGCTGGCGGACCGGGCGTTTTCGAGATTGTTGAGGGAGGATTGGCCGAGGACGCCGGAAGAGTTGGAGATGAGGCTGAGGCGCGGGAAGAGTGTTAAGTCGTAAGTGTTAAGTTGAAAGTAGAAGCAAGAAGAAGAATTTTGGTTTGGATGCCGGGAACGAATCGTGCGTTAACCGGATTTCGTGGTCGTCGGAGCACAGGCCGAAGCCTATGTCACTCAAGACCCGTCACTACATTTTGGACGGGACTTTGGCCCAGGTGAAATCCATGGAACGGGCCGGAACGCCGGTGCGGCCTGCGATGGTGATGGGATTGAGTTTTTCGAGGAGGCCGAGTTTTAGGGCGTGGGAGTAGTAGGCGAGGAGGCCTTTGCGGTTTTCGTCATCCAGCGAATAGTCGATGTTGGTCTTCAGATAGAGCTTCAATTCTTTTTCCGGCAAATTCATCTCGGCGGACGCTTCTTTGCAGATGGTGTCGAGATTCTCGAGGCCGTAATTCAGAGAATCGAGAAATTCGTCGGCGAGCGCGTCGGTGACGATTTCTTTTCGCGCAGCCCAGACGGCGAGAACGGCAGGGCGCTCGGTCATCTGCCACCATTCGCGCACGACATCGTAAATATGCAGCGTTGGAAAATTCGGAAGGCCGACGGTGGCGCCCTCGCAGATCCATTCGCCGTCGCGGCCGGGCTTGGCTTTAGCTTCGGCGGCGATCGCGAGGCGCAGGGCTGGGTCGCCGATGAGCAGAGCGGCGCCGGAATTGGCGAGCATGGCGGCGACGTCCGGTTCGGCTTCGCTGAATTCAGGCGAGATGTTCCAGCGGTTGGCGCAGAGAATCTTGGTGAGCGCTTGCGTGCTGCGCGAGCTGCGGTCGAGCGCAATTCGTTTTGCAAAGCGGATCGGGCCCCTGGAAACTACGAGCAGGCTGCGGACGCGCTCTTTGGAGGCGATGGAAAGATCCGGCAGGATGACGAGATCTGGAATGCGTTGATATTCGATGGCGGGGATGATGGCGACATCTGCGGCGCCGGTGCGGAGCGCTTCCGCGCAGAGGGATGGGACAGTGAAGGAAAGATCGTACTTGCCCTGCAGAGGGCCGTGGGTGAAACCGCGAACGAGAGGCGCGGTGTTGAGGTACCGTACGACCGAAATGCGAAGTTTGTTCACGTGCGGGCTGGCTCGCCGAGGTCGAGTATAGCAAAAGGCAATTGATGCGCGGAATTTTGACTTTTGCTTCGCGAGATTCAAAAAATTCGAACTGGCCGGTAGGCTTCTGGTGTAAAAGGATGCGTCACTTTTGGAGGCGATGGAAATGCGGAAGCGCGTGTTTTTTGTAATGTTGAGTTTAGTGTTCTTTGCGGCGCCAGCTGGGTTGCGCGCGCAAGCCGCTGCTTCGGCAATGCCGTCGATTGCCGAAAAGACAAAAGGCGGGGAGAAGCTGCCGGGATATTTCAACGTCTATTGGGATGCGAAGCAGGGAAAGCTTTGGCTGGAGGTTGATAAGTGGGGCACGGATTTCTTGTATCAGAGTTCGCTGTCGGCGGGTGTCGGTTCGAATGACATCGGATTGGATCGCGGGCAACTTGGCGCGACGCGTGTTGTGCGCTTTGAGCGAAGCGGGCCGAAAATTTTGTTGATCGAGAGAAATCTGGATTTTCGGGCGATTACGAATGACGAAGCGGAACAACGCGCCGTGCGCGATTCGTTTGCGGAGTCGGTGATTTGGGGATTCACAGCCGCTGCGGAAGAAGGGTCGAGCGTTCTGGTGGATGCGACGGACTTTTTTCTGCGCGATGCGCACGGCGTGACGAACGCGTTGCGTCGCGCGAAGCAGGGAAGTTACCGGCTGGAGGCGTCGCGCTCGGCGATTTATCTGGCGAACACGAAGAACTTTCCGTTGAACACGGAAGTGGAGGCGACGCTGACATTCGTTGGCGATGAGCCGAGCGGGTGGGTGCGGCAAGTGACACCCGATCCGCAGGCGATCACGGTGCGGGAGCATCATTCGTTTGTGCAATTGCCGGCAGCGGGTTACAAGCCGCGCGCGTTCGATCCGCGGTCGAGCTTTTTCGGAATTTCATATTTTGACTACGCGACTCCAGTGAGCGAGCGGATTGAGAAGCGGTTTATTTCGCGGCACCGGCTGGAGAAAAAAGATCCCAGCGCGGCGATGAGCGAGCCGGTGAAGCCGATCGTCTATTACCTGGACCGCGGCGCGCCGGAGCCGATTCGATCGGCGCTACTCGACGGCGCGCGGTGGTGGAACCAGGCGTTCGAAGCGGTGGGTTATAAGGATGCGTTTCGGGTGGAGTTGATGCCCGAGGGCGCGGACCCGATGGATTTGCGCTACAACGTGATTCAGTGGGTGCATCGAGCGACGCGGGGGTGGTCGTACGGCGCGGGAGTAATCGATCCGCGCACGGGAGAAATTATCAAGGGCCACGTGACGCTGGGCTCGCTGCGCGTGCGCCAGGATTATTTGATTGCGGAAGGATTGCTGGCACCGTACGAAAAAGGGAAACCGGTTTCGCCGAAGATGCTGGAAATGGCGCTGGCGCGTTTGCGGCAACTGGCGGCGCATGAAGTGGGGCACACGCTGGGACTCGAACACAACTATTCGTCGAGCACGGTGCACCGTTCGTCGGTGATGGATTATCCGCCACCGTATGTGACGCTGGGGCCGGATGGCGCGCCAGATGTTGCGGAGGCGTACGCGAAGGGAATCGGCGAATGGGATAAAATCGCGATCGCGTGGGGGTATCAGGATTTTGCGCCGGGGACGGACGAAGCGAACGCGCTGAATAAAATGTTGAACGACGCGTTTGGGCGCGGGCTGCGATTTTTGACGGACCAAGATGCGCGTCCGGCGGGATCGTCGAGCAGCGTGGCTCACTTGTGGGACACCGGTTCGAACGCGGTGGATGAGCTGAATCGTTTGATGAATGTGCGAGCGGCGGCGCTGAAGCGATTTGGCGAAAACAATATTCGCGAAGGCGAGCCACTGGCGGCGATAGAAGACGCGCTTGTGCCAGTTTACATGCTGCATCGGTATCAAGTGGAAGCTGCGAGCAAGTTCATCGGCGGAATGGATTATGTGTTTGCGCTGCGCGGCGACGGGCAGATGCCGACAAAGATTGTTGCACCGGCGGAACAACGGCGCGCTTTGGCGGCAGTGCTTGCCACGCTGAAGCCGGAGGGGCTGGCGCTGCCGGAAGATTTATTGAAGATGATTCCACCGCGGCCGGTGATGTATCCGCGAGGGCGGGAACACTTCAAGATTCGAACGAGCCCGGCGTTTGATGCGCTGGCTCCGGCGGAAGCGGCGGCGCAGCATGCTTTGCAATTCGTTTTCAATCCAGAGCGGGCGGCGCGGCTGGTGGAATTTCATGCGCGGGATTCGGCGAATCCGGGATTGGAAGAAGTGTTGGATGCGGTGCTGGCGGCGACGTGGAAGGCAAAACGGGGAGCAGACTATAACGGCGCAATCGGCCGCGTGGTCGATGATGTCGTTTTGTATGACCTGCTGGGGCTGGCAACAAACGGCTCCGCTGCGCCTGAAGTTCGCGCGATTGCCGCGCTGAAGCTGCATCAGTTGAAGGAGTGGATTGGAACGCCGAACGGCGGCGTCGGCGAAGATGAATGGGCACATCGGGCGCAGGCAGCGCGAGAAATCGAGCAGTTTGAGCGAGATGCGAAGAAGCTGGAGGCGCTGCCGCCTTCGGAACCGCCGGACGGTCCGCCAATTGGAAGCGGCGGGGGGTTGATGTTCGGCGCGGCGGACGACGAAGCGGAAATTCCCGAACTATTTTAGAGAGCCGACAAGACCATCGCCGTTGGGCGCTCGTCTATGGTTCAGGAGGCTCGAATCATGCATACACTTCGGATTGTCTGTGTCCTCGCGATTATCGCTTTTTGTTCCCTCTTTGTGATGAGCTCGGCGGCGGCCGACCGCCACTCGCGGAACGTTTCAATGCACGGCGACGAGCCGGTGGCGAGCTGCAACGATTTGCAGATTGAGTTTGACGGGCACAAGGCGGTGATTCAGTCGGAAGACAGGACGTTCTCGAAGAGCGAGATGCCGGTATTGAAGGCGACCGGCGAAACGAATGGCGGCGTGCAGGTTACCGGCTGGGATAAGGATGGCTATTCGGTGACGCTGTGCAAAGCGGCGGCGCCGTATGACGATTCGCAGCAGGTGCTGTCGCAAATAAAACTGGCAACCGGCAACGGCGAGATTACCGTGAAGGGACCGTTGAACCACGAGGCATGGACGGCGTTTTTGCTGATCCGCGCGCCGAAGGCGGCGTCGCTCGATTTGCACGTGAACAATGGACCGCTTGGACTTTACTCGGTGGAAGGAAAAATCACCGCGCGTGCGCTGAACGGGCCAATTACGGCGCGCGATTGCAAAGGCGAAGTGAAGTTGAGTGCCCAGAACGGACCGATTACAGCAGAAGGGACGAGCGGTACGGTGGAGCTTCACACGGAGAACGGACCGATCACCTCGAATGAAACGAGCGGAAGCGTCGACATTCGCACGCAGAATGGGCCGATTGAAGTGGCGTTGAGCGGGACCAACTGGAGCGGAACTGGTTTGCAGGCACATGCGCAAAACGGACCGCTGACGGTTCGCGTGCCACAGGGATACAAATCGGGCGTCGTGATTGAGTCTGATGGACACAGCCCGTTTCATTGCGGCGCTAGCGTCTGTTCCGAAGCGCGGAAGACCTGGGACGATGACAAGAAGCGTGTAGAGTTCGGAAGTGGCCCGACGGTTGTGCATGCGTCGACGGTGAACGGGCCCATTTCAATCGACTGAGCGATTGGACGAGGCACAACGCTTCCCGTTAAAATTCTGCGCACGATGCGGGAAGCGCCGGTAGCAAAACCCATAACGGAATCAGAAGCAGCGGAGACAGCGCGGCAGCTTTTTGGCATCGAAGCTGCCGCGCATTCGCTTCCCGGCGAATACGACGACAATTTTCATTTGCGGGCATCGGACGGCGCGGAGTTTGTCCTGAAAGTGATGCATCCCGACCGCGACCGCGCGTTTGTCGAAATGCAGTGCGGGATGTTGCAGCATCTTGCCAATCGTGCACCGGAACTTCCGTTGCCGCGCGTGATCCCTACCGCGAAAGGCCAATCCTGCTCCGAAATAAAAGTAGCGGACGGCTCCTGCCGAATTGCGTGGATGCTTTCGTACTTGCGCGGCAGAACGCTCGCGGAATTCCGGCCCCATTCGCCGGAACTTCTGGAAGAGTTTGGCCGGTTCCTTGGGAAGTTGAGCTGTGCGCTCGCGGATTTTTCGCATCCCGCGGCGCGTGGAGAATTGAAGTGGGATGCGGCGCGAGCCGGCTGGATTCGCGAGTATTTGCAGCACGTTCCGGAATTGCCGCGGCGAATGTTGGTGCAGAGATTTCTTGGGCTGTTCGAAAGTGAAGTTGTGCCACGGCTTCCGGCCTTGCGGAAAAGCGTTATCTACGGCGACGCCAACGACTACAACGTATTGATTGCGCGAGAGACGGGCAACCCGCCGCGAATTGCCGGCGTGATCGACTTCGGCGATGCGCACTATGGAATTACAGTTTCGGAACTGGCGACGGCCGTCGCGTACGCGATCCTTGGTGAAAAGGACGTGCTGGCCGCTGCGGGGCGTGTTGTAGCCGGCTTTCATAGCGAATTTCCACTCACCGACGAAGAAATTCTGCTGTTGTATCCACTCGTTTGCATGCGGCTGGCCGTGAGCGTCGTAAATTCCGCCCATCGCAAATCGCTGAAGCCAGATGATTCGTATGTGACGGTCACGGAAGCGCCCGCTTGGGAAGCACTGGAACGGCTGGCAAAAATTTTTCCGCGCTATGCGACGTACTCGTTTCGAGTTGCGTGCGGTTTAGAACCCATTGAAAAAGCCGCCGCCGTCGAGAGTTACCTGAAGAGAGTGGCAGCGAGCGCGAGTTCGCTGCTGCCATGCGATTTGCGGAAAGAGCCGTCTGTTGTTCTCGACTTGAGCGTGGGCAGCACTTTTCTGGGTGCCAATCCAAACGCGGCCGAGCCACAAAATCTCGTCGCCGCGATTCACGCTGAATTGAAGCCAACTGGTGCAAAGGTGGCGATTGGACGGTATGACGAACCTCGCCTCCTCTACAATGGGCCGCAATTTGGCGCGAGCAAGAATCCGACCGACGAACGGCGGACGATTCATCTTGGCATCGATCTATTCGTTGAGCCTGGGACGCCGATTCATGCGCCGCTCGCAGGCGAAGTGCATCTGCTTGCGAACAATGCGTTTCCCCTCGACTACGGCCCGCTCGTTGTTCTGAAGCACGCGACCGATTCGGGCGAAGAATTTTTCACGCTGTACGGACACCTGAACGAAGCAACGCTCCAAGAGCTTCGCGTCGGTCAGCAGGTTGCGCAGGGAGATGTCTTCGCATATGTGGGCGACATTCACGAGAACGGCGGCTGGGCGCCCCACGTTCATTTTCAGATTATTTTGGACATGCTCGACCGGGGCATGGAATTTCCCGGAGTGGCGAGCGCTTCGCAGCGCACGCTTTGGAAAGCGCTCTCGCCCGATCCCAATTTGCTGCTGCAGATTCCGCCCGACCGATTTCCGCAACCGTCGCGTCCGGCGACGGAGCTCTTGGCGGCTCGAAAGAAATTGCTGGGCAGCAGCCTGAGCGTTTCCTACTCGAAGCCCTTGAACATGGTGCGAGGATGGAAGCAATTTTTGTACGACGAGACGGGCCGCGCGTATCTCGACGTTTACAATAACGTCCCGCTCGTTGGCCACAGCCATCTGCGCGTCGCCGAAGCGGCGCAAAAGCAGCTCGCGCTGCTCAATACGAATACGCGCTACCTGCACGAAAATGTTTTGCGCTATGCGGAGCGCCTGACAGAGCTTCTGCCGGCGCCACTGAAGATCTGCTACTTCGTGAATTCCGGCAGCGAAGCGAACGAACTGGCGATTCGCATGGCGCGCGTGAAGACCGGCTCGGACGACATCATCGTTCTTGAGCACGCGTACCACGGACACACGAACACTCTGATTGACGTCAGCCCCTATAAATTCAACGGGCCCGGCGGTAACGGGCAAAGACCGTGGGTGCATGTCGCGCCGATTGCCGATGACTATCGAGGCCCGTATCGTCGAGGCGAAAAGAATCTTGGCGAAAAATACGCAGCGCATGCCGGCGAAATTGTCGAGTCTTTGCGCAAGCAGGGCCGCCGCGTCACGTATCTCGCGGAGACATTACCCAGTGTCGCGGGGCAAATTGTCTTTCCGCCGGACTACCTCGCGGAAGTCTATCGACATGTGCGCGCCGCCGGTGGCGTCTGCATCGCGGACGAAGTGCAGGTCGGCTTCGGCCGGCTCGGCAGGCATTTTTGGGGAATCGAGACGCAGGGCGTTGTGCCGGATATTGTGGTGTTCGGCAAACCGATCGGGAATGCGTTTCCACTCGCGGCCGTCGTCACCACTCCAGAAATTGCGGCAGCTTTCGCGAACGGAATGGAGTTCTTCAGCACGTTCGGCGGCAATCCGGTTTCCTGCGCGGTCGGCCTCGCGGTGCTCGATGTAATCCGTGACGAAAAGCTGCAGGAAAACGCGAAGAAGGTCGGAGATTATTGGCTTGCGGGACTTGCCGAACTGCAAAAACGCCACGAGCTTCTGGGCGACGTCCGCGGCTCCGGGCTTTTCCTTGGCCTTGACCTTGTGACCGATCGCGAATCGCGCGAGCCCGCGACAACGCGGGCTGCCTACATCGTCAATCGCCTCCGCGAACGCGGCGTTCTTGCCGGGACCGACGGCCCGCATCACAATGTAATCAAGTTGCGCCCGCCGTTGATTTTTACGGAAGCCGATGCGGATCTGTTTAATGGGACGCTCGATGCGATACTCGGCGAAGACGCCGCGCAGCCCTGACTTTGCCGACTCAGGGGGCTGAGCGCGCCAGACGTTGGAATTCCAGACAAAAGACTTGACAGGTAAGTTACCCCTTGCGTAGGCTGCCCTCGCGTGGGGGCCTCTCGATGGAGCTGGATTCGTCTCTCTCCTGGCTTGCGCTGACATTGACGCCGGGTATCGCGGCGCGGCTATCGGCGCGGTTGCTGAAAGAATTCGGCTCGCCGGACGAAGTGTTCCGCCAGCCGCTGCGGCGGCTTGAAGCGTGCAATCTGCCAGCGCCATCCGCACAAGCCATCTTCAAGAAGCAGGCCTTCAAGCGCGCCGAAAAAGACCTGACAAATTTGCGCAAGGTCGCGGGCGCGCGTATCGTCAATTGGACCGAGCCGGCATATCCGCAGACACTGCTGCAAATTTACGATCCGCCGGTGATGCTATACGTTCGCGGCAACGCGGAAATCCTCAATGCGCCAAGCCTCAGCATTGTCGGTACACGCAAGCCGACGATGTATGGCACGCAAATGGCGGAGCGGTTGGGGCGCGACCTGGCGGTGCGCGGAATCGTGATCGTCAGCGGCCTGGCGCGGGGCATTGACGCGATCGCGCATCATGGCGCGCTCGCAGTTGGCGGCCGCGCAATCGGAGTGCTTGGAACTGGCATCGACGTCTGCTACCCAAAGGAAAATAAAAAACTCTACGAAAAAGTTTTGGAAAATGGCGCGATCCTCAGCGAATTTCCTTTGGGCACGCACCCTTCGCCTGAGAATTTTCCGATTCGCAACCGCATCGTCGCGGGCATGCCGCTCGGCGCGATCATCGTGGAGGGCGCGCAATATTCCGGTTCCCTGATAACCGCGCGGCTGGCGATGGAATTTGGGCGGGAAGTGTTCGGTGTTCCCGGCAATGTCACTCAGCCGGTTAGCTTTGCGCCGAATCAGCTCATTAAACAAGGCGCGAAGCTGGTGACCAATGCCGAAGATGTAATCGAGGAGCTGCCGACGCCGGTCCGGGCAGCCCTCGTACAACTCATGCAACCGGAGACGGGTCAGGCGAATCTATTGGTTGCGGCCTCGCTCGCTCCCAGCGAAAAGAAGCTGTATGACCTGCTCAGTTCCGATGAGCCGCAACCGATTGACGACATCGTGGAGCGGAGCGGCTTGAACTCTTCGGAGGTTCTGGCTACGCTTTTTGATCTGGAGATGAAAGGGATCGTCCGGCAATTGCCGGGAAAACTATTCAGCAAGGTTCTTCTGTAGCAGGCAATTTTGTGAGTTGCAAGCAGCTGAGACTTGACAGCTCTGTTATATAAGGTAGCGAGAAGGACACAGCCCGCGCCTGCGGCCCTTCCCTCAGAAGATTCCGGGGTAAAACTGCAACATGGCTCGTTCGTTGGTAATTGTGGAATCGCCTGCAAAGGCGAAGACCATCAACAAGTATTTGGGGAAGAATTTTCTCGTCAAAGCGTCGGTCGGCCACGTGCTGGACCTGCCGAAAAAGACGATCGGTATCCGTTTGCCCGGAGAAGAAGAGGGCAATGGCAGAAAGAAAAAGAAATCCAAGGCGAAAAAAGGCAGTAAAAAGGCCGCGAAAGTAAAAGAGAAACCCGCGGGAAAGATCATCCGGCTGGATGACGAAAATATCTTTGAGCCTACGCTGCAAATCATAAGCGGCAAAGGCAAAGTCATAAACGATCTGCGGAAAGCCGCTAGTACGGCGGACGCGATCTATCTGGCGGGCGACCCGGATCGCGAAGGAGAAGCGATCTCGGCGCATCTGGCCATGGTGCTCTCCAAACCATCCAAGTTTGAGGAGCAGGAGCCAACCGTTTCCCGGTTCAAGAAAAAGACTGCGAAAGTTCCGCCTCCGCCTGTGGTGGAAGAAAAGGAAGAAGTTTCCAAGAAAGAAGCCGTCGCGATTGATCCGAAGAAGATCTTCCGCGTGACCTTTAACGAAATTACTCCAAAGGCGATTCGAGCGGCGTTCGATAAACCGCGCAAGGTTGACGCGAATCTTGTGGATGCGCAGCAGGCGCGCCGCGTTCTGGACCGGATCGTCGGTTACAAGGTTTCTCCTATCTTGTGGGATAAGGTGCGCCGAGGGCTTTCCGCCGGCCGCGTACAAACAGTTGCGCTGCGTTTAATCGTTGAACGCGAATTGGCAATCCGTGCGTTCGTGCCTCAGGAATACTGGACAATCCACGCAAAATTGGATGCGGGTCAGCCGCCGCTATTTGAAGCAAAGCTCTTCAAGCACAAGGGCGAAGACATCGAAGTTCCAAACCAGGCTTCGGCAGACAAGATTGTCGCCACAGTGAGCAAAGCGAAATGGCAAGTCGCGAGCGTCACGCAACGCGAGAAAAAAAGAAATCCGCCTCCGCCGTTTACGACCTCCAAGCTGCAACAAGCGTCCTACAATCGGTTGCGCTATTCGGCTAAGAATACGATGCGAGTCGCACAAGGATTGTATGAGGGAGTGGAATTGGGGGCCGAGGGCTCCGTTGCTCTGATCACTTACATGCGTACGGATTCCGTGAACGTTTCGCAGGACGCGCTGGCCCAAGTGCGCGAATTGATTCCAGAAAGATTCGGATCGGCTTATTTACCGGAGAAGCCGAACTATTACAAGTCCAAGAAAGATGCGCAAGAGGCGCACGAAGCGGTTCGTCCGACGGATGTAACGCGCACACCGGAAGACGTTCGGAAATATTTGAAGGAAGATCAATTCAAGCTGTATCAACTGATTTGGCAAAGATTTGTGGCCTCGCAAATGATGCCGGCGGTATTCGATCAAACGACGATCGACATTTCCGCGGGGGAATACACGTTCCGTGCGACGGGTATGGTGCAGAAATTCGCCGGATACTTGAGCGTTTATCAGGCGGAGGCTGTGGACATCGCCGACGATGACAAGAGCGACGAAGGCGAAGGCAACGCACTTCCTGCCGTCACGGAAGGGCAGACACTAAAGCTCGATACGATTCGCCCAGACCAGCATTTTACGCAGCCCCCTCCGCGCTTCAACGACGCGACACTGGTCAAGGAACTGGAAGAGGACGGTATTGGCCGTCCCTCGACGTATGCGTCCATCATTTCCGTGATCGTGGAGCGCGAATACGTCGTAAAGGAACAAGGACGCTTTTCGCCGACAATGCTGGGCGAACGAGTCAGCGGACTACTGACCAAGAGTTTTGCGGATATTTTTGACGTCACCTTTACCGCACGGCTTGAAGAAGAGCTGGACGAAATTGAAGAAGGCAAATTGCCGTGGCGCGATGCAGTAAAAGAGTTTTGGGAGAAATTCACCGTCGATCTCGATAAAGCCGACGATGAAATGCTCTCGTACAAAGCAGGCATTCCGACGGGCAGGAAGTGCGAAAAGTGCGGCGAGGGCGAGTTGCTTGAGCGCATCAGCCGTCTCGGATTTTTCCTGGGCTGTTCGCGCTATCCGGATTGCGATTTTATTCAGGACCTTTCACCTGCTGTCCCGGATGCCGCGCCCGGCGAAACGAAAATCGAGTATTGTCACAATTGCGGCAAAGAAATGTCCATCAAAGCCGGCATGTTTGGACCGTTCCTGGCCTGTGCGGGGTATCCGGATTGCAAGACGACGAGACGCCTAGTGGAAGGATCGCGAGTTGCGCGACCCGCCGATGAGCAGTTGGACGAAAAGTGCCCGTTGTGCGCCAGCGGTTTGCTGAAAAAGCATGGGCGATTCGGCGAGTTCATTGGCTGCTCCGCATACCCGAAGTGCAAGTATGTTCGCCCCATCACGATGGGAATTAAATGCCCGAAATGTAACGAAGGCGAATTTGTGAAGCGAGGCAGTGTTGGCAGGGGTGGTCGTCCGAGGATCTTCTACGGTTGTTCGCGTTATCCCGATTGCGATTTCACGACGCCGTTCCAGCCTATCGCCGAACCATGCCCCAAGTGTGGTGCGCCGTTCATCGTCGAAAAGAAATCCAAAATCGGACTCGTGCGCACGTGCATTAAAGAAGGTTGCGATTGGGAGAAGCTCGCGCCGGAAGCGCCTGTGGCGGAGCCTGAAGAAGCAACTCCGGTTGGCGCAAAGCCCTGAAACTCGGTGTAAGCCGCAGGCAACATCAGCCCACTCCGTCCGCAGTCCATGCATCCAATCCACTATACTTTTGGAATCGGATAACCCGCGGAGCCAATGAATCAAGCGATCGCCAAGTTTCTGACCTATTTGCAATCGGTGAAGAACTCTTCGCCCCATACAGTTTCGAATTACGGAAACGACCTTGAGCAATTTCTCGCTTACGTCACTCCGCCGGAGACCGACCCGCCCGCGCTCGCAGCCGTCGATCACAGAATCATTCGCGAATTCGTCGCACATTTACACGACCAGAATCTGGAAAAAAGTTCCATTGCGCGGAAGCTGGCATCATTGCGATCGTTCTTCAAATACTGCGTTCGCGAAGAACTCGTGAAGGAGAACCCTGCGCGCCTCGTTCCAACTCCCAAGCTGCCCAAGCGCATTCCCTCCGTTCTCTCCGCGGAAGAAATGAACGGTTTCCTGAACCAGCTCGGTGGCATGAAGTCTTCTGCTTCCGTGAAAAAGGATGCGCGACAGAATCGCCCGAGCAAAGAACAGCGCAAGGTGCCGCGCGGTAACGCCGACGAAGAAGGAATCCTCATCAAGCGCGACCGCGCGATTCTTGAGTTGCTCTACGCCGCTGGCCTGCGTGTCAGCGAACTCACCGGCCTCAATCTCGTTGACATGGACTGCAAAGACCGCATCGTTCGTGTCCGCGGCAAAGGCAACAAGGAGCGCATTGTTCCATTTGGCTCGAAAGCCGAAGAATCCCTCGAAGCCTACTGGCCGGTGCGCGAACAGCTCCTCGCACGACATACTTCAGCTCGTTCCCGCCGCAACGCTGCGCCGCACACCGAAGCCATTTTTCTGAATTTCTCCGGCCGCCGCCTGACCCAACGTTCCGTCGGCCGTATCGTCAAAAAATACGTCCGTCTCGTGAATGTCAATTGGGACTTGCACCCGCATTCGCTGCGTCACGCATTCGCCACACATCTTCTCGCCGATGGCGCGGACCTCCGCGCCATTCAGGAATTGCTGGGCCATCAATCGCTCACCACGACCCAAAAATATACGCACGCCTCGATTCGCCAGTTGATGGACATCTACGACAAAGCACATCCGCATGCCTGAAATGTCTGTTGTATCCATTTGCCGGCTTTCGCACATCCAAAGCTCCATGAATCTGACACGCGCTGTTCTGTTCCTCACCGCCGCGGGGGTTTTTGCCTCGCCACGTCTTGCCTCCGCCCAAGGCAACTACGAAATTCAGGTCTATCCCTACGAAACCGTTGAGCCGGGCAAAACCATGCTGGAGCTCCACAGCAACTTCACATTCGAGGGTTCAAAGACCACGACGGACGGAACCTATCCCACCAATCACCAGCTCCACGAGACCATCGAAATCACCCACGGTTTCACCGATTGGTTTGAGACGGGCTTCTACATTTTCACTTCTGAACATAATGGCCAGGGCGTTGATTGGGTTGGCGACCACATTCGCCCCCGCTTCCGCATTCCGCCCAAATGGAAGTGGCCCGTCGGCCTAAGCATTTCGAACGAGATCGGCTATCAGCGCGCCAAATATTCCGCAGACACCTGGACGTGGGAAATGCGGCCGATCATCGACAAGCAGATCAACAAGTGGTATTTCTCGTTCAACCCGACATTCGATAAATCCCTGCACGGTCCGAGCGTTCATCAGGGATTTGTCTTCTCGCCGAATTTCAAATTCAGCTACGACTTCACAAAAAAGATTACCGGCGGTATTGAATATTACGGCTCACTCGGCCCTGCGACAGAATTCGATCCGATTCGTTTGCAGCAGCAGCAAATTGTTCCAGCCATCGATTTGAATCTTTCCCCGAAATGGGAAATCAACTTCGGCCTCGGCGTGGGTGTAACCGGCGCCACCGACCATCTCATAGCGAAAACAATCATCGGCTATCGCTTCGACTTCTAAATCCACGCTTGGGTTGGCAGTGGGGATAGAAAACCTTCGAACTCGTCGTATCATCTACATTCTCGTTCGCTCGGTAACTTTGTTCCTGGGGAGCGCCCGTGAATTACCATCTCGCTCAAATCAATATCGCTCGTCTCATCGCGCCCATCGACGACCCTCGCATCGCCGAATTCGTCGCTCAGCTCGATCCGGTCAACGCTCTCGCGGAAAAATCGCCCGGTTTCATCTGGCGACTGAAGTCTGACGTGGGCAACGCCACGGATATTGCCTACAACGACGACCCGTTCGTCATCGTCAACATGTCCGTCTGGAAATCCGTCGAAGCGCTGCGCGGCTACGTCTACCGGTCGCAGCATCTGCAAGTCTTCAAGGATCGCGCGAAGTGGTTCGAAAAAATGGAGAAGCCTCACTATTGCCTCTGGTGGATTCCCGCCGGCCACATTCCCACTGTCGCCGAAGGCCGAGCCCGACTCGAGCAATATCAACTACACGGTCCAACGCAGAACTCCTTCTGGTTTTCGAGGTTGTTTCCGGAACCGGAAGGCGACGCGATCGCGGTTTAGTTGTTTTGAATTGAGAGTCCCAGGCGCGGCTAAAACATCCGCGAAATCAGGCCGGCTGCTACGCCGAGGGCCACGACAGCGCCGTAGGTCGCCGCAGCCACTCGCCATGAAATCGTTTTCCCGATCACCGATGCCGAAAACACGCTGATGATTCCCAGCGTGCAGAGAACCGTGACTACGTAAGGCAATGGCACGCCGCGCGAATACGCGATATACGCGATGGCTACGTCGAAGGCCATCGGCACCGGAAGAAACGCGCTGACCAGCGCGACGAGAATGATCCCGCCGACGGTGACTTGAGCGACCAACGCCTGTTGGGGCAGCAACTCAATTGCGAGTGCGCCCAGTGCCGCCGCCAGAATCATCAAGGGAAACGCCACGCGAAACACATACCAAAAACTTTTTGCATACGATTTCACAACGCCGATAACCGCTTGCCCCCACGTTTCGTTAACCTGAATCGCAATCGGGCAAATGTACCCGCTTGCCGCTTCGTTTTTCTGGGAAGCCATCGTCGGTGCAAACACAAAAATCAAAAACGCCACCGTTGCCAATTTCAGAATGGCGACCGGCGCAGGAAACAAAGCGAATGTCATGGCCAGCACTACGACGTTCAGTGCCGGCGACGCGAACATCGCGCTCAGCACCGACTCCGTGCTCATCCCCGACGCATACAATCCCCGCGCAATGGGCGCTACGCAGTTTGTGCAGACGGCCATCGGAGTGCCGGCCACCGCACCGAGCAATGCATTCAAATAGCGCGATTTTGTCCGCCGCGTCTTCACCATCGCCAAAAACGTCAGCGCTGCGGGCCCGAACAAAAATGAAAATGTCATGCCGATCCGGTTTGCATCCAGCCAGTTCACCGTCGTTCGGTAAACGCGCGCCGTCAGCGGCATCGTCCGGTCCACTGCGTACACCGCGCCAAACGTCAGCGCGCCCTTGGCGCTGATTTTTTGCCCGGCGTCGTAACGTTTCATCAGCGCGGGATAGCGCGAATCTACCCAGAATATACCGCCGATCACGAGCATCAGCAGGATCGCGAGCGACTTGCTCCGCCACGTCCCCGCGTTAACGGACTCCAACCCCAAATTCATCGTCGAAGCTTGCGTGGACATGAAAGCCCCCTTCTGGCTCAATCGGCGTACTTTACGAAGAGAGTTGGCAAAAGCGGCTGGAACTATAGGAGCGCGCGCTCGTCACGCATATAACCTAAATATACTATCCGGCAAGGCAGGCCTGCCGTAGTTATGGCAGCAAATCCCGGCCGCCACGTCGCTTCAAAACCTTCGTTGACGCTCCCGCACTCGCCCCGTATAATTAGAGTTTGTCTTTAGCTCTTGGAGGAACGATGTACGCCGTTATCAAGACCGGAGGAAAGCAGTATCGCGTCGCACCGGGCGACACCATCCGCATCGAGCGGGTAGATGGAAAAGTGGGCGAAAAGGTGACCTTCGGGTCGGTTCTTTCCGTGCATGGGGATGACAAGAAGCTTTTGACCGGCGCTGACGCCGCCAAGGCTGTTGTTTCCGGCAAGATTGTTGCTCAGGATCGCGCCAAGAAGCTCACGGTTTTGAAGTACAAGAAGACCAATCAATATAAGATTCAGCGTGGCCATCGGCAGAATTACACCGCCGTCGAGGTAAGCGACATCAAGCTGTAACGTTCGACATTCTGTTGTAGGGTCCGCTTTCCGAAGCGGATCTTCGGCAAATTTTTCTTGAAGGATAGATTCCATGGCACATAAGAAGGGTGGCGGCTCCTCAACAAACGGCCGCGATTCACACGGTCAGAGGCTCGGCGTAAAGCGGTTCGGCGGTCAGCTCGTCAATGCGGGCACGATCATCGTTCGCCAGCGCGGCACGAAGCATCAGGCCGGCGAAAACGTTGGTCAGGGCAAGGACGACACGCTGTTCGCGCTCATCACCGGCCACGTCAAGTTTCAGGACAAAGGCCGCCGCGGCCGTTTCGTCAGCATCATCCCCGCAGCGAACTAGCTGGTAGCACAGGCACTCTTGCCTGTGCACGGTTTCAAGCGCTTCCGCGGTCTCTGCCCCGGCAGAGGCCGCTTTTTATTGCTAGCCACTCCAACTAGAGTGGAGTTGTCATCCCGAGGCCGTCCGGCTTGTCCCGAGCGAAGACGAGGGACGAGGATAGCCGGAGGATCTCAACCTAAGCCGTATCCCGGGCGCATCACGCAAAGGCATTTTATGTTCGTAGACGAAGCAAAAATTTCGATAAAAGCCGGCGACGGCGGTAACGGCTGCGTTGCGTTCCGCCGCGAAAAATACGTCCCGCGCGGCGGCCCCAGCGGCGGCGACGGCGGCAACGGCGGCAGCATCTATCTCGAAGCGAATCCCAACGACAACACGCTCCTTCGCTACCGCTACAATCGTGAATTCAAAGCCGACCGCGGCCGTCACGGCGAAGGTTCCAATTGCACCGGCCACTCCGGCGCGGACATGATTCTGCTCGTTCCCGTCGGCACGATGGTCTATGACGGCGACACGAACGCAACCATCGCCGATCTCGCCACGCCCGGCCAGCGCGTTCTCGTCGCACATGGTGGACGCGGCGGACGCGGCAATCAACATTTCGCCAAGCCCTGGCACCAGGCTCCGCGCGAGCGCGAAGAAGGCAATCCCGGCGAAGAGCGCCATCTTCGCCTCGAGCTGAAACTTCTCGCCGACGTCGGCCTCGTCGGTTTTCCCAACGCCGGAAAATCCACGCTCATCTCGGTCATCTCCGCCGCGCGTCCAAAAATCGCGAACTACCCCTTCACCACGCTCGAGCCCAATCTCGGCGTCGTCAACGCCGATGGCGGCACCGGCGGACACGGCACCGAGCTCGGCCGCACCTTCGTCGTCGCCGATTTGCCCGGGCTCATCGAAGGCGCACACGAAGGCGCCGGCCTCGGCATTCGTTTCTTGAAACACGTCGAACGCACCCGCCTCCTCGTTCATCTGATTGACACCAGCGACGCCACCGACGCCGATCCAATTCACTCCTTCGAAGTCATCAACGGCGAACTTCGCGCCTTCAGCGAATCCCTCGCGGAAAAGCCCATGATCGTCGTCGCCTCCAAACTCGACGCCACCTCTGATCAAACGCGCGTCAACGAACTCCGCGCCTTCTGCGAAAAACGCAATCTCCCGTTCCACTCCATCTCCGCTGCCACTGGCGACGGCGTCAAAGAACTCGTCCGCGCCATCGCCGACGCCCTCGACAAAATTCCGAAAGTTACGCATTCCTCGCTGGACTTGGAGCCCGAGCCACAGGAAAATAGCGAACAGGCATCCTCTCCGGAGACGCATTGACCACCGCTCAAGCGCACCGCACCGCCGCCAGACATCATCCTCGCCGCATCGCGCTCTTTGGCGGTTCCTTCGACCCCATTCACAACGGACATCTCGCCGTCGCGCGCGCCGCCGATCGCCGTTTTAATTTCGACGAAATCCATTTCATCCCGGCCAGCCGTCCGCCGCACAAACTCAAGCAGCACCTCGCGCCGTTTCCGCACCGCTTCGCCATGGTCTCGCTCGCTTGCAGCGAGCATCCGCATTTCGTCCCATCGCTCGCCGAAGCCGGCGACGATTTTTCCGGCAATCAGCTTCACTATTCTGTCGACACCGTCCGGTACTTCCGCCACGCCTATTCCGGCGATCGCATTTTCTTCATGATTGGCGCCGACGCCTTCCTCGACATTCCCATGTGGAAGGAATACGAAGCGCTACTCGGCCTCTGCGATTTCATCATCGCCAATCGCCCGGGCATTCGCACCGAAGCGCTCAAGCTCGTCATCCCGCCGGACCTCATGGCTCCCGCGCACGCCAAGCGCGAAGACGATCCCGTCCCCGCCTCGCAACTCGTCGCGCATCTTCGCAAAACGTCCGTCTATCTCCTCGAAACCGTTTCGAGCGACATCTCCGCCACGGAAACCCGAAAACGCGCTCATCGCGGCCAGTCCATTCATGGACTTGTTTCCGCGCGCGTCGAGGAATACATTCTTAAGCAGGGCCTTTACAGGTAAACGGAAAGGTGAAGCTCCAGAGGTAAACGACCACAGGTGAAACTCGAATCCCTTCCCCACGCCGTGCGCCTCGCCGTCGAGGCCGCGCAAGATAAGAAAGCTTCCGCCATCACCGTTTTGGATCTCTCGAGCCTTGGCACGTTCACCGAATATTTCGTGATCTGCACCGGCTTCAGTACGCCGCAGGTGCAGGCCATCTGCTCGGAAGTGGAAGAGATTCTCTACAAAGAATTAAAACGCGAACCCGAACATCGCGAAGGCCAGCGCTCCACGGATTGGGCTCTGCTCGATTTCGGCGGCTTCATCGTCCACGTTTTTTCTGATCAGGCCCGCCGCTTCTACGATCTCGAACGCCTCTGGCGCACTGTTCCCAAACTCGAAATCCCCGATCTCCCCGACTCCGCTTTTTCGCCTTCACGCAGCGAAGCCAGCTAGTAGCGTAGCCACTACTGGCTGCGCTCTTTCACCTGCGACGCCAACCTAAGCGGTCCGCTAATCACTTCCCGCCTGGCCGCTCTTCGCCTAGACTTAACCAATGCCCGCCACGCTCACCGTCAACCGCACCGCCACCGACGACGCGCAGCAGCGCCAAATCATTGTCTCTCTCGATGGTCAGCCTATCGCCGAACTCATCTTCGGCGACTCCGTCACAAAAGAACTTTCCGCCGGCCCGCACACGCTTCTTGTCGACAACACCTGGAACAAAAAATCCGCCGAATTCACTGCCACGGAAGGCGAATCCATCCGCTTCCTCGTCAAAAATCACTCCAGCCGTTTCTCCGAATTTCTCCTCATGATCTTCGGCGCCGGCCCGCTCAAAGTTTCTCTCGACCGCCAATAGCGGCTTGCTTGTTTGTTGTAGGGACCGCTTTCTGAAGCGGCCCTTCTCACCGTAGCGCAAGCCTGACTACACCAGCTCCTTCGCGCATCTTTGAATCTTTCGCCAAGCGGCCGCAATCTCCTCCATATCCTCTTCGTCGCCCAGCAGCGCCGTCTGCGGGATCCATACACTTTCCCAAGCCGCCTGATGCGTCACCGGGTACTCTGCCTGTAAAAAAGCATGAGCCTCTGTCGCCTGCGTGCCGAACAGCCGCTTCCGGTATTCCCCATTCTGAAAAACGTCAATGTTGTGCACTGGCGGATAGCTCGCCTGATTCGGAACTCCCTCCGCAATCATCGCCGCAATCAGCTTTTCCGTCGCCACTCCTGCAAACGCGCTCGAATTCACGTGAAAAATATAAGCGTAATGCCCATTCCTCGTGCAGCGTGCATCCAGCTTCTGTGGCGTAATACCAGGAATTTCGCCGAGCAACTTGTCCAGCAGCCGCGCATTCTTGTGCCGCGAAGCCGTCTGCACATCCAGCCGTTTGAGCTGCGCGCTCAGCACCGCGCCCTGCCATTCGCTCAGTCTGTAATTCGATCCATGGATGTAGTGGCTGTAAAACCATTCTCCCGGCATCCGGCCGCAATCATGCACGCTCCGCGCCCGTCGTTCCAACGCATCGTCATTCGTCAAAATAATTCCGCCTTCGCCCGCCGTCAGCAATTTCCCCATTTGAAAACTGAACGTTCCCGCCTTCCCGATCGAACCGACGCGCCGCCCTTTCCATTCACTCCCGTGCGCGTGCGCGCAATCTTCGATCAACGCCAGCCCGTGTTTCTCCGCAATCGCGCCCAGCGCGTCCAGATCCGCCGGGTGTCCGCCAATATGCACCGCCACAATCGCACGCGTCCGCGGAGTAATCGCCCCCTCCGCCAGCGCCGGATTAATGCAGTGCGTCTCTGGCAGCACGTCCACCATCACCGGCATCGCCCCCGCCGCCAACGCTGCGCTCGCCGTCGCTATAAACGTAAAGTTCGGCACAATCACTTCGTCGCCCGGCCCAACTCCCAGCGCCATCATCACCACTTCCAGCGCCGCCGTCCCGTTCGTCACCGCAATCCCGTGCTTCGCGTGATGAAATTCCGCAAACTCTTTTTCAAACGCCAGCGTCTTCGTCCCCGGTGTCCGCCACCAAACGCGGCTCTCCAGCACCTCCATCAGCGCCCGCCGCTCCGTGTCGTCATATACCGGCCACACCGGAAACGCCTTCTTCTTCGTCTTCCCCCCGCCCGTCAACGCCAACTCACCCATCTCGCCTCCGCCAACGCCGTAGCTCAGTTTCGCTTCCGCGAATTCGTCGCCACCATATAACGTGTCTCGCCCCGCTGTCACCTCCGCCACTCACCCCGAGTCCCCGTTGTCCAGGGCCGGCACCCATCCGAGCATTTCGCACTTCTTGCTCTGTGTAGTCGAGGGGCTTCAGCCCCGTTGAACTTGGCGCGATTGCTACCGCCGCCCTCGCCCCACAAGATTCCTCTTGACACCCTATACTGTATGTAATACAGTGTATGCCATACACTATATGACGCCCAGCGAACACGCCCCCGCTCTCCTCGAAAACCTTCGCCTTGAGCTTCGCCGCGGCTCCTTGGTCCTGGCCGTCCTCGCCTGCCTTCGCTCCGAGCAATACGGCTACACCCTCCGCAAAGCCCTCTCCGACCGCGGCATGGAGATCGAAGAAGGCACCCTCTACCCGCTCCTCCGCCGCCTCGAATCCCAGGGCCTCCTTCTCAGCGAATGGCGCGAAGCGGACAAGCGCAATAAACGTTTTTACCGGCTTTCTCCCGTCGGCGCCGAAATCCTCGAAAAGCTCCTCGCCGACTGGAAATCCATCGACTCCGCGCTCTCTGAAATCGTGAAAGGGTAACGCCATGAACGCTACGAACGCCTCGAATCTCACGCCGCCGCTCGATCGCTATTTGAACAATCTCGCGAAACTCCTTCCCGCCGACCAGCGCGAAGACATCCTCCACGAGCTTCGCGACGACATCCAATCCGAATTCGACGAAAAGGAATCCGAGCTTTGCCGCCCGCTCACCGAGCCCGAACAATTGCAGGTTCTCAAGCGCCGCGGCAATCCGCTTCAGGTCGCCGCCGGCTACACGCGCAATCAAGGCACGCTCGCTTTCGGCCCGCAACTCATCGGCCCTGTTCTATTTCCGTTTTACGTTCGCGTCCTCAGTTTCAATCTCGGCCTTACGCTTCTCATCGTCGGCGCCATTTTTGCGGCGCTGTCTCTCTCCGGCCAGCCAATCCATTTCGCGGATCTCTTCTCCAGCGTCGTGCTGCAGATCTTTATTCAACTCACTGCCGTCACGGTCATCTTCGCGCTCGTCGAAAAACACCTCGCCCGCCAGCCGCACGAATGGAGCAAGGAAGATTTTCAGAACAACCTGCAAGCTGCGATCAAAAGCCGCATCGAGCGGAACATTCAGTCAGGCCCAAAAGAAGTCTCCCGCTTCGATTCCATTGCAATTCTGGTGGCAAGCGGCGTCGCTCTTCTGTGGCTGCAATCCGTCTGGGCCAATCAGTACCTCATCTTCGGCCCGGCAGCCTATCTAATCTCCTTGGCGCCCATCTGGCACACCATCTACCTGCCGACGATTGCCATCATGCTCGTCACCATCGTTCGCGCCGCCATCAACATTGCCCGCCCCGACTGGGTTCGCTTCCGCGACATTGTCGCTGTCATCCTCGATGCCGCCAGCCTCGCCATCATCTACGCGCTGATGTTCGCGCACACTTGGGTCGTCCCCGCCGCCGCTGCAGCCGCAAGCTCTGACACTCAGCACGTCGCCAGCGTTGTCAATCAATGGGTTCCCTACGGCCTCTTCGCGTGCGCCGTCATCGCCGTCGCCCAGGCCATCCACAACCTCATCCGCCTCTACAAAAACTGGCGCTGGCATTCTTCCGCCACACGAACATCTCACTGACTCTGTCGATGTAACCGAAGACGACCATCGATTCCGCTGCACAATTGTTCTTCTCCGAGTGGGACGCATTCAAATCGTTCCACACTGGGCCCCAACTCATTCTTTATTCCTTTTCTTCTCGATTCAGTCTCTCCTGTGCCCTCTGTGCTCCGGCCTCTGTGAACTCTCTGTTAGTGTTTTGCCTTCTTTCTCTCTTTCTTTCTTTATTTATTTCTCTTCCATCCCTTGAGCCGTCGCCTCTTTCCGTGCATGCTATGGGCTCAATTTTGCGGAGGCTCTCATGTCCAAAAAGTCCATTCTCGTCCTGGTTGGCGATTATGTCGAAGACTACGAAATCATGGTCCCGTCTGAAGCGCTTCAGATGGTTGGCCACGCCGTTCATGTCGCCTGCCCTGGCAAAAAAGCCGGCGAATTCGTTCCCACTTGCATCCACGATTTCGAGGGCGATCAGACCTACACGGAAAAGCGCGGCCACAATTTCGCTCTCAACACCGACTTCGACACCATCAAACCCGAAGAGTACGACGCTCTCTTGATTCCCGGCGGCCGCTCCCCCGAATATCTCCGCCTCAATCCCCGCGTCATCGAGATCGTCCACCATTTCGCAAAGTCCAATAAACCTATCGCTGCCATCTGTCACGCACCCCAACTTCTCGCCGCCGCAGGAGTCTTGAAAGGAAAAAAGTGCAGCGCCTATCCGGCCACCGGTCCTGACGTCACTCTCGCTGGCGGCGAATACGTCAGCGTCCCCATGACCGAAGCCGTCGTCGACGGCAACCTCGTCACCGGCCCCGCCTGGCCCGCCCTCCACTCCTGGCTCGCCAAATTCCTCGCCGTCCTCGGCACCAAAATCGAAGCCTAGTCGTTCTCAGCAACGGCAGCTTTGGAGAAATTTGCTATGAAGAATTCGCGCATCATCCGCGCCATTTGTTTATCTCTTCTGCTTGCTACATCCAGCAGCGCGCAAGCAAAGATGATCGACCCTTTCTTTGGCATTGACTACGACCCCTCACAGATCCACTTCGAGCAAATGCCAGTGGCCGTAAAGGCTCAATGTGCGGAAATTCGAGACCGGTACACCAAGGCTTGGGTGTACGCTCATCTGAAGACAACCTCTACCGACTACTACATTCTCTACGGATATCTCAAAGTTCTATCCGAGTCACACCCCGGCCAATTTACCGCCGAACTTGAAGATGGCGACGGAATCATCGTCGCAATCACCGGCGACAAATGTTTGGTCGATCAGTGGCAATACTTGTTTCGCAAGGCGATCAATCCGGCAAAAAACGCCACGCCAATACAAGTCTCAGACCAAGTCCTTAAAGTCCTAGCGACGGCAGTTCTAAAGACGTACGAAAAAGCCTTCGGCGGCAAGAAACAGTTTTTGAAATTAGTTACTCAGGAGGCCCGAACAGAACTTCCTCCCGTTTTGTTAGAGCAGCTTGTCGCCTACGAAAAAATGGACAAATAGGGGGAGTCGCCGGCGGGTGGTGAATAGATTCGAGTTTTCAACGATATTGGCGCTGCATGTTTCGGGTCTATACGTGTAGGTTTTGAATCTTACGCACTTTCGAAATAACTTCCACAATCCGCTCGACTCTCGTTGCGCTGACCACAGCCACCAGCCCGCACTTTACGGGCGGCCGGGTGCGGCGCCCTCACTCTTCACTTCCCGCGGCATCGCGCCCGCGAGCAAAAGGACCGCTCCACAAAACATCAGCGTATCTCCCAAAAAATTCAGCCCTTCAATACTGCCCCGGTTCACAACCGCGAACGGCACATACACACCTAACTCCACCATAAGCACCGACGCACCCACCCAGGTTGCGGCTACCCGCGTCTTCTTTCCCGCAAATAGCAAAACGCCTCCAACGGCATAAACCACGGCAGGAAGGTACGACCAGAAAGCACGCACAGGGATATAAGCGGGAGTCAGCGCTTCCAGCGGGACGCCCGGAACGTGATCCGCGTGCAGGAATTGTTCAAAGCTGTAAAACAGCACGGGAATTGCGATGAAGTATCGAGCGCTTGTCGCAAAGACTCGCGCAAAGCGGTCCTGCTGCTGTTCCGTGAGACTCGCCGCCAGCGCCAAAGCGCCCCCACTAAAAGCCAATTCCCGTAACGCGAGCGTGATGCCAAACCGATCGCGCGGATTTTGTAGCGCACCTGGAATGTCCATCAGCACGACAAAAAGAAAAAACGTCAGCGCAACCAGACTCGCAGCAAGACGCGCTTGAATCCGCGTCACCATACTGAATCCAGCTGCGATAAAGCATGCGCCAACGAAGTACGCCCAAAACAGATGCCAGGGCATCCATTTCGGCACGATCGATGCAATCGCCGTTACCAGCGTGAAATGTTCTGTTCCAAAAGCCGCCAGGGGCGCAGCATAGAAAATCGGACCAAAGAGAACCAGCTTCTCCAGGCCTCGCGCCTTTTCCCATTCGCCGCGCAAAAAAATAGCCGCAAGCCCAATCGCAAAAACAGCCCCGCCGACACAGTACGACCAAATCACTTCGCTCGGAAACGCAACGAACGCCCCTACTAAGTTGCTGTTCACAGCCATTCCTTTCAGATTCTATTTCTTGCTTAATCCCAGGTGACAAGAAGGCCGCGTATTTAGTCAGGACCGAATACATATCATTAAATTCGGCTGGCTGAAATACTTCTCATTGAAACTCAATCAGGTAGAACTCCTTCGGCGCCGAATCGCAACCGCAAGGCGATTTCTCTCTTTATCACAACTCGCAGTAAGGCGGAGGGTGCCCCGTCTTCGGAGTGTGAAGGCGGGTCTTGATTTTGAATTTGAGCGTACGCTGCCAATCCCTCCATTCAACGGAAGCAACTCCTCCGGCCGAAGTTCCCCCCTCCACAAAAATCCTCTCAATCGCGTCATAAGTTTTCCATGACGCTCATTAGAATACTGACAAAATAGTTCTTGACTTGGTAAAACATCAATGATACGCTGACGAGTGTAATCAATCTCTATTCGAACTGTTCGACCTCACTCTTGCCTGTACCGAGCCCAGCCGAGGGGTTCGACGCTGGCGAGTAGCCAAAACCACTCTCTTCTCCGCCGCAAAAATCCCAGTTTTTCCTAAACAAAAAACAAACCTCGCATTCCTCGGCTTGCACGCACTTCCTGCTCCCAAACGCTTCTCGTAAGGGAGCACAAACACCGGATTCGACAACCGGCTTCTTTTCAATCACTTCGGAACTCTTCACACAAACCGCGCCCTTCAAAAGCCGCGCAACCACTTTTCTTTTCAATGTGTTGCGCACTCTTGCGAAAACAATGGCGGGGTGTACCCCTCGCACGCCTCCTTCGGGCACCCGACGCGTTCCCTCCGCCTTATTCCTTTCCACATTTCCACACAACCCCGTCGCCGCAACTCTCGCTTCCGCCAGCTACAATGTTTCCATGCCCGACCGGCTCCCCTGGATCGCGGAAGATCCCGCCTCTCGCCGCTTGCTTGAACTCGCGGAAAAAGTCGCCGTCGTCCCGACCACACTCCTCATCACCGGCGAATCCGGCTGCGGCAAAGATCATCTCGCGCGGCTCATCCACGAGCTTGGTCCGCGACGCGACGCGCCGTTCCTCAAAATCGATTGCGCCTCGCTTCCACCCGCGCTCGTCGAAAGCGAACTCTTCGGCCACGAACGCGGCTCCTTCACCGGCGCTGTCGAACGAAAACTCGGCCGCCTCGAACTTGGCGGCACAGGTACCATCGTCCTCGACGAAGTCGCCGCGCTTTCCGCCAACGCGCAAACAAAATTGTTGCGCGTCCTGCAGGAGCGCTCCTTCGAGCGGCTCGGCGGCAACGAAACGCTTCGCATCGAAGCCCGCCTCATTGCACTCACGAACGTGGACCTGCAAGCCGCCGTCGCCGCCGGACAATTTCGCGAAGATCTTTTTTTCCGCCTCAACGTCCTGCAGATCGCCGTCCCTCCGCTTCGCGAACGTCGCGCGGACATTCTTCCTCTCACCGAACACCTCCTCGCCACCCTCGGCGCGATTCACCGGCGCGGCGACTGGAAACTCTCCGACGCCGCACGCCGAA
>DATGIS010000052.1:0-48797 GCA_035295625.1 Candidatus Acidiferrum sp. | reverse complement strand
AAAACCCCTGTGGGTGGCGCGGTGCGCGACGCTGGAAAGGAGAGAGCCATGGTCACATTCGGCCGCAAAACGGCAGAACGGAATCCGGCAAGCACCGCCGCGCTTCGCTGGATTACGACCGGCCTCAGAAGCCAGCGCCGCGCACTGCGCCACCCGGCAGGCGCTCTGAGGAAAAGTTCCGCAGTAGAGATGAAGAAACGAATTCGGGAGGAAGTCATGAACGGGACATTCGAGAAGCGGGAAATTGGCGGACACGGTAAAGCGATGTTGATTCGGATAGGAGCGGCGCTTCTGGCGGGCGTGTTGGCGGTGGGCGCGCCCGGGGCGATGGCTGGGGCAGGGGAGCGGTCAGTGGATATGAGCCGCCGCGTTGACCGCGCAAAGATCGAGACTTTGCAGCGATGGGTGAGCGCGGGACATGAGGAGTGGTGCAAAGATGCGCGGCTCGTTGCGATCGATGAATTGCGGCGAGTGGCGCCGGCATCCGCTGGAGACGCGGCGGATGTGGAGGCGGTGCCAATGGATGAAGAAACCGCGACGCAGAATCGCGAAGTGTTCGCGTGGACTTCGCCGGATGGACGCGCGACGTACCGCGTGACGGTTGAGCGATTCGGATGGTTACTGCCGATCGCGGGCGAAGCGGACTCGATTGTTTGGGTGCCAACGTATGCCGAAGTCATCGCGCATCGATAGTTTCTCGAACGCAAACTTTCCCCACGGTCACGGGGAACCGTGCGGGGCCGCCGTCGCATGTCCAGGGCTGGAGGGCGGCGCGCCCCGCGCATCGGTCGGGAGGCATGCTATGATTTCGAAGCACTACCGTGTCCCTGAACATTGTTCGGCTCGCAACTCGTTTCGCAATTCCTTGCACAATTTTATTTTTGAGTCTGGTTTCCGCCGCCGGAGCGCGCGATGACTCGGTCGAAGCGGTGGTTCGGAATCTCGCGAAACGAATTGCCGCGGAATTGCCGCGCGCCAAGGCCGGTTGCGTGAATTGGAATAATCACAGCGCGGTGTCCGAGGAGCGCTCGCAGCAGATGAAGAGCGCATTCTTGGATGAGTTACAGGGAAAGCAAAACGCCGCGGCGCCGGCTGCGGCAGGGAGTTGCGCGGTTTCCGTGACTATGGAACGGACGCCGAGCCAGATTGTGATGACCGCCGGGATGGAGAACGGTGAGAAGCAGTATTGGATTGCGTCGATTCCGCGAGCGGGACTGCCGGCGGAAAATGAAGGCGCATCGGTGCCACGACTGGAAAAAGAATTGTTGTGGCAGCAGAGTGAACGGATTTTGGACGCACTCTTCATCCGCGGCACAAACGGCGACGCGGATCGCCTGGCGATTTTGACTAAGGACGCGCTGACGGTTCATCAGAAGCAGAGCGGCGCCTGGAAACTGTTGCACACGAATCCGCTCGGCGAAGCGGAAACGGCGCAGCGCGCTCCCATCGGCGCGTTGTACTTCAGCCCCGACCAGCCGGACAAACTAAAGATCGTGATTGGCGGCAAGAGTTGCCAGACGACTTTTGGCGAAGGCGCATCTCTCGCATGCACGCAGACGACCGAGGCGCCGCGAACAGGAGTCTTGCTCGCTTCGAATTGCGATGCACGCGTCTGGTGGTTGCGAAGCGATGGCGGCGACATGACAGAGACGGACCGTCTGGAATTGCTGACGCCTTCTTCGCTGCAAACACAGGCTCCGGTCGCAGAGCTTTCAATGCCCGGACCCATCGTCTCGATTTCATCTGGTGAAGCACTGCACGCCGATACGGCAGTCGTTTTCCATCTCGCGACGGGAAATTATGAAGTCTTTCGGATCACGCTGGCCTGCGGCCTATAAGTCGTTCTGCGCCTTTTTCGCGTTTCTGTTTGTCCTGCCAGCGGCGTCAGCGACAACGAGGCCGCGGTATGGTGGCGTCCTGCGCGTGGAATTTCTTGCCGCTAGTGTCTCGCTCGACCCTCGCACATGGAAACCCGGCTCGCGGGATAACACAGCGAACGAGCGGCTCGCGGCGCTGGTGTATGACCGGCTCGTCTCGCTAGACAATTACGGACGATTCATTCCGCAGCTTGCGACGGAGTGGTCCCACGACGGCGCATTCCGGCGCTGGCAATTTGCGATTCGAAGCGGTGTCAAATTTTCCGACGGCACGCCGTTGACCGCGGCTGAAGCTGCTCACGCGCTGAGCGCGCTTCTGCCCGAGGGATTGCAAGTCTCGGTCTCCGGGAACAGCGTCGTGATTCAATCGGCGGACTCACGACCCGACCTGCTCGAAGTTCTCGCGTCTGGACGTTTTTTCATTGTTCATGAGACATCCGACAGCGCAATTCTCGGCACTGGTCCATTCACGCTCGACACAATTTCGAAGGACACGAAGGCTATTTCCGGCGACGCCGTCGCCACAGCAGCCACAGCGACGCAGCATTTGCGCTTCTCCGACAACGAATCGTGCTGGGCGGGACGCCCCTTTCTTGACGCTGTGGATGTAACCGTAGGCGTGACGCCCTTGCGCGCGCTTTTCGATCTACAGGCGGGCAAAGTGGACCTCGTCGAGCTTGCTCCGGATATTGCTCGCCGCGCCGCACAATCGAACACGCGCATCTGGTCGTCGTCGGCATTGACGCTCTACGCTCTGCGATTCGAAGCTTCCTCCGCGCATGCGGCGAATGACGTATTGCGAGAAGCGCTTTCGCTCTCGCTCGATCGCGCGACGATGGCAAGCGTGTTGCTTCAAAAGCAAGCGGAGCCGGCGTCGGCTCTTTTGCCGCAGTGGCTCTCGGGATATGCTTTTCTCTTCCGTAGCGAGACTGACGCGGAGCGAGCGAAGCAATTGCGCGCTTCGTTGCCGGCGAACGTCGCGGGTGGAACTGCGCCATTGCGCGTGCAGGCGGAGGCGTCGGGCGATCTCGCTCGATTGCTTGCGGAGCGAGTCGCGGTGAACGCACGGCAGGCGGGATTGTCTGTGCAACCACTGAACAAGACGGCGGCGGCGCGCGAGGCCAAGGCGCAATCGCAGGAGCCGGCGGACCTGCATCTTTTTGCCTGGAGGTATTCGTCTCTTTCGCCGGCGCAAGAGTTGCGGGATTTTGCCAGTGCCGAGCACGCGCAAGACGCGAAGGAAGGGAATCCCGCCGATCCGGATCGGCGCTATGCTTGGGAGCGAAAGATTTTGGAGGAGCGGAAAGTGATCCCGTTGGTGTTTCTGCCCGATTACGCAGGGCTTGCGCCGGCGATTCGCGATTGGCAACCGACGCCGTGGGGCGAATGGCGTCTCGCGGACGTTTGGCTCGAATTGACGGCGAAGAATCCCGCAAGCAATCCGAATAACGCGGGAACCGGGGCGCGCCCATGAGTTTCCGCACAAAGTTATTTTGGGTATTTTTGCTGACGGTGCTCGTGACCGTATCCATCGTTGGATACGCCGTCACTTACTATTCGCGTTCTGCGTTTGAAGAGATTGATCGCGAGCGCACGGAAGCACTGGTCGCGCAATTCCAAAAAGAATACGCCTTGCGCGGCGAAGAAATCGCGCGGCAGCTCGACAATATCGTCAATTCGGAAATTACGCTTCGAACCGCGATTGAACTCGCCAAGCCCAATGCGGATCAATCGATTTTCTTCCGCGACGCGCTCGGCATCGCGCAGGATCACGGACTCGATTTCGTGGAACTGGTGGACTATCAGGGAACACTGATTTCGTCGGCGCAATATCCGGCTCGGGTCGGTTACAAGGAAGACTGGGTCACGCAGGTCAATGACTGGCACGAAGTGCCGCCGTTCCTGCGCAAGGAGGAATTGCCCGACGGTTTCGATCTCTCGCTGACAGTCGTCCGTGCTCTGCCGGTGGAAAAGAAGAATCTTTACGTGATCGGCGGCAAGCGAATGGACCGGCGATTCCTGGCGTCGTTGGTGCTGCCCGCGGGCATGCGCGCGCTTCTTTATCGCAATCTCGATCCGAATTTTTCCGCCGCGCAATTGATCGACGCCACGGACGCACCGCAGAACGCCGACCGTTTCGAGCCGCTGATCAATCAAATTCGAAAAGCTTCGCAGCCCGCTGTGAAAACGATGGACTGGACGGGAAATGCCGCCGATGCGGAAGCGTTCCATTCGATTCCGTTGACCGGACGCAACGGAGAAGTCCTGGGAGCGCTGCTGGTCGGCAGTTCCCGGCGCGAACTGGTGTTGCTCACGCGAAAGATTGTGTGGATTGCAGCGCTCGCGGGTGCGGGAGCTTTGTTCATCGGGCTAGTTTTGACGTGGTGGATTTCGCGGCGCATCACGCGCCCGATCGAAGAGCTCGCCGATGGCGCACGCGATGTCGCCTCCGGCCGCTGGGACCGCCACATTGACATTCATGGCCGCGACGAAGTGGGCCAACTGGCCGGCGCGTTCAACGAAATGACGCAGACGCTTGCATCGCAAAAAGAACGATTGGTGCAGGCAGAGCGCGTTGCAGCGTGGCGCGAATTGGCGCGCAGGCTCGCCCATGAATTGCGCAATCCACTCTTCCCGCTGCAAATAACTGTCGAGAATCTGCAACGAGCGCGGAAACTAAACCAAGAACAATTCCAGGAAGTGTTTAATGAATCGACCGCGACGCTGAAGGCGGAGTTGACGAACTTGAACGCCATCGTCGGGAGATTCAGCGATTTTTCGAAGATGCCGGCGCCGCAATTCACGCGGCTGCGCGTGAATGAGGCGTTGCGCGACGCAATGCGGCTGTTCGAACCGCAATTCAACGCGGTCGGCAAACCACCGGTGGGCACGGAGCTTTTTCTGGCGGAAGGGCTTCCGGAAGTGGATGCCGACCCGGATCTGCTGCACAAGGCATTTCAGAATTTGATTCTGAATGCGCTCGATGCGATGCCGGCGGGTGGCACGCTGAAGTTGCGCACGTCCGAACACGAAGGAAAAGTTCGCATCGAGATCAGCGACACGGGCAAGGGCCTTACGCCGGAAGAATGTTCGCGCCTCTTCACGCCGTATTACACGACGAAGCAGATGGGAACGGGTCTCGGCCTCGCCATCGTGCAATCGATTGTGAGCGACCACCACGGCACGATTTCCGTTTCGAGCGAAGAAGGCCGGGGTGCGACTTTCCGCATCGATCTGCCGCAGCGTCAATCGAACACTCTGATCAGAACGGCGGCCGAAGAAAAAAGAACGCCCGGCGAAGAGCCGTCGCAAGCGGCGGCGGTTGCGACCGAAGGATGAGCGGCACCCGCGCGAAACTTCCATGACGCTTAAAGCGAACCTCCTGCTGGTGGATGACGACGCGAATACCCTAGCGTCGCTCTCTCGCGCCTTTCGAATGGCGGGCCACGAGGCCACGGTTTGCGACAACGCCGGACGCGCAACCGAACTTTTGAAAACTGAGAAATTCGACCTGATTTTTTCCGACGTCGTGATGCCCGGAAAAAGTGGACTCGAATTTCTGGAGGAGATTCGCAATGCCGGAGTTCGCACGCCGCTGATTCTGATTTCCGGGCAAGCCAACATTGAGATGGCGGTCAAGGCGACAAAGCTCGGCGCCCTCGATTTTCTGGAGAAGCCGCTCTCCACCGATAAGTTGCTCATCACGGTGGAGAATGCGCTGCGGCTGTCGCGTCTTGAAACGGAAAATCGCGAACTAAAGAAACGCCTGGGCAAGCACACGCTTGTCGGCAGTGGCCCTGCGATGAAGCGGCTGCAATCGCAAATTGACCGCGTGGCGGCGAGCGAGACGCGAGTGTGCATTCTCGGCGAAACCGGCACGGGCAAAGAACTCGTCGCTAGGGCGATTCACGAACGATCGCCGCGCAAAGACGGGCCTTTCGTAACGCTGAATTGCGCCGCTGTGCCCGCGGAATTGATCGAATCTGAACTTTTTGGCCACGAAAAAGGAGCCTTCACCGGAGCAGCTTCGCGTCACACGGGAAAATTCGAGCAGGCCGAGGGCGGCACGCTCTTTCTCGATGAAATTGGCGATATGCCGGTGGCGATGCAGGCGAAATTGTTGCGGGTGCTCGAAGAAGGCGAAGTCGAGCGCGTCGGCGGCGACAAGCCCGTAAAAGTAAATGTACGCGTCGTCGTGGCGACGCATCGCAATCTGGAAGATCTCGTGAAGCAGAATACGTTTCGTCGCGATCTATTCCACCGCATTTACGTTTTTCCTCTTGTCCTTCCGCCATTGCGTGAGCGAACCGAAGATTTTGCGCCTCTCGTCGCCCATTTCTCGGGACAGGTGGCGGCTCAGAATGGCTGGAAGGAAAAATCGTTTTCGGAGAACGCGATCGCGGAGCTGCAGAAATATTCCTGGCCGGGAAATATTCGCGAACTCAGGAACGTGGTCGAACGTCTCGTCCTGCTCGCCGAGGGTGACACCGTGAGCGCGGAAGACGTGCAAACGAGTCTGCCTGCTGGCGCAACCGGCAGTTCCGCGGTGAGCGCGGGTTCGATTCCCGCGACCGGAACACTTGCGGAGCGAACGGAAGGATTTGAAAAAGAGGTGCTGCTCGCGGAAATCCGCCGGCACAATTTTCATATGACAAACGTGGCGCGCGCGCTCGGCCTCGAGCGCAGTCACCTTTACAAAAAATGCCAGCAGCTGAGAATTGACCTGCAATCGCTTCGCAGGCCCGACTAGCTCTGTGCCGCGCTGCCTGCTAGCTGAACTTTGTTGGCAGCGCGTATAGCTGGATCAGAAAAAATGCCACGTTGACGCTTGCGGAATACAGAAACGCAGTCAGAGGCTCGACTCCGTGGATTTCCTGAAACACCATCGCGAAAACGGCGATCCAGGCAATTCCTGCGGCAAAAGGGCCGAGGAAAGGGATCACATACAGTGCATACACGATGGAGCCCAGCAGCAGCGGCCCGAGCAGTTGCGTGAACCTGCCCGTTCCTGCCGAAAACCATTTCGAAAGAAAATGGCAGATTCCCACTTTCAAGAAGTCCAAAAGCGCGGCAGCAAAAATCAGAATTGCCAGCGAAGCGGCGATGATCGTCGCGTGTTCATACCGGCCTGCCGCGAGAAAACGCAGGATCGGATATGCCAACTGCAACGAAACAACGGCGGCGTAAATAATGACGCCATAAAGGATCGCGTTCGGGTCGTTCATCGTGCGCCGGATGGCCGCGTCATTCCAGGTCGCGATTCGAAACGCCTCTTTCAGATAATGGCCCAGCGCGAAGCCCTGCGGCGGTGGTGGCACGTCGGAAACATCGGGCGCGGCGGCGATGCCGGCGCAATTGTGTGAAACGCCATAGTCCTGGCCGCAAACTTCACATTTCATTTGATGCAGTCCTTCGCAGCGGGCGGTGGGACTGTAGCACGGAAGGCACATCACGAACGAGAGACTCGTCTGAACTAGTGGCGGCGGAAAGTTCGTGCGTGCGACAATCGTGCCAATGAATCTTTTGACTCCGGTTTCGTCTGCGCTTGCGGCCTGCGTTGCAGCGACCGCGTACGGCGCTGTCCATCCGCGAGCACAACTCTTCGGCGAGACCGTTTGCCGCACGAACTCGGCGCACAAATTGGCGATTACTTTTGACGACGGCCCAAATCCTGCGTTGACGCCGAAGCTGCTCGATCTGCTGCAGAAGCACAACGCGCGCGCGACGTTCTTTTTAATCGGCAAATTTGCGCAGGAATGTCCGGAGATCGTTCGCGAAACGGCGCGGCGCGGTCATACTGTCGCCAACCATTCGCTCACACATCCCAATCTTTTCTGGTTGTCGCCGTCTGCGGTGCGCGAGCAATTGCAGCGGGCCCAGGAAATTCTCGGCACAACGCTGGGCCGCGCGCCTCTCTGGTTTCGGCCGCCCTACGGTATGCGCAATCCTTGGGTGGTCAAGACCGCGGCGCTACTTGGAATGAAAACGGTGATGTGGACGCTGATTCCCGGAGACTGGACTCCACAACCGCCGGAAAAACTGATTGGCAATCTGGAGCCGATTGCCGCGCACGCTCGACAAAATATTGCTTCCTCTCATGCCGCGGGCGACGTTCTCTGCCTGCATGACGGTGGACACCGCGCGTTGAACGCCGATCGTACGCATACCTTTAAAGCGCTCGAGCACTGGCTGCCGCGCTGGCGGGATGCCGGCCTCGAATTTGTTACAATTGAAGAAGCGGTGAGCGCACCCGCAACTTAGTCATGGACAATAAAGCGTTTTACACAGAACGGGAAGAATCCAAGCCGACGAAGCTGCTTTGCCCCAGTTGCCGTAATGAATTTACAGCTTCGGTTCGCTGGAAGGTCTGCACCAAAAGGCGCGAGTTGCCGCGCAACGCCGACTCCGAAGACCGGCAAAAATTCGCAAAGGCCTCGTCTTATATGGTTCGGCTCGATGATCTGGTGGCATGCCACAAATGCCGCAAGCGGATTGAATTGACGGGACAGTCGACCGTTCTGATCAACGATAATCTCGGCGACCGCAACGCCGATCCGGAAAATTTCGGTAATCGCTAGCGCCGCGCCGCTCGCTCGATTTCAAATCTCCGGATAAAGCTCAAAGAAGGCTTTCACGGACTGATGGAACGTCGCTTCGATCTCTTCCTTGCTGCCTTCAATCAAGTGCATTGCCACGCGCGCCGTTTTGCCGTTCTTCAAAACGACCGTGGCTTCTCTCACTTCGGCTAGATCTTCTTCCGGCAACAATCGCAATCCGTAAATCAACGCCAGCTTCGCCATTTATTTCTCCCTGAATTCGACGCCTCTCCAGCGTGAAGCAGGCTCGTCGCGCTGTCAATTTGGCAATTCGCGCTAACAGGTGACGCGCAAACACGACAGACCGTGCGCCTGGCGCTGGCGAAGCAATCGGTGCGCTTTCAGCCTGGAACCGTTAAGTCTCCTATTTTCTGCCGCTGCAGCGTGAGTGAGCCGTTTGGGACGTTCGTAATAGATGGCATGGCGCGTGCTTTCGTCCAGACGACTGCCGATTGACGTCACAAGGAGGAGCCATGAAGTTTACCCCATTCCTCGCCATGCTCACGCTAGCCTTTCTTTTCAGCGTTTCCACCCCCGCGCAAACCAACTCCGTAACGGCCGACTTAGAAGCACCAGTTCTCGACGACAGCGGCTTTACCTTCGAGCCTCCGGATGGGCTTCTCTCGCAATCCCCCGCAGTCCCCGCTCCGCCACCACCAACCCGATTGGAAGCGGCGCAAGTACGCGCTCAGGCACTCGACCCGTCGGCGCAGGAGTACCGCTTCACCGTGCAAACTATCGGCAAAGACAGGCATCAATTCATTCACTGCAAGCTGAAAAACGGAAAGGTCTTGACGGGCCTGATTCGCGACGTCAGCGATCGCGGTTTCTCTCTGCACTCAAACGCTTTGGGCGGCACCTACGTTTTCTACAGTAGTCTCGCTGAATCCCCGCGCAGAGTTCCGGCTGTCGGGACGCGAATAAAGCAAGGCGCCGAGTGGACCGCGCTAGGTCTCGGCATAGCGGTCGCGATTCCGCTGGCCATCCCTCTCTGCTTGATTTTTTATCCCCTTGTCATCGCTGGCGTCATCCAGGATTGACCCTGCGGCCGCGCCAAACAAAGTCCAGCCTCGAAATGGTGGACGCATACATCCGGTTGGCCTACTATTCGCATCACAGGGGACAGCACGGAGGATACTATGGTGACCTCAGCCATTCGCTTTTCAAGACCCATATTCGCCGCCGCGGCCCTCGCCGGATTTGCGCTTGCCGCTCAGTCGCAGGAATCCGTCGGTCCGCAGACTTCTGCGCCGCCACCTGTTGCTCCTGCGGCTAAAGCCGCGCCCGCCCAGACCGGCAAGAAAATTTCCATACCGGCGGGAACGCGTATGGCAGTCGTGCTGGAGAACGGCATTTCGACACGCAGCGCAAAAGCCGGCGACTCCCTCTATTTCCACACCTCATTCCCGGTTACCCAAAACAACCAGGTCGTCATTCCTGTCGGCTCGTACATTCGTGGCTCACTGCTCGAAAGCAAACGTCCCGGCCGCATTAAAGGCAAAGGCGAATTTCGGTTGCGGCTCGAATCTTTGATTCTTCCTAACGGATACACAGTTGACTTAATGGCCGCTCCTCGCAGTGCAGACACTGGCGGGCGCGAAACGACCGACTCCGAAGGCAAGGTTACCGGCCCGGGCGGAAAAGGGAGGGACGCCGGAACAATCGCCGGAACGACGGTTACCGGCGCCGGCATCGGCGCGATCGCTGGCGGTGCCAAGGGTGCGGGAATTGGTGCCGGCGTTGGCGGACTCGCTGGACTCGCCGCAGTATTGTTGACGCGCGGTCCCGAGGCGCAGATTCCTCGCGGTTCCACGCTGGACATTGTGCTCGAACGCGATTTGGCGCTCGATACCGGTTATCTGGATTTTGACAACGTCGGGCGGCCTGTGCACATCACGACCACTGTCGTGCGCCGCGACCGCGACGAGTAACGCGGTTCGTTCCCTTCACAACGCTACTTTTGCAAAATAAAAATCAGTCCGCCGTCGCCCGATTTTGTTGACGCGCCCGCACAAATCGCAACGGGCTGAATCGTTCCCAGTCCTGCGAGACTCGGCCCATCGTAATCCATTCGCGCACCAGCTTCGCGGTAATCGGCGTCAACAACACGCCGCTGCGAAAGTGTCCCGTCGCAATCGTCAGGCCTGCGATGTCCGTCGGTCCGAGAATCGGCAAATGATCCGGCGAGTCTGGCCGCAAACCTGCCCATGTTTCTTCCACTCGCGCGTTTTCGAATGCCGGAACCAAATCAATCGCCGCGGAAAAAAGTTTGCGTTGGCCGCCAGCCGTAAGCGTCTTATCGAAGCCCGTGTATTCCACTGTTGCTCCGGCTAAAACGCGCCCGTCGTTCCTTGGCACCAGATAAATGTGGTCGCCCCAGAGCACTCGCTCAATTTTTGCTTCTGGGCAGGTCAGCGAAATCATTTGCCCTTTCGCCGGTCGCACGGGCGCATATTTCTCCACGCCTTCGATTTGCGAAGAGAAACACCCTGCCGCAATCACCGTCTGTCCGGCGGCAACGCGCTCTGCTCCCGCCACCACACCTTTGCACGCACCGCCCTCATTCCAAATTGCTCGTACGCAGGTATTTGGAAAAATTTCCGCGCCGCTTTTTTTCGCGCACGCAAGCAGCGCCTGCGTCAGCAATCGGTTGTCGATGCACGCCTCGTCCGGCCGGAGCACTGCCGCTTCCAGATCTTCGCGCAAGCTCGGTTCCAGTTCGCGGGCGTCTGCCGCGCTCAGCGCTTCCGCCTTCAAACCCAAACCGTGGTGCAATGCGATGATCGTGCTCAACTCTTCTCGCGCATGGCGCGAAGTCAGTGCCTCAACCGTCCCCTTCGCGCGATAACCGACGCTTTGCCCGGAAAACGCCTCGACCTCCGCAACAAAATCCGGATAAAGCGCCATGCTTGCTTTTCCGAGCGGCACCATCCCGATCATGCCCGGATTTTCCGGCGCCGGAGACAATATTCCCGCACTCGCCCACGAAGCTTCTTTTCCCGGTTCTTGTTTGTCGAATAAGCCGACTCGCAACCCCACCCGCGCCAGTTCGAACGCCATCGCCGCGCCAATCAAGCCGCCGCCGGCAATCGCAACGTCGAATGTCTTCATGATTCGATTCTACCGCAGTCGCAACTGGGAAGCCGCTCCGGCGGATTCTTCACAGCGCCGCAACAAGATCCTCGGACAGGATTTGCGCTTTCTTGGCGAGGTTTCGCGCGCGTGCCCAGTCGCCTTCGCCGCTCGCTTCCCGCGCTTCCGCCAAAAATCCCGCAATCTTCGCCAGCACATCCGACTGGGAAGCCGTCAGATTTTTTCCTCGCGCGCTCGCTACATTCTTTTCTGCAATGGCTATGCTTTCCGCGACTTGCTCTTTCGCAACCGCCGTTTCTTGCGCGCTCAACTCCGGAACTAGCCCCGCCGATTTTCCTGCAGCCGGAGTTTCTGTCGCTGTGGGTACGTTGGCGCGTGGCCGTGGCGGAACCGGCTTAAGCGCAAAAATTCTTGCTGGACTCGCAGGCGGTTCCACGCGAAAGTCCGGCGCCAGATCCGCGGCGTCGGCGTTGGCGTTCGCATTCGCCGTCGGCGCAATCGGGCGTACAAGCACGGCAGTGGCCCACGGAAACGCACGTACCTTCCGCTCCGCGCAGCCGTTCAACAGCAAAACTCCTCCGCAAACTGCCATCAGGATCGCCGCGCGGAAACGCAGCTCTTTATTTTTCAGTGTCGCCACCGGGTCCCCGCACTCCTCACGCCGCGAACGGCAATTCAATTCGAAACGTCGTGCCGCGTCCCACTTCCGAACTGAAATCGATCGATCCGTTCATCAACTGAACAATCCGAAATGTACTGGCCAGTCCGATGCCGCTTCCTCCCGGCCGCGTTGTGAAGAATAATTGAAAAATCTTCTGACGGTTCTCCAGCGGAATTCCTTTTCCCGTGTCCGCAACGGAAATTTCCGCCATCTCTCCGCGCCGCATCAGCTCCAGGCGGATTTGCCCTCCGCTCGGCATCGCCTCCGCGGCATTCAACACAAGATTCAGCACCGCCTGCTTCAGCAAATCGCGATCGACGAAAACTTCCGGCACGCTGGCCGGCAAGGACTGCACTACTTCCACATTTGCTCTTTGTAACTGCGGCCGCGCCACTTCCAGAACCTCGCGCAGCAATTGCGAAAGCTGCGTCTGCTCCAGCTTCACTTCCATCGGCCGGGTAAAATCGAGGAACCTCTTCACCACTGTGTCGAGCCGGTCAATCTCTTTGTCCAGTACTTGCACCGCCTGTTGCGAATTCGAATCCGCATCCGATGGCAGCGACTCTTTCAAATTTTCCAGCCACAGCCGCATCGAATTCAGCGGATTCTTCACTTCATGCGCCACGCCTGCCGTGATGCGCCCGAGCGCCGCGAGCCGTTCGCTCACCTGCAGTTGCGTATTGATGTTCTCGATCGAATCCAGATCGCGCAGCGTCACGAGCGCGCCCATTTTTTCGCCGTCTTCCTGAATCGCCTGCACCGTCACGCCCACGCGCGTCGTTCCCTGGCTTGTCTGAAGTTCCGTTTCCGCCGCCGTTTCGCTCAGCTCATCGCCTTCCAGGTGCAGCGCCTGCCGCAACGGATGCCCGTCCGGAAAAATATCTGTCACTCGCTTGCCCAGGAAGTGTCCTGCCGGCGCGCCCAGGAATTTCTCCGCCGCTGGGCTGACCATCACCGCGCGCGCATCTTTTGTAAAAAGCAACAGTCCATCTTCGAGTCCCGCCATCACCGAATTCAAGTTCTCGCGCATCGTACTGAAAATTTCATGCACGCCCCGCAACTGTTGCCCGACCTGCGAAATCTTTTTGCTGACTAGACCCAACTCGTCCGCGCCGCCCGCGAACCCCGTCGCTTGCGCCACCGGCGCGTCGAATTGTCCCGCCGAAATGCGATCCAGTTGTGTGCTGATCTCCTGCAAGGGCGCCAGCGTTGCTCCGCTCACTACCATCGCCAGCCCCGTGGAAACCAGCAACGCCACCAGCGCAATCGCCGCCGAATTTCGCAAACTCGGCATGATCTCCGCCCGCAGCAGCGAAATCGAAATTCCCACTCGCACTTCGCCGAACGAATCTCCGCCCATCGTAAACGGATACCGCACTTCGTACACCGGCTGCGGCCCGAACAGCACCTTCATCTGCTTGAAAATGTTTGCGCGTTCCAATTGCCCAAACGCTGGCCGCATCTGCACGAACTTCCCAGGCATCTCTGAATCGCTCGACGCCAGCACCATCCCGCTCTTGTGCACGATCATCACGTCGTACATCCACGCATTCGCGCCGAGCGGCGCCTGCAATTCTTCTGCAAGTCCTTCGTTTCGTTCGAACGCCTGTCGCACGTAGTCGCGCCGGTCCTCGGCCGAATCCGACGCCGCTTGCATCCCGCTCTGTTTCGCGTCGGCCAGCGAACGCTTCGCCTGCGCAAACACTTGTTGCGTCAGCTCATTCGCTCGATTGTTCGTTTCTTGAATCACCTGGCCCGTGAGCCGGGCAAAGTACACGCCGGAAAGCACCACCACGACGAGGAACACCAGTCCCGTCATGACCAGCGTGAGTTTCGTGCGCAGCCGCAGCTGCATCGCGGACCTTTACTCCCCGTCGGCGTTTGCGCCGCCGTATTCCTTCAGTTTGTTATGCAGTGTTTTCAAACTGATGCCGAGCAATTCCGCCGCGCGCGTCTTGTTGTTGTTCGTCGCCGCCAGCGTCTGCAGGATCAGCTCGCGTTCCATCGCCTCGACGGTTGTCCCAATCGGAAACTTCAGTCCGCCGAGATCGTTCGAACTCTTCGCCGTCGTTTTGCCGAATTCTCCCGGCAGGCACGACCTCGATATCAGATCCTTCTCGCACATGATCGCCGACCGCTCCAGCACGTTGCGCAGCTCGCGAATGTTTCCCGGCCACGTGTGGCTCATGAAGATGTCCATCACTTCCGCACCCACGCCGCGCACGCTCTTGCCGTGCTTCGCGTTGATGTCGCGCAGGATGTGCTCGACGAGCAGCGGAATATCGTCTTTGTGATCCCGCAGCGGCGGCAGATTCACGTGGAACACATTCAGCCGGAAGTAGAGATCCTGCCTCATCTGCCCGCTTCCAACCGCTTGCTCCGGATCTTTGTTCGTCGCCGCAATCACGCGCACGTCCACCGGAGTTTCCACCTTGCTGCCAAGCCGTCGCACTTTGCGGTCCTCCAGCACGCGCAGAAGTTTCGCCTGCGTCGGCGCCGGCATCTCGCCAATTTCATCCAGCAGCAGCGTCCCGCCGTCCGCCAATTCGAAGCAGCCAATCCGCCGCTCCGCCGCTCCTGTAAACGCGCCGCGCTCGTGTCCGAAAATTTCGCTTTCCATCAAGCTTTCCGGAATTGCCGAGCAGTTGATCGCCACAAACGGCCCGCCGGTCCGCGGCGAAAGTTTGTGCAGCGTTCGCGCCACGATTTCCTTGCCGGAACCGGTCTCGCCTGTGATTAACACCGACGCCGAACTCGGCGCCGCCATCTCGATAATCCGCATCACGTCCTGCATCGGCTTCGACGCGCCGACAAGATCTCCCAGCCGCCCGGCTTCGCGCAACTGCCTTTGCAGCACGACGAGTTGCCGCGCATCGCGCGCTTTCGAAAGCGCACGATCCAGCAGCGCGCGCAGCACCGGCCCCTTCAGCGGCTTTTCGATGTACCAGAACGCGCCCGCTTCAATCGCCGCCACCGCTCGCTCTTCGCTGCCTTTTCCTGTGATGATGATTGCCGGCACGTCGGTGAGTTCCAGCCCCAGTTGTTTCAATAAATCGAGCCCGTTCATCCCGGGCAATTCCACGTCGGCAATCAGAGCATCCGGTTGGAACCCGCCGAATTTCGCCAAAGCATCCTCGGCCGTGCCCACTCCCAGCACTTCACAGCCCCATCGTTGCAAAAGCTGTTCGTAGCCTTTGCGCGCGTTCTCCTCATCCTCCACGATCAGCACGCGGTCCTTGCGCTCTCCCGTTTCCACTGCGCGCACCGCCGCCTTCTTGTCCTCGGTCATTCGTGACCCTCTTCCTGGGCTGTCGCTCTTATTCTGGCAGATTCGGCGTGCTCTGCGCACACGGATTCGCTTCCGCCCGCTTCGCGCCTTTATGGATACTCTCGGCGCGGCCCCGTGCCTTGCAAATCGCTGCTCGCTTCCAGCGATGGCTTTGCCGCGCTTGTGCATGGCTAGGACTTACGCGATACTCACGGCCCGAGCCGCGGTCGGTTTCAACGTTCGGAAATACACTACGTTCGGGAAGACGAGTCCATGAAACCACCATCGAACGTCAAGACGCCTGCCCAATACATCGCCTCACTTCCCGCCGATCGTGCCAAGACAATCGCGACAGTTCGCGCATTCGTGAACAAGCACATTCCGCGCGGTTACGAGGAGTGCCTCGTCTGGGGCACCATCGGCTGGACGATCCCCCTGTCTCGCTATCCGGACACTTACAACAAGCAGCCGATCTGCTACGTCGCGCTCTCGTCGCAGAAAAACTACTGTGTACTCTACCTGATGGCCGCGTATGGGAGTGCGAGTCAGCTCGAGCAGCTGAAGGCGGCCTTCAAGGCCGCGGGCAAGAAACTCGACATGGGCAAGTGCTGCGTTCATTTCGAGACCCCGGACGACTTGCCGCTCGAACCGATTGGCAAGCTGATCTCCGCGATCTCCAGCGAGAAGTGGATCGAGATATACGAAGAATCGCGCTTGCTGACCAAGGCTGGTCAGGCGCAGAAGTCAAAGCAAGGCGCCAAATCTGCGGGCAAGGTGGCAGCTAAGCGCGTCGGCACAAAGCGCCGACGGTAAGCATTCCCGGTATCATTCGCCGATACCTGGCCACCACGTTTTCTATTGCTGTTGCGCGTGCCCTGGCAACTCAGCTTGGGTCGCTTGCTCTGATGTACGCTTTTTCTCCGTCGGACGTCTATTCCTTCACCAGATACAGCGCCCGCTCCAATTCCAACTCCAGCTTCGCGCCCTTCGGCAAAACAATTTCGTGCCCCCGGCCTGACTCCATCAAGTAAGCCGCAAGCGCAGCCTCAGCCGCGCGTTCCACCGCTTCTTTGGCATTCTTGTCCTTGATTCCGCGAACCGCGCCCATTCCCGCGCCTTCCGCCGCCGCCTCGCCCGCCGCTTGTTGCGTGGACTTTTTTCCTTCAATCAAACCCTCCGAACCAGGCCCTGATTTCACGCTGTGATCGCCAGGCACGTCCACGACGTCCGCGACAATCGGCAGCACGCCAAATCGCGTTTTAATTTCGTCGAACACCAGCCACAGCTTTGCATGGCCCGTAATGTTCGCCGGCTCCACGCGGCTCACGTGCGCACGTATCTCCGCTCCTGCCGGCAAATAAAATCCGCTGCCCGCTTCGAGCGGCTCCATCGTCCTCACTTTAAATTTGAAATTGCCCTTGCAGTCGGCGGTGCTCAATTCATCTTCCAGCCGCACGAGCACCCGCGTCCCCGGAACCACTGCAAACGTTTCAAGCGCCATCCCATGCCGCGAACCATCGGCCGGCTGCGTTGGTCCAGTCATCGGCCCCATTTGAGGCCCCGCCGCAGAACCATTGCTGCGCGAGTCTTCTTCCGCCTTCTGCTGCCCGCTCGGCAGCGTGTCCCGCGAAATCACCGGTGGCCGGTCGTCCTCCGGTTGTGGCGCTTGCGCCATCGCACCCATGCACCCCACTGCTGCCGCAAATCCCGCCAATACGAATTTCTTGTGTGCCCTCATTGGTCCGTTCCCTTTCCCCGTCACTTCCTCCGTTTGCACGCCTCGTGCCGCCTTTCGCCGACGCACTGTCAATAACTCACTTCGATCCATAGGGTTGCAGCCGGGCCGCCTTCCTCCGCATTCGTTCTGCGTTTTCTCCCGTCGCCTTTCGCCAACATCCTGTCAGCCATTCCAGACTACTTTCCGCGCGCTCAGGCCTTCCCGCAGATTCCCCTTGCAATCGGGCGCCTTCTGCGGTATTCTCTAAGAAGTTATTTTTGTGCTTCACCGTTGGCGGCCTTAAGCCGCTTTTTTATTTTCCAGGCCTTCGGTTCAACCTGTAACCCCCTTTAGAATCAGCACTTACAAGCAAATTCCGCGTTTTACCGGTTTTTGACCGAAATCGTCCTCCGCTAACCTCTTTAGAATCAGCACTTGCGGGAATCGCATCTCTAACTCCCTTTAGAATCAGCACTTACAAAAAACAGGGGGGTGGGGGGTGATTATGGTTAACCGCGCATTCAACGGGGACGCGCGGCTTGAGCGCGGCCGTTGCCCAAAACTTCGCTTTTGACTGGCAGTCGTTCACTCCGTAAAGTAGTGCGCAAATACACGGGAGCTGATGATTTCACATGCCACCCAAATCGCAGAACTTCGTCACCGCACGAACCCGGCAACTTAGAGACACGGAGCTTCAGCCAGAAGACGAACGAACCATCAGCCACATCGAAGAACATGGCTGCAGCATCGTGAGTGTCGCGCGGACCACCTACGGCCTTGGTTGGAGCTATTCGATCGGGGTTTTCGATACTTGCGGTCAACCGGAAATCATCACCGTCGGCTTGCTTCCCGATACGGCGCAGAGCGCGCTCAATGCGGCGGCGAAGCTCCTGCGTGAGGGTGTTGATCTAACCACTGGCCGCCATCGCGATCTCGTTGGTGAGGTCGAGTGCGAGTTTCGTCCCGTCGATCCCAAATGGATTTCTCAACTGATGGGCTGGGCAGTGTGGTATTACGCAAGCGCAGATTTTCCCGTGCTTCAGTTGATCTATCCCGACCTTCAGAACCGATTCCCAGGGGAAACTGACTTCGACGAATACTTTGAGCAACCATCGATGCAAGCCGGCGCGCCTATGACGCGCGTTGAAAACGATTTTTGGGCCTCTACCGATTCCGAGAGCAGTCTGTTCCATTGGAAGTTCCAAGATTCTCCCCATGCAAATGCGTTTCTTTCCCAGACCGTGTACGACGGCACTGAGCCAGTAACTTACGTTTCGCACGATGCGGAAGACGGTGCTTGGCAGTTTCTCGGTGAGAGCATGAGCGATGGTGGTGGCCCGGTTGTCTCGTGTCTGCACCATCCGATCGATCGCGATCGAAGTCTGGAAGAACTGGCGGATCTTCCCAAAGGCTGGTGTGCAGAACGTGGCAAAATCGGCGAGACTTGGGTTAGGAAAATTCACTCGACAGACGACTAGCAGCACTTATCTTCAGCCATTAAGCAGCTGTGCAACTCTTTTGAGAACTTTCGCATACATCGCAGCCGTTACTCTGCCGGTCTGTGTATTCTGCTGGCTCGGGTGATAAACACCGACCAATACCGGCCCGTCGCTCACGGGTCTTGTTTCGGCACCATGCCCAAAAACAAATTTCGCCCGCGACGCAATCTTGCCCTCTCGCTTCAGAACTTCGAGATACGCGTCCCAGGCAATTTTTCCAAGCGCCAGCACCACGCGCGGCCGCAGAATCTCCAATTCGCGCTCAAGGTATGGTCGGCAATTCAGAACTTCTTCCGGTAGCGGTTTGTTCGCAGGCGGCGCGCACCGAACCGCCGCCGCAATGTAGGCGTTTTTCAATTTCAGTCCGTCATCGCGGTGCAGGGAAGTAGCCTGATTCGCAAATCCAGCTTTATGCAGCGCCGCGTACAAAAAATCTCCGCTGCGGTCGCCCGTGAAGACGCGTCCCGTGCGATTCGCTCCATGCGCCGCCGGAGCCAGCCCCAAAATGAAAAGTTGCGCCCGCGCATCGCCAAATCCCGGCACGGCTTTGCCCCAGTATTCCCATGCGCGAAACATCCGCCGCTTTACGCGCGCCACTTCTTCGCGATACTTCACGAGCCGTGGGCACTTTCGGCACGCGACGATTTCGTTGTTCAGTATTGTCAGAGCAGCTGCGGCGTCCGCCATTCGCTTAGGAATTGCGCTCCGTCATCATTCGCTTCAAATCAATATAGGGAGTCGCCCCGGCAAACATCGATTCGCACGAGCGCTCCGCGATCATCTCGCGCGCCACTCGCTCCACAACACCCATTGCCGCGCGCATGATTCCCGATCCGGTGCTTACCCTGGCCACGCCAATTCGTTCCAGTTCCGCAATCGGCGGGCAATTCGCCAGCGCCAAAATATTCAGTGGAGCTTCCACCGCTTTCACGAGTCTCGCAATCGTTTCGAGATCGGTTAAACCCGGCGCGAACACGCAATCCGCGCCTGCTTTCGCATAGGCCCGCAATCGTTCCACGGTTCGTTCAAATCGTGTCGTCTCCGGTCCGATTGCTGCCAGAAAAATATCCGTTCTCGCATTCAGTACGAAAGGAACTCCCCGTGCCGTCGCAGTCTCTCGAATTGCCTCGATTTTTTCGATTTGCAACTGCAAATCCACGAGCGGCTGCTCATCGTCGCCGGACAGATCTTCGAGATTCATTCCGATCGCGCCCGCTTCGATTGCCGCCGTCACCGTTTCTGCCATCGCTTGCGGCGTCGTGCCATACCCTGCTTCCAGATCGGCCGTCACCGGAACACGAACCGCGCGCGCAATTCGCGCCACCATCGATAGCATCTCGTCGCGGGAAATATTCTGCCCGTCCGCATAACCAAGCGAGTACGCAATTCCCGCGCTCGTCGTCGCAATCGCCGGATGCCCCGCTTCTTCCAGAATTCGCGCGCTCGCCACGTCCCAGGCATTCGGCAACAAAAGCAGTTTCGGCCCGCGGTGCAGCTCGCGGAATCGCGCCGCCTTTTTCGCTTGTTCTCGAATATCCATTTCTTGAACTTTCTACTGCAACAGTTTCAGCACTTCTTCGTGAATCTTTCCGTTCGTGCTCAGCAAACTTCCTTCATAAATCGTTCGCTTGCCGGTGATCGTCGTCGATTTTCCGCCCGCTTCCTCGACAATCAAAATCAGCGGCGCCAAATCCCACGGCTTCGATGTCCAATCGAGCGCCGCCTCGACCGCGCCCTCGGCCACCAGCATGTGTTGCCAGAACCCACCGAACGACCGGCTGTTCCTCGCCGCATCCAGATATTTTCGGATCCGCGCTTGATCCGACGAATCCTTGCTCGGCCCGGTTCCCGTGCTGAAAACCATCGACTTCGCAAGCAACGGCGTATCAGAGACTCGCAGCTTTACGCCATCGCGATATGCGCCTTCTCCCTTGTACGCCCACCAGCGCGATTGCAATCCCGGCGCGCTGACAAATGCCGCCACAATTTCGCCTTCGTGCTCGATTCCTATCAATGTTCCGAACGTCGGAATCCCGCGCGAGAATTCTTCCGTCCCGTCAATTGGATCGATGATCATTCTCGCTCGCTCGCCTGCCGGAGCATTCGCGCCGCCCCCGCCCATCTCTTCGCCGAGCACATCCAGCGCCAAGCCACTGGCCGCAACACGCGCTCGCGCCATCGTCTCCACTTCCTTGTCCGCCTGTGTCACGCGGGAGCCATCGCGCTTTCGTTCAATTTCCAAATCCGCCGCGCGAAAATATCGCAGCGCAATCGCATCGGCCTCTTTCGCAATCTCTTCCAGCAATTTCCCGTACTGCACGCTATAGCTAGTCATTTTCCCGTCCGCCGTTTGACTCTCGTTCCGGCACTCCTTAGCATGATAACTCACGCCAATGCACACTCCCGTCACTACCGGCACCGTGCTGGACCGAATTCTCGAAGCGCGCCGCGCGGAAGTCGAGCATCGCAAGCAAGTCTTGCCCGAAACCGCGCTCAAATATGGCGTCGCAGCCGCGACGCCGCTCCGCGATTTTCCCGCAGCGCTCTTGCGCCCCGGCATCAACGTCCTGGCGGAATTGAAGCCAGCCTCGCCCTCGCGCGGAGTCTTGCGCGAACCTTTCGATCCCGTGGCCCTCGCCACTTCGCTCGAATCGGCGGGAGCCGCCGCGCTTTCCGTTCTCACGGAAGGGGAATTTTTTCGAGGCACGCTCAAGAATCTGCGCGACGCGCGCAAATCCATTCAGATTCCCGTGCTTCGCAAGGATTTTATTTTTGATCCGTGGCAAATTTGGGAAACGCGTGCGAACGACGCCGACAGTTTTCTGTTGATCGTCGCGGCCCTGACCGACCATCAACTCAGCGAACTTCTGGCCCTTGGCCGCGAATTGAAAATGGAACCGCTCGTGGAAGTTCACACACCAGCCGAACTCGACCGCGCGCTTGCCGCCGGCGCAAAAATCATTGGCGTCAACAATCGCAATCTCAAAACGCTTGACGTCCGTGTCGAAACATCCTTTGAGCTCATCGACAAAATTCCCGACGACTGCATCGCCGTCAGCGAATCCGGCATTCGCGCCAACGCCGAACTTCTCAAGCTCAGGGAGGCAGGCTACGACGCCTTCTTGATCGGCACCCGGCTGATGCTCTCGCCCGATCCCGGCGCTGCGCTCTCTTCGCTACTCGGAAAATAATGGCGACGCTCGTCAAAATCTGCGGCATCACTCGTCCACAAGACGCACGCCTTGCCGAAAAACTCGGCGCCTGGGCCATCGGCCTGAATTTTTACGCAAAGTCTCCGCGCGCCGTCGCTCCCGCCGACGCCTGGAACATTCGCCGCAAACTCGCGCTCACCACGGAAGCAGTCGGTGTCTTCGTCAACTGGAAGCCGGAAGTGATGATGTATCTCGTCCATGCGCTCGAGTTGACGAGCGTCCAACTCCATGGCGACGAGACGCCGAAGCAGCTGAATTATCTGGAAGACGACTTGCCCGTGATGAAAGCGTTTCGCGTCGGTCCCGGATTTTCTTTTTCAAATTTCAAGAAATTCCACCGTGCTTCCTACTTTCTGCTGGACGCCGCAGCAAAGAAAGATCAATTCGGCGGCACAGGAAAAACGTTCGATTGGTCCGTCGCGCAAAAAGCAGCGCTGAAACACAAAATCATTCTCGCCGGCGGCCTCACACCCGAAAATGTCGGCGAAGCGATCCTCACCGTTCGCCCCTATGCCGTGGACGTCGCCAGCGGCGTCGAGTCCCGCCCCGGCATCAAAGACCCCGGCAAACTCCGCGATTTCTTCGCCGAAGTCGCCCGCGCCAACCGCGCACTCTCTTTGGTCTAAACTTTGTGTATGGACGAACATCTCAGGAATCTACTTCACGCGATAATCGGAACGGAACCTAACGCCCCGCTCGAAGATGAACACCGTCAAGCCATCATGTACGCCTTGCTTGCCCTGCATCCTGCTGAAAACTTCGAAGCCATTTGTGAATTCGCACAATCAATTGACAGCGACTTCAAACGTTCGCATTTGCTGTACAAGTTGGTAGCCCTCTGCGCGGAGCGCACCATCGAGTTCGATCGCGCAGAGCGAATCGCACGCTCGATACCGATCCCTTATTGGCGGTTCGACGCGCTCAACAAGATAGCCTCCGAGCTGCTTCGGCGGGATCGAGAATTCCAGAGAATTACGGGTCGAAATCGTGAATACCATGAACGAGCATTGCGGTTGCTCAGCGAAATCGAGCAAGGTCTTCCCTTGGTTGCTGAGGACGACCGCGCGAGCGTTCTATGGAGTGCAGGGCTTTCACTTGTTGGTGCGGGAAAACTGGAATGGGCTGAGGATCTTGTCTCAACGTCAAATTATTGTCCTGAAAACACTGAGGTTTTGCTTCGCATCGCCGCGGCACACATCTCTCGTGGCCAGATTAATCGAGCGTTGCAACTCGCACAAAAGGTTGGAGAGTTGGCGACCACGGGAGCGGGCAATTTGACCAATCGGGCATTCGATTTAGAGGAAGTCGCGGAGCTCTTTTACGCCCATGATGAAAAGGACCGGTCGCGACAGTGGTTGGAGCAAGCAGCAAAGTTTGCGCACGCCAGTCAGGAGGCCAACGACATTGATGGATGCAAGTGTCTGGGGGCAATTGCTATCGCATTTGCGAAACAGGGACTACTGGACGAGGCGAAGCGGACGGCCAATTTGATCTCACAGCCTGCGAGGAGGGAATATGCATTGCAGAAGATCAAGGAACAAGTGGCCACCTCAATAAGGAACATTTATTAAAGTACGGCGAATTCGCCTCGCTTCGTTAACCAATGTCGCTGTGCGACAATGATTCTTCCATGGCTTCGCAACTGACTATTCCTGCTGCGGTTCCCGGACGCTTCGGCCCTTACGGTGGCCGCTACGTTCCGGAAACGCTCATGGTGCCGCTGCTCGAACTCGAGCGCGTCTACGAACAGGCGAAGTCCGACCCCGTCTTCCAGGCTCGCTTCAACGACCTATTGAAAAATTTCGCCGGCCGTCCGACGCCGCTGCAATTCGCGGACCGCCTCACGCAACATCTCGGTGGCCCGCGCATCTACCTCAAGCGCGAAGATCTGCTCCACACGGGCGCGCACAAAATTAACAACGCCATCGGCCAGGGTTTGCTCGCCGTTCAAATGAAGAAGCCGCGTATCATCGCGGAAACGGGCGCAGGCCAGCACGGAGTCGCTACCGCCACCGTCGCCGCGCATCTCGGCCTTGAATGTGTCGTCTACATGGGCACGGAAGACATGGAGCGCCAGGCGCTCAACGTTTCTCGCATGCGCATGCTAGGCGCAGAAGTTGTCGGCGTAAATTCCGGCAGCTGCACGCTCAAAGACGCCATCAACGAGGCGATGCGCGACTGGGTCACCAACGTCCGCACCACACACTATTTGCTCGGCTCCGTCCTCGGCGCGCACCCGTATCCCACGATGGTCCGCGATTTTCACTCCTGCATTGGCCGCGAAGCGCGTGCACAAATTCTCGCCGCGGAAAAGCGCCTGCCCACGCATCTCATGGCCTGCGTCGGCGGTGGCTCGAACGCCATCGGCCTCTTCCATGAATTTTTGAAGGATTCCGAAGTAAAAATGATCGGTATTGAAGCTGGCGGCCGCGGCAACGGCCTTGGCGAACACGCCGCGCGCCTCGCTGCCGCGCAAGGATTTACGGGAGCGCGTCCCGGCGTCCTGCAAGGCACTTACACGTACGTCCTGCAAACCGAAGACGGCCAGATCGCGACAACGCACTCTGTTTCCGCAGGGCTCGATTATCCCGCCATCGGCCCCGAACACGCGTGGCTCGCCGATCAGCGCCGTGCTGAATATTCCGCCGTAACCGATGCCGCCGCGCTCGACGCCGCTCGCACGCTCGCCCGCACCGAAGGCATCATCCCCGCGCTCGAATCGGCCCACGCATTCGCCGGCCTCATCGAACGCGCCCCGCGCTTCGCCAAAGACGATCTCGTCATCGTCAATCTCTCCGGCCGCGGCGACAAAGACATGGCCACCTACTCCCGAGCGTTCGAGAAATAATCACTCCGGCTTCGGCGTGGAGTTCCACATCTCCTGCTGTACTCGCCAGACGCCGTCGGAATCTTTGTGCAGAATCAGCGCGAATTTTCCCCAATGGTCGATCACCGGTTTTCCGTCCGGCGGCTGAATCACCTGATGCTCAATCGCCCACTCCGTGGCCCATTCGCCGCACACGCGCACATCGTGGAAATCCATTTCCACTTTCAGCTCCTTGTAACCCGTTAGGTTCGCCATGGCACCGTTCATGAACTTCACAATCGCCGGTTTGCCCACCACGGGCGCCGTATCCGGCAGCAAACTCACTCCCGTCTCCGCCCACATACCCAAGATGCCGGGCGTATCCATTCGTTCATGCGCCGCGCGAAATTTTTCGTTGAACGCAGCCACTTCCGTCTTGCCATCCGCGGCGGCGTCTGACCTCATCGCCATTCCGCATGCCGCAACCGCGCCAACGATCGCAATCCCCACTACCGCCGCCACTTTTCTCATGTCGCCCCTCCGGACTCTCTCGCAAACTCATCGCATCCGCGCGGCCAAGATTCTAGCCTTTTCCGCCACTTCGCGTAGCACTTCGTCATTTAGCGAGCGTATCAATCTCATTTTGAACACGCCGCCCTTAGGTTGGCGCCCTATTCAAAATTTCGATGTTACAGTTCATTTACATTCAATCTTGGCAGGAGGCGCCAATGCTTTTCTCTCCCCGGGTCCGCCTGTGCTTTGCTCTGCTGCTCTTGTGTGTGCCGTGCTTGGTGCCCTCCGGGGCTGCCGCGCAAGGCTCCAACGAGAAGCCCAAAATCGGTTTTCTCCTCGATTCCCTGAAAATCGAGCGGTGGCAAACGGATCTCAATTCCTTTCAGAAGCGCGCGCAAGAGCTTGGCGCCGAAGTTGTTTTTGAAGATGCCGATGGCAACGACGACGTCATGTTCAAGCAAGCCAAAAAGATGCTTGACCAGCACGTCAAGGCACTCGTGCTCGTCCCGCACGATACCGACAAAGCCGTCCGCATCGTCGAGCTGGCCAAGTCCAAAGGCGTGCCGGTCGTGAGCTACGACCGCCTGATTCGAAACAGCGACATTGATTTCTTCGTCGGAGTCGATACCGTCTCCATCGGGGAGACGCAGGCGAAAGCGCTTCTCGCTGTCGCGCCAAAAGGGAATTACGTTCTGCTCGAAGGTTCGCCGACGGACATCAATGCCCACATGATGCTCGAAGGTCAGAAAAAAGGTCTAAAACAATCTGTCGACAACGGCGACATTAAAATTGTCGCGGAGTTGTGGTGCCCGGATTGGAAGCCACTGGAAGCCTATACGCGACTTGCGGAGGTCATCGCAAAGAATCGCGGGCAAATCGCGGCTGTCGTCGCGTCGAATGACGGAACCGCCGGCGGCGCGGTGCAGGCGCTTGAAGAAAATAAACTCGATGGCAAAGTTGCCGTCTCCGGCCAGGACGCGGATCTTGCGGCGATCATTCGCATTCTAAAAGGCACGCAAACGATGACGGTTTATAAGCCGCTGGCGTCGCTCGCCGCGCAGGCCGCTGACAGCGCCTTTGCGCTTGCGACAGGCAAACAGCCTTCTGCAACCGGTTCCATCGAGAATGGCAAACATTCTGTGCCGGCGATTTTTGGCCCTGTCGTCGCGGTGAACAAATCCAACATCAAGGACACCGTCATCAAGGACGGCTTCCAAAATATCGACACGATTCGGCGTTCGCTGCCGCCCGACCAGTGGCCGAAATAACCGCGATTCGCCTGGCCGGCACGTGATCCACCGACGTTTCTTTACGCCGTAAACTGAACCACGGAATACGACCGAGCCGGGACCTGCATCACGAGTTTGCCGTTCTTCACCACGGGTTTTTCCATCGCTTGAGGCGCGACATTCTTCGGCGCATCGAAACTGTTAAACGCCTTCAAGTCATTTCCCGTCAGAACCATTGCGTCCGTTACGCGCGACGGCGCTGCATCTTCCCAAATCACTTCCACGTCACGCGGTTTCGCCAAATCGCGGTTGAAGAGGAACAATGCAGTCTTTCCGCTTTCTTTTTCGAACGTTGCGGCCGCATCCACGTACGGTACTGCGCCCATACCGGCGACATCATAAGTGGGCGATTCCACAAGCTGTCGCAACGCAGAGCCGCGCGCATACTGCAACGCCCAGACGTAGGGATAAAAAATCGTCTGCCGATACATGCCGGAAGAATTCGTCATGATGGGCGCAATCACGTTGACAAGTTGCGCCAGGCAAGCGATTTTTACGCGGTCCGAGTGGCGGACCAGCGCATTGATGAGCCCGCCGACGAGTAGCGCGTCTTCGAGATTGTAAATTTCCTCGAGCAGATGAGGCGCCACCTGTTTGTGGCCGTCCACGTCCGATCCTTCATTTTTCCGGTACCACACATTCCATTCGTCGAACGACAGCCAGAGTTTTTTCGGCGAGCGTTTGCGGCCCTGCACGTAATCGCACACTGCTTCGATATCTTCCATCTGGCGCTCCATGAGCAGATTCAGCGCCATATACTTCGTGCTATCTCCGCCCGTTTCGCGCGGGTTGTTTCCGTAATAGCGATGCAGCGAAATCGCGTCCACGTACTCGTAGCATTGCTCAAGCACTTCGCGATCCCATTCGAGGTACGTCGGCATAAACGTCGTGCTCGAGCCGCAGGCAATGAGTTTCACGTTCGGGTCCACGTAACGCATTTGCCGCCCCGCGTCGGCGGCTATTTGTCCGTACTGCGTCGCCGTCATATGGCCGATCTGCCAGGGTCCATCCATTTCATTACCCAGGCACCAGTGCTTCACGTTGTAGGGTTTTTCAACGCCGTGCTCGCGGCGCAAGTCGCTCCACTTCGAACCGCGTTCCACGTTGCAGTATTCGAGCAGCGCCGCCGCCTGTTCCGCCGTGCCCGTGCCGAAATTCATTCCGAGGAGCGGTGCGGTTCCGGATATCTGGCACCACGCCATGAATTCGTTCAGTCCAAACTGATTCGTCTCAATCGAGTTCCAGGCTTTCTCCACCACGCGAGGCCGTTTGTCTTTTGGCCCCACACCGTCCAGCCAGTGATAGCCGGAAACGAAATTTCCGCCGGGATAGCGGACAATCGGCACGCCCATCGTTTTGATTTCGCTCGCCACGTCGGTTCGGAATCCGTTCGCATCGGCGAGCTTCGAACCCGGTTCGTAGATGCCTTCATAGATCGCGCGGCCGAGGTGTTCGAGAAAGGAACCGAAAATATTGCGGTCGAGCGTGCCGATGGTCCGGCGCGTATCGAGATAGACTCGCGCCGCGTTTGAACTTGTTGCCTGTGCCAATGCTTTGCCGCCAAGCGCAAAATTGGCGGTGATGCCGGCTCCCGCCACGGCCGCATTCTTTACGAAATCTCTGCGCGATTTCATGGTCTATCCTCCGAGTGTAAGCGCTTGCACAAGGCTTCCGGTTTCCCGATTGCCCCGACATTCTATACTCATTTTTCGCGATTCGGATTCAGGCTACGCCTTTGGTGCACGCGCGAATCATGACGCCGCGATTCGCCAGTTCTCCCAACAGCTTCGAAACGCCCGGAGAAATCTCTCCATCGCCCGGAACGACCACCGCCCATTCGAGATTCTCGCGAAACTCTTTGTTTCGAATCTCCCAATGCTTGAAGGAATTCGAAACCGGCTCGCCAATCTTTATTACCGAAAAATGGCGCGCTGCCGCAATCGCCTGGGCCTCGGTCGGCTCCGGCCCGCTCAAAATAAAATGATTGTTGCCGTGAACTAAAATTCCGACCATTTCGCGCACTCGCTCGTGGCAGAAGCTCTATCCTTGCGCCGCAGGCTACCAGAAATTGTGTCGGCCGGTCCAAAAAAGCGAATCACCCTTTCCGGTGGCCGGAAAGGGCGATTCGTGTTTGTGAGCGATTCAATTTGGGCGCGAACTAATCCGACCAGGCGAGATAGCCCGGCACGATGAGCCCGACCACTGGGACGATAAGCAAGACACCCCACCAGCTCGGCTTGTTGCGCGCCTCGGCAACGCCCATCCAAACAATAATGGCCATCACCAGGCTGACCAGCGGGATTAAGAACAATACGATCCACCAGATCGGTTTTTTCGCGATGTTAAGCATCAAAATAATGTTTGCGATGGGAATCCATGCCAGCCATCCGTTTTCGGTGTTGGTTTTTTGCGCGATGGTCTGAAGCGCCAGCGCCACGTAGACGTAGAACGCCAGGAAGAAAATGAAGAAGAACATCACGAACCCGGCACCGAATAGTGCCGGCAAAGCCTTAGATGATGCGTCGTCTTGAGCGCTTGCCAGTAGCGGCAGTGCGAGCACCGCAGCGGCAAGCAGGCCGAGTTTCACCAAAATCCTAACACTTCCGCGTAGCTTCATTCGGAGTCTCCTCCCTAAACCAAGAATTGGCGAACGAATCGAGTCGTGCGGAGCCCGTTGATAGCTACACTGTAGTCGCGGCGCGTCGATTTAGAACTAAATTCACGGAAATTGTTTCCTGAAATGCACATTTTGAAACGTCTATTTCGTGGATTGTTCGCGCTTCCAGGTCACTTTGTGGAGTCCAGCCGTTTCAACAAGTACAGCGGCAGCGCCAGCGACAATCCGACCACAAGATTCGAGAGCAGTACCACCCACCAACCGGGGATGCTTCGTTCGCGCGAGTCTTGCCACGACCAAATTAAGAAAATCAGGGAGGCCACAATCAAATCCGCCGCGAAAAAAGTGGAAATGCGAGTGGCGAAAATCTCTTCCACAAACAAAGTGAAGTTCGGCCCGTGAATCAGAAAAAAGGGCAAAGCAAACCACCAGGGAATCAAGATCCCCGCCAGGCAGGACACCATCAAAAATGCTTTCATGATTGACGCTCTCCAGGCCGGGTGCGTCTGCTCCGGCCAAAATCCATGAAACGTTTCTAACTCGCCCGTCACTATCTGACAGGAGAGTAATTCTCATGGGTCCCGCTGACCCTAGTTCGTTCGAATTTCGCTACGACATCGTCATGGAAGACGCCGACGGACGCAACCTTCGCCTGGAAAGTCTCCGAGATTTGGCTTCCGCGCGCGAACGGCTTCCCGCCCTGGCCGCGCAATATCCCGGCACGCGGCTTCTGCTGCGGAATCGCATCACCCACGATATTCTGGCGCAGACCGAAGGCTTCTAGCTCTCCCGATTTCGCCACGTCGTCACTTTCCTTTTGCTTGACATCTCCCATCGTCTCCGACATCATTCGCGCATTCTATAGAAAGCACCCGCGACGTACCGCACTCTTCGTTCTGCAGACCCCGCGCCCACCCTGCAGTTCTTGTCTGCCAGAAAGCTGCGTGCCCGCGGACGGAGGACTTCCATGAACAGACGATTCTTGAAGTTTGGTTTGGCAATGCTTGCTGCGCTGTTGCTTGCGCTCGGTAGCACTGCGGTTCGAGCGCAGCAAACGCAAACTCAGTCGCCCGACCAGACGGATTCGAGCGCCGCGAAGCCAAAAGCAAAATCCAAGTCGAAATCCAAAGCGAAAGCAACCACGGACGATTCGGCGAAGTCCACAGACGCCGCAGCCGCGGACACTTCGAAATCAAGTTCCAAGTCCAAGTCAAAATCGAAAAGTAAGGCTTCGGCGGATGCTGCTGCTCCGGCCGCGGGAGATTCGTCGGCCGCCACGACTTCGAAATCCAAGTCCAAATCGAAGAGCAAATCGAAGCCGGCGGATTCGACTGCGACCGCGGCCGCACCGGCAGCCGCTGCTCCAGCCGCGTCCACGCCACCCGCAGCGGCTGCAAAGCCGGCAACAACTTCAGCGCCCGTAACCACGACCCCCGCAGCCGCAACGCCGGCCACAACGCCAGCTTCCACCGCGCCTGCGGCACCGGCGTCAAACCCGGCGCCCACCAAGCCAACCGCTCAACAGCAACCGCCCGCGAACAGCAGCGGCATGGTGTGGGTCAACACGGATTCCGGCGTTTACCACAAGCCCGGGACGCGTTGGTACGGCAAAACGAAGCAAGGCAAATACATGTCCGAAGCCGACGCGCAAAGAGCCGGCTATCGCGCCGCGGAAAAAGAATAAATTCGAATCGTTCTCCCAGCTTCATGTACCCAGCTTCCTGTAGAAGTGCACCCAGAGCAGGCATTCAGTTGCATTTCAATTTAGAAAGGAACACAGAACTATGAAGAAGCATCTCTTGAAATTGTTGCTCGCCGTTGCAGTCCTTACCGCGGGGGTGTCGCTAGCGTCGGCTCAGCCGCCGCAAGCCGCGCCGACCAAGAAACCAGCTGCCGCTGCTGCGCCCGCTGCCGCGACGGATCTCGTGGACATTAACTCCGCCACGCTCGATCAACTGAAAGCGTTGCCCGGCATTGGCGACAAGTATGGCCAGAAAATCATCGACGGCCGTCCGTACAAAATGAAGACCGATCTGACCCGCAAGAAAATTATTCCCGCGGCCACCTACAGCAAAATTTCGAAGCTCATCATCGCGAAACAAAAGTAGCTGCATTTCGAAATAAAGGGCGGCGCAGGTTCGCGCCGCCTTCCCGTCTTCACAAATCTCGTTTTAACCAGGAGGAAGTATGGGTCTTTTGGATGACGTACTCGGCATGGCCGGCGTCGGTGGCGCCGCGCAGTCTTCGCAGCACGCAACCGCAATGGGCGCGATTATGGACTACATCAATAGTCCGCAGGTTGGCGGCCTCTCCGGTCTGCAGCAGATGTTTCACAATCAAGGCCTCGGCGGCGTGATCTCTTCGTGGGTTGGCAGCGGCCAGAATCTTCCGATCTCGCAGGACCAGCTGCAAAGCGTTCTGCACAGCGAAGCGCTGCAGAACGTCGCTGCTAAGGCCGGCATGGATCCTTCGCAGCTTACCGGCATGATGGCGCAACTACTCCCGCACGTTGTGGACAAGCTCACGCCAAACGGCCAGGTGCCCGACGAAGGCGCACTGGCGCAAATGATGAAAGGGCTCGCCGCAGGGCAGTCCTAGTTTTCGCAAAAAATTAAAACGGAAGGCGCCCGGTATTTCGCGAACCATCGCAAATGCTGGGCGTTTTTCTTTTTACTTGTCGCGCAGGAGCACTTCGCCGCGTCCGACCAATTGATCGTTCAGCCACACGCGGTATTTGTACGATCCCGCCTTCGCGCCGACAACCGGCGGCCCGCTCAACAATCTCATGCCCACCGGCGCCTGAAAAATGTTCGAACCGAATGGGCACCGGTTCACATCGAACTCCACGCGCAAATTTCCCGCGTCGGACATCCACGCCACCTGATCCCCTTTGTCCAGCACCACCGCTTCCGGAATCAGTCCCACCAATACTGGTCGCTCAGCCATAGTGTTTTCAGTCTATCGTCTTCCACGCATTCTTCAAAACATTCCCAAATTCGCATCGAACCGCTTACAAAACTATTACACGAATTGCCCTTTCGTTCAGTTGACCCCCACTCCCCCGCTCCCTACACTGAAATTGTATTTGTTTTCGCCCCGCTCCGGCTGGGTTTCGCGCCCGCACTGGATCTCACGGAGGAACTCGCCGGATGGCTACTCTCGCGCGCAATTGGTCGATTCCGCTTCCGAACGGCTCGCGCATTTCTGTTCTTCTCACGCTGCCTTTCGCAATCATTCATCTTCTGTGCATTGGAATTTTCTTTGTTCCGTTTCACTGGTCGTATGTAGTCACCTGCGTCGCGCTCCTCGCGGTGCGCATGTTCTTCGTCACTGCCGGTTACCATCGCTATTTTTCGCATCGTTCGTACAAAACCAGCCGCGTCTTCCAATTCGTGATCGCGTTCATGGCCATGACTTCCTCGCAAAAGGGAATTCTCTGGTGGGCCGCTCATCATCGCCATCATCATCGCTTTTCCGATCAGGAAGACGATCTCCATTCGCCCACGCTTTTCGGATTTTTCTGGTCGCACGTCGGTTGGATCGTTTCCGACAAATACAACAACACGCGCTTCGACTACATCGGCGACTTCGCCAAATTTCCCGAGCTTCGCTGGCTCAACAAATATCACGTCGTCCCGCCCGCCACGCTCGCCATCGCGCTCTTTCTCATCGGCGGCCTGCCGCTGTTTCTCTGGGGCTTCTGCCTGAGCACCACGCTGCTCTGGCACGACACGTTTACGATCAATTCGCTTTCGCATCTTTTCGGTTCGCGTCGCTACAAGACCTCCGACACCAGCCGCAACAATTGGCTTCTCGCACTTCTGACGCTCGGCGAAGGCTGGCACAACAATCATCACCATTTCATGGCCAGCGCGCGTCAGGGTTTCTTCTGGTGGGAGATCGACATCACGTATTACACGCTCAAAGCGCTCTCCTGGTGCGGCCTCGTCTGGGACCTCCGCAAAGTTCCCGCTCACATTCTGGCCAACGAAGAGCACCGCCTCGCCGCGTGAGATAATCCTCGTCGAAGGCGTTTAGTTTTCGGCGCGCGGCTCGCTGCATCCCGGAAAAATTCAATACACACAATCCTGTATTTTCAATGCGGAATTTCCCGAAGGAATTTTCTTCCCGTATCCGGCACTTCGTTTCTCGGTACGCGCCAGGACTCGCGCGCAAGTTTGTCGCCACGTTCGCGCAACTCGCTTGTTTGCTTCATTTCTTCGCAAAAATTCTTTTCCACAACGCACGATTCTTTGGCCATCAAATTGCGCTAGATAAGGCGTACTGGGTTAAATATTCTTGGGGGCAGTATGAAAAAAGTTTTTCTTGCCGTGACGTTCCTGTTTTCCATTGCGGGTCTCGCGCACGCCGATCAGATCAATCTCGCCGCTACTTGCGATCCGACTTCTCCCACAATCTGCGCCACTCCGACCAACCTGATCGGCGGTCCGGTCAGCCTCACTGTCGGTCTGGGCAGCGACAAGCTCGTCTTCACTTCCGCCGCCGCCACGCAAGTCGTTCAGGGCGGCATCACGAGCTATGACAGTTACTTCGCCAACGGTGGCGGCACCGTTCAAATTTTCGATTCGCACAATCACCTCGTAGGCCTCGGGACTTTTCTTCCCGGCGCCACGAGCATCAGCGATCAGGGCGGCCAGTTCAGCACCTTCGATGGCGACATCGCGTTTTCTTTTTTGAAAGGAAACAAGCTCGGTCTTTCGCCTCACGATAATTCCGGCACCGGTCACTTCAGCTATTCGTTCGACGCCACGCTCGGCCTCTTCGGCGACACCAGTTCGTACGACCTGACGATCAACGGCGATCCGCCTCCAACTCCCGCACCGGAACCGGCCACGGCCTTGTTCCTGCTCGTCGGCCTCGGAGTCGCTGTTCTCGCGCGCTCGTTTGTTTCCGCGAAATAGCCGCCGCGCAGGCCCTCTACACCCACAAAAACGCCGGCTGCTCGCGTCCAGTCGCCGCCGTCACTGCGAGTTCGCAAATACGTATCCCCGTAACTCCATTTGTGAACACCACAATCGCCGTCGCGCTCGCCGGATGCACAAGTGCAAAATTCTTCCACTCGCCGTTGTCGCCCCACTGCGACGAGCCGCTCCGAAGTTCTCAGTCTTTTTTTGCTTTTGGCGCACCGCGATACAGGCATACAAGCAGCATAATTCCCATAATCAAACAAAAGGGCGCCGTCCCTGTGCCGGGGAAATACCGTCCGCGCATGGCGAACAAAAGCAAATGGCCGGCGCCGTTGCCGATTCCTCCCGCAATCGCTAGAAAGAGAAGAGGCAGATACGCGAGCGCCATTCCGCGTTTTATGCCCGCCGCCGCAAGCGCAAATAGCAGCAACCATCCCAGATTGAAAAACACAAATTCGCTCTCGCTCCATTCATAGCCGAACAATTTCGCGAATTCGTGATGAAATCCGGTGAAAAATTCTTCCGCGAAATGCAGGCACTGCACCGTCACGGCGAGCAGATAGTAGGGAAGTATGTCTTCGGGCTCTTTTTTCCAGCGAGTTCCGATCCAAAGAAAATAGGAAATCAGCATGCCCACTGTCAGCAAGAATGTCGCGCGGCCCAGCACAAAAAATTGCGCCGCCTGCGTAACCACCACGAACACCGCGCCGATAATCTTCTCCTGCTGCGTCAACTGGCTGGTTCCATCTTCCACGGCTAGGCCTTCTCTCCGCATTCATTCCGATTGTGCGCACGGGCTTGTTCTGAACCCACCGAGCATAACCCCAACCCGCCATTTCGAGCGGCGCGGCGCGATTTCTACCATCGCGCCTGCGTTGCGCGATCGAATCTCTCTTCGATCTCAACACTCTCCGGCTTTGCTATTCTTTCCGCATGCGACCAACTCTCTTTGCTGCACTCGTCTTAACACTCTTTTCCCCATATGTCTGTTCGCAAACGCTCCTTCAGGACGAAATCCGCAAAATCGCTGCCGAGGCGCACGGCAAGGTTTCCGTCTCGTGTTCCTTGCCGGGCTCGGCGCTCAATTGCGATCTCGAACCGCATGCTCATCCCCCGATGCAGTCCGTCTTCAAGTTGCCCCTCGCGCTTTGCATGTTCAGCCAGATCGAGCAGGGAAAATTCTCGCTCGATCAGCCCATTCGTTTCCTTCCCAGCGACCGCTTCTTTCCAAAGACCTACAGTCCTCTTCAAGATAAATATGCCGACGCCAATGTCGACGTGCTGCTGCGCGAACTTCTTCGCCTCGCCGTCTCGCTCAGCGACAACGTTGCTGCGGATATCGTCTTGCGTTTGGTCGGCGGCCCCGCCGTGGTGGATGCCTACATCAAGTCAATCGGCGTCGAAGGGTTTCACCTCGAAGACAGTGAACACGCCTTGCACCGCGATCCCACCGCTCAATATCGCAACTGGTTCGAGCCTGCCGGCGCCGTCCAGTTACTCCGCCGCATTGGCGATAATTCTCCGTTTACGCCGGAGCATACCGAACTTCTCCTCACCTGCATGGAAGATTCCCCCACCGGCCCCAATCGCCTTAAGGGCGCTCTGCCCTCCGGCACCGTCGTGATGCACAAGACCGGCTCGTCGGGCACGCAAGGGAACAAGACTCCCGCCACCAACGATATCGGCTTGATCGTCCTACCCGACGGCCGCCGCCTCGCCATCGCCGTCTTCATCACCGACGCGTCCGCCGATTCTGCCACCATCGAATCCGTCATCGCGAGAATCGCCGCCGCCGCATACGCTGCCGCCCCCCGGTGATTTTTTCTGTTTCCTCATGTAGGGGCACGATATATCGTGCCCTCTTCGCTGACCAACCGAGCCCGCTAAAATTGCTTGGAACCGTGCAGGGGCAGAACTTTACTTCGCCCGTCTTTCTTCTCTCAGGTCCGGAACCTTATCGCCTCTCGCAGCGTATCTTAACCGTCTGCCGCTAGAGTGAGGTGTCCTCAATGAAATTCTTCGCCGTCTTGTTGGCTGTCGTCGTCTCGTCCACCTTCGCACCAGCGCAAACCCCTCCGCTGCCTCCTGTCCAACGCCATGTCCAGGGCCAAACTCTCACCTCTGGCGAACTGCCCGCTGCCGAATTCACCTTCGCCAGCGAGTTCCGCCACGTCGGCGCCCAGGTCGTCAATCTCTATGGCAACGCCGTCGCCGAGCAGCATCTTTTCGTCGAGCAGGACGCCCATGGCGGCGTAGCCCGCTTCTACTGGCTCCAGTTCGAGAGGTTTCTTCCCACCAACAAATACACCTACGATTACAATCTCCCCGGCAACGTCGAAATCGGCGGCCTTTCTTTCAACTATGACGTCAAGGCGTTTCTCGGCTACGACGCCGAACAACTCACCGATCCCAAATCGGACGGCGCAGCGCTCGCCTCTCTCATGGCGCAGCACAGTCTCGCTTTTCCCAAAAACGCTGCCCGCGTGCGCATGTTCCATCTTCCGACGCCGGACCATCGCACCGAGCTCATGATTATTTACGGCGAATCCCTCCCTGCTGATTCCAAGATCCCCGCCTCCAAAGACGGCACCCTTCTCTCCGACGCCTCCCCCGAATCCGCCAGGCTCCTCCTCGACCACGCCAAACAAAATTTAACAATCCGCAAAGACTGACATTCGTAACCGCCAGGAACCGCCAGAACCGCCAGGGGACAACCGCCAGGAACCGCCAGGGGACAGACGGGACGTTACCCGCGCTGAACTAGGTCCTCGCAACCGTTCATCCGCATCCATGACCATTCGCAGCATGATTCCGCCCATTCCCTGCTAATTACTTAACCTTTCCAATACTCCCGTGCTATCCTTCCACGTGTTCTGGTCGACGCTCTTCCCCTGCCTCGCGGCGTCCCACTATTTCCTCGGCCTTCCTCACAATGCCCGTAAGTCCTTTGCAATCTGCAGTTACAAACTGCCTGGGGGGTGGGGGTATCCATCGCTGAGTTCTGCCGCCCGTCTACAGGTCTCTTTTGTCATCCGCGGCAACTTAACTCCTTATTTTCCAATAGCTTCCGCACTCTTGCTTCACTCTTTTGCCGTGAGCGGCAACTCATCTCCTTCTTTTTCAGCATGTTGCGCACTCTTTGCCAAAACACCGGGGGTGTACCCCCTCTCCACTTCCCATGACCTTCGCTCTGTGACCTCCATGCCTCTGTGGCGCCCCAATTCTTCCGCCAATTTGTCCTTTGCCCACGCCTCCCAAACGCGCGAAAATGACCACCTGCACGCGAAAGGACTTTTTTCATGACCAACTTCGGTGAACTCGCCCCACCCATGCGCCTCCTGATGACGCCCGGCCCGTCCTCGGTCGATCCCCGCGTCTACCGAGCCCTGGCGGCGCCGATCGTTGGCCACCTCGACCCGTTCTTCAAGACCTGCATGAACGAAACGCAGGCGCTCTTGCGCGAGGTTTTCCAGACGCAGAATCGCATCACCATGCCGATGTCCGCTTCCGGCTCCGGCGGGATTGAAACCGCGATCGTAAATACGCTCGAGCCCGGCGACGAAGCCATCGTTTGTGTCAACGGCTACTTTTCCGACCGAATGTTTGAAGTCGCTTCGCGCACGCAAGCGCACATCACGAAAGTCGAAGCGCCTCTCGGCCGTCCGGTCGATCCGGAAGACGTTCGCCGCGCCGCTGCCGGCAAAAAAATCAAAATCGTTGGCCTCGCGCACGGTGAAACTTCCACCGGCGTCGTCACAAATCTCGATGGGTTCCGCAAAGTCGCCGACGAGCTCGGCGCGCTCCTCATCGTGGACGCGGTCGCTTCTCTTGCCGCCGAGCCGATGCACGTGGACAAACAGCGCCTCGACATCGTTTTCAGCGGCTCGCAGAAAGCTCTCAGCGCGCCTCCGGGAATGTCGCCCATCACGGTCAGCCCGCGCGCGGAAGAAGTTCTCACGCATCGCAAAACGAAAGTGCAGAGCTGGTATTTCGATATCACCACCGCCATGGCCTATTGGGGCCAGGGCCGCCTCTATCACCACACTCCACCCATTTCCTTGATTTACGCCTTGCGCGAAGCGATGCGCATTGCCATGCAGGAAGGCCTTGAAGCGCGTTGGGAACGCCATCACGCCTGCCAGCAAGCGCTGATCGCCGGCTGCGAAGCGATGGGAATTAAAATGTTCGTGGAAAATCCTAAGGACCGTCTCGTCAGCGTCACGGCCGTCGCGATTCCCGCTGGCATCGACGACGTGAAATTCCGCGACCAGCTCCTCGAAGAATTCAACATTGAGATCGCCGGCGGCATCGGCCCGCTCAAGGGGAAAATCTGGCGTCTCGGCTTGATGGGTTATTGCGCGCAAAAAGCCAACGTTCTGTTGCTTCTCGCCGCCATGGAAAAAGTCGCCCTCGATCATGGCGCACGCGTTCCGGCCGGTGCCGGAGTCGCCGCCGCCGCTCGAGCCTTTTCCCACGCCGAAGCCGCGCTCGCAGCAAAGTGAGTTTTAAGTTGTAGGTTCTAGGTTGTAAGTGAATTTTCGGAGGAGTCGAAACTAAGAATCATTATTATCTTCTAGGTTTTTTGTCGTTACTTGGAACCTAAAACTTAGAACTTACAACTGGCACTGACACAACGTAACGGAAGCAGTAGACTAGAAAGGCCTTGAGGAGCTGAAAACCAATGGCAACCCGCCCCATGCTGGCGAACTCCGGCGCGATGAGCGAATTCGTTGGCGCCTTCGACGTCGAATCGAAATTGACCGGCAAGACGTATAACTGCCGCTTCTCGCATATGTGGAACGGCATCGCCACGCGCCACGCCGACACAATTGATACGAAATTTTTTATGAACGACGACGGCGACGCGCTCGTCGTCGGCCTCGCGCACACCGCGTTCACCGCATTTCGCGATAAGACCGGCCGCGATTTGACCGACCGCGAAGCGAGCTACATCGCCGCGGAATTTTTGCGTGAACGCCTGGAAGAAGACGACGAACGCAAACTCTACGACGTCTTCCACGACGACGTGCTTCGCCTGATCGCACAAATCGGAATTAAGTAAGCACGGCCGGGCAAATCAAATTTGTACTTCCGGCGGCTCCGCATGAAACGCTTCCACCGCGGGGTGACGCAAGCCATCGCGGCGGATGAAATGAATCACCAGCAGCATCAGCAGAGCTCCGCAAACTAAAACCGCTGCGGCAATCTGCAAAGCCACCTGCTGGTCGCGCTGATCGGAAATTGTTCCGATCACTTGCGGCCCAAGTCCTCCGACCAGTTGCGTCGCGAACATGTAGACACCGATCGAAGTGGAATGTGCGCGGCGCGGCATCATATCGTGAATCACGGCCGTCACTGGCCCGTGATACCACGACATGAAAAATGTCGCGATAAAAAGTCCGATGAGCACGATGTTTTTTTCTTCGGATTGAATTGCCAGCAGCAAAAACGGCGCAGCAACAAGCAGAGCCAAGCCGACCGCGATCAGCCTTCCGTACGAAAATCTTTTCTGCAACCGATCCGCAACGAATCCACCGCAGAGCACGCCGAGAATTGCAGAGCACAGAACCAGAATCGAAAGCAGCACGCTTGCTTCGCGAACCGTGAAGCCCTTGTACGTGACGGCAAAATCCACGCCCCACGAAATCAGCGACACGCTGGAAAACGTGATGCAAATTCCGCCGCCGATCATCGCGAGGAAAGCGGGCACGGAAAGAATTTGTAGAATCGGCACAACATCGGAGCGGGGCCCGCGCGGCGGCTCCTGCACCCACAACAGCGCGAGCGCGGGAAAAATTCCGGCGAGCGCGACGACGAACAACGCCATCTGCCAACCGTAGCGCGGTGCAACGAGGCCGCCAATCACTTGTCCGCACGCGCCTCCGAGCAACATTCCCGACGCAAAAATCGCCTGCGCGGAAGCGCGGCGCTCCTGCGGAAACGATCCGGAAATCATGGATTGCGCCGCGGGTGCGTAGGCCGCTTCGCCAAGTCCTACGAAGGAACGCGCGACGAGCAGCAGCATAAAATTTGCGGCAAGGCCGCCGGCGAACGTGGCGGCGCTCCAAAACAAAATGCCGACGGCGATAATTCCTTTTCGACTGAAACGATCGGCAAGAAATCCGGACGGAATGCTGCCAAGCGCGAGGACGACAAGGAGAAGAGTTTGCAGCGAGCCAAGCTGAGAATCGGAAACGCCGAGCAGATTGCGCAGCATGGGAATCAGCGGAACGAAGACCTGGCGCGCGGCGAAGTTGACAAAGTTGATTAAAGCAAGTACAGCAAGAAGCCGAAACTGATACGAAGTCAGTGGTGTGGAATTAGAGGCCATGCCGCCGCAGTTTTTTTCTGATTGACCCGGAACCGATGTTCAGAGGGATTATATACCGCGAATGAAAAATACCATTGCCGCGAAAACAACCACGAGTGACCGTCTGACAACCGTACTTTCGTACGGGGCGCTGCTGCTGCTCGGATACTCCGTCTATCGAATCGTCGAGCCGTTTTTTATTCCACTGGCGTGGTCGGCGGTGCTGGCGATTTTTTTCACGCCGCTGCACGAGCGAGTCGAGAAAAGATTGAAGCCGACGCTTGCGGCTCTTGTGAGCACACTGGGCGTGACGTTTTTGCTGGTTGTGCCGGCTTTGGTGTTGACCGCGTATACAGCGAGACAAGCGGTGGATGCGACGGCGAAGGCGCAAGCAGTCCTGACGCATCAGGATTCCGGCTCTGCGGACCGTGCGGAAGCGTGGTTGAAGACGAAGTTGCCTGCGTCGATGCAAGACGTGGATTTTTCGGAACAGTTGCGGCAGGGAGCGGAGAAGGCGGCGTCGTATCTTGCGGGGAAGCTGACGGGCCTGCTGAAGAATGTGGTCACGTTTTTTGTGGATCTTTTTCTAATGCTGTTCGCTTTGTTTTTCATGTTTCGCGACGGACACGAAGTGGTGCGCGGCGTGCGGCACTTATTGCCGTTTGACAGCGACATTCAAACGGAGATGCTGGAAGAATCGCGCGAGCTGATTTTCGCAAGCGTCGCGGTGGCGCTGGTGATTGCGGCGATGCAGGGCGCGCTAGGTGGATTGGCGTTTACGCTGGTCGGAATTTCTTCGCCGCTGTTCTGGGGAGTTTTGATTGCGTTTTTCTCGCTGGTGCCTGTGGTTGGATCGGCGCTGATATGGGTGCCTGCGGCGTTGTGGATCGGACTGAACGGACACTGGGGACGAGCGATCGTAGTGCTGGCGATTTGCGGAGGCGTGGCGGGAATCGCCGACAACCTGGTGCGGCCGCTGTTGTTGCGGAATCGCACGCGTTTGAATGAATTGTTGCTGTTCGTGAGCGTCCTGGGGGGCATTGAAGTGTTTGGCTTGCTGGGAATTGTTGCAGGGCCGACGATCATGGCGGCGGCAATGGGCGTGTTCCGTGTTTATATGGAACATCGCGATGAATTGGAAGAAGCGCAAGCCTGAGGCTTTGCCACAATACAAGCGCGGATTGCAGCCCCAATCGTACAGCTGTGCTAGAGTACCCGCCCGTAGGAACGTGCACGAATGAAAGAGTCAGGAAGCCAAAAGCCAATTGAATTGACGCCGGATAAATTGCGGTGGCGATGCGAGCCAACGCGGTTGCCGTTCGAAACGACGGCGCAAGCGGAATTGCGCGAAGGATTCGTGGGTCAGGAACGAGCGCTGCGCGCGCTGAAGATGGGCGTGGAACTGGGCGCGCCGGGTTACAACGTGTTTGTGTGCGGACTGGCGGGAACGAGCCGGGGCGGAACGATTGCGCGAATGATCGAAGAGTTGAAGCCGGGGGTGAAAGAATCGCCGGACCGCTGCTATGTAAATAGTTTCAAGAATACGGACCGGCCGCGGCTGATTTCTCTGCCACGAGGGCAGGCCAACGGATTCAAAAAAGACATGCAGGCGGGCGTGGATTTTCTGCGGCGGCGGATTCCGCAGGTATTCGAAGGCGAACCATTTCAGCGGCAGAAGAGCCGCATTGTGGAACGGTTCACTGTGCGCGAAAAAGATTTGATGGATGATTTCACGCGGCGCATCGCGCGGGAACAGTTTGCGCTTGGCCACATGCAGGTTGGCGCGGTGGCGCTGCCGGAGATTTTTCCGGTGCTCGAAGGGCAGATGGTGCCGATCGAAGATATTTCGAAGATGGTGCATGAAGGGAAACTGGATTCGCCGGTCGCGGAAGAAATTGAACGGAAGTACGAACAGTTCCGCTCGGAGTTTACGGTGGTGTACCGGAAGACGCTGACACTTTCGAGGGAACTCGCGAGCGAATTGAGCTATCTGGAGCAGGAAGCGGCTTCCGTGCTCGTGGACGGCGTGATTGAGGAGTTGAAGGAAAAATATCCGGACCACAGCGTTTCGGAATATCTGGAAGAGGTGCGACACCACATTCTGGATAACCTCAACCCGTTCAAGGAACGGGAAGGGGAAGAGGAAGAGACTCCGGAGCTGCCGGAAGGGCCTTCGACGAAGGCGCCGGGACCGGAACGCGATCCGTTTCGTGTCTACGGCGTGAACGTGATTCTGGCGCACGGAGACGAATCGACTTCACCGGTAATTTTTGAGACGACGCCGACCTACGCCAATTTATTCGGGACGATTCAGCGGGCATACGACGCACGCGGTGGCTGGACGAGCGACTTCATGGATTTGCGCGGCGGTTCGCTGCTGCGCGCCGATGGCGGCTATCTGGTCATGTACGCGATGGAAACGATTTCGGAACCCGGCGTGTGGCGCGCACTGAAACGGACACTGAGCCACACCCGGCTGGAAATTCAGCCGGCGGAAATGTTTTATCCCTTCGGCGGAAGTCCGATGAAGCCGGAAGCGGTTCCGATCAATCTGAAAGTGATCATGATCGGCGACCGCTCGATGTATGAGCTGCTTTACGACTACGAAGAAGATTTCCGGAAGATTTTCAAGGTGCGGGTGGAATTTGACGAAGAGATGGCGATGAGCGATTCGGTGATTGCCGAGTACGCAGGGCGGCTGCGCGCGCTATCCGAGAAAGAGAGTCTTTCGCCGTTTGACCGGGGCGCGTTCGCGGCGATGCTCGAACATGGCGTGCGCATGGCGGGGCGTCGGAACAAAGTGACGGCGCGGTTTGTGGACATTGCGGACCTGGCGCGCGAAGCGAACTATGCGGCGAAGGCCGCGGATGAGCATGTGGTGCGCGCGGAGCATGTGCGCAAGGCGCTGAACTCGAAGATGGAGCGGCACAACCTGATCGAAACGCGCATTCGGGAAATGATCGAAGAAGGCACGCTGCTGGTGGATGTGGACGGGCAGCGCGTTGGGCAAGTGAACGGATTAAGCGTGCTGGAGATTGGCGGGTATTCGTTCGGGAAGCCGGTGCGGATTACGGCGACGGCGGCGCTTGGAAAAACCGGGCTCATCAACATCGAGCGCGAATCGAATTTGAGCGGACGGTTCCACGACAAGGGCGTGCACATCATTTCCGGTTATTTGCGGAGCCGGTTCGCGCAGGACAAGCCGCTATCTCTTGCGGCGAGCATTTGTTTCGAGCAGTCGTATTCGGGCGTCGACGGCGACAGCGCGAGTTCGACGGAAGTGTATGCGCTGGTTTCCGCGCTGGCCGAATTGCCGCTGCGGCAGGATATTGCCGTGACGGGCTCGATGAACCAGCAGGGAGACATTCAGCCGATCGGCGGGGTGAACGAAAAGATCGAGGGATTTTTCGATGTCTGCCGGATCAAGGGATTGACGGGAACGCAGGGCGTTCTGATACCGGAAGCAAATATTGAGGATTTGATGCTGCGGCCGGATGTTGTGGAAGCGGTGCAGACAAAGAAATTCCATATTTGGCCCGCAGCAAAGATCGAGCAGGGCGTGGAACTGTTGACGGGAGTTTCCGCGGGATTCAAGAACGGAACCGGTTCGTTTGATAGCGGCACGGTTTTCGCGCGCGTGAACGAGCGATTGACGGAAATGGCGAAGACGTTGAAAGAGTTTGAATAGCGCGCAGTTCGCCCGTGAACTCGGCTGCGCCGCTCAGAAATGACCAAAGGATACCTCTTGTTCGACTTCAACCGGCTTATCGATCACCCGATAAACCGGAAATGTCCATTTTCTTGCAGCCTTTTCACATATCTTAAAGTATTCAGGCGGCCCAGATACCGCATGCGCGGCGATTACGCTGCCGTCCTTCCCTATGACAATCTCCACTGAGACTTCGATCCTTTTTCCAGCAGACGAACCAGGCCATTCTGGATTAACGGTTTTCAGTGGGCGAAGCCTCACCCCGGAAATTCTGTCGCCCAGTGGGCCGGTGGCACCTGGAGCGGGTAAGAAATCGCTATCCAGCAAGTTAGCGATAGCTTCTAGTTTCTCTACACGAAGTTCAAGGTATCGCTTGCCGCCATCCGTGACATCAACTTCTCGGGCAATGCTGCGGCCCTGAAACGTTTCGATGTCGTTGTACACGATCTGATGCCAGAATTCCCCACGCGTATATCTGAGTACAGATGTATTTGGCTGAAAGCAATATTGGGTGGGGTCACTGATCCCAGAGTTCTGCTCCAGGACGACGCATTGAAGATTTTGCCCGGAAAATGTTCGGTTCCACTTTCTGGCATGGAACCCATGAAGGCTCGCGGCATACAAAAATGGCGCGACGACTTCGGACCGCACCTCTAGTTGCACGAGTTTAGGCCACTGCCGGTTACCCAGGCGAAATAGCCCCTTGCTGGTGGCATAATCTGTCTGATTAAAGCTCTCACTCTTGTAGATTCGCTTGTATTTGTCTGGAGCCGCCCAAAATTCCTCGAAGGTTCCGCTATCATCATTGTCCCCATCTTCGTCGTATTTCTCATAGTGAATTACAATGTGCCATGGGCGGATATTCGGTGATTCGAGTCCATTGAGGGCACTTGCGTTCTTGATCCAGGTCTCGAAGTCGAGGCCGTCGGGACCTTCCGAGTACTTGTTGTTTTTCAGATCGATCGAAAAGGATGTCGCTGGTGGAATCGTGATTGCCGAGTCCGAGCTTGCTTGCGAACTGACGATCACTCGCGGAAACCGCGGGCGGTCTCCAGCAGGTAGTGTGTTTTGTTCCTGTGCTTCAGTGAAAGGTGTGGAGCAGACCACAGCCAGCAGAACACCGATCCGCACGGCCTTATCCATAAAAGGCTAACTCCCAGAACTGCCTGCTAATTATTGCAGCCGGTACTTTCCCATAAAAGCATGAAAGCGGAATAGCGGCTAGGGTCGTTTTTTTTGGGGGCTTCCGTCGATAGTCTATTTGTAGCCATTCCTTGCACTGCCTGCTATCCTCACACGCCTCAAATCAATTTATGGAGCAATCGTCATGCGCACTTTTCTAGCCGTGATTTTCTTGTCGTTGCTTACTTCCGGAGCGGTGGCTCAGCAGACGCCGGGTCTCTTCGATGGGAAGAGCTGGTGGGAGCACGTGAAGTTTCTGGCGGATGATTCGCTGGAAGGCCGCGACACGGGAAGCGAAGGGATCAAGAAAGCGCAAGCGTACGCCGTCGAGCAGTTCAAGAAGGCGGGTCTCGCTCCCGCGGGAACGTACGGATTCTACCAGCCGGTCGATTTCGTGCAGTATCAAGTGGACGAAGCCAAGTCTTCGCTCGCGCTGATTGCAAATGGGAAGTCCGAGGCGATTTCGTTCGCGGACGACGGATTCATCAGCACGCGACTGACGCGGAAATCGGCGGAGCTGAACGCGGCGATGGTGTTTGTGGGCTATGGCTTGCGGGTACCGGAAACGAAGCTGGATGAAATTGCGGGGCTGGACCTGAAGGGAAAGATTGCGGTGTACCTTGCGGGATCGCCGGAGGACGTGCCGTCATCGCTGGCGGCGCATTACCAGACGATTGGCGAACGATGGAAAGCATTGCAGGCGGCAGGGGCGGTCGGCGTCATCACAATTTACAATCCGGCGTCCATGGACATTCCGTGGGCGCGAATTTCGGTCAATCGCAATCATGCGTCGGTGGATTTGGCGGGGGCGGAATTTCGCGAGGCGGAAGGATTGCAGATTGCAATTGCGTTCAATCCGGCATCGGCGGAAAAGCTGTTTCAAGGATCGGGACATACGTTTGCGGAGATTGCGGCGCTCGGGAAAGACCGGAAGCCGATGCCGCACTTCGCGCTGGCAACTGCGCTGAAAGCGAATTCGGTGATTCTGAGCACGCCGCTGAAATGCCAGAATGTGGTGGCGAAACTAGAGGGCAGCGATCCGGCGTTGAAGAATGAGTACGTGGTGCTCTCGGCGCACATCGACCACGTGGGAATCGGTGCGCCGATTAACGGGGACAAGATTTATAACGGCGCGATGGATGATGGATCGGGCAGCGCGCTGGTGCTGGATGCCGCGGCCGAGATGAAGGCGCATCCGGAAAAATTGAAGCGGTCGGTTTTGTTTTTGCTGGTGACAGCGGAAGAGAAGGGCTTGCTCGGTTCGAAATATTTCGCGGCGCACCCGACGGTGCCGGCGAAAGCGATCGTGGCGGACATCAATGTGGATATGTTTTTGCCGATTACGCCGCTGAAGGTGCTGCGCATTCAGGGGATCGCGGATTCCTCATTGGGCGAACACGCGGCAGAAGTCGCGCGTGGATTTGGCGTGAAGCCGGTGCCCGACCCGGAGCCGCTGCGAAATCTTTTTATTCGCAGCGACCAATACTATTTCATACGGCACGGCGTTCCATCGGTGATCATGGATGTGTTTTTTGAGCCGGGATCGCCGGAACAGAAATTGTTCAAGGATTGGCTGACGAACCGGTATCACGCACCGTCGGACGACGTGAATCAGCCGGTGGATTTGGGTGCGGCGGCGTTGTACGAAGAGATTGCGCATAAATTGCTGGTTGATACGGCGAACGCGGACGCCGCGCCGAAGTGGAAGGCGGATTCGTTCTTCAAGCGGTACGCGACGAACTGAGTGTTCCAACGCTGGATTAATTTGCTGAGGAAGCGGGCGCGAGGTAGGCCTGGCGGTGGTCGAGGCGGGCGGCGTGGTTTGCGGTGACGGTGAGGGAGTGGAGCTTGCCGTCGGCGATTTGCGGGGCGAACGCGAGATTGTATTCGTGGCGGACGATCTGGGCGATTTCTGAGTAGGTCCTTTCGAAATCTTTCGTGGATTTGGGGAGGTAGACGCGGCCGCCGGTGCTGGTGGCCAGATTTCGTAGTGTGTCTTCGCCGGCTTGCAGCAGGGGTTCGAGCTTTTCGAGACTTTCGCGTTGCTGTTTCGATCGCTTGCGATGTTTGGGCGTCAACGTAAGGAGATTGGAAGTGGAGACAGCGAGGACGCGAACTTCGCTTGAGAGAATTTGATTTTTGTAGGTTGCGGAGAATTCCGGGGGTGCGCTGTCAACGCCACTTCCAATGAGCACGACGGATTTCTTGCCGGGAACATTGCGGAGCCAACCGAAAACGTCCAAGAGGCTTCGCGAAAGATTTAGATCGCCGGATCCGAGATAGAAGTTGATTTCACGAAGGGCGAGGCGCGCCTCCGCTTTGTTGTCACTCAATTCAAATTGGACATTTGCGCCCGACGAATAGCAGACGATGGCGACGCGATCGGCGGGGGAGAGATTCGCGATGAGGGCGTCGGCCTTTTGAATATTTGCCGCGCCGAAAAGATAGACCGACGGGCCACATTCGAGCATGAGGACGACTTGCGCGGGATCGTCGTTGGCGAGGAAGCCGGCGATGGGTTGTTCGATGCCGTTGTCGAAAATGTGGAAGTCGGATTTTTGCAGGCCTTCGACAAATTTGCCGTGGCGGTCGGTGGCGATGACGCCGACGTTAACGCGGCTGACTTCGACGCGAATGGCGGGAGTTTGCTGCTCCTGAGCGTTGGTTAAATTTGGCAGCGCGAGAAGCGCGAATAAAAAAGCCTGCCGCAGTTGGATGCGACAGGCTTTTTTGAAATGAGACATTCGAGCGATTTCGCGAATCGAAGCGGCCCCAAATGCAGGGGCCGAATCTTTTGTTACGGCTTTGCCGGCGCCGCAGCAGGAGCAGCAGCGGGCGCGGCGCCACCATCTTTCGGCGTCGAAAGATAGCCGGTGATCTGGTCCTTGCCAACGGTGAAGACGACGATTTCGTACGGCATGCTGCGGGAAGTGCCGACGTAGAATTGCACCGGCTCGCCGCTGGTCTTGTCTTTCTTTTCGATCTGGCGGTCGTCGGCAACGAGAGTCATGGTGTACTTGGATTTTTTGGGATCGGTCTTGTTGAGATTAATTTGAATGGGGCCGACGCGCTGCGCATTCTTGGCCTTCTTGATGCTGAATTCGTAGTAGTTGCGATCGCCCTTGCGCTTGAGATCCTCGAGGTCGTCGTGATTGCGCGCGATGAGGCCGCTCATGACGCCCATGTCGCCTTTTGTGCTTTCGAGCTTGGCTTTGGTGGCTTCGAGGTCGGTGCGAGTATCGGCGATGTCCTTCTTGGCGCCGCCAACTTCTGTGGCGACTGCGCCGATTTTCTCATTCGCTTCGGTCTGAACAGCGGTGAGCTGGCTGGTCAGTTTTTGATCGGAGGCAATCTGTTCCTTGCGGATGGCTTCGGCTCGGCTCTTCGCGGATGCGACTTCAGACGCGGTCATGCCGACTTTTTGTTGCGTGACTTCGACGATGCTCTTGAGCTCGGCGAGGCGAGTGTTTGCCTGCTCAAGTTGCGTGGTGAGTGTCGCGTTGGACTTTTGCGCGTCGCC
>DATGIS010000051.1:0-10576 GCA_035295625.1 Candidatus Acidiferrum sp. | reverse complement strand
ATGTCGCCGGTATAAAACATCTCCGCGGCTTTCGACGGCCCGACAAGTTCCGGCAAAAAATAGGTGCCGCCGTAATCGGGAAACAAGCCCACCTTCGCAAAATTCTGGCCGAACACTGCCTCTTCCGCGGAAATGCGAATGTCGGCCGCAAGCGCGACATTCATGCCCGCTCCGGCTGCCGCTCCGTTCACTGCCGCGATCACTGGCTGCGGCATCGTGCGAATCTTCAGCACTGCCGCCATTCCCGCGCGCAGGATCGGCTCGAGTTCTTTGGAATTGTTCGCTTCCCTTCCCTTTCCAATGACCGCCAAATCTCCGCCTGCGCAGAACGCTCGCCCCGCACCAGTGATCACCACCACGCGCACCGCTTCATCCCCGGCGATTCGCGACAAGGCGCCGTTGAGAGCCGTAGCCAAATCGTTGTTGAGCGCATTCATGCGCTCGGGCCGATTCAACACGAGTACCGCAATTCCACTTTGTATGGTTTCGAGCAGCACTGGCGCCGCCGCGGGAGTTCCTTCGCTCATTTCCCCGCTCCTTCAGTTCTGTGCCGCATCGCGCGCCTTCTCCGTCTTTTTCACAAGCTGTGCCAGTTTTCGGAAGTGAGTCAGCCGGTCTTTTTGCGCGCTTGCATTTTGTCCGCTGCTTGACGGCAGCACGTAGACCTTCGCGCCGTACAGCAATTCTTTTTGCACGCCGAATTTGCATTTGCGCTGCGCGAACTGCTCGTACACCACTTTTCCGTTGAACGCGATCACGCGCGGCCCGAATTCACCGAGCTTCTGTGAAAGCACGATCCGCCCTTCGGCATAATCTTCACGGGTCAGCTCTTCGACGCCGCGTGTCGGTCGCTTGACCAAATCCGTCAAACCGATTCCAAACTCGATGATTCGCCGGTCATCGCCATATTCGAGCGGCTCGGGAATCACTCCGCTTTTGTGGAGCACCGGCCAAAATTGATTGTTTCGCCCGGAGTAGTAATGCCCCGTACGAACCGACGACTCGCTCGGATTGCATCCGACAATCACGAGCTTCATTCCTTTGCGTAGATAATCCGGGAGGGTCTTCATATGATTTCAAGTGCTTCTTAGGATAGCGCAGCTTTTCACCGCTGGACGCGGTGTGTCTTAAGAAGCAGGCTGCCAGAGCGGCAGTTGCCGGCCCAGACCGCGTTTTGTGGCCTCTTCGTAAACACGCATGGCCGCTGCCAGGTCCCATGCGGCGATGCCATTCGACTTGAACAGGGTAATTTGCGCGTCGGACGTGCGCCCGGTGGTCTTCCCTGCCACGATTTGAGACAGCTCAGCCACGCCATCCCACTTCGCAGGCTCGCCGGCAAAGCCCTGCACTAAATCGCCGGCCTCTTGTTTCGATTGTTCGATCGAATCCACAATGACTACATCCGCCTTCAGAACTGCCGCGTCGTCCAACTCGCGTTTGCGCATGTGATTTGCGCCAATCGCGTTGACGTGAATTCCTGCCGCCAAGTCCATGCCGGACAACACGGGCTTGCTCGCGGTCGTCGCCGTGCAAATTATGTCCGCGCCTTGCGCGGCTTCGGCGGAACTTCCGACGGCTCTTACGCTGAACCCCAGTTTCGCCGTCATCTCCTTCGCGAATTTTTCTCGCCGCTCCGTGTCTCGTCCAAACACCACCGCGGATTCCAGCTTCCGCACCGCGGCAATCGCCTCCAATTGCGCACGCGCCTGCCAGCCCGCGCCAATGATACCGGCCATTTTCGCGCCGGCCCTGGCGAGATACTTCGTCGCAACTCCAGACGCCGCCCCCGTCCGCTGCTGGCTCAAATAATCGCCTTCGATCAGCGCCAGCAGGTCGCCCGTTTCCATCGAGTAAAGCGACACAATGAATTTCAGTTTCCCGCCCACGTAGGTGTACTGCTTCGTCGCCACGCGATCCGCGCTTAAATCCGCCGCAGCCATCTGGTGAAAGAAACGCCCGTCGGGAAATTCGAACCGTCTGCGCGGGTGCAGTAGCACCTCGCCCGTCGCCTGCTTGCGCGACACGTCTTCGACCGCCGCGACCGCCATCGGCATTGTAAACGCCGTCTGAACGTCCGCTTCGCTTAGGTGCAGTGTCATATCAGCTTCCAACATGCGGCTGTTCATTTTGCCTTTTTACCGCCCGACACGAGCTTTGCGCCGCCTTCTGTTTCCCGCACTCGCCGAACTACTGTCTGAGTCAGACGGTAGGTCCGCTCTTCTTTTTCGCCGTCCATCACGTGAAAACGAAACTCCGGATCGCCTTTCGCATCTTTTGCCACAAGAATCGGAAGTGCGCCACAAACGTCATTATCGATAAATGCCGTTTCGTATCGCGTCTTCTTTTTGTTCCACGTGTATACGCGCAAATTCGTGAAATCGCACGCCTGACCTTCCGGCCCCCGCGTGGCTGCCAGGAGGTATTGCGATTTGTCGCCGCTGTCGTCCGCGACGCGATTCAATTCGAACCACGCCACAGGCCTCACGTTCGCAGAGCTCGCGCCCTCGCGAACCGGATCGGGTTCATCCAACTCCACAAATCGCGCCACGACCCATCCTGCGATCGGCGCCGAGCCGTCTCCCGGGACCGTCGCCGTCGACGGAATCGGCGTTCCCGACTTTGCCGTCGTCTCGCCCGGCGGCCGCGTTGCCACGCCGCGCACCAGAAACCAATCCTCTTTTTTCGTTTCTTCAGGGCTCGCGTTTTCTTTTTCGTCCGACACTTGCACCCAGTCCGCCGTCGCACGTCCTACTACTTCGACAGGAATCCCTCGCCCAAACTGGTACAACCGCGCCTCGGTTCGCCCCGGCTCCACGCGCAGATTCGTCGCCACTTTCGTGCGTCCGCGCGCCTGCACCGGCAAGTCTTGCGCCTTCTTTAACAGCACAATGCTCCGCTGCCACAGCTGCGGATCCATCAATTGATGCGCATCCACCCAACCCACAAGTCCAGCGCTCGTCTTCACTTTCACAAACTCATTGCGCTTGGCCATCATCTCCACGTGCTCGCCGTAGTGCAGCTCGCCAATTTCTTGCCGCACTTGCGCGACACTGCTCAGCAGCGCCGTACTTTTCGTGCTCACATACGCCTCGCCGATATATTCGTGCTTCGGCCGCACGATCCACGCGGCGATCACCACAAGCAGCAGCAACGGAATCGCAACCAAAAGCTTGCGCTTCATTGAAAAGCACCTATTTTTCTTAAGAAAATTTCGGCTCCGCCAAAACGCGCGCGGCTCAGCGCCTTACTACATTGCTCGAAACTCATGCTTCTCCACAGGACTTTCCGCATCGAATACACAATTGTACCCGAATCTGCGCGCCGCGCCGCCCGCCCGGATGCTGGTCCTCTTGCCGCTCTGTTAGAATGCGTGAGACGTTGCGATTCCACTCGCGAGGTTCGCCCACAAAATGAAGTTTCTCGATAGTTTGCAGCCGCTTGGCCTGCTCGTACTTCGTGCTGCTCTAGGAATCATCTTTTTCACGCACGGCTACCCCAAACTCATCCGCGCCAATCCGGACATGCAGCAGTTCTTTCTGCAGCACGGCCTCCCCGCACAATTCGTTTATGTGGCGGGGGTGCTCGAAGCCTTCGGAGGTGTATTGCTCGTACTTGGGCTCTTCACCCGCCCCGCAGCGCTATTGCTTGCCATCGAAATGGGCGTCGCTATTTGGAAAGTTCACAGCAGCGGCGGCATCATGGCCGTCCATCTTTACGAATTCCCGCTCGCCCTTGCGGCGGCGTGTCTCGCACTGGCCACGGTCGGCCCGGGAGTTATTTCGGCCGACGAAGGATTGCTCGGCCTCGGCGGACGGAAGTCCCGCGCACCGAAAAAATCGAAGGATTGAGCGCCCTCGGATCGAATTATCGTCGATTTAAGGTGTCTGCGTCGTCTGCGCAGCCACCGGCACGTACATCGGCTCAACCGGCAGCACAATCCACAGCACGACGTACAACAGCAGCCCGGTCCCACCGCAGAAAACCGCAAGGAACCACAGCACGCGCACCAGCGTCACGTCCAGGTCCAAATACGCGCCAACTCCCGCGCACACGCCGCCCAGTTTCTTGTCGGTGCTCGAGCGCATCAATTTGGTGCGCCCATTTTGCGGCCGGGCTGCCGCCTGCGGCGCTCCCGCATAGGCCTGCTTGGCCCCGCAGTTGTAGCAAAAGTTCGAACCGTCCGCGATTACCTTCTGGCAAGAAGTGCAGATCATGGTTTACCCCTCGCAAGGCGTCCGTACCCCCGCCTTCTAATACAAGATACGCCTTTAGCCGCGAAAAAGTTTCCTGACATTGAGCGGGAGTCTAGTACTCGAGCAGCCGTTTGACCGTCTCGACCACCCGCTCCGACTGCGGCAGGATCGCGTCTTCCAGCTTCGGCTGGTACGCACAGAACGTGTCGGTCGCCGCAATCCGCTTCACCGGGGCGTCCAATTCGTCAAAAAGCTCTTCGGCAATCCGCGCGGCGATTTCCGCTCCGTAGCCCCAGCTCTGCATATCTTCGTACGCCACAATCACTCGGTGCGTCTTTCGCACCGTCGCCGCAATCGCTTCCCAGTCGTAGGGTGAAAGCGACCTCAAATCGACAATCTCCGTCGAAATCCCCTCGCGTTCCAGTTGCATCGCCGCCACTTCCGCGCGATGCACGAACGCCCCGTACGTAATGATGCTTACGTCCTCGCCTTCCTTCACCATTCGCGCTTTGCCAAACGGAATCGTGAAGTCCGGCCCCGGATATTCGCTCCGGTTATACGGTTGCCGGTACAAATGTTTGTGCTCCAGAAACATGACCGGATCGTCGCAACGAATTGCCGTCCGCAGCAATCCCGCCACGTCCAGCGCCGTTGACGGCATCACCACGCGCAATCCCGGGCAGTGCGTAAAGATCGATTCGCCGGACTGGCTGTGGTACACCGCCCCGCCCGTCAAATATCCGCCAATCGCTACCCGCAGCACCACCGGCGCCTTGAACGCGCCATTCGAACGCCACCGCATCACGCACAGCTCATCGCGAATCTGCATCATCGCCGGCCAGATGTAGTCAAAAAATTGAATCTCCGCCACCGGCTTCAATCCCCGCGTAGCCATGCCAATCGCGCGGCCCACAATCGAAGCCTCCGCGATCGGTGTATTGAAAACCCGCGACGATCCGTATTTTCTCTGCAGCCCCGCCGTCGCCTTAAAGACTCCGCCCTTCCCTTTTACTTCTTTCAAATTTTCTTCGCGGCTGCAGTCCGCCACGTCTTCGCCGAATACCGCAATCCGCTCATCCCTCGACATTTCGTCTTGCAGCGTCGCGGACACCATTTCCACCATCGTCTTCTGCGCGCCGTGCAATTGCGGCTGCGTTTCGAATTCGCTCGACGTCGGGTCGATGTCCGGCGAATACACGTTGGTGTAAATCGAATCGACGTCCGGAATTTCCGCCGCCAGCGCTTCATCGGCCGCATTGCGAACTTCGTGGTCCACCTGCGATTCCAGCGCTTCAATCTGCTTCTGATCCAGAATCCCTTCCCGAATCAAAAACAGCGCGAATTTCGACACCGGATCCCGGTGCGCCTCTTCTTCCCGCTCTTCCGGAGTCTTGTAAAGTTTTTCGTCATCGGAAAGCGAATGAGAATAAGGCCGCGTCACATGCGCATGCAGCAGCGCCGGACCTTTCCGCTCCCGCACGAACTCCACGGCTTCCTTGCTCGCCCGATAGCTGTCGATCGGGTCCGTACCGTCGCACTCGGAAATATGCAGCCCCGGGAAGCCTTGCGTCAGCTTTGAAATACTGCCGCCCGCCGTCTGCACTTCAATCGGCACGGAAATCGCATAGCCGTTGTCTTCGACCAAAAACAAAATCGGCAGTTTTTTCGTGCAGGCGATATTCAGCGACTCCCAGAACTCTCCTTCGCTCGTCGCTCCGTCGCCGGAAGACACGTACACAATTTCGTCGCTCGAATAGCGCGCCAGCTCGCCCAGCGGCGCCTTCTTCGCCTGCGCCAGCGCCTTCGGATGCTCGTCAAAATATTGCGTCGTCTCCGCCGCGCCAACCGCCTGCACGTACTGCGTCCCGGTGCACGACGACTTGCTCACAATGTTGTATTTCGGATGTCCCCAGTGGCTCGGCATCTGCCGCCCGCCGGAGCTCGGATCGTCTTTCGCGCCAACCGCCTGCAGCAACATTTCCAGCGGCGTCACGCCCATCAACAAACAAAACGCACGGTCGCGGTAGTAGGGATACAGCCAGTCTACGCCGGGACGAAGAAGTAACCCCATTGCTGCCGTCACGGCCTCGTGCCCGGCGCTCGAAATTTGGAAGAAAATCTTGTTCTGCCGCTTCAACTGGATCTCTTTGTCGTCCAGCCGCCGCGACATATACATCGCTCGGTACATTTGAATCAGGGAGTCCCGGCTCAGGCCTGCGTGCCGGTCATTTTTGGGGGCGTCAACCTTGTTGGGCTTGACGCGCGTCTGTACGGCCATTCGGCGCAACCTCGCGGGGTTCGTGCTTGTACTTACAAATCCCGAATTAAAAAGTCAGCAGCGTGAATGCAACATCCCGTCCAGTTTCTGATTATACCGGAGTGACTCGATGCCCCGTAAAACGCGTGCCCCTATTCCAACTCGTCGAATCGCGAATCAAGCTCGCTAAATCCTGCGTCCGCCTGCCGAATCGTCTTCGGCGTCGAACTGGCAAACGGCTCTTCCGTCGAAATCCGCTTTAATAATCGCTGTTCTGTGAGCTTTTCGTGGTTCGGCAGCGCCAGCCGCAGGATCAGCTTAATCTCCGCCGCCGAAGAAGCCAATTTGGTCGGTTCGGGGTCGGCTTTCGCTTTACCCTTCGCGCTCTTCGCGTCGGCTTTTTTCTCGGGCTTCGCCGGCGCCGCTTCTGCCTTGCCTTCCGCCGCTCCATCTTCTTTGCGATCAAACTTTCCCTGCATCTTCTTGTCGAGTTTGAACGCCTGCTTCCACGAGTCAAGTTTGTGGCGCGCCTGCTGCGCCTTCTCTTCATCCTTGCCAAAATCAAACGTCAAATAAATGTGGGCCATGCACTCAGTCTGCGTCGCGTCATTCCGCAAGTCAAGATTCGCAACCAGCCTCTTTTGTGCGGCCGACACATCGCACTCGTATTCGGTTGCAGTACGCCGCGCTCGACTCTAGAATGGCCTCAACTCAAATTAAGTACGTTACCTCGCCTAATTCAAATTTCAGTCGGAGAATTCATGGCAACAATTGCCGCAACTCCCGCCACACAATCTAGTTCTGCCCGCACCATTCCCGATCTCCGTTACGAGCATCTTTTCTTTTCCGGAATGTCGATCCTGATGCTTCTCACCGCCTTTTTCGGATTCGCGCGCTCCTACTACCTCGCCGGGATTTTTCGCGCTCCGCTGCCCAGCTTGATCATCCACATCCACGGCGCGGCCTTCACTTGCTGGATTCTTCTCCTCGTGGCCCAAACATCCCTCGTCGCTGCCGGTCGCACCGACATTCATCGCAAACTCGGCATCGCCGGCTTTCTGCTCGGGTGCGCCATGCTCGTTCTTGGCGTGATGGCGGGAACCGACAATCTGCTCCGTGCACACGACGTAGCTGGCCGCGATCCAAAAATGTTTTACATCGTGCCGCTCACGGACATGCTTCTCTTCGGCACTTTCATCTACTTCGCTTTCCGCAATCGCAGGACGCCCGCCGCTCACAAGCGTTACATCTTCCTCGCAACGACAGCCATTCTTGTCGCGGCCATCGCTCGCCTGCCTTTCGCCTTCAGCCTCCGCAAAAATCCCATCGACGGCGCCCTCTCGGACCTCTTCCTCGTCGCCCTCATTGCCTACGACCTTTGGTCCACGCGCAAAATTCATCGCGCCACGCTCTGGTCCGGCATTTTTCTCATCATCGTCCAGCAGTCCCGTATTCCCATCGGCAAGACAGCCCTTTGGCACTCCTTCGCCACCTGGGTCCAAACTCACGTTCGTTAAGATTGTTTCGCCATCGCCCCGCTTGTCGTATCCTTGGAGTGCAAGCAATTTGGTGCTTTGAGCTATGGCAATGGGACCCAAGCCGACGAAAACAAAATGGGCGGGACTTGTTTGCTTGCTCGCCGTCTTATTGCTTCAGGCGCCGTTTGCGCGCGCCGCATGGCTCTCTAGTTCGATGGCTTGTTGTATGGGCGACCATTGCCCGATTCCGGGTCACCACCACAAATCGAAGACCGCGGAATCAGAAATGCCCATGGACTGCGGTCACAACACAAGCCACAAGTCCGATTGCAAGATTTCCTGCTGTAATACGGCCGACGAAACTGCCATCACCGTGGCGCAATTCGTAATGCCGAATCCAGTCATCGTCGTCTCGCATCCAAACGCCCTTCCTGCAATTTCCACGCTCGCGATTCAAATGCTCGCGCGCGCCGAAAAACCGCAGTCCCCTCCTCCTCGTACCTTCCTCTCCTAGTCGTTCGTCGTTCAACCCGATTCAAATCACTTCCAACCTCGCGCCGAGCGTTCGCCGCGAGATTAATCCCATTGGGAGAAGGGGTTTTATGTTTCGCAGGCGTTTTTGTTTTTCTCTCGTCGTGTTGTTGTTTTCCGTTTGCTTCACTAGCAGCTTCGCCCCCAAAGTCCGCGCCAGCATCTTCGGCACAATGCGCGGCATCGTTCATGACGTCCAGCATCGGCCGATTTCCGGCGCCCAGATCGAACTCCGCGCCACACAGTCCGACTGGCATCGTTCCGCACTCTCCGATTCTGAAGGCAGCTTTCAAATCGACGCCATTCCCGCCGGCGAATATCGGCTCCGGATTTCGCAGGACGGTTTTCGCGATTTCAACCAGACGATTCTGGTTGCGGCCGACACTGCGCCGCTTCGCCACTTCCCTCTCGAACTTGCCAGCGTGACTCAAAAAATCGAAGTCCAGGCCGATGCCGATCGCATCGACCCGACCGCTTCGACTTCTTCGGCCACCTTCACACGCTCGGAACTTCAACAACTTCCCGGTGCAATCCGCACCAACAGCCTCGAATTCATCACCAGCTACACGCCGGGAGCCACCATGGTCCACGATCAGCTCCACATCCGCGGCGGCCATCAAGTTTCCTGGCTCATCGACGGCATTCCCGTCCCCAACACCAACATCGGCTCGAACATCGGTGCGCAATTCGATCCAAAAGATATCGACGCCGTCGAAATTCAGCGCGGAGGCCAGTCCGCCGAATACGGTGACCGGACCTATGGCGCATTCAACGTAATTCCCCGCTCCGGTTTTGAGCGCGACCGCGAAGCCGAACTCTTCGCCACTTACGGAAGCCATCACTCCACCGACAGCCAGCTCAGTTTCGGCGACCACTCCGAACGTTTTGCCTGGTACGCCAGCATCAGCGGCGAGCGCTCGGACCTCGGCCTCATGCCGCCGCAATCTCAGGAGTTTCACGACAACAACAACGGCGTCGGCATTTTCACTTCGCTCATTTTCAATGCAACTCCCAGAGACCAATTTCGATTCGTCGGCTCCGCTCGCGGCGACTACTTTCAAATTCCCAACACGCTCGACCAGCAACAACTCGGCACCCGCGACGTCCAACGCGAGCGCGACGTCTTCGGCAATTTTTCCTGGGTTCATACTTTTAATTCCGGCGTGCTCTTTACCGTTGCTCCTTTCTTCCATTGGAATCACGCTGCATACGACGGCTATCTTCCCGCTTCCGGCATGACGCTTGATAACGCGCCGATCACCACCGATCACAACGATTCCCACTACGAAGGTGGCGTCGCGAATCTTGCCGTAACTCGCGGCAAACACAATGCCCGCGCTGGTGCTTATGCCTTCGCGCAACAGGACGATTCGTTCTTTCGCATCGTCACGACCGACGGAACGCCATCGCCTTCGCCGCAACTGAGCAATCCGCATGGCTCTCTTTTCAGCGCTTACGCCGAAGATCAATTTCGCGCAACGGAATGGCTCACTCTGAACGGCGGCGTCCGCTACACGCATTTCTCGGGCGGTCTTGTCGAAGACAGAACCGATCCGCGTCTCGGCGCCGCATTGCGCATACCCAAACTGAATTGGGTTGCGCGTGTTTCTTACAGCCGCTTCTATCAGGCGCCGCCGCTCACGACCATTTCCGGCCCGCTGCTTGATTCCACCGGTTCTGGATTTCTTCCGCTGCACGGGGAAACAGACGAGCAACGCGAATTTGGACTCGCCATCCCCTTGCGTGGCTGGACGTTTGACTTCGCGAATTTCCAGACGCACGCGCTCAATTATTTCGATCACGACGCCCTCGGCAGCTCGAACATTTATTTGCCGCTCACGATCGAGCGCGCTCGCATTCACGGCTGGGAGGCCACTGTTCGTTCGCCTCGCATCGCCAATCGCGTGGATGTTTTCCTCACCTACTCGAATCAAATGGTCGAGGGCGCGGGCGTCATTACTGGCGGCCTCATTTCCGATCCGGTCCAACTTTGCGATGGCGGCGGTTTCTGTTACCTCGACCACGATCAGCGCAACACTTTGAACGCCGGCTTTCACGCCGCTTTGCCGCGGCAAGCATTCATTTCCGGAACGCTTGGCTACGGTTCCGGCTTTCTC
>DATGIS010000050.1:0-110586 GCA_035295625.1 Candidatus Acidiferrum sp. | reverse complement strand
CTCGACGCCCGCACCGACCTCTTCTCCTTCGGTGTCGTTCTCTACGAGATGGCCACAGGTTTTCTCCCGTTCGCTGGCGATTCCACCGGCGCCATCTTCGACGCCATTCTCCACAAAGACGCCACGGAACCCGTTCGTCTCAACACGTCAATCCCCGCCGAACTCGAGCGCATCATTGATAAGGCGCTTGAAAAGGACCGTGATCTTCGCTACCGCTCTGCCGCCGATTTGCAAACCGACCTCAAGCGCCTCAAGCGCGACACTAGCTCGGGGCGCGCCCAGCGTGTTCGCGGAGACTCCGACGTTCCAAGCGTCGCAGGTACCACAACACCAGGCGTTTCTGCTTCGCACGCGTCAGTTCCTCAAGCTTCGCACTCGTCCGTGGCCGCTCCGCCTGCGCCAGAAGCAAAAAAATCTCGCAAGTCTTTGCTTCTGGTTGGCCTCTTTCTGCTGGCCGCGCTTGCCATCGCGGCTATCTTCTCTTGGAGCAAATTCTTCCATCCCGGTTCGGCTTCTACCGCTTTTCTAAACGCCCATATCTCCAGCCTCACTTCTTCTGGTGACGTCGTCATCGTGCGTATCTCCCCGGACGGACGCTACCTCGCCTACACTGCCCGCAAGAACGGTAAATTCAGCCTTTGGGTGCGCCAAATTTCTGTCGCCAACCCCGTTCTGATCGTGCCGCCGAGCCCCGACCGCATCATTGACGCCGCCTTTTCTCCCGATGGCAGCTACCTCGACTACACTCGGATCTCTACGCAACAAACCGCCGGACGCGTTTATCAGGTGCCGATTCTCGGCGGCACTCCTCGCCTCCTGCTTAGCGGCTCGTCCGGCAACATCACGTTTTCCCCCGATGGACAGCACATGGCCTATGCCTACGACGATCTCGCGGCCGGCGAATCCCGTCTCTTGATCGCCAAGACCGATGGTTCCGAACCGCGCCAGATCGCTTCGCACAAGATTTCATCTCCCGGCCAGGTTTTCACGGTCATTCGTTGGGCGCCCGATGGTCGGCGCATAGCCGCGACGTCCGCTTCCGCAAGGAAAGGAACTGGATCCCTGTTCGAATTCATCGAAGTTGACGTCGCCACCGGCCGCGAAAAAGCCATCGCGGGCCGCGGGTGGCGCAATGTGAGTGATTTCAACTGGCTGCCCGATGGCAGCGGCCTGCTTTTGGCTGCCCAAGAGAAGACCGGCGTTCCCAGCCAGTTGTGGGTGGTCGGCTATCCGGCCGGAAACTTACGGCGCATCTCTAACGATCTGGGCGAATATTATTCGGCTTCGCTTTCAGCCGACGGTTCTACTATCGCTTCGGTGCAAACCAATCGCAGCAGTGGCATCTACGTCGCTCCGGCCGACGCCGTGGATCAGGCTCGCCGGATTAGTTCGGGCCGCCTCGATGGTCAGATCGGCCTTACTTGGACAACCGATAACCGCATCATTTACGTCGCCGATCACTCTGACAATTGGGATTTGTTCATTACCGACGCCGATGGACAGAATCAACGTCAATTGACTTTCGACGGCCATTATCACAGCACACCGGTCTTCTGCGGCGGCAATGTCATTTATTTCAGCGACGCCGAAGGATCCCCTCATCTGTTCAAGCTTGACTTGCAAAGCGGCTTGGTCGCCAAGCTCACCAATGGAAGCTCGGAAATTTCTCCCTCTTGCGCGCCGAACAGTCGTTCAGTGTTCTTCTTAGGCGCGTCCGATTCGTCCGCCTCTGCCGCAGTCCACCGCTTGTCTCTCGACGACGGCAAACTCGTACAGCTAAGCCGCCGCCCTGCGTTCTTCGTTGCCATCGCGTCGCTCGACGGCAGACACGTCCTCTTTCCCTCCATCGGAAAAAACGGAAATATTGCCGCCGCCATTGTCTCCGCTGAAACCGGCGCCGACGAACTCGAAGCCAGCATTTCCCCGACGTTCGATACCACCAATCCCTGGGTGAGTTTCGGCCCCAAAAATCAACTGGGGTTTCTCGATATCTCCAGCGGCACATCCAATCTCTGGATATACCCGGTCCTCGGCGCAGGCCCCGACCGGCAACTCACACACTTTACTTCCGGCCAGGTCTGGACCTTCGCCTGGTCTCCCGACGGCAAACAACTCGCCTACTCCTACGGCAACAACTCCTCCGACGTCGTCCTCTTCTCAAACCCAAAGTAAACCGGAACCGCCCTCCCTCCTCCAGCGTAGTTTCATTGGCCTGCACATGGAGTGCAGCCAGTCGGCGCGCTGCGCCATTGGCCCGCATGATCCGCTTCTGCATTGTCCGTGCAACACTTTCGCCTGGGAGAAAATACAGCTGTTCTCAGCACTGTCCTTCAGCACAACTTGTTTCGAATTGTTTTCCGTTCTAGCGTTGCACATGGATTTCACGATTCGCACGACGCGATCTCGCTTGACGCATTCGAGCCTCGGACAAAGCCGTCTTTGTCCGGAGAAATCAGCCGCCGTTCCCGTGGGCTTCCTCTCGAACTCTGCCTCCCTTTTTTCTGTACGTCAGTCCCAGTACCACCCGGGGTACCCTCCGGCCAAATCCTTTAAATCGAATACTTACGCAAAAAGAGGGGAGGGGGGTGGGGTCTCTCAAGTCGTCCAGCACCTGAGCTCTTGCGATTCCTCTATCTCTTTCTGGTTCAATCACTTGCGCACTCTTTGCACAAACCAACGCACCAAGAATCACCGTAACTCCAGTGCTTTCAGGTCGTTCCGCACACTTGCAAAAACAATGGGGGGTGTACCCCTCTCCCCTTCCCATTTTCTGCCTTTCCAAATTCTCCAAAATTCCAGTCCTGCGCCTTCCTCGGTTAGAATGGAAAGTCTCTAAGGATCTCCAATGGCTCTGACCAAACAACAAGCCCTCGCCATGCTCGAATCCGATGACCTCCTCGCCATCGGCATGGAAGCGCATCAACTGCGCATGAAAAAAAACGACCCGCGCGTCGCCACCTATCAGATCGACCGCAACATCAACTACACCAATTTCTGCACCGAATATTGTTCCTTCTGCGCGTTCTATCGCCCCCTCGGCTCCAAGGAAGGCTACATCCTTTCGTTCGAGGAAATTTTCCGCAAAATCGAAGAGATGATCGAACTCGGCGGCAACGGCGTCCTGCTCCAGGGCGGCCTCCATCCCGATCTGCAAATCGAGTATTACGAAAATCTTCTCCGCTCCATCAAACAGAAATTTCCCAGCGTCCACCTCCACTGTTTTTCCGCGCCGGAAATTCTCTGCATCGCGGAAGTCAGCGAACTCTCCATCGAAGACACTATTCTTCGTTTGATGGACGCAGGCCTCGCTTCCATTCCCGGTGGCGGCGCGGAAATTCTCGATGACGAAATCCGCTCCAAAATCGCGCGCCTAAAATGCACCAGCGACGATTGGGAAAAAGTCCATCGCATCGCCCACAAATTAGGTCTGCGCACAACTGCCACCATGATGTTCGGCTGTGGCGAAGAGCTGAAGCATCGCGTCAATCATCTCGACCGCGTTCGCCGCATTCAGGAAGATACCGGCGGCTTCACTTCCTTCATTCCCTGGATCTTCGCGCCGGAAAATACCGCGTGGGGCAAGAAGGTCGAACAAACCACCGCCGTCGATTATTTGAAGACGCTCGCCGTCAGCCGCCTTTATCTCGACAACATCGACCACATTCAATCCAGCTGGCTCACTCCCGGGATCAAAGTCTGCCAGGTCGGTCTGCAATTCGGCGCCGACGATGTCGGCAGCATCCTGATCGAAGAAAACGTCGTCTACGCCGCCGGCGTTCGCAACCGCACCAACGAAGGCGAACTTCGCCGCATCATCTCCGACGCCGGCTTCCTCCCCGCCCAGCGCGACACTTTGTATCGCTCTTACGCGCTGAAATAGAAGGCAGCTCATCTATGCCGAATCAGGAACGCTATAGAGAGTTGCTTGAAAATATTCGCGAAGCGCATGCTGAACATAAGAAAATCTGGGAAGAGAAAAAGAGGAGAACGAAAAACAGCGCGAAAGCATACGAGGCAGCCGACGCTGCCAACCGTGTTTTGATCTTGCGGCTACGGGAACTCTATGAAACCACTCTGACGCCTAGACGAGCGGCATTTCTCAAAGGCAATCCGCAAGCGATTGATGAAATCATCAGTTTTCTAGGCGTTGATGTTCCGGCGTTCCGTACCGGCTATGACAAGGAGTGGTTCTACGGAAAGCTAAAGAAATTGTCCTTGTCTGAAGAACAGATTGCCGCGCTTCGCGGAATTGCCTTAGCACGCTGCGCTAGCAACGAATACCGTCGCGAGGATTCAGAATTGAGAAGATTGATGATCGGATTGGCTGACATGGAATTCCTGGAAAAGATCGCCGCAATCCCATCCAAGAAAGCATCGAGAGTCGAAGGGCACAAGCGCCGAATGCTCCAAGTAGTTCTTGCCGGAAGAAAGGATTTACGAGAGGCGGTCAAGAACACGGGCAACGCTACGGTTTCCTGAGAGGCCGGAGGAGAATTTCCACTTCGGTGTCGTCGGGAAGATCGAGCGGTTCGGCGAGTTGCAGAAGGCCTTTGTAGTAGCGAGCTTTGAGTTTTTTTGGTTCGGCGCTGCGAGATGACGGCATAGAAATTGCGGAAGCGGACGGGGATTTTCCGGAGGCTTCGTCCATCGCCTCGTTGGCGAGCGCGTCGGCTTCGGCGTTTTGTTCGCGGTAAACGTGGTCGATGCGGAACGAAGAAAATGTCGCGGACATTTTCTTTGCGCGCTCGAAAAGCGGCTTCAAATCTTCGCTCTTCACTTTGTATTGCCCGCGCATCTGCTTCACCAGCAGTTCCGAGTCGCTCTCGATGCGCAGCGCGCGAATCTGATTCGATTGAGCGTAGTCCAGCGCCGCAATCAGCCCGTAGTATTCGGCGACGTTGTTCGTCATCCGGCCGATATATTTTTTCAGCCGCGCGATGACTTCGCCTTTCGGATCGCGGATCACAACGCCGTAGGACGCAGGCCCCGGATTTCCGCGTGAGCCGCCGTCAATATTTGCGCGGTACGCGGCGGGCTTCGCTTCCGGCTCGGGATCGCCGAAAAGGCCGCCTCGGGAACTTTGCGGAGGACGCACCATCAGGACGCGCTCGACGCCGCTCCTTCTTTTGCGGCGACTGGCTCGACGGCATAAAGAATTCTGCCGCACGTTTCGCACAGAATAATTTCGTGGTTTTCCGGACGGCGAATTTCCTGAAACGTGTGCGGAAGCAAACGCATGCCGCAGCCGCGGCACTGTTCCGTCACGGCTTCGGCGAGCGCGACGCCGTGATGGCGTTTTGCCGCGCGTGCGTAGCGATCGAGAACTTCTTCGGCAATTTGCGCGGCGATTTTTTCGCGCTGCAAAAGATCCGCGTCGAGTTCGGATTTCTTTGCGGTACCTTGCGATTGAATTTGCGCACGCACGGCGGCGAGAGAATTTTCCGCATCTTTCAACGCGGCTTCGGCGGATTTGATTTCGCGTTCCGTTTCTTCCACCGCCATCATCTGTTCGAGCTGGCGATCTTCCGCTGCGTCGGCTTGCGATTCGGCGTGGGCAATTTCGTGCTGCAGCGCTTTGTAGGCTTCGTTGGTTTTCACGGACGCGCTTTGATCGCGATATTTTTTTGCGCGATCCCGCCACTGATTTACATCGAGCTCGAACTTTTTTCGCTCGGTTTGCGCGTGCGAATGTTTTTCTTTCGCGGCGGCGAGTCCCGCGCGCGCGCCGCTGAGCATCGCGTCGGCGTCTTTGATGCGCTTGGGAAACGTATCGAGCTCCGCGCGCAGAGCGGCGATACGTTGATCGAGGCGCTGAAGCTCCAGAAGCTGTGGAATTGCGGGGTGCATGAGGGAAGGAGTTTAGCACACGGCGAAGAGCGGCTTTTTTCGCCCGCAAAAAAACAAAGCGAGACGATTGTTTCATCGTCCCGCTTCCGAAACTTGTCCGCGCCTAAGCGGTGTGTTCCCGGCGAGTGACAAACGCGTCAATCAAATAGCCGATGCCGACGGCGAGCGGAATGAATCCGAAGGCAGCCGCGGCCATCGCGTCGCGCTCGGACGCGACTCGTGCAATCGCGGCGAACGTCGCGATGTAACCGACGGCTCCGCTGATGCATAAAATTCCCCAGCGCCGGGAATGGCTGGCCTGCGAGGTTTCGGGCTCCATCGGAATGTCCACCCCGCGCGCGATGGCGGCGAGGCGTTCCTGCGACCGAAGCTGCCGGACCCGGTAGTACGTGAACATCCCGGCGATTGGAATGCCCAAGGAAAGAATCACTGCAACCAATCCGATTACGTCTCCACCCATAAAGTTCTCCTTCGCTTGCCGATTCGCGGCTGAATAAGGGCAACCCGCCCCACTGTAAGAAGCCCATCCTGCAGGGCTGTCTGACATAAGGTACGGATACGTTTGGGAAAAGTTCCGCGGAAAACGGTTATTCGACTTCGGAAATCTGCATGTCCTGGTCGGTGCCGAGGATGGGGTAACGGATAGGGGAGCCTGCCGGTGCGGGAGCGTGGCGTGCGACGACTTTGAATTCCGCGGAGTCGCCGCTGGCGCACTGGACTTCGTAGGTGTAGCCGTCGCGTTCCGGGCGAGTCATGGTGAGCGAGCCGGAAGAGATGAGTTCGTCGACGGAGGAACAGTGGGAGTTGAGAGCGATATTGCTGCGCTCGGCTTGTGCGATCGAGAGAAGGTCCTTTCGAACGCCGGTGAGGCTGATCGCTTGCGTCGGCGCAGTGCCCTTATCGGTGACGGGGGCTTTCTTCATGGTGAGATAGAAGAGACCGAACGCGAGAGCGACGGCAACGAGAATGGCGACGAGTTTGCCCATAAAGAAAGTTTGAACCGGCGACCCGCGGACGGCAATAGAACCGGGGGCGTGGCCGTGCCAAAGAAACAACGGCGTTAATTTCACGCGCGGGAACGTGCCTTTGCGCTAGACTCGGAGTTACGCCGTCCTCTCCGGTAGTTTCCAACCCCTCTGCGCCGACCATGATTAGTACAGTGATTCGCTCCGAGATTCTGACAATTGAGAGTTTGCGGGAAAACGAATTGCAGGAAGCGCGTGCGATTCAGCGCGCGATGCTGGCATCAGAAAAGCTGGAAACACCTGAAATAACGATTGAGAGCGAATTCCAGCCGGTGAGCGAAGTTGGCGGCGATTTTCTGGATTATTTTTTGCTGTCGGATGGCACGGCGGGATTGTATCTCGGCGACGTGACGGGCAAGGGATTGCCGGCGGCGCTTTTTGCGGCGCTGGCCGTAGGAACGTTGCGCGGTGTGCACAAGACGGGAACGGCGCCGAGTTCCGTGCTGGCTCTATTAAACAAGCGGATGATTTTGAAAAGCGCGACCGTGCGGTACGCCGCGGTACAGTATGCGCATCTCGATCCGACGTCGGGCGTGATGCAAATCGCAAGCGCGGGTATGCATGGGCCATTCCATTTGAGCAAAAACGGATGCAGAGATTTGGAACTGTGCGGAATTCCGCCGGGGCTTTTCCCCGCGACGGAGTACGACATGAAACAGATTCAGCTTGGGTCGCGGGATTCGGTGGTGTTTTTGAGCGACGGATTGCTGGACGCGACGAATCGCGATGGGGAAATTCTGGGGATTGAGAGAGTTATGGAGTTGCTGGCGAGCTGCAGGGAGATGAGTCCAGCCGAGATTTTACGGACACTCTTTTCGTTCGTGGAGCAGTACGCCGAAGGGCAAGCGCAGCAAGACGACCGGACGGCGGCAGTTTTGCGGTACGCGGGAAGTTAATTTTTGCAGTCGAAAATTTGAGTAATTCGCTGTCAACCAAGTGCGGTGGAGGGTTGTAGCTAGAAAATGACTTGACGGGGGGGGGACATGGGAGGTCTTAAACTCCTTTCACCTTCTTAAGGGAGACTACCGCGAATGTTCCCTTCCTCCGGCTGTCACCGCTTTCCAATGGTTCGCATTGCGTACGCATTGTGGTTAGGGCTGCTCTTTTGCTCGCAAGCATTGGCGCAGCAGCCGAAGGTCTTGGCGCCGCATCGAACTCCTCATCCGCGAGTTTCCCCTCCGCAGCCGTTTGACGCAGTAACTCGACAGTCTGCCACCGGGGGCCTGTGGATGACGGGGCCCCATATGAAGGCGTCGCTCTATTTGAAGAACGATTTGGAGGTTGGGGAGCTTTCGGTCACACCGATTATCTATTTGAGCAACGGAGTGCGATACGCGTTGGAGCCGGTTGTTCTGGACGCTTCGGGCACGGCGGTCGTGGACATCAATCAAGGTCTGGCGCGGCAGGGAGTGGCACCCTATGCCGAACTCTATGGCTACGTCGAGATCGAGTACCAATGGCCGTGGGATGCTGTTTGCGCGACCGTGAGGAACGTGGACACAGCCAACAGTTTGATCTTTATCTACAACCTTGAACACGCGTCGGCTGTGGTTCGCACTGACCAAGCGGCATCCAGCGAACTCGAAAACCTCCCTAGTTACGAGGGGATGTGGTGGAAGCAGGAGAAGAACGTGGCGGGATTCGTTGCGCTGGCCAACGTGACGGACCAAGCGATCAACGCTTCCGTGCGAATTACGGACAAGCAAGAAAACGATTTGGCGGCTTCGCGAATCAGCATTGGGCCGCATGCAACGAAGATGGTGAAGTTGCCAGAGATTCAATCGGCAAGCGGGACGACGGGGGGCCTGTACATTTCGCACGATGGCAAGAGCACAGCTTTAGCGATTAGCGGCGGACTGGCGGATGAGGCTGTCGGTTACTCCGCCCGGCTGCCGATCCTTGCGTCGTCCGGGTCTCTTCACGTTGCTGAAAGTCAGCCTCCTGTCGAATCTACCGTATCGGAACTAGGGCTGATGACTGGAGTCGCCGACCCCATGATGGCATTTCCGGCGGGGACAGCGTTCACGCCGTACTCGGTGGTGCGAAACACGTCCGATCAGCCCGCGACGGTGACGCCGACACTATGGTGGATGGAGGCTTCGGTACCACGCTCCGCGGAACTACCCCAGCTGAAGATTGCACCACATCAAACGCTGAATTTGGAGGTTCCGTCTTTGCTTGCTGCAGCGGGCTTGAGAAATTTCAATGGGAGCGTGAATTTGATTCTGGATACGAAAGGCCAGCAGGGAGCGCTCGCAATGGCCAGTGGGAGCGTGGATCAAAAGAATACCTACGTGTTCGAAGTAGTCCCCCACGGAGTTTCCGAGAGCGCGGCAAAGTCGATCTCCTACTGGAGCACCGGGAGCGGGGACGACACGATGGTGACGCTGTGGAATCCAGCGGATGAGGACCAGGATTTTGTTTTGACGCTTTTCTATACAGGCGGACGGTACGCTCTTCCAATTCGTCTTGCGGCTAGGGCGACACGGATGTTCAACATTTCGGAGATTATCCAGAGCCAGATTCCGGATGCGGAAGGAAACGTGATTCCGATTTCTGTGCATGAAGGCGGCGCGGAATTGGCCGGTGCCGAAGGAGAGAATCAGCATATTCTGCTGGCGATGGACGCAGGAACCTATAACGTGCAAAAAGCGATTTGCGGAGTGTATTGCCAGACGTGCGACGGAGTCGTTGCGAACGGATTCCTGATGGCGGACAACCCCTTTGCGGTTGCAGTCAGCGGGACGAAACAGCAGACCTTCTACGGGCAGTGGAACACGGGCTTTCAGGACAACTACACGAGTTCCAGCACCTGGAGCAGTAATAAAACCAGCGTTGCGACAGTGAGCGGCGGCTTGGTCACAGGGATGGGCGTTGGTTCAGTCAATGTTTCGGCGCAGTACTCGGGCAGCGATCCGATTTATGTGGCCGACTTTTGCTCGAGCGGAGGAACGTCTTGCCCCGTACAATATTTTCCGAGCGGGTCGGCGCCGGGGCAGGTCGCAGTCATAACTGTACATTTCAATGGGAACTTGACGCCTGGGGATAATCTATCGTTCTCGAACGTTGCCCAGACTTGTAGCAGCACTCTCGGGCTTAAGGACTGCTCCACCAAATTTCCGTCCACTTGGGTTTGGAACGTTGAGATTGAAGCCGACGTCTCCGATGACGCGACCAACTATACTGTTTCGCAGGGTATCGCCGGTCTCTCTAAAGGCTTTTATAGGGCCAGCAACGGTAGCCTGCAGAGCTTCTCGGCGTCGGATAACAAGCCGGCGCCGCAGGACTCACCTCCGTCGGCTGTGTTACAACAAGTGACCGGCCAGAAGGTGATTTTCTGGCTAGACGCTCCGGGCCGCGGCACAATCTACGCAGACCCCAACAATTCTGCGAATACCGGCCCTATCGACTCCATGACGCAAGTGAAGAACTTCACGTCGAGTATTTGCAGCAAGACGAGTTCCGGTACCTGTTGGTCAGTAAATTGGTACACCAAGATCGTCGTGAAGTCCGGGGGAATCCTAGACACCACGAATTCGTCAGCTGGATTGGGAAGCCTGTCTCTCAGTTTCTAGAGCGAACGAAAGGAGTACGCCTATGATCGTTGGACAAATCTTGCTTGCGGTTTTAACGGCGTGTGGTCTGACGCAGCCTTACGTCCAACAATCAGACGAGGCGATTGCTGCCGATTTTCAGCAGCTCCAGTCCGATTCGCCGGTAGAGATCCATCGGGCGGCCGAACGGCTCCTGCAACTTGGGCGGTCCGACGAAAGCGTTAGAGAATATTTGGCTAGGCGGTTGCCACCGCTTATTGAGCGAGGGCCGGCCAAGAAAGAGAACCCGGGACCTTGGATTGCCTTAGTCCAGTTGGCGGGCGACCTGAAAATTGCTGAGTCCTCTGCAGCGCTGGCGAAATGGCTCACGATCGACAATATCGGCGACATCTCGACGGCTGGGTTTCTGAAGCTGGAGAACAATCCCGCGGGCACGGCGTTAGTCAAAATCGGAGATCCGGCAGTGCCCGCCCTATACGATGTCTTGGAGCACGGCACGCTGCGAGAACGGCGATATGCGGTTTATGCACTGATTCGTATCGCCTCGCCGCGCGCAAGGAGTAGCCTGCTCGAACACCAGAAGAACGAATCAGACGAAGAGCTGAAGAAACTGATTCAGAGGTCTTTGTCTGAATAGCGGATGGTCGCTTATCTCCATTAACGTCCATGAAAATCCCGTTTCTTAACGGACCACGTGAGAAGGCCGAACGCCTCCCGATCACGTCTCAAGTCGCATAGGCTTCGCTTGATTCGAGCGGTAGATAACCCATGATGCCTTCATACCAATAACTATGTACCGGATAGCCCCTGTCATTAGGAGCTTGTTTGCGTGTCTTTGCCTCTGTACCACGCCAATCCACGCGACGAGTAAGCAGGCACCCTACACAGCGCTTCGTTGGAATGCTGCTCTGCGACGTGTTAGGGATTGGAAGCTCGGCACACCGATGGCGTCGCGGGCTACGGCAATCGTGCATACGTGCATGTACGACGCGTGGGCGGCGTATGACGAGAGGGCGGTGGAGACGCAGTTGGGCGGAGCGTTGCGGCGGCCGGCGAGCGAGCGGACGCAAGCGAACAAAGAGAAGGCAATCAGTTATGCGGCGTACCGGGCGCTGGCGGATTTATTTCCCGGCGATACAGAGACAGTCTACAAGCCGCTGATGCGGGAGCTTGGGTACGATCCGGAAGACAAATCGACGGATATTGAGACGCCGGCGGGAATCGGGAACGTGGCGTGCGCGGCGGTGCTGGAGTACCGGCACCGGGATGGGGCGAATCAGCTGGGGGATGAGGGGAATCCGGAGAAGAGCCGTCTGGAAGCCCTTACAGGACAAGCCGGCGGTACGAAATTCGTCGATTCGCCGAGCGCCGTATCAGCGAGGGCCATCTCGGAAGATGGCCCCTACAAGGGCCAAAGCAATGGCCACAACAATGGGCAGCAAACCGGGGCGGCGTATGAGGATTGGACGGGATACCGGCCGGTGAATGGGCCGGGGACGGTTCCGGCGCGAGGGACGTTTACGAAGCCGCTGAATCCGGACCGATGGCAGCCGCTGACCTACACAGATGCGAAGGGAAGTCTGGTGGTGCAAATGTTTGAGGGCGCGCAATGGGGACTTGTGAAACCATTTGCGCATGCGAGCGGGGATAAGCTGCGTGCGGCGGTCGAACCTGGACCCGCGAAATACGGTTCGGCGGAATACCAAAAGCAGGCGGAGGAACTGGTTGCGCTGAGCGCGAATTTGACGGACAAGCAGAAGATGCTGGCGGAGTATTGGAGCGGAGCGCCGGGGGAAGAAGCGGCGGCGGCGCGGTGGATGCAATTTGCGGAGTTTGTTTGCGAGCGGGAGCACTGCACGCTGGACGACGAGGTAAAGCTGTTTTTTGCGCTTTCGAACGCGATGATGGACGCGGACATAGCGGCGTGGGACGCCAAGCGGAGATACGATTCGGTGCGGCCGGCGACGGCGGTGCCGCTGTTGTTTCGAGGAAAAAAGATTCGAGCGTGGGGCGCGCCGGGAAGGGGAACGGTGGAGATGGACGGCGGACAGTGGCGGCCATACCAGCCGGCGACGGCGCCGACTCCGGCGACGCCAGAATTTGTTTCAGAGACGAGCGCGGAAAGCGCAGCAGCGGCGCGCGTGCTGGCGCTGTGGAGTGGATCGGACAGATTCGGATACTCAGAGATGATGGCGAAGGGGAGTTCGAAGATCGAGCCGGGCGCGATGCCGGCTGAGGCGTTGCGCGTGAAATGGGAGACATTCAGCGAAGCGGCGAACGACGCCGGTATGGCGGGGCGATTCGGGGGAATCCAGTTTGAGCGGGGCGATTTGGCGGGGAGGAAGTTGGGGCGACTGGCTGCAGAGAATGTATGGAGGCGAGCGCAAGATTATTTTGGCGGAGGCGGGGGCGCGCGGTAGGGGCGGATTCCGCGACAGGAACTGCGGGAGCGGCTTGACAATGCGTTATGCGTTAGCGGAAGGAAACGGGAAATTGAATATAAATTGACACGTTCGGAGGGCTCCGGTAACTACAGTAGGTACAGGAAGCAGCAGAAGAAGCCTTTTAGGAGCATCCACGTGATGAAGAAAAAGTCCCCTTGCGCCATGGCCCTGGCGTTTTTGGCGTCGTTTGCCATTTTGATTCCCAGCGACATTCTTGCGGAACCGCAAGCGGCCGGACAAAAGGCCGGCGAAGTATCGCGCGTGATTCCGGCGGTGAGCCTGATGCGCGGCACGAAGTCCATGACCGCGAACGCGAAGACCCAAGTGGATTGGGCGGACGTGGTGAATACACAAGCGAATGCACGGGCGCGGATTGCGCTGGATGATGGCTCGGTGTTGAACGTCGGATCGGATTCGTCGGTGAAGGTGACGAAGGCGGACGGCGCGGCGCAGCAGACACAGCTGGACCTAGCTTATGGGAAGTTGCGGTCGCAGGCGCAGAAGATAACGAAGACGGACGGAAAATTCGAGGTGCGGACGCCAGCGGGAGTTGCGGGCGTGGTCGGCACGGACTTTTATATCGGCTATGACCAGACGGGCGGGCAGATGAACCTGGTGGTGTTCGAGGGCCAGGTGAAACTATGCAATCTGGCCGGCGTATGCGTGATGGTGAAGGCAGGGCAGATGAGCAGCGTGCGGAACGGAGATAATTCCGCGCCGCTGAATCCGACACAAGCGACTTTGGACGAATTGACGACCGCGGTGACTGCGACAAACATGCCGGACAAACCTGGCGTGCTGAACGCGGGGCACCACATCAGCACGGGTTGGGGAGTAACGCTGGGCATCGTGTCGGTGGGACTGGCGATTGCGATTCCGGCCGTGGTTGTGCATAGCACGCACAATCCTGTGGCGCCTCCGCAGAACCCGTGCCTAGGCAAGAATCCACCGCCTTCGTGCGGCTGATCACGGCAAGTTAAACGCAAGAACGAATCTTCGGCCCCGGACGCAACCGCGAGCGGGGCCGTTTGTTTTGGTGCAACGAAATGGGAGGCTGGGCCGTCGAAGTACAAGAAGCGGCCGCCGTCTCTTTGCGAATTGGCGACGACTGGAGTTGCTGCTGATACATAGTCAGTTGAGGTCCTTCGGTCGCGCCGCTCCCTCAGGACGACCTAACCTCGTCGGGTAGGTCGTTTGAATGCATTTCTTCGGTGACGTAGACTGAATGTTTGGCAACAGCTCTTCCTTCTAAGTGAGGCACTCCTTGAATAAGACACTGTCGGTGCGCCTGATTCCAAGTTCGCTGAAATCGGGAATGGCGTTCGGATCGGGAATTTTGTTGTGCGCGAGCGTGGCGCTGGCGGGACCGGCGGACACGCCTGCCGCGAAACCTTCACCCGTGATTGGCGCGATGCAGACGGAGCTGGACCGGTCCTTCCGGACGTTCAGCACACAGGAAATTCCGGCGTATTTCATCGGGTACACGCTGACGGACACGCAGCGAGCGGAGGTTTCGGGTTCGAACGGGGCGCTGCTATCGAGTTCGGAAGTACGAAACCGGTGGCTGCAGGTTTCGGTTCGAACGGGATCGTACGAGAAGGACAACACGCACAAGGTGGGCGAGCGGCAGCTGCCGACGGGCGGTCCGGGGACAGTTGCGCCGGTGGACGACGACGCGGAAGTATTGCGGCGAGCGATCTGGCTGGAGACGGACGATCAATACCGGGCGGCCGCGGAAGCGCTGATCAAGATCAAGACGGGCCGCGAAGTGAAGGTTGATACGGCGGAAGGGCAAGCGCCGGATTTTTCGAAGGAACAAGCACACAAATTTTATGGGCCGCAGGTTTCGTTCACACTGGACCGGACGCCGTGGGAAGCGCGAGTGCGCGCGTACACAAAGGCGTTTCGCGAATCATCAGCGATCCTGAATTCGATCGTGACGTTCAGCGCGCTGGCGCAGAACACGTTTCAGGTGAATACGGAAGGAACGCAGCTGCAATTCGGGCAGATTCGCTACCGGCTGGAACTTTTTATACAGGGCAAGGCGCCGGATGGCATGAACATCGAGCGCTATTACAACTTCGACTGGGTGGACCCGAAGGACGCGCCGGACGACAAGGCAGTGGCCGCGGCGAGCGCAACGTTGCGAAAAGAGATGGAAGGGCTTGTGAAGGCGCCGATTAACGAGCCGACCGTTGGGCCTGCGTTGCTCACGGGACGCGCGGCGGCGGTTTTCTTCCATGAAGTTTTCGGACATCGCGCGGAAGGGCACCGGCAGAAAGACATCACGGAAGGACAAACGTTTGCAGCAAAAGTCGGCGAAGAGATTTTTCCACCGTTCCTGAGCGTGGTGGACGACACGACACGAAAACAACTGGGCAAGGAAGACTTGCTGGGCTACTACCAGTTTGACGACGAAGGAGTGCCGGCGCAGAAGGTGACGCTGGTGGAGCACGGCGTGTTGAAGAATTTTGAGATGTCGCGATCGCCACTCGTGGGATTCCCTCGTTCGAACGGTCACGGGCGTCGGCAATTGGGAGCGACGCCGGTTTCGCGGCAGGGAAATTTGATCGTCGAGAGCAGCAAGATGGTGACGAACGCGGAGTTGCGGACAAAGCTGGTGGAACTGGTAAAGCAGCAAGGCAAGCCGTACGGACTGCTGATTGACGATATCGCGGGCGGATTCACATTTACGGGACGCGGACAACCGCAAGCGTTTCAGGTGCAGCCACTGGTGGTTTACAAAGTGTTTGCGGACGGAAGGCCGGATGAGTTGGTGCGTGGCGTGGACATTGTGGGAACGCCACTGGCGGCCTTGAAGAAGATTGTGGCGACAGGCGATACGCCGGAAGTATTCAACGGATATTGCGGAGCGGAATCGGGCTCGGTTCCGGTTTCGGCGGCTGCCCCGGCGATTTTGATGTCCGAACTGGAAGTGCAAAAGAAAGAGACGGACACGGACCGGCCGCCGATCTTGCCGCCGCCCGCGCACGATACGCGGAGTGCAAACACGGCGAGGGAAACGAAGGCAGTTGCGGGAGGGCTCCAATGAAAACTGCGCTTCGCAATTCCCTGTTGCTGATTGCGGCGGCGGTGGCGCTGAGCCCGGCGGCTCTGCGCGCACAAGCTGCGAAAGATAGCGATCAAACGTTGCGCGCGATGCAGGACGAGATGGCGCGTTCGAAAGACCGGCTGGAACTGACGATCGATAAGAGCGGCAAGCCGGTACGGCCGTTTTACATCGAGTACCGGCTGCTGGACCTGGACGTGCGCGAAATCACCGCACAATTCGGAGCGCTGGTTACGACGACGAAGACGCGAAACCGCTTCATGAATGTGGAAGCGCGCGTGGGCGACTACAAACTGGACAATTCGAATTTCATCAGTGACGAAGGATTCCGCGGATTTATCGGCTCGACGGGATCTGTGGGAATCGACCGCGACTACGATTCGCTGCGGCAGGATTTGTGGATCGCGACGGATCAGGCGTTCAAGGAAGCCGTCGAAGCGTATTCGCGCAAGAAGGCGTACATCAGCAGCCTGGCGAATCAAAATCAATACGACGACTTTTCGAAAGTGAAGACGGAGCAATTGGTGGAACCACTGATGGCACCGGATTGGTCTAGCCGGAATTGGGAACAGGAAGCGCGCGAGACGTCGGGGACTTTGCGCGCATTTTCGCTGTTGCAGGAATCGCGCGTGACATATTACCTCGTTTACGCGACGGAATATTTGCTGACGAGCGAAGGGACGCAGATTCGCACCAATCACAGCTTTGCGGCCGTGGAAGGCGGATTGAGCACGTTGGCTCCCGACGGTCAGCAACTGAATCACTACTACGCGTCTTATGCGCCGAAGCCGGCGGATTTGCCGAATGTCGAGACGGTGCGCAAGGGATTGAACGTGGCGGCATCGGAGTTGATGGCGATGCGTTCTTCGCAGCCAGCGCAGGATTACACGGGGCCGGTGCTGTTTGAAGCGAGAGCTGCGGCTCCGTTGCTTGCGGAAGTGCTGGGGCCAAATTTGAATGGAGCGCGGCCGCCGATTGCGTTTCGACCAGTGATGGAGCAGTTTTTGAGCAACATCGGCGGGAAGAGCGACTGGGTGGGACGGCTCGGCGCACGCGTGCTGCCGACGAGCGTGACGATTGTGGACGACCCTTCCGCGAAGGAATACAAAGGCACGCCGCTGCTGGGCGGATACACCGTGGACGAAGAAGGCGTGCGCGGCGAAAAAATTACGGCGATTGAAAACGGAGTGTTGAAGCAGCTGCTGATGTCGCGGCGACCGGGGCCGGATTCGAATGAATCGAACGGGCACGGGCGGGCTGCGTTTTTGAGCGATGCGAAGCCGTCAATGAGCAATGTGTTTTTCACTTCGAGCGAGACGGTGTCTGCTGCGGAGTTGAAGAAGAAATTTCTGGACGCGTGCAAAGCGGAGAAGCTGAATTACTGCCTCGTGGTGCGCGAGATGGACAATCCAGCGATCAGCCTGCTGCATCAGGATGATTTTTCGGAGCTGCTGGCAAGCTTTGGAGGCGGAGCGGGAAACGGCGACCGGTTGGTGTCGGTTGTTTACAAGATATATCCGGAAGATGGACGCGAAGAAATTGTGCGAGGCGCACGGATTATCGGGCTGAACGCGCGCATGCTGCGAAATCTGGCGGGAATCGGGAACGACGATTTCGTCTACAACTATATGCAGAACCAGACGCAGGGATTCGCGGGAACGGCGCTCGGAGCGTTTGGATCGGCGCAGAATGGATTGCCTTCGTCGATTGTGGCGCCGTCGTTGTTGTTTGAAGAGTTGGAAGTGCGTGGAGCGAGGGGCGAACCGAAGCGGTTGCCGCTGCTGCCTGCGCCGACTCTAACCGCGGGAAATTAAGGCTGCCGGCAGGACACCAGGTTTGCATGAGTGAGTTTTCCAGACGCGCGTTTATTCTTTGCGGAGCGACAGCCGCATCGGCGGGAGTATTTTTTGCCGTGAACCGCGCGGCGAGTTTTGCGCTGGCCGATCCCGTGGAACCACCATCGAAGGGCGGACCGGTTTCGATTGTGGAATTCGGCGACAACGGGCAGCGGCTGAAATTGGCAACACGGGAAAAAGTACGCAAGACGCGCGACGAATGGAAGAGGCAGCTTTCGCTGGATTCGTATCGAGTTACGAGGCTCGCGGGGACGGAGTATCCGGAATCGGGCGAGCTGACGCACGAACACCGTGCGGGAATTTTCCGGTGCATTTGCTGCGATAACGCGCTGTTCGATTCGAACGCGAAGTTCGAATCAGGAACGGGCTGGCCGAGTTTCTGGCAAGCGATTGCGGCAGAAAATCTTTACGAAAAATCGGATGTGACTCTGGGAATGGTGCGTCGCGAAGTGAAGTGCACGCTGTGCGACGCGCATCTGGGGCATGTTTTCACGGATGGGCCAGATCCGACAGGGCTGCGGTATTGCATGAATTCGGTCGCGTTGCGATTCGTTGAGCGGAAGACCGCCTAGGCTACTACTCTATTTTTCCTTTCCCTTGTTAAACACCTTGATTGAACGCACGGTGGCCAAATTGCGATACGCTAGGCGTCACTCATGAGCGGTGCACCTGCAAGCGAAACTCGCGAAAAAAGAATGGCGGCATTGCTGAGCGTAGGTTCGGCGACGCTGCTGGTGTCCTTGAAGACGTTTTTGGTGTACCGGACGAGCAGCCTGGGCGTGTTGAGCGAAGCGCTACATTCCGCATTGGATTTGGTTGCGGCGATCATCACATTTCTTTCCATTCGAGTATCGGACCGGCCAGCGGATGAGAGACATCCCTACGGTCACGGGAAATTCGAAAATTTTTCGGCGTTCGTCGAGACGGGATTGTTGCTGTTGACGGCGCTGTACGTGATTTATGAAGCGTTTCAAAGATTGTTCTTCCGCAGCGTGCATATTCAGCCGAGCTGGACCGCGTTTATCGTTTTGGGAGTGGCGCTCGCGATTGACGTAACGCGCGCAAAAAAGCTTGAGCACGTGGCGCGGCGATATTCGAGCGAGGCGTTGGAGGCGGACGCACTGCATTTTTCGACCGATGTGTGGAGCACGATCGTAGTCATCGCGGGAATCGGCTTTGTGTGGGCGGGCGAGGCATGGAATGTGCCCTGGCTGGTTTATGCGGACGCGGTGGCAGGGCTCGTGGTGGCGGGCGTGATTATCTGGGTCGGCTCGCGACTCGGGATGAAGACGCTGGACGCGCTGCTGGATGCGGTGCCCGTCGGACTTCATGATGAGATTACGCGCGCTGTAGGACGGATGGAGGGCGTGCAAGCGGTGCAGAGAGTGCGTTTGCGACGCGCGGGCAACCGGTATTTTGTGGATGCTACGGTGAGCGTGCCGAGGACGGCGAGCCTGGAGCAAGTGCATTCGTGGAGCGACGCGATTGAACAGCGAGTGGGACAGATCGTTCCGGCGGACGTTGTAGTTCACGCGGAACCGCAGGCGCCACCGGCGGAGAATTTACTGGAATCGATTCGCGCAGCGGCGCAACGCATGGGGCGCGCAATTCACGATTTGAGCGTACAGCAGCAGGGGGAAATGCTGTTTGTGGAGCTGCATCTGGAAGTGGATGAATCGCTGACGTTGCGCGAGGCGCATGCACAAGCAACGGCCTTGGAAGAGGCGATTCTGGCGCTGCCGGAGCATCCCGCGGAAGTGAACATTCACATCGAGCCGATGGGGAGCAATATCGCGACGACAAGCAGCGTGGCGGGAGAGATGCGCGAGCTGGCGCAATCAATCGAAATATTCGTGAACGGATTGCCGGCGGAGTACGACGAACTGGTGAATTGCCATCACGTGCGGGCGCGGCAAGTAGAGCACCGGATTCTGGTGTCGTGCCATTGTTTGATGAAGTCAGACTTATCCGTGACACAGGTGCACGACGTGACGGCGGCGCTGGAAGATCGCGTGAAGGAAAAATTTCCACAGATTTTTCGTGTAACGATCCACCCGGAGCCGGACGGAGAGCGGTAACTACGCAGGCCGCTGAACTGCATTGGGCGCGGCGGGGCGCTTTGTAAATGCGATGGCGACGAGAGCGAGAATCGCGGGAAAGCAGACAAGGACATAGCGAGGCTCAGGCGCTTCGACGATCGTGAGAAACGCGGTTCGAATCGCGATGTACGCGAGGATGGGCAACAAAGCGAGGCGGGCTGGGCGGCCCCAGGACCAGACCTTTAGCGCTCCCCACAGCGCGGCCAATAAGTAGGAAACATTCAGAAAAAAGAAGAGCAAGGTGACGGTGAGATCGGGCCGATCATCCTCCCATTCCTGGGCGATAGGAAATACCTTGCCGTTGAACGGAAGGAGTTCTATGCGCGGCGTGAACCAGATGGTCAGTACGCGCTGGAGCGGCACGTAAAGATACGTTCGAAGCGGATGGCGGGTAATGCGACGGCGAGCGATTGCGCCGAATTCAGAATCGGCTTCGACGGAGAGGTTGTTGTCTTTGTTGTGTCGCTCAAGGAGGCGCGCGATGTGTTCCTTTTCCGCTTCGGAATCGAACGCGCGGGTAGGGATATCTTCGAGATTGATGTTTTCTTCGTTCAGCTTCCAAGTGACGGCGTAGCACTCACTCATGCGATATAGCCAGGTGCGTTCCCAAGCCATGAAGCCGACGGGCGGATGCTCGGTGGGAAGCGTGGCATCTTTCGGGGCGAGAAATTGGAATTCGTGGAGGGTGATGGCGTTTCGAATCGTCCATGGTATGAGGATCGCAAAACAAACGACACCGCTGAGCAAGGCGAGCTTGAACCAGCGGACAAACTCACCGTGGCTGAAGAAGCTGACTGCGAAAACGAGCCACGCAACAACCAGGAGCAGTGGCGATTCAGGCCGGAGCAACGTCGTTGCACCGACAGAGACGCCAAACAGCCCGGCCCAGTAAGCAGGCGATTTGTCCCAACTGGCCTTGAGGCGAGCTGTCGGCCAAAAAAGTTCGGCCGAGGATTCCGCGAGGCGGACGAGCAGATAGAGGGAGACCGCGCTGAAGAGAGTCGCAGGCGTTTCGGTGAGGACGACGGCGGTGTAGTCTGCGGTGAACGGACACAAGACCGCGAGCCAGAGGGCGATTTTGAAAGCGCGCTTGGCGGGAATTGAGCCAGCAACGAGCTTCACGATTGAGGAAGCTATTGCCGCGATGACAAGGCAGCAAGCCAAGTCGGTGGCGATTTGGAAAAGCATGATCGGCAGGCGGGCAGCTTCGCCGGTACGGCCGGTGATGGCGTAAAGCACAGTGAGAAGGGCGGAATAGCCTGGCATGCGGACGTCGACAGGTGTTAGCGCGCCATTGAGCGTGACTCCATACACACCGTGCTTGAGCCAGTTGGTGGCGAGTTCCTCATAGAGCGGCGTATCGCCCGAAGTTGCAGGAAATTTGAGAACCAGAAACAGCCTCAGGGCGAGGCCTGCGCATAAAGCAACCAGTGGATGCGAGAGTGCTCGCTTCATGGAGTGTTCGCATCTTACAATAGAGACGAGTGAATTCAGCAACCGGCGGAGAGCCGTCGTAGCGGGGCAGCTGGAGTTTTTTCGTCTTTTGTCACGTGTCACGAAAAAATTCAAACTGTCCCACTGGCGGAAGAACGCCGGGCCTCCCTGAAGCGCTCCAGGCACAATGAATCGATGAAAGAACGGCGTCCGATTTTTTACGACGAGCAGCGCGTGCGCTGGCGGTTTACGCGGCGGGCGTTGGAAGTGAGCGGCGTATTGCTTACGTTGCTGCTGGTATATTTTTTCGTGACGATCGCAGTGAGCGTTGACTTGCCCGCGGGGCTCCTGCCGGATACGAAGTCTCCGTATCACGCCCTGAAAATAAAGAAGACAACAAAGGCGCCGACAGTACGCGAAGGGCGCCATCGCCGCGTAGCGAATCTGGGAACGGTGCCGTCCACGTATGACCCGCTGCGCGCGGCGTTTTACGTGAGTTACGACGCGAACAGCCTTGCTTCGCTGAAGAAACACTACAAAGACATCGACTTGCTGATTCCGGAAGAGCTGCACGCCGTAACGGCGGACGGTGCGCTGACGGTCGTGGATTACGTGCGTTACGAGACGGTGAAGGCGAGTCCCGAAGAGGCTTACGCGCGGCTGCACGAAGACAAGCTGCATCAGTGGATGCGAAGCGCGAACGTGGAAATTCCCACGATGGCGATGCTGAACAATTACGACGGCGCCGCATGGCATATCAAAGAGATGGTGGAGCTGCTGGCGAGTCCATCGTCACGCGCGAATCTGATCCGAGACACGGTGCAATTCGCGGTGGAAGCGCATCAAGCCGGAATCGTGGTGGATTTCGAAGAAGTGCCGGACAAGAGCCAGGCAGATTACCGCGCATTTATCGCGGAGCTTGGGCCGGCGCTGCACGCCGTCGGACTGAAAGTGATGATCGCGTTGCCGGCGCGCGACGATAAATACGACTACGGGTTTTTCGGCAAAGAGTGCGACGCCATCATGCTGATGAATTACGACCAGCACTGGCTGACGTCAGAACCGGGCCCAATTTCGGCGCAAGACTGGTTTATGGAGAATTTGCGGCGCGTGCTGGAAGTGGTGCCGGCATCGAAGATTGTCGTGGGCGTGGCGAATTACGCTTACGACTGGTCAGAAGCGCCGAAGCAAAAGCCGGAAGCGGCGACGGAATTCAGCGTTCAGGAAGCGCTGTTGCACGCGTATGAATCCGAGGCGCAGGTGGAGTTCGACGCGGCTTCGTTGAATCCGCACTATTCATACTCGGATGAGCACGATCACACGCACCAGGTCTGGTTTCTGGACGCAATCACGGCGTACAACCAGTTGCGCGCGTGCGAACGACTGGGAGTGCAAGGCACGGCACTCTGGCGGTTGGGCTCGACGGATACTTCGCTGTGGAAGATTTATGACGCTACGCATCCGGACGATGCGACGCGCCAAAAGCTGACGGATGTTCCGCCCGGTCCGGATCTGATTCTGGAAGGCGACGGAGACCTTTGGCGCTTCACCGGATTGCCAAAGCGCGGTACGCGGAGCTTCACATACGAAGCGGCGGTGGATCTCTTCACGAGCGAGAAATACGATAGTTACCCGATTTCGTACGACATCGAGCAAATCGGGGCGGCGCAGAAAAAACTGGCGATCACGTTTGACGACGGACCCGATCCAAGATGGACGCCGAAGATCCTGGATGTCCTGAAAGAAAAGCACGTACCGGCGACATTTTTCGTGATTGGTCTCGACGCGAGCCAATGGCCGCAAATTCTGAAACGGGAATACGCCGAGGGCCACTCGATTGGAAATCACACGTACACGCATCCGGCGTTTGAAGAAGTTTCGCCAACGCAATTGCGCTGGGAATTGAACCTGACGCAGCGATTGATCGGCAGCACAGTGGGCGTGAAATCGATCCTGTTCCGGCCGCCCTATGGCGTGGACCACCAGCCGGAATACGCGGAAGAAGTTGCGCAGCTCCCGATCGCGCAGGAGATGGGTTACCTGATCGTCGGACAAAAAATCGATCCGCACGATTGGCGGCAACCTTATGGCAAGCAGGTGCCTGCGCAGGAAATTGTGGATGGAGTGGTGCGGCAAGCGAATGTCGGCAACATTATTCTGTTTCACGATGGCGGCGGCGACCGAAGCCAGACGGTGATCGCGCTGCCGCAAGTGATCGATCAGCTTCGCGCGCGAGGATATGAATTCGTTTCGGTGCCGGAACTCGTGAATAAAACGCGCGCCGACGTGATGGTTCCGCTATCGACAAAGGAGTGGCTTGAAGCACGCGCCGACGGGTTTATTTTTGGCTTGTACCGCTGGTTCGTTCTGGGCATCGCGACAATCTTTATTCTTGGAATTTTCCTGGTGAGCGGGCGCGCCGCGATTATTGGCCTTCTGGCGATCATCGAAAAATTACGGCCCGAACATTTAAAGGAATTGACGCCGCCACCGCCTGTGACCGTTTTGATTCCGGCTCACAACGAAGAGGGCGTGATTTTGCAGACTGTGACATCGGTCCTCGCGTCGGACTACGAAGCGATGCGCATCATCGTCGTGGATGACGGTTCAGCCGACGACACCGGTGCGCTGCTCGATGCACATTTCAGCGACGATCCGCGCGTTCAAATCATCCATCAAGTGAATCGCGGCAAGGCAGCGGCGCTGAACCGCGCGATTGCCGAAGCCGCGACGGATTACGTCGTGACGATTGATGCAGACACGGAAATCGAACCGGACGCGATCCGCAAATTAATGCGGCATTTTTCCGACGCCAAGCTGGCCGCGGTCGCGGGAAACGTGAAAGTAGGAAACCGTTCACGGTGGCTGACTCGTTGGCAAGCGCTCGAATACATCACCAGCCAGAACATGGAAAAGCGGGCGTTCGATTTGCTGAATTGCATCACGGTCGTTCCAGGTGCACTCGGCGCGTGGCGTAAGTCGGCGATTGAAGCGGCGGGCGGAATCACAGCGGACACGGTCGCGGAGGACGCCGACCTGACGATAGCGATTCGGCGGCTCGGCTGGCGCATCGGCTACGATGAAGAAGCCATCGCGTGGACGGAAGCACCCGAAACGCCGGGCGCGCTGATTGGGCAGCGATTCCGCTGGACATTCGGCACACTGCAATCGTTCTGGAAGCATCGAGACACGCTGTTTCGCAGAAAGTATGGGACGCTGGGTCTCGTCGCGCTTCCCAACGTTTTCGTGTTTCAACTCGTGCTGCCGCTGATTTCTCCAATTATTGACTTGATGTTCCTTGGGTCCATCCTGGCGTGGGGATTGATGCAGCTGCACTTGGCCTGGCTACCGCAAATTAATTGGGGCGCGTCAGATCTTGAGCGGTCCGTTCTTTTTTTCCTGGGATTCCTGATCATCGACGTGCTGACTTGCGCCGTGGCGTTCGCGCTGGAGAGAAAAGAAGACTGGACGCTGCTTGTGCCGGTGCTGCTGCAGCGCTTCTATTATCGCCAGTTGATGTATGTGGTTCTCTTCCGTTCTGTGAAAGAAGCGGTTCGGGGCCGCCCGGTTGGGTGGCGAGGAGTCGAGCCAGAGCCACCGCGCGCGCCGGCGTCTGCTCCCCGTCAACCGGCGTCAGCAACGGGCAATTAATCGCGCTTACGGAATTCGAAATGGCGCGTCTTTTGGGGAAAACGGGCTTGGCCGGCTCTGGACGGCTTTTCGTAGATTTTTACCTAAAGCCGAACTTGAGGTAGGATAGCGGGGCTGGAACGGTTTCTCTGCAGGAGGTCCTGATGGCCGTAACATTTACGCTTAATGGCAAAACCCAGACCGTAGAAGTCGATCCGCAAATGCCGTTGCTCTGGGTTCTACGCGACACGCTGAACCTGACCGGCACAAAATTCGGATGCGGCATGGCGCTTTGCGGCGCTTGCACAGTTCATATCAATGGCGAGGCGACTCGCTCCTGTATCACGCCTATTTCGGCAGTGGCGGGAAAGAAAATCACCACAATTGAAGGTCTTTCGGCAGACGGCAGCCATCCCGTGCAGCAGGCCTGGATGGAAATCGATGTTCCGCAATGCGGCTACTGCCAATCGGGACAAATCATGTCGGCCGTGGCACTGCTGAGCAAGAAGCCAAAACCAACCGACGCCGACATCGACGATTTCATGAGCGGCAACATCTGCCGCTGCGGCACGTACCAGCGCATTCGCAAGGCAATTCACCGCGCCGCTGATCTGCAAGTCAATAAATCCAAGTCCGCGTAAGTCTGTTCGGTCAAATCAGAGTTGAGGTGTCCCATGACGACGACCCTGTCGCTCGACCGTCGCGCATTCCTGAAGACTGGAGCCGCAGCCGGAACCGGTCTGCTGATCGGTTTCCATTTGCCCGCGTTTGGCGCGTCGGCGGAAGAGCAGGAAAAGAAGACGCCGAACCCGCTGAATGCATGGGTACACATTACGCCGGAGAACCGCGTCTCGCTGATCCTTGGAAAGTCTGAAATGGGTCAAGGCATCATGACGGCTCTGCCGATGATTCTGGCGGAGGAACTTTCGCTCGATTGGTCTAAGGTGACGATTGAGCAGGCTCCGACGAATCCGGCGATTTACGATCATGGCACGGGCGGAAGCGGGAGCATCGCGGGATCGTGGTTGCCATTGCGCCGTGCGGGAGCGGCGGCGCGCGAAATGTTGATTTCCGCGGCGGCGGCGCGCTGGAACGTCAATCGAGATACGTGCGTGGCGCAGGATGGCGGCGTGCTACATGGAGCGCGGAAGAATTTCCTGACTTACGGCGAATTAGCGGAAGACGCAGCGAAGCTGCCGATTCCCGATTTCAAAACGGTGCTGCTAAAAAACTCCGATGAATTCACAATCGTTGGGCACGACAAACGGCGGTATGAAGGGTCGGCGAAAGCCACCGGGAAAGCGAAATTTGGAATCGATTCGCGGATGCCCGGAATGCAACATGCGGTGATTGCGCGGTGCCCGGTGTTCGGCGGAAAAGTGAAATCGTTCGATGCAGCGAAGGCGAAAGCAATTCTGGGCGTGCAGGACGTAATTGCGATTGACGCAGTAGGCGAGGGCGCGTTCACGGCGGGCGGTGTGGCGGTGCTGGCGGACAATTCGTGGGCCGCGATGCAGGGGCGCAAGGCGCTGGAGATTACGTGGGATGAAGGACCGCATGCGTCAGAATCGACCGAGTGGCTGCGGCAGCAATTTTTGGAAAATGCAGGGAAGCCGGGAAAAGTAGTTCGCAACGACGGCGACGCGGACGCTGCGATTGCGGGCGCTGCCAAGAAAGTGGAAGCAACGTACGAGTTTCCGTTTGCGGCACACGCCACCATGGAACCGATGAATTGCACGGTGCACATTCGTCCGGACGGCGCGGAAGCGTGGGTGCCGACGCAAGCGCCGCAGTGGGCGCAGGACATTATCGTGGGGATTTCGGGATTGCCGCGGGATAAAGTGATTGTGAACACGACGCTGATGGGCGGCGGATTCGGCCGGCGCTACATGGGCGACTTCGTAATGGAAGCCGCACAAATCGCGAAGATTACCGGCAAGCCGGTGCAAGTGCTTTGGACGCGCGAAGACGACATGCAGCATGACTTTTACAGGCCGGCGTCCTATCACAAGATGTCCGGCGCGATTGACGCGCAAGGCGGGCTCGCGGCGTGGAAACATTTTCAGACGTCAACTTCGATCGACGCGATGTGGAGCAAGGATGGCGAGTCACACGCGGAGAATTCGGAGTTTGCGACGGCGCTGTTCATTCCCTACGCCACGCCGAACTATCACGTGGAGTACACGCTGGCGAAATCGGGCGTGCCTCGCGCGTGGTGGCGGTCGGTGGAACATTCTTCGAGCGGATTTATCGTCGAATGTTTCGTGGACGAACTGGCCACGGCCGCGGGTGCTGACCCATACGAATTTCGCATGAAGCTGATGGGTGACGACCGGAAGATTCCCGACTTCACGAATCCGAAGGAAGGCAAGCCGCTCGATACCGCACGACTCAAGGCTGTACTGAAACTAGCGGCGGAAAAGGGCGATTGGGGCAAACCTCTGCCGAAGGGAGTGGGTCGCGGAATTGCGGCGTACTTCTCCTTCGAATCGTATACGGCCTGCGTGGCGGAAGTGAGCATAACGAAGGGCGATGTGAAGGTGCACCGGCTGTCCTACGCAGTGGATTGCGGGCGGCCGATTAATCCGGATGGAATTCGCGCACAAGTGGAGAGCGCCGCAATTTACGGACTTTCCGCTTCGCTGCACGACGCCATTACGATCAAGAAGGGGCGGGTGGAGCAGGGCAATTTCAATACGTATCAGATGCCGAAGATTGCGGACACGCCGAAGACGGAAGTTCACGTTGTGATGAGCAAAGAAGAACCGACGGGAATTGGCGAGCCGGGATTGCCGGTGGTGACCGCATCCGTTTGCAACGCGATTTACTCGCTGACGAAAAAGCGAATCCGGCGGCTGCCGATTCGCAAGGAAGATCTCGCCTAGCGGAGGCATCGCCAGTCGTTGCAAAATGTCGTGTGCATTTCGTAGCCATCTGCATTACAAGCTTATCCCTCCTCATCTGGCTGGGAATTTTCTTTTTCAATGGCCACTTTTGGCAAATCTGGATTGCTGACGCAGATCAGGACACAGTGGCTCCGCTTTTGGCGTGGCCGAGCGTTGTTGCGATTGTGCCTGCGCGAAATGAAGCTGCGACGATCGCCGAGACGGTCGCATCTCTCGCCGCGCAGGATTATCCCGGCGCGTTTTCCATTCTGATCGTGGACGATCACAGCGAAGATGGCACCGCGGATTTGGCGCGAACCACGGCGGGCGAGTCGGGCGCCTCGGATCGAGTGCGCGTGATTTCGGCTCCGGCATTGACAGCGGGTTGGACAGGTAAACTGTGGGCGCTCCAGGCTGGTGTGCAAGCGTCTGCACGAGATGTAGCGGCGTTTTTCTGGTTCACCGACGCGGACATCGTGCATGCGCCTGACACTCTGCGCCGCCTCGTGTCGCGGGCAGAACGAGACTCGCAGGACCTCACATCCCTGATGGTGTTGCTTCAGGCGCAATCGTTTCCGGAAAAGGCGATCGTTCCTGCGTTCCTCTATTTTTTTCTTATGCTGTATCCGCCGCGGTGGATCGCGAATACAAAATCGCGGACGGCAGGAGCGGCCGGCGGATGCATCTTGCTGCGGCGTTCCGCACTGGCGCGGATTGGCGGGTTCGCGGCAATTCGAAGCGAAGTGATTGACGACTGTTCCCTGGCACGAGTTGTGAAAGGAACCGGCGGCGCGATCTGGATGGGCCTGACACGGAAATCGGTAAGTTTGCGACGGTATGAAGGCTTCGGTGAGCTGCGCGACATGATAGCTCGCACCGCGTTTACGCAGCTGAATTACTCGGCCCTGCGACTTCTGGGGACATTGGCCGGGTTGGTTTTGACGTTCCTCGCGCCCGTTGTTTTGGCGCTTGCGACCGACGCGCGAATTTGGCTCCCGGCACTGCTCGCCTGGTGCTTGCTGTCAGCGTCGTTTCTTCCCACGGTCGTCTTCTATCGTTTGTCACCAATCTGGTCGCCATTCCTGCCGGTCGCAGCCTTCTTTTATTTGCATGCGACGTTTCTATCGGCGGTCCGCTACTGGCTTGGCCGCGGCGGACAATGGAAGGGAAGATCTCAAGCTTCGCCGATGTAGCACTGTGGACGTAGTCTAAAACTTGAAAGTGAGATTCAGTTGCAAGCGCCGCGGTGAATTTGCAGCGTTCGGCTTGTCAAACTGTGGATTGACGATTCCGGTCGTCGACCCAGTTGCGCCAACGAATGTTACGTAATTCACGTGATTGAGGACGTTGAAGGCGTTCAGCGCGACCGTAAGCTTCGGTCCCGCCTTCTTGTCTTTCGAAAAATTGAAATCGCGCTGCGCGTTCAAATCCAAATTCAACAGGCCCGGTCCGTGAAGTGAATTGCGTGGAGCGAGGCCGCCGTCAGGGCGGTCGTTGGTAACGCCGTCGCCATTGCTGTCGAAACCGGTAATCACGTTGACTGGCCTGCCGGAGTAGGCTTGCAGCGCCGCGCCGAGCGATAAGTTCTCCGTGATTTCAAACGCACCCAAAAGGTCGAATTTGTGACGGCGGTCGTTGTCGGAGCGCGCCCAATCGAGCGCAGGAAAATTGCTGTTGCCCGGCAGATAGGTGATACCGCTCGTGTTGTTGTACGTTTTTGAAAGCGTATATTGCGCTTGCCCGGCGAAATATTTCGTCGGCTTTCCGCGCAGGCTGAACTCCACGGAATTGCTTTTCTGATAGCCACGCGATTCGATCTGACGGACCTGGCCCATTGCAGGGTCCGGACGAGAGAGATAGTCCGGCGGAAGCGGGGCGTTGGCATCGCGCGAACGAAAGAGATCGATGCCGCGCGATCCGATGTAGGTGACGCTCGCGGTGCTCTTCGAAGTGATCTGGCGTTCTATTCCCGCACTGTACTGAATCGTGTACGGAATGTGTGCCGCCGGATCGAGGGTCACGGTGCTGATGGGCACGCCGGCGAGATCGGCGGGTGTTACAGGGAATGGCAGCTGATTCGCCAGAGTAGAGGAGAGGAGAAATCGCTGAACGTTTACGCCGTTAAAAAGAAGAAGGTCGGCAATCGGCCGCGGGCCGGTGCGGTCGAAAAACAGTCCCGCTCCCGTGCGAAAGACAGTCTTACTTCTCTTTGAAGGCGCGAACGCGAGCGAGACGCGAGGGGCGAAATTGTTCGGATCGTTGTGGAAATAATTCTGGAAGTAATACCGCACTCCGAGCGAAATCGACAAATTCGGTTTTAGCCGGATATTGTCCTCAAAAAATCCCGCCGCCGTCCGCTCCCAGAAAATGACGTGGCCCGGCCCTTGTTGCTGGAGGAAAGTCGCAGGGCGCTTGGTGGTTGCATTGAAGTCGGCCAGACTGCCAAAGGTGTAGGTGCCCTGGAGATTCGTGTGGTTGTCGAATCCGCGCCGGCTAAGATCCGGCACGTCGACACCGAAATTGAGAACATGCTTTCCGTTTGTGTAGGTCAGGAAATCGGTGCCATCGAAGTGGGATTCCGTACGGTTGAAGTCCGCCTGCGCGCCGCCGCTCGTGAAAAAGCCTTCGACGACGATTTGCGGTGTCGCGTTGTTGCTAGTAATCGGATTGTCGTTGTGCCCGATAAGAAATCGCAGCTGGTTGACCCACTTTGGCGAAAAGATGTGGCGGTAGCTTATGTTGACTTCATGTTCGCGGCCGATTTGTGTGTAGCCGGCTTCCGGCAATAGCAATCCTCCGACGCCCTGATTCTCATTCGTTTCACTTTCGAAGAAATAGCCCAGCCACACTTGATCGCCATTCGCAAAATCGTGAAAGGCGCGGAACGATTCGAACAAGTGCCGCTCCGGCGCGGGCACGTTTTCCTGAATCGGCAAGTTGTTCGGTCCAATTGGTACAGAGACGACGGCTTGTACGTCGTTCTGGTCGCGCTCCAGAGTAAGCAGGAAGGTGTTCTTCTTGTCGTGGCCAAGCGGGCCCGTGAGAGAGCCTTCATAGAATTGGCGCCGCTCGGGTGGTTTGGTCACCGCGAAAGCGTTTTGCGCGTCGAATGTCGAATCTCGAAAAAGGAAGTTCACCGTGCCGTGAAACTGAGGCGTGCCGCCTTTGGTCGTGATTTCCAGCCGGGCTCGTCCTGGGCGGGCGAACCGCGCGGAGTATGGATTCTGATTGATCTTCACTTCCTGTACGCCGGACGGCGAGACGCCCGCGCCGTTCGCTTCCACGCCATCGACAACAAGCGAAACTCCGCTCGTCCCGGTGGCGTTGTCATCCAGAAATCGAGAAACAGTTGTAATGTAGTCCTGGTCAAAGACGGGAACGCGATCGAGCGCGTCGCGTTCGAACGTGTTGGCATTCTGGTTTTCGGAGACGTCTGTACTTAGTTGCGGCGTTGAATCACCAGAAGAAACATTGACGCTTTCCGTCTGCGTCGCAATTTCAAGGAGAATCCTCAGCGGTGAAATTGGCTTGTTGCCGACGTTGAGGTCGCGCTCGTATGGCTTGAATCCATTCGCGCGGATTGAGAGTTTGTACTTTCCCGGGAGAACTTTGTCGAAACTGAAGGCGCCAGTATCGTCGGTCGAGGTTTCCGCAACGGTCGAACCATCGGAACGAACCACGCTGACGTGCGCACCCGAGATGACTGCCTGGGCCGGGTCCAGCGTATTGCCAGAAATCGCGTGAGCAGGCGGGTTCTGCGAATCGGCACTGGCGGCAAGCAAGAGCAAAGCAAGAATCGCCGCAAGTGGCCGCGCCGCGCCAAGAAAGTTTTTCGCGAACAAAGAGAATGCCTCGATCGGGTGGATACAAAGCTTCTTACGATAGTTGCGACAACCTAAACGCAGTATGAACGCAGTTCTCTCTAAACCAAGCCGCAAGTGCGTGTCGCGGAGGCCAATCGCAATTCGATCCACGCTTCCAGTTTTACGCAACGCTCCACCAAATGGCAGGCGGCCGCCAAATCTGCTATTCTTTTCGAAGGTACAGGGCTGTATCCCGCCGTCAGGGAACGGCACCGGAGGCCGCAATGAGCGTTTCCCGCGAATCGGGCAGCGGTAAGATTACCGTGCCTTCGCTTCTCCAGCGAAAAACCGCCGCGGATTCTTCCACACAAAAGATCACCTGCCTGACTGCTTACGACTATCCGACCGCGCGGCTGCTCGACGAGTCCGGCGTTGACGTTCTGCTCGTGGGCGATTCGGTCGGCATGGTGGTTCTTGGCTACGACAGCACGATTCCCGTCACGCTCGACGAAATGGTGCATCACACGCGCGCGGTGCGACGCGGGACGCGCAATGCGCTCGTCGTCACTGACATGCCGTACGGTACGTATCACGCGGACATTGCCGAATCGCTGCGCAACGCAGTGCGGCTGGTCAAAGAAGCGGGTGCGGAAGCCGTGAAGATCGAAGGCGGTGAGCGCCGACTCGAATTGATTGCGCGCCTGACCGAAGCCGAGATTCCCGTGATGGGTCACGTCGGCCTCACGCCGCAGTCAGTGAACGCGCTCGGAGGATTCAAGGTACAAGGAAAAACTCCCGCAGCTGCCGAACAATTGATTCGCGATGCGCGCGCCGTGGAAGCTGCCGGCGCCTTCGCAATTGTGCTGGAAGGCATTCCTCGCGAACTTGCCGCGGAAATCACACAAGATTTGCGCATTCCAACGATTGGCATCGGCGCCGGACCGGATTGCGACGGGCAAATTCTCGTCTTGAACGATCTGCTCGGCCTAACGTTCCATTCGGTCCCGAAATTTGCAAGGGAATATGCGCGAGTCGGCGAACTGATTTCGAGCGCCGTGCGCGAGTATTGCTCCGACGTGCGGCGCGGTTCGTTCCCATCGGAAAACGAGTCGTACCATATGCCGCAGGCCAGCGGCTCACAAAAACCGGTGAATATCGACGTCGAACTCGCTGATTGAATTATCTTTAACAACCCGAGGGATTTTCATGACACCGGAAGATGTGCGCACACTATTCGATTACAACACCTGGGCGAACCATCGCGCTCTGGACGCTGCGGCGCAGCTTACGGACGAGCAATTTGCCAAGCCGCTCGGCTCCAGCTTTTCTTCACTGCGCGACACGCTCGTGCATATTTGCGGCGCTGAATGGATCTGGAACGAACGCTTCCATGGCCGCTCTCCCTCCGCGATTCCTGAGTTTGCACACATACAGACGGTGGCTGCACTGCGGTCACATTGGGCTCCGCAGGAACAAGACCTATTGAAATTCGTGCAAGGTCTGACGCAAGCGGACCTCGATCGTGTGTTCGAGTACAAGACGCTCAGTTTCGGCGTGTATACGAATCCACTTTGGCAGTCGCTTCAACACTTGGCAAATCACGGAACGTATCATCGCGGGCAAGTCGCAACGCTGATCCGTCAACATGGCGCAAAACCGATCTTGACCGACCTGATGCATTTTTACCGCGAGCGGGTCACCGCCGCGAAAGCCTGACGATTCTCCTTCGCTGACACGTGGAAACGATTCGAACCATTACCTGGATGAAAGAAGCCGCGCGGCAAGCTCGCGCCGAGAATCATCTCGTCGGGCTCGTCCCGACGATGGGTGCGCTTCACGAAGGGCATCTTTCCCTCGTGCGCCGCGCGAGGCAGGAATGTTCCCGCGTCTATTCCTCGATTTTTGTGAATCCGAAACAATTTGGTCCGAAGGAAGACTTTGCAAAATATCCGCGCGCTTTCGAAGCGGATTCGGCGAAATTCGCCGAGCTGGGCGTTGACGCGCTCTTCGCGCCGACGGTGGACGAGATATATCCCGCAGGTTTCTCGACGTATGTGAATGTCGAAGGAATCAGCGACCGGCTCGAAGGCACCTCGCGTTCCGGCCACTTTCGTGGTGTCGCAACAGTCGTACTCAAACTATTCGAGATTGTGCAGCCGGACTACGCGTACTTCGGTCGCAAAGATGCGCAGCAGGTTGCCGTTTTGCAAAAAATGGTGCGCGAGCTGAACCTGGGCGTGCAAATCGTTGTTTGCCCGATTGTTCGTGAAGCGGACGGCCTCGCGCTTTCCTCGCGCAACGCGTATCTAAACCCTGAAGAACGCCGCGCGGCCCTGGTTCTCTATCGTTCGCTGGAAGCGGCCCGCGCTGAGCTCGCGCCGGGCGCGCGCGATTCGCTGCAAGTTCAAAATGCCATGCGCGCCGTCTTTGAAAAAGAGCCGCTCGCGCGACTGGACTACGCCGAAGTGGTTTCGGCGGAAAATTTCGAACCGGTGGTCAGCTTTTCGCGAGCCTGCTACGTTCTCGTTGCGGCACATCTCGGAAAAACGCGTCTGCTGGACAATATGCTGGTCGTGCCGGCGCCGACCGGCGAAGTGACTTGCACGTTGTGACGGTGCCTCTCACTTCGCTGCTTCCAATTCGCCCAGCACTTCTCTTGCGTGGCCCTTCGCCTTTACGTTATCCCAAACCTTTTCGATTTTTCCATCCGGCCCGAGCAGCACGCTGCTCCGCACAATCCCTTTGTAGGAACGCCCCATAAATTTCTTCATCCGCCAGAATCCGTATCGTTCGATCATTTTGTGGTCGGGATCGCTCAAAAGGGTAAAGTTCAGTTTATATTTTTCCTTGAAACGAGCGAGCGCTTTGACGGAATCGGCGCTAACGCCGAAAACCTCCACATTCAGTTTTGCAAAGTGCTTCTTCGCGTCGCGAAACTCGGACGCTTCCACAGTTCAACCGGGAGTGTCCGCCTTCGGATAGAAAAAGAGCAGCACTCGCCTGCCCTTCAAATCCGCCGACGACAGTTCACCACCGCCATCCGTCTGCAAACGGAACTCCGGGGCTTTCTCTCCGAGTTTCAGCATTTTCTTCTCCGCGCTAGTGCTCAGGAAAGTAACCGGCGCAGCACGCCGTTGATTGCCTGCGGACTTGCTTGGCCTTTGGTCGCTCGCATTACCTGGCCGACGAAAAATTTGAACACGCCTTCGTTGCCGGCTTTGAATTTCGCCACGTTTTCGGGACTCTTCTCAATCACTTCTCGCGCAGCCTGCTCGATTGTTTCGTCGCTCACCTGTGCGCCCAATCCCTCGGCCGCAACGATCGCCGCCGCCGATTGTCCGCTCTCAAACATCTTTCCAAATACTCTCTTGCCGATTGCGCTCGTGATTTTCGCGCTATCGACAAGCGCGATCAACTCTGCGAGTGCAGCGGGTGAAACGGGGCTGGCGCCAATCTCTTTCCCGCTATCGTTCAGCCGCCGCAGCAGTTCGGTCTGCATCCAGTTCGCGGTGGATTTTCCCACTGCTCCCGCCTTTACGGCAGATTCAAAATAGCTGGCAAGTTCCTGAGTGCCAGTCAGCACGCCCGCGTCGTACGGGGTGACGCCGTACTGCGTGACAAATCGCTCCCGCTTTGCCACAGGCAACTCAGGCAAAGACCGTTTAATCTCTTCGCGCCAAGTCGCGCTTACGTGGATCGGGAGCAAATCCGGCTCTGGAAAGTACCGGTAATCGTGCGCTTTCTCTTTCGAGCGCATGGAGACGGTGTAATTCTCGTTCTGATTCCAGAGGCGCGTCTCCTGCGAAATCTTGCCGCCGCTTTCGATTACTCCGATATGACGCTCGATTTCGTACTCGAGCGCCTTTTGCAGGAACCGGAAGGAATTCAGGTTTTTCACTTCGACTTTTGTGCCGAACTCTTTCGCGCCGCGCAGCCGCACGCTCACGTTGGCGTCACAGCGCAACGAACCTTCTTCCATGTTGCAATCGCTCACGCCGGTATAGAGCAGGATCTGCCGTAACGTAGTCAAATACGCGTAGGCCTCGTCCGGCGTGCGCATGTCCGGCTCGCTAACGATTTCCGCCAGCGGCGTTCCGCCGCGGTTGTAATCGATGTAGCCCTTTGTGGCCGATTGCGAAAAGCCTTCATGTAGGTTCTTTGCGGCATCGTCCTCAAGGTGGAGTCGCGTGATGCCGATGCGCTTCCTCTGGCCGTCAACTTCCACGTCGAGCCAGCCATGCTCGGCAAGTGGCAATTCGTATTGCGAAATCTGGTAGCCCTTCGGCAAGTCTGGATAAAAATAATTTTTTCGGGCGAACCGCGAATGTTCGTTCACCGAGCAATTCAACGCGAGCGCCGCACGGACGCCCATCTCGACTGCTTTCTTGTTCAAGACAGGCAGTGTGCCCGGCAATCCGAGGCAGACCGGGCAGGTATTGGTATTCGGCGGTTCGCCAAATTGCGTCGAGCAACTGCAGAAAATTTTCGTCTTCGTCAGAAGCTGGACGTGCACTTCCAGGCCGATAACAGCCTCGTATTTCGTCAGAACTTCTGGAGCAATCGTCGTTTCTGCCGCTTTTTTCGCCATGGTGAATCCGCAATTATAGCATCAGGCCAAGCCGGTGCTCAGCTACGTGAGGCAGCCATCGCGCGATCCGGTGTAAAGAGTCGCTCGGCCAGCGTGTATCCGCCGAACAAGAGAGCCGTATAGAGCACATCACCCGCAAGAGTGTTCCAGAAGAATGGCACGCCAGCCGCATAGCAGGAAAGCAGCCCTGCCGCAGATTTCGGATACGTCGTTAAGGTCGCCCAAATCGCGAAATTCGTCACCAGGAAGAATTGCAATGCGCCGAGAAACGTCCCGCTTGCGATTCGAACCAGCTTTCGCTCTTCGCCGATCCATATGCCAATCGCGACGCTAATGACAAAACTCAAGTAAACGACGAGCATCAACTTGTGGAATCCCACGAACAGGTCTCCGGCGAACAAAGCCACCAGAGGAAAAAGGAATTTCACCCATCGTTGCCGAAATATCGCCCCTGAAAATAACGCCATCGCACCGATCGGAGTGAAATTCCAAGGATGCGCCAAGACGCGTAATGCCGCGGCGAGCGCGACCAACATCGCGGCGACACCCACCTTCATCCACAACATGTCCTTATCTTTCAGTTCGCCGTTCATGCTTCCTCCTCATCATTTAGCAAATCGCAAAAGATGAATCCGTCCCGTTCAACCACTTCGCCGACCTTACACATCACGGCCTTCCTGAAAATCGGCCCGTCGTATACAAACGTGTGAAACTCGCCGTTTTCTCCACAGGGATCGACGTTCGGCGGCAACTCCGCGAAGAACTCTTCCGTCAATTCCCTTCCCGCAAAGCCGCGGTTCAGAACTCGCGGGTCAATGCACACGGTCTTCGCTCGAAATCCGCGCGACACAAAGGCTCTTGCTAACTCACGCATGTCCCGCTTCCAGATTGGAAAGATCGCTTGCATTCCCAGTCTTGCGAGGTTCGCTTCACGGTACTCGCGCAAATCCCGCAAAAAGATGTCACCAAATGCGATTCGCCGGATTCCTTGCTCCCTGGAAGTCCTCATAGCCGATTCCATCCGCGCCTCGTAAATCGGATTGACGCAATGCGGGGGAATACGCACCTCCTGCAGCGGCAAGCCGATGTTTTCAGCTTGTTGCCGCAGGAGCTCTAGTCGCACACCATGCATGCTGATCCGCTCGTAGCCCTCAGTAACGGTCGTGAGTAAGCCGGTTACTCGAACATCGCTCTGCTGTAGCAACTCAAACAGCGCCATGGCGCTGTCCTTACCGCCGCTCCAGCAGAAGAGAATCGGCTCGGGATCAGCCATCAACGCTTCCCGCCAAAGCGGTAGTTCATGCCAACCCGGACTTCCCGGCCCAGTGCGGGGTATCCGAGACCATCCTGATATTGTTTGTCGAAAAGATTTTGCGCACGAACATAGCCGCTGATGCCTCGACCGAAAATGTAACTCGTCGAAACATCAAACCTCGCGTAGCCCGGCGTGCGATTCAGTCCAAGGCTGAGAAAATCGGTATCGGTCCGTTGGCCTGTGAAATATCCCGAGAAGCTTGCGCTCAGGCCTTTCCGCGCGGCGAACAGCGACACCGAACCGGAATTGACGGGACGTCTGATCAAATGGTTGCCGGCCACAAGCGCCGGATCCGCAGCAAGCGGAGCTGACACGACTCGGCTATCGTCAAACGTGTAGTTGCCAAGCACACGCAACCAGTGGCGTAAGTTTGTCTCGGCCGAGAACTCCACACCGCGGGCGCGCGCGCGATCGATGTTTATGAAATACCCGAAGAAGGCCGGCGCACCGGGGATGACAACTCCGCACGTGTTGCCAGTCGCGGGCGGCTTTGAAGGAGAGCAAAATTCAAAGCCGATTACATCGTAGAAACGATTTGAAAAATAGTCTCCCCGCAACTTGACGCGGCCGTCTGCCAGACTCTGCTCGAGCCCGACGCTCCACGTTTTGCTCGCTTCCGGCTTTAACAGGGGATTGCCGATGTCGCCAAATTGATCGGTGTACAGCTGGTCGAAGCGAGGCTCCTTGATTCCCTGGCCATAGAAAGCGCGCAGCCGCGTTTCACCCCAGAATCCGCGGCCCTGCAATAGTGCGAGCGACGCACCCGCCCGTGGCACCACGCGAGTTCCAAAGTTTCCGTTCGCTTCCGCCCGAGCACCGAAACTAAGCGACGCACGCGGATGCGGCGAGTAACGAAAATCCAGGTACCCGGCCTGATTGTTGCGCCGGACATGGCCTATAGCCAGCGAAGACAACGATCCGTTCTCGACTTCATACTCATATCCGCCAGTGACCGCAAAATTCGGCAGCAGAAAACTCGACTGAGCGGTCAGATTCGCACGGTTGTACAAGTTTCTGTTGGTGAACGTGAAGTCGCAGAATTCCGCTGTCGCCACCGAATTCGGTGCGTTGGGATCTTTCGAACAGCCGACCAATGGGTCGGTTGCGTAAAAACTCTGCACCGGGTCCGCAATGAATTCGCGATTGCGCGATTCGGAGCCGCTGATTTTGTGGTGCCAGTGCTTACCGGTCGCGAAATCCCATCGCGCTCCCGCGCTGAAAAATCCATAGTCGGTGTGTTCGTCCAGATTGGGCGGCAAGAGCAATGTCTGGCCGGGTATTTGTGCATTGCTGGTGTTATTCCGAATCGTCAACCGTAATTCGTCGTCTTCGCCGATCCGGTAGCCGAAATTTCCGGAGAGTGTCCGATTGAAAAAGTAGTTCTGATTGTCCGGACCATCCGTCCCGAAATACGAACCTGCAGCCGAATAGTCAAAATCGCCGAGGAGCCCGCTAATTTGTACTCCGCCTCGGCCCGTTCCAAACGATCCGCCCTCGCCGAAGAGGCTGACTTCCGGAACGCGTGTGGTTCCACGATGCGTGAACACTTGCACCACGCCCGCCACGGCGTCGCTTCCATAAATCGCGCTTTCCGCTCCGCGGACTACTTCCACCTTGTCCACGTTGTCGAGCGTGAAGTTCGAAAAATCGACGGCATTGCCCGGCTCGTTCACCGGCACTCCGTCTACGAGCACTTTCGTGTAGCTGGAATTGCCGCCGCCTAGAAAGATCGACGCGGTTCCGCCCTCGGAACCGGTGCGGCCGATCGAGACTCCCGGCAGGGTGAGTAGCGCATCGGGAAGCGTTTTTGCCTGCCTCTGCTGAATCTCTCCCGACGTTACAATCTCCGCCGGCGCCGTCGTCTGCTGGACCTGTAACGGCTCCGCCTCTGCCGTTACGACGACGCTTGCGGACAGCCGCTCCAACTCCATTCGGACATCGAGTGCCCTTCGTTCACCGGCAGTCATCTCGACTGCAAATTCGCGCGTCGCGAATGGCGTCCTCGCCAAAACGATGTGATATCTGCCAGGCGGCAGCGCGAGCGCAAACTCGCCATCCGTCGTCGAGGTCGCTTTCCAAATGTTGGATTGGGGTTCGTTTTTCTTCGTCGCACTGATCTCTACTCCGCCGACACCGGCTCCACTACTGTCAACGATAGTTCCCATCAGTTTTGCGTCAGGCAGATAATTTTGGGCGGAAGTAAAACCGGGAAGCAGCAAAAGAAGTAGTACAGAAAAAAATCGGAAGGGCGCAAAGCGGCTCATGTTGTCCTCCGCTCCCTCTCGCGCGGGAGCTCTGAAGGTTGGCCGCGTCTCTCCTGACAAGACGTGGCTTGCGGGCTTCGCCGGTCTCCTGGCTTGGCGGTTTTACCGGCGCGTCCTTCCCGCAGCGTCGTCTTTCGAACGATTCGCTGCAGTGGCCTGCGCCGTGCTGCTTCCGCCTTACAGTCGCGCGGCGGCGACGGCTTGCTTTGCAGCCGCCTGCAATTTGGCGGCCCACCGTCTTCCCGTGCACGAAGCCTGCGGTGATTGTCGGGGGCGCTGCCGCCCGCTGTGGGTTGCTAAAACCGCGCCGTACCGCCGCGCGGGTGACATTTGCCTATTCGCTTTTTTCCAATACGCTGACTCGCGGCCGACCATTCACTCGCGATTCGACCGTAAGCTGCGTCTGAAAAACCTGTTCCAACAAATCGCGCTGGTACACATTCGCCGGCGTTCCTACGCGCAAACACTTCCCTTTTTGCATCAGCACGATCTGGTCCGCGTATTCTCCGGCGAGATTCAGCTCGTGTGTCACGATCACCACGACATACTTGTTCGCCAAAGTGAGTTTCTTCAACGTGTGCAGAAAATCCACCTGCGCGCCGATGTCCAGGTGCAGCGTCGGCTCATCGAGAAGCAGCAGACCGGGCTGCTGCGCCAAGGCGCGCGCCAGAATCACCCGCTGCTTTTCGCCACCAGAAATTTGATCCATCCACCGATCGGTCAAATGATCCGCACCAACCTGCAAAAGCGCATTCTTCGCGATCGCAACGTCCTGCTCGTTTTCGAACCGCAACGACTTGCCATGCGGATGCCGGCCCTGCAATACGAACTCCCACACTCTCGCTGGGAACAATAACTGGCTTTCCTGCTGCACCATCGCCATGCGTTTCGCGCGCAGTCGCGGTTCCATCAGGTGCGTTTCCATTCCGTTGAACAAAATTCTTCCAGAAAGCGGCTGCAGAGCACCCGCAATCAGCTTCAGGACCGTTGACTTCCCGCTCGCGTTCGGCCCGAGCACTGCAACAATCTCGCCGGGTTTCGCCTGAAAACTCGTCGCCTCGAGTGTAAAAATCGGCGCCTGCGACGGATTCGGCGAGTAGGCGTAGCTCACCTGTTCCACGCTCAAGCGCGCATCCGCATTCATTCGCGACCCATCCTGTGCGTCCCGGTCCAAAACCGCTCCTCTCGCCGCGCTCACGCCAGTCTCCGTCGCAATAAATAAATGAACAGTGGCGCGCCCACAATCGCCGTGACTGCGCCGACGGGCAACTCGCTTGGCGCGGCAATCGTTCGCGCAGCTGTATCCGCGATCACAACGGCGATCGCGCCTCCAAACGCAGCGGCGGGCAACAACATGCGGTAGTCCGTGCCAAAGATCAGCCGCATCATGTGTGGCACAAGGAGGCCAACATATCCAATCGATCCGCTTACGGACACGGCGAGCCCCGTTAAGGCCGACGCCGCCAAATAAACAACGAATCGCACCTTTCGAACGTCCACTCCAAGGTGCATCGCCTCTTTTTCCCCGGCGAGCAGCAAATTCAAATCCGACGCCGTCAGATAGATCAGCGCGAAGCCGGCAAAAAACCCTGTGCGCAACACCCAGCCAAGAATCGGCGACATCGGCGTCGAAAGGTCGCCCATCAGCCAGACAGTCATGCCCCTCGTGCTCGAACTTGGCAACATCGTGATCAGCAAGGCGATGATTGCAGATAGAAACATGCCGGCAATCACGCCGCTTAACAGAAGAGTCCGATTGTCAATTTCGCCTCGGTATCTCCCGAGCAGAAAAACAACTGTTATGGTCAGGATTGCCCCGAGAAATCCACCTAGTGGCGTAAACACCGTCGCAACTTCCGGCCGCAACGCTATGTGCGGTTCGATAATCAAAGCCAAAATCGAGCCTACCGAGGCGCCATACGAAACACCCAGGACGTAGGGATCGGCCAGCGGATTCCGCAGAAGAGCTTGAAAACTCGTCCCCGCCACTGACAGCGAAGCTCCAACAAAAATTCCCATTGCGATTCGCGGCAAACGAATTTCGCGAACGATCATTCCGTATTCGCTGGAAATTTCGCTGCTCCGCCCGATTAAAACGCCGATCAGATCCTTCGCAAGCCCGTACAGCGAAACCGGTACCGCCCCAAATTTCAGCGCGATGACCACAACCACGAACAAAATCAACGCCAGAATTCCGCACCGCACGGCAACCTTGCTCAAGGTCAGAGGCTGCATCAATTTTTCTCCGCGAAGGCTTCCGGATGAAGCTGCCGCGCCAACTCTTCCACCGCATCCACAATCCTGGGCCCGGGCCGGTTGATTGCGTCGCCGACGATCGCGATTTTTCTATTTTTGATTGCGTGCAAGGCAGACCATCCCGGCTTCAACGCAAGCGCTTCGACATCATTGTGCACCGTTTCCGAGTGGCTCGAGGCAAACACAAGATACTCCGGCTGCAAACGCACCGCTTCCTCCAGACTGAACTGCGGCCAATCCTGCTTCGAATCCACTACAGATGTCGCTCCCGCGCCTTCCAGCACATCCGCAATGAATGTCTTTCTGCCAATGGACATCAGCGGCTCTGTCCACACGACGAAAAGCACGGGCGTCGGCGCCACGCCATTCAGCTTTGCATGGATCGCCGCCAACCGTTCGCGCAGCTTTGTGTCCAGAGCCCCGCCCGCATCCTCCGCACCCAGCACCTCAGCCAATCGCTTCATCGAAGCAATCACGCCAACCACAGTATGCGGATCCGCCGAGTACGCCGGAATGCCAATTTGTTCCAACCCACGCACGGTCTCCAACCGATTCAAACTCTTCACGACGAGCACGACATCCGGCTTCAACGCGGCAATTTCTTCCATGTTCGGATTGATCGCGCCGCCCACTTTGTGTTTCTTCGCTGCGTCCGGCGGGTAGTCGCAATATTCCGTGTCCCCGACCAACTTGTCCTGCAACCCGAGCGCGTAAACCGTTTCCGTCAGACTCGGCGCCAGCGAAACGATGCGCCGAATCTGTTGCGGGAGTTTTACAGTTCTCCCCGCTTCGTCTGTCACCTCGCGCAATGCCGCCGCGCCAGCATTCTGCGCGCGAGCAAAACTCGTCTGAACCAACGCAAACAACGCCAGCAAAATGCCCAGCTTCGCGCGCCCGAATCCGCTCGTTACGTTGTCCATCGCTGGTTTCAAAATCCCCACTCGTCTGCCCGCAAAACATTTCCCAAAACAAAAAAGCCCCACGAGATTCCGTAGGGCTTGCCGCGATTCTCTTTCTCGCGAAGAGTTTCGCACTCGCAGCAGGGAGGGTAGCCTGGCTTACGGCGTCTTCGCCGGTGACGAAGACGCCGATTACAGTGGCGGGACCGCGGCCGAATCTCACGGCCTTCCCCGCTTCCCTTGCTTGCACTGCGGCCCAACCGCGACCGCTTCAAAAAATTGAATCTTGAGTCTAAGCTGCGGCGCCATTCCCGTCAATCGTGAGCCGCTTCCTCACGCTAGCGATTTTTCCAATTCGGCTTTCGCTTTTCCACAAGAGCGTGCAAACCTTCCTGCGAATCTTCCAGCCGGTACAATTCATTCAGAAAAATATTCATCGATTGCTTCAGACCGTCTTTCAACGAAAGTCCCATCCCGCTCAGAATCGCTTTTTTCGCCATCGTCAGCACTGGCCCGGAATGTCCCGTGATTCGCCCCACCAAATCGTTCACCGCCTTCTCCAAATCCGCCTCCGGCACAAGACGATTCACCAGCCCCATCTCCAGCGCGCGTTCCGCAGTCACTGGTTCGCCGGTCAACACCAGCTCCAGCGCTTTCTTCGGCCCAACCAGGTACGGCAAAATCGTCGAAGCAAGCGGCGGGAACACTCCAATCGAAATCTCCGGCTGCGCAAACCGCGCCTTCGGCGTTGCAATCACCATGTCGCCAAATGCCGCGAGCTCCGCGCCGCCGCCGATCGCCGGCCCATTTACCACGCACACCACCGGCTTCGCCGTTTCCAAAATTCCCGCAAACGCGGAATGAAACGCGTCCAGCATTTGAAATACGCGCTGCGAAGTGTATTCGCCCACTTCAATTCCGCCACAAAACACTTTGCACGCTGAATCCAACACGATCAACTTGATTTCGTCTTTTTGCCCAATGGCGTCAATTCCGTCCGCCAGTTCCCGCAGCATCGATTCGTTCAGTAGATTGTGCTCGGGACGGTTCAGCGTCATTCGCGCCACGCTGCCTTCCAGGCGCACCTTTATATATTCAAACTCCTCGAACCGTTTTCTTTGCCGCTGTGTCGAATACTCGTCGGGATTGGCCGTTTCGACCATGACAAATCTCCTAAAGGCCCGTCAAACAAGGCTTTTCTCGTATCTGCGATGCTAGCACGCGTCACGGCAAGCTCCCGGAGTGGCTGCGGCTCGCGTGCGCAAAGAGTCTTTGGCCTTTGTGCCAGTCTGAGGACGACTCCGCTTTTCCATCGAATTTTTACTCTCTTTCCAGCTATGCTGGCATTCGCGTCTTGCCGCAGTCGCTGGAGCTCTGGAATGTTTTTCGATAAGAACGTGCTTCTCGCATTTGCCTCGATTTTGTCCATCGCCGCGGCGATTCATATCTTTCATCATTCCGAGGGCCCAATGCTCGCCGCTGCCCCGCTCTTTCTTTTTTCGTTACTTGGTCCCTGGGCGACTTCGGACACCGCCAACGTCGCGCACCTCTCGCAAGCTCTCGCTCCCGACGGGTACCCACCCTCAGCCGCGTGGGATTCGGCCGAGCCCGTCGCATTCAACTCCGATTGGCAGGGAAAACATTCGGATCCCGAAATGGAAACCGAAGTCCGTCTGCTCTGGACCGCCGAGACTCTTTATCTTCACTTTCGTTCGCGCTATCGCACACTCACAGTCTTCTCCGACGCCGGTCCAAACGGCCGCCGCGATCATCTGTGGGACCGCGACGTCGTCGAAGTCTTTCTCCAGCCAGACCCGACGTATCCCGGCCATTATTTCGAATTTGAAGTCAGCCCCAATGGCTATTGGATTGACCTCGACATTGAACACGGCGAACGTTCCGATCTGAATTCCGGCATGAAGTGCCGCACGCACATCGACGAAAAATCAAAAGTCTGGACGGCCGAACTCGCAATTCCGTTGCGTAGCGTTGCGTTGCACTTCGGCCCATCTTCCATTTGGCGGATGAATTTCTTTCGCGTCGAAGGCGCAGCCGAGCCGCGCTTTTACTCTTCCTGGCGCCCAACCAATACACCTGAGCCGAACTTTCATGTGCCAACTGCGTTCGGCAAACTAAAATTCCTCCCGCCTGCGGAACCGAAATGAAATTCGCCGCACCCCGTCGCCTCATTTTTCTGGCGCTGGTTGCCACAATCTGTTCGTGTTCTTTTCTTTCTGCGCAAGAATCGAACCCTCGCGCTCCGCAAGTCGTGAAAGTGGAACCGCCCAATTGGTGGCTGAATCTGACTCCGGAAATAATGCTGCTTCTCTCCGGTCACGATCTGCAGGCCACAAAGCTCACCTGCAATCTTCCTGAAGTCGTAGTTTCACGCACGCAAACTTCTCATCAGGGCGACTACCTTTTTGTCTGGCTCAAGTTCGCATCCAACGCTCGCAGCGGCACTCTGATCTGCCGGATCTTCACTCCGAACGGCGAAACCAAATTTGAACTGCCTATCGCAAGTCGCGCGCCAACCGCAACGCGCTTTCATGGCCTTTCGCAAAACGACGTCATCTACCTCATCATGCCCGACCGCTTTGCCGACGGCGATCCCACAAACGACGAACCCGCCGAGTTTCCCGGCTCGCACGATCGCGCGAAGCCCCGCGCATGGCACGGCGGTGATTTACGTGGTGTCCGCGACCATCTCGATTATTTGCAGGGACTCGGCGTCACCACGCTTTGGCTCACTCCGGTCGTGAAGAACGGCGCGACCGAGGATTATCACGGCTACGGCGCCGTCGATCTTTATTCCGTCGATCCACATCTCGGCTCGCTCGACGACTACAAAGATCTCGTCACGGCCGCCCACCAGCGGCGAATGAAAATCCTTTTTGACTCAGTTCCGAATCATGTCGGCCCGCGCCATCCTTGGGTCGTCCGGCCACCCCTTCCGGATTGGTTCCACGGCACGCCGGAAAAACATCTCGATTCGTATTCTCCGGTCAAAAAATCCTTTTACGGCCTTCCGGAGGAGGCTGCAATTTCAAACGATCCGTTCGAAGCGCTCGCCGACCCGCACACACCCGAGAGCTTGCGCCGCAATCTCACCGATGGCTGGTTCTTCGGTATCCTCCCGGACTTGAACACGGAAAACGCCGTCGTCGCGCAATATTTGCAACAAAACATCATCTGGTGGCTCGAATCCACTGGTCTCGACGGCCTTCGCGAAGATACGTTTCCCTACGTCTCGCGCAAATTTTGGGCAGACTGGCACTGGACGCTCCACCGCCTCTATCCTCAACTCAGCACCATCGGCGAAGTTTTTCACCCCGACCCAATCGTCACTTCTTTTTTTGCGGGTGGCAAAAAGGGTTGGGATAATCTCGACACCGGTCTCACGACCGTTTTCGATTTTCCGCTCTTCTTCGCGATTCGCGACGTCCTCTTGCGCAACGCGCCCGCCGGTCGTCTCGCTAATGTCCTCCGCGAAGACGCACTCTATCCGCGTCCCGATCTTCTCCTACCATTCTTCGGTAATCACGACGTTCCGCGCTTCATCAGTTCCGAAGGAGCCACGCCGGAAAAACTGAAACTTGCGTTCGGCCTTGTGCTGACGCTTCGCGGGATTCCCCAACTTTATTACGGCGATGAACTCGGCATGCCTGGCGGAGCCGACCCCGACAATCGCCACGATTTTCCTGGTGGTTGGAAAGAAGATTCGAAGAACGCATTTACCGCTGAAGCCAGAACGGCTGAGCAACAGGAGATTTTTTCAACCGTTCAAAAATTGCTTCGGCTTCGCCGCGAACATCCCGCGCTTCAAAGCGGCAAACTCTGGCATCTCTTTTCAGACGATTCGAGTTACGTCTTTCTGCGCCAGTCGGACGAAGAACGCATCCTGGTTGTCTTCAACAATTCGAGGGAGACTCGCACTCTCGCGATTCCCACGGCCAACACACCCGCCTCAGAAATCCTGTCCTGCTCCCCACTCTACGGCGCAGCCCGAGCTACCGTCTCTGCGACAACCCTCTCCATCGCCGCGCCCCCACAGTCCCTCTCGATTTTTTCGCTCGAATAAAACCGCTTAGTAGTCGATCTCTACGGTCCACTCCCTGGGTTCCCCATCGACCGCCACCGTAACCGCGTGCGCCTTCTCGTCGTAACTCCACACGTGGCTCTCCTGCCCACTCACCATTACGCTCTTCGGCAACATCGCCGCACCAAACACCGTCACTTCCGTGCTCTTCCACCACGGTTTGTAACCGTTTTTCTCTACTCTCGCGGAAACCGTCAAGGCTCTGGCGCTCGCTTCGCACGAATAGTTCAGCCGCAACACTTCGCCTTTCTCATACGCGTACGTGTGTCCATCATCTTCGTACAGCGACCCCGCACAATCCGACCCCGGATATACACGTAGCTTCAGCCCTCCCGCTGGAATTTCGCCCGTGAACTGCACCAGCGACTGCATCGGCACAATCGCCCCCGCGCGCACATACAACGGCAATTGGTCCAGTTGCGGATGCAACTCGATCGGCTCTTTGCTGCTTCGTTTTTCCGCGGTCCAGTAGTCGTACCAGTCTCCTGGCGGCAGTTGCACCACCTGCGCGTCCAATCGTTCCGTCGTCACCGGCGCGACCAGCAAATCCCTGCCAAACAGAAAATCGCGATCGTTTCCGACGACGTTTTCCGCCTTCGGATATTCCAAATAGAGCGCTCGCATCAGCGGCACCCCGGTCCGGCTCATCTCTTCTATCGATGTATAGATGTACGGCAACAGGCGGTACCGCTCCTCGATAAATTTTCTGCGTATCGCTTCGTGCTCCGGCCCGTGAACCCATGGCTCCTGATCGCCGGTTCCCTTCGCGGTGTGGTCGCGATAAATCGGATTGAAGGCGCCCACTTCAAACCACCTCGTCAACAAATCCGGCGTCGGCGTACCGGCAAAGCCCCCGATGTCGTCGCCGACCATTCCGTAGCCGGAAATTCCCATGCTCAAAAGCTGCGGCGTGCTCATGCCGAGATGATTCCAGCTGCTCGTGTTGTCTCCTGTCCACGTCGCGGCATACCGCTGCGCGCCCGAATACGCCGCCCGCGTCAAAACAAACGGGCGCTCGTCTCCTTGCAACTTCCGCAGACCATCGTACGTCGCGCGCACGTTCTCCATCCCGAACACGTTGTGAATCTCCGCGTGCGGATGTTTCGCTCCGTCATCCGTGCGGTGAATGTTGTCGAGCGGCATCGTCTTCGTCGGCGTCAGAAACACGGAAGGCTCGTTCATGTCGTTCCAGAATCCCGATACACCCATCCCGATAAAATCCTTATAAAGGCCTCCCCACCAATCGCGTACGCGCGTCAATGTGAAATCCGGAAACACGCTCGGCCCGGGCCAAACCGTCCCAACGAACAGCGATCCATCGGACCTCTTCACAAACGCGTCTTGCTTCATCCCCGTTTCGTAAGGCGGATACCCCTGCTCTTGCTGTTTGATATGTAAATCCGTGATCAAAATCGTATGCATCCCCACGCCTTTGAAATCCGAGACCATTTTTTCAAAGTGCGGAAAATATTCGCGGCTCACCGTGAACGGCGCGTTGCCATCTTGATAGTCAATGTCGAAATAAATCGTGTCCGCGGGAATCTTGTCTTCGCGAAGCCGCTCCACGACTTCGTACGCTCGCTTCTCCGGATAATACGAATAGCGGCACTGCTGATATCCCAGCGTCCACAGCGGCGGCAATGGCGCTCGCCCTGTCAACCCGGTGTAGTCCTCGATGATCTTTTTCGGGTCCGGCCCCGCAAAATAGTAATAATTGATTTCCCCTCCGTCCGCTCCGAACGAAAAGTAATCCCGCGATTCCTTTCCAAAATCAAACGAGCTCCGCCACGTGTTGTCGAAAAAAATCCCGTACGCTGTGCCGTTCCGGAATCCTTCAAAAAAAGGAATTGTCTTGTAAAGAGGATCGGACGATTCCTGCCATCCGAATTCATCCGTATTCCACATCGTGAAGGAACGCCCGCGCCGGTTCATCGGCCCCGCTTTATCGCCAAGACCAAAATAACTCTCGCCCGCCGGCATCTTCTTCCAAACGTGAATCTGCGACCCGTTCCATGCCATCGGCAGCGTGGGCTCATCCACCAGCACTGCATTCCCCGCCGCATCGAGGAAATCGATCAGCAGCGGCGACTTCTTCACGCGCACGGTTGTATTTCCCGCGCTCACCTTCACCGAATCGCTCGCATCTTCAATCTTCATCGCGGGCGGCATCGCATCTTCTATCACCGCCCACGAGGAATCCTTCGCAAAATTCCCGTCGGGCGCCACTCTGACTCGGAAAATCCCCTCGCGGAAAACGGTGATCCGCACTTTCGCTTTTCCCGCTGTCAACTCCACCCCGTCGCTCAGTTTCGTCACTCGCTGCACCGCATCTACGTGTTGCCACCCCTGCGCAACCGCGCTCGCTCCTGCAAGCGCCAGCATTCCGCACAGCGCCACAACTCGCCGAGCCACTCCAGCCATAACGACCTCCGTGAATTCGTTCGTGCCTGAAAAACCTGAAGGGACCTGGGCGAGAAGTCAGGCAGCGAGCCACTGTTCAAAAAATGCCGAAGCCTTTGCGCCTTCAATTCGTCGCCGCACTGCGTCCATCGCGCGGCAGCGCAGCGAATCGCTGGCGCCATAAAATCCCAGCCAGTAAGGCAGATGAATTTCGCACGGCAATACTTCGATTTCCAGCGAAGTCCCGCGCAGCTTGAAAAATCCTTGCTGAAAAACAATCCTCAGAACCTTATCTCGTAAAATGCGCAGCGCATCCTCTTCGCTCAACGCACTCGTCAACCGATTCCGCGATTGCACCTCAATCAATTCCGTTTCGCCCGGTGCGGCCCGGAATTCAAACAGATCCAGCGATCCGTCCACCGCATCCATCGCAAAAATGCGCTGCACTGTTTCTTTGTTCATCGTATATCGCACGCGATACAGCTGGAACGGCACGTACGCCTCGGCCACGCGCTGCAGCGGCCCCGTTCGAATCCGCCATATGAAGGAAAGCAGCCCGGCCCCGCGAAACGTTCGAAGCGCTTCGTCCTGGCTCACATTCGGTTTCAGGCTGCGAATCAATTTTCGTTCTCTTTTCGTCAGTTCGCGGCCTCTCGGGCTACCGGAAACGAATCCACAATCCGACTACCGTCGCAATCAGCGCCAGCGTGAAAACAATGTTCACCGCTCGTTCGGTCTTCGTTTCTCTCGCGAGATGCGGCACGCTCGCATCCACCGTGTCCAACTTCGCTCCCACCGTCGCAAACGTCAATCCCACCAGCTTTTTTCGCTCCGGCGCCGGATACATCATGCTCACCGTGATCAGAACAATCGTGCAGACCACGAACATAAAGATCGCGTAATGCAAAAAGTTCATGTCCACAAGCCAGCGAATCGCCCCCGATTGATAGTGCGCCGTCTTGTCCAACACCTCGAACACGAACCGCGCCGCCCCAAGTACAAATCCCACCAGCAGCGACGAAATTGCACCCTGTCCGTTCAGCCGCGGCCACAAAATCCCGAACACAAAACATGCCGCAATCGGCGGACTAATGTACGCCTGCACGCTCTGCAAATAAATGTAAAGCTGCGCGCTCAACAAGTGAATGAACGGCACCCACAACAATCCGAGCAGCACCATTCCGCCCGTGGCGATCCGTCCAAAGTTCACCAGCTGCCGTTCCGACGCCTCCGGATTTATTTTCTTGTAAAAATCCAAAGTTACCAGCGTCGACGCCGAATTGAAGACCGAACTCATCGCGCCCATCACCGCCGCGAGCAACGCCGCCATCACCAATCCGACTAATCCCACCGGCAGCAAATTCAGCACCAGCGTCGGATACGCGTAATCCGGCTTCTCTTTCACCTGCTCCGGAAACAGCGCATACGCAATGATTCCTGGCAGCACCAGCATGAACACCGGCAAAATTTTCAGGAACCCCGCAAAAATTGTCCCTGCCTTCGCGTGGCCTTCATCCCGCGCTGAAAGCACGCGTTGCACAATCACCTGGTCCGTGCACCAATACCAAATTCCCAAAATCGGGGCGCCAAAAAATATTCCCGTCCATGGAAACGCCGAATCCGTCGCTGGTCTTATCATATGGAAATAACTCGGCGGCACAATCGTCTGCAGGTGCGCAAATCCGCCCACCCGATGCAGGCCAATCACTGTCAGCGCCACCGCGCCCGTTATCAAAATTAGCGTCTGCACCGTGTCCGTGTAAATCACCGCCGCCAGCCCGCCCGCAATCGTATAAATTCCCGTCGCAATCACGAGCACAATCGCCGTCTTCCACAGCGACCATCCGGCCACGCGCTCCAGCACCACGCTCGCCGCATACAGCTGCACGGAAATCTTCGTGAAGATGTACGCAATGATCGAAATCCCCGCCAGATATACCGCGCATTGCCTGCTGAATCTTCGTTCCAGAAACTGCGGCATCGTAAACACGTTGCTTCGCAAATAAAACGGCACAAACACCCAGCCCAAAATCAGCAGGATCAGACACGCCAGCCATTCGAAATGGCCCACCGCTAGACCCGACGACGCGCCCGTCCCCGAAAGCCCGATAAAATGTTCCGTGGAAATATTCGAAACGAACAGCGACGCGCCGATAAAAAACCATCCCACGTCCCGTCCCGCCAGAAAATATTCTTCGCTCGTCCGCTCACGCCGCGAAAAATAAAATCCAATTCCAAACACAATCACAAAATAAACGCCGATGATCGCCAGATCCAGATTTGCAAGTGGCTTGTGCGCAGTGGCAATCTCTGCTGCAAAAAGCATTCAGGTCCCCCCGCGGCCGCTGGCAGGCCGCCTTGGCTCACACAATTTGGTATGGCAATTTCCGTACTTTTTCTGCGGCTAAATCGAACTAGCGGAGTCTACAACACGGTCCTTGCCCGCTCAATGCCCGATTGCCTCGGCGAACACCCTCGTTCCTTCCATTGCCACTCAAAGATATTTTTCCCTCGCTGCCCGCCCCGTGTTGCGCGATACTGTCCGGCGGTGCAACGGAGCCACCCCATGACCGACACAAAAAACGACGACACAAATAACGTCACCCGCCGCAAATTTATCCAGAACACCGCCATCGCCAGCGCTGGCCTCATGATTGTCCCGCGCCACGTTCTCGGCCGCGGCATGACGCCTCCCAGCGACCTTCTCAACATCGCAGGCGTCGGCATCGGCGGCATGGGTCGCGCCAACTTAATCGCCCTCGCCAGCCAGAACATCACGGCTCTCTGCGACGTCGATTGGGATTACGCCGGCAAGGCTTTCGAACGCCTCGGCCCGGAAATCGAGCACATGCAGGCTCGCATGAACGAGCAAGCTGGCAAACCACAGTCGCAATCCCTCACCGGCCTCAACTCTTCCACGCCGCAACAGCAGCTCGACAACATGAAGCGCCTTTACACCGAACACTGGCCCAAGGCAAAGCGCTACAAAGATTACCGGGAGATGCTTGAGAAGCAGAAGGACATCGACGCGGTCGTCGTCGCCACCTCCGACCACATGCACACTCCTATCGCACTCGCCGCCATGGAACTCGGCAAGCACGTCTACGTGCAAAAGCCGCTCACCTGGTCCGTCGCCGAAGCGCGCGCCCTCGCCAGGAAAGCCAAAGATACAAAAGTCGCCACGCAAATGGGCAATCAGGGCCACTCTTCCGACGAAGCCCGCATGTCCGTCGAATTCATCCAATCCGGCGCCATCGGCGAAGTCCGCGAAATCCACGTTTGGACCAATCGCCCTCTCGGCTTCTGGCCGCAAGGTATTCCTCGGCCGGAAGCGCTCACCGTTCCCGCCGACAGCCTCAAATGGAATGGCGATGGCGTGGATAAGCGCCTCGCCGCATCTTTCGCCGGCAGCTTTCCGGTCCCCGACACGCTTTCCTGGGATCTCTTCCTCGGCGTCGGGCCCAAAGTCACCTACCATCCCATCTATCACCCATTCAATTGGCGCGGCTGGGTCGACTGGGGCTGCGGCCCGATTGGCGACATGGGCGCGCACCTTCTCGACGTCTCGCTTTGGGCGCTCAAGCTCGGCCTGCCCACCACCATCGAAACCGTCTGCACTCCGTTTAACAAAGTCTCCTTCCCGAACGCGACACAGACCTTCTTCAAGTTCCCCGCACGCGGCAAAATGCCACCGGTCAGTTTGACGTGGTATGACGGCGGCCTCTTGCCTCCGAAGCCCGAAGAACTTGGCGAGAATGAGTCGGTTAATAAAGACGGCGGCGTCATGATTGTCGGCAGCAAAGGCAAATTGATGCACGACACTTATGGCCTCAATCCGCGCCTGCTTCCGAAGTCACTTGCGGAATCGACGCCCAAGCCGCCGAAAACTCTTCCCCGCATCAAAAGCCAGGCCCACGAATTGAACTGGGTCGAAGCCGCCAAGGGAACCGCTGCGGCTTCTTGCCCCTTCGATTACGCCGCGCAGCTTACAGAAATCATGTTGCTCGGTGTAGTCGCACTTCGCGCTGGTAGGAAGATCGAGTACGACCCGGCCAACATGAAAGTCACCAACGTTCCGGAAGCCAACCAATTCCTCCAGCGCGAACCCCGCACTGGCTGGTAGCGGCGAAATCTTATGGAGGCGATTGGCCCTCCTTTTTGGAGTGCGGCAGCCCGGCTGCCGCTTTCTCCTACTTTCCGTCTAACTTGTCGTTCGCTAAAGAATCCAATTGAGGTCTTCATGAAAAAACTCTTTCTGTTCGCACTCATCTTCGCGGGGGTTGCCATGGCCGGCGAAAAATCCATATTCGACTTCACCATGAATTCGATTGACGGCAAGCCAACTTCCCTCTCCTCCTACAACGGCAAAGTCGTCCTCCTCGTAAACGTCGCCAGCCGCTGCGGCTTCACTCCGCAGTATTCCGCGCTCGAAAAAGTCTACGAGAAATATAAGGACCGCAACTTTGTCATCGTCGGCATTCCCGCCAACAATTTCGGTTCCCAGGAACCTGGCACCAACGCCGAAATCAAAACCTTTTGCTCCACCAAATATAACGTCACGTTTCCCATGATGGCCAAGGTCAGCGTCAAAGGCGGCGATATCACACCGCTCTACCAATTCCTCACCGACAAGTCCGCCAATCCATCCACTGGCGGCGAAATCCAGTGGAACTTCACCAAATTCCTTATCGGCCCCGACGGCAAACCCGTCGCCCGCTTCGAACCCGACGTCACCCCCGACGATCCCAAAGTCATCGCCGCCATCGAAAAAACTCTCTCTTCCGCCAAACTCTAGGGTGGCCGCTCAAGGCTCGTTTCGTCGTTCGTAGCGCCGGGCTTTAGCCCGGCATCTCCGTGTCGGTCGCCCTACGCGGCACGTAGCAAGTGGGAAGTGCCCTTGCGTAGTGGCTCTTCCGGAGTGCCTCATTCGCCGCACTTGCCCCCGCGTACCATTGTGGGAAGCCTAACTATCCACGACCCTAAACGCATACCCAGCCTGAACCAGACGATCTTTTCGTTGCGGATATTGCTCGTTGCAGATATTGCCGAGCGTGGTGGGCGATGATGCAAAGAAAAAACACGTTGGAGCCGGCCAGGAAGCGCGCCGTTCGCCGTTGCTCCTTTGTTGCCTCCGTGGAAGTGACCGATAAAACCTCCGGCACGAAACTTTCCGCCCGCAGTTCCGAAATCGGCATGGGCGGCTGTTATGTCGACGTGCTGAATCCTTTTCCGGCCGGCACTCAGATTGAATTGCGCATCTTGAGAGATCAGGGCGTCTTCACCGCCAAGGCGAAAGTTGCCTATTGCGACCAAAAATTCGGCATGGGCGTCGCGTTCACAGAAATCGCCCCAAAGGACAAAGTCATCTTGGAAACCTGGCTCGCCGAAATAGTGATGCTCCTCAAGCCCGTTTCCTAGAATAGATCTACGCCAAAGTACAGCTGCACCAAAACCATCACTTCGTCCAAATTGTTTCAAACCTCCAATTGTTCTAACGTGGTGCATGAATCTTGCAAAAGGTGCCGCTCTTCTTCTCTTTTGCTGTTTCGAATCACGTCAACTTGACACATATGCCATAATAGGAGTGTCTTTCGGCAGCGGCTGGCCCGCAGCCTGTTCGTTCTTTGACAATCCGACGCCCCTCGCACCCGAAAAAAGTCGGGTCTTGGGGCCTTTTCAGCCCCGGCGAACAGGCGATGGCAAGCACCAAACTAGGCCCAGTACCACCCCCTTACCCTCCGACTAACTCCATTAAAATGAATACTTACGAAAAACAGGGGGAGGGGGGGCCCTGGCTCATTTGCCTTCGGCCACGATTGACGATAAAACGGTCACTGCTCCCTTTGCCCATCCGATGGTGACCTTCCACAACGTCGTAAAGGACTACCCCGCCGACGGCCAGCTCGTCCGCGCGCTGAACGGCATCTCCCTCGACCTACCTGCCGGCCAGTTCGTCGCGCTCGTCGGCCGCAGCGGTTGCGGCAAATCCACGTTGCTCAATCTCGCCGGCGCCATGGACTTCCCCACTTCCGGCGAAGTTCTCCTCGATGGCGTCAGCACCAGTTCCCGCGACGATTCCGCGCTTACAAAACTTCGCCGCGAAAAAGTCGGTTTCGTTTTTCAGTCCTTTCAACTCCTCAACACCCTCAGCGTCGTCGAAAACGTCGAACTGCCGCTCCTGCTCGCGGGGACGCCCGATGCGCGCGAGCTTGCTCTCGACCGTCTCGCCGCCGTCGAACTTTCCGGTCTCGAACATCGCATGCCCCACCAGCTCTCCGGCGGACAAATGCAGCGCGTCGCCATCGCCCGCGCCCTCGTCAACAACCCGAAAATTCTTCTCGCCGATGAGCCCACCGGCAATCTCGATACGACCACCGGCGTTCTAATTCTCGATCTTCTGAAACGCCTCACGCGCGAACAAAACACCGCAACCATGATGGCGACGCACAGCGCCGAGGCCGCTGCCGTCGCCGACGTCGTCGTCGAACTTCGCGACGGCAAAATCGCGGGAATTCGCCGGCCATGATTGCGAGTGCAAAACTTTTCTGGCGCCTGATGATTCGCCCACTCGGCCGCGAACCCGTCCGCATGGGTCTGACCGTTCTTTCCGTCGCGCTCGGCGTCGCCGTCGTCCTCGCGATCGATCTCGCCGGAACCGCCGCCACCGGTTCGTTTCGTTCTTCTCTCGAAACGCTCACCGGAAATTACAATCTCGAGGTCACCGCGACGGGCGGCATTCCGGAAACCATCGTCGGCGACCTCGCGACACTCCCGCTCAATCTCGCCGTGTCGCCCCGCCTTGAAGATTTCGCTGTCGTCGCAGAAACAAAAAAATCCGTCGTACTCCTGGGCCTCGACCTCATTGGCGAAGCGAGTTTGCTTCAAACACAAACAGACGCTAGTTCTGCAGACATGGCTGCAGAATTTCCGAAAGATTTCTCGGAGGATGACAGCGTTTGGGCCGGAAGCAGTTTGGGTTGGAAAAAGGGGCAGCAGATTTCTCTGATCCTCGGAGATCGCGAACGCCAATTCACCGTTCGCGGAATTTACGACGATCAGAATCAGCCCGCCATTGTCATGGACATCGCGGCCGCGCAGCGCGCTCTCGGCCGAATTGGCAAAGTCGACCGCATCCTTCTTCACGCACCGGAAACGAAAACTACCGACGCCTGGACAAAACAAATCAGCGCGGTGCTTCCGCCCGGAATCGAAGTACGCGCCGCGGGAACCGGCACCGAAGAAAATCGCAAAATGCTTTCGGCCTTTCGCTGGAATTTGAAGCTGCTGAGTTACATCGCGCTCATCGTGGGCGCATTTCTCATTTACAACACCATCTCTGTTTCCGTCGTGCGCCGTCGCGCGGAAATCGGCATCGCCCGCGCTCTTGGCGCGACTCGTGCGAAAGTTCTTCTCGCATTCACCGGCGAAGCGGCCGTGCTTGGAATTATTGGAGCGTTGCTTGGCGTGCCGCTGGGCCGCATCATGGCCAGCGGCGCCGTGAAATTAATGGGCGCGACCGTCGATGCGCTTTACGTCAGCAGCCGCCCCGGCGCCATCGAACTCGATTTCGCTTCCGTGCTCACCGCGCTCGTTGTTGGCATCGGTGTCGCCGTCATCGCGGCGTACGCTCCCGCGCGCGAAGCAGCGCAAATTGCTCCCGTGGATGCCATGGCGCGCGGCCGCAAAGAATTTTTGCTACGTGTACATAAAACGCGCGATCTCACGATTGCCGTCTTTCTCGCGTTCGCGGCCTGGGCCGCTGCGCAGGCACCCGCGGTTTCCGGCAAGCCGCTCTTCGGTTATCTTGCAACGCTGCTCGCCGTAGCCGCGGGGACGCTCGCCATTCCATCCGCTGTGAGTGCCGTCATGAAAAGTTCAGCCGCGCTCCTGAAAAAATCCGGCGTCGCGGTGCTGCTTGCTTCGCGCAGCTTGCTCGGCTCTCTGCGACGCACCTCCGTTCTTGTCGGCGCCCTCGCTACTTCCATCGCCATGATGACGGCCGTGGGCATCATGGTCGGCAGTTTTCGCACAACGGTAATTCAATGGATGGAAGGCGAAGTTCCGGCGGACTTTTATTTGCGGCCCACCGGAAATCCTTCCGTGGACCGGCACCCAACGATTTCGCCGGAATTTGCCGATAGACTCGCGGCGTTGCCCGGCGTCGAGGCCGTCGATCGTCTTCGCGCTTACCAGGTGAGTTACGACGGCGTGCCTACAACCGTGGCCGCCGCGGATTTCCGCGAATCCCTGAAGCGCGACCGCAGTGATTTTTTTTCCGGGCGGCCAACACAAATCGTCCTCCGCGAATTACGGAGTGGAGATAACATCGTCGTCAGCGAACCTTTCACTTACAAACACAACGTCAAGCAAGGCGATACGATAACGCTGCCGCTCGGAACTTCCCTCGTAAATTTCCGTATTGCTGACGTCTATTACGACTACGGAAGCGAACGCGGCTTCATCCTGATGGACCGCAGCGCCATGAAGAAATATTTGCCCGATGAGGCGCCCTCGAATCTCGCGGTGTACGTGGCGAACGGCGCCGACCCTGCCCGGGTGCGAGCTGAAATTGAGCAAGCTGCCGCGAGCTATCGCGTCTTGATCTTTTCCAACGCTGACATCCGCAAACAGGCCATCCTCATTTTCGATAAGACGTTTGCCATCACCTATGCGCTGGAGGCTGTAGCCGTTCTCGTCGCCGTCATGGGCGTTGCAGGCGCGTTGCTTGCTCTCGTCATTGACCGGAAGCGCGAACTTGGGCTCCTGCGTTTTCTGGGAGCGACGGGCGGGCAGATACGCCGCATGATTCTTGCGGAGGCCGCGTTGCTCGGCTTGCTCGCAAATGCCGCGGGACTGCTGCTGGGATTCGCACTCTCTTTGATTCTGATTTTTGTCATCAACAAACAATCCTTCGGCTGGACGATCCGTTTTCACTGGCCCGTCGCAGTGTTGAGCGGCGCCATCTCCCTCATATTTGCTGCAACCGTGCTGGCCGGCTTTTATCCGGGGCGCATCGCCGTCCGACTCAATCCCATCGAGGTCGTTCATGAAGAGTAGGGCACTGTGTATCGCGCTTCTCTTCGCGATCTTTCCTTCGCTCGACGCGTCGTATCGCGTCGCACTTCCCGGCTATCGCTACGAGTTTCCTCGCGATTTTTTTGCGCATGCCGATTTCCAGACCGAATGGTGGTACACCACGGGAAACCTGAAAACCGCCGATGGCCATTCGTTCGGCTTTGAACTTACGTTTTTCCGCCAGGCGGTGCATCGCGACGAAACAAGGCGTGGCGCGTGGGACGTGCAGGATTTGTACCTAGCGCATCTCGCTCTGAGCGATCTCGGCGGCGGACAGTTCTATCACTCCGAGCGGATCAACCGCGCCGGCCCGGGAATCGCAGGGGTGAATGAAAACGAGGGAAAAGTCTGGAACGGAAACTGGTCCGCTAGCTGGAACAAGGACGGTACGCAACAACTCCTGGCGCAAAGCGACGACTTTCAATTTGCGTTTCTTCTAAAACCGGAAAAGGCTCCCGTCATCCACGGAGAAAACGGAGTCAGTCAAAAAGCCGAAGGTGCTGGACGCGCGAGTCACTATTTTTCGCAGACGCGCCTCGCAACGAACGGCTCAATCACCATAAAAGGTAAAGGCTTCGAGGTTTCCGGTCTCGCCTGGATGGATCACGAATTTTTCACCCACCAGCTCTCCGCCGAACAGGCCGGTTGGGACTGGTTCAGTATCCAGTTGGAAGACAAAACTGAGTTGATGCTCTTTATCCTTCGCCGCAAAGATGGTTCGATCGATCCTTTCTCCGCGGGAACCTATGTCGACGCTACGGGAAAATCCGTGCACCTGCGGGCCGCCGATTTTTCCTTGCAACCCGAAGGCACCACCTGGAGAAGCCCCGCGACCGGAGCGGTGTATCCAATCCAGTGGAAGGTTTTTGTGCCAAAACTGAGTTTGACACTCGGCGCGAAAACAATACTTCCACAACAGGAACTCACGGGCAGGACAAAGCTGGCGCCAAGTTATTGGGAAGGAGCGATGGAATTTTTGGGAACCCACGGAAATGCACCAGTCGGAGGAGCCGGCTATCTGGAGATGACCGGCTACGACCGGCCCGTTGAAATAAATAAATGAGAAACAACAAAAAGGATGAGAGGCACTTTATTGCAGTTCTAGTACGCACCCGGCCGCGCTGAAATTTTTACACGCAACCCGTCCAAACGGCCAGGCTCGGCAAGTATTGCAGGTCTTCGTTTTTGTATCGTACCGCGATATATCGCACTCAAACCAAACGACATACACGATTTCCGCGGCAACGGCCAGGTGATTGCAGCTTGCTGGGGCGTGCCGAAACAGAATCGCCCAGTAAATCCCTCGTTTTAAAACAACATTTTTTCGAGGAGGCAAAATGCTGAGGTGGGCCTTGGGGTTTTTCATCTTCGCGCTGATCGCCGCGATTTTCGGTTTCATGGGAATCGCCGCGGCTGCCGCGGGAATCGCAAAGATTTTGTTTTTTATCTTTCTGATTCTTTTTCTTGTGTCGCTGCTGGGCCATCTGTTCCGCAGGACGTGAGTCGAATTTCACAAACAGGCAGAAATGGATCTCTAAACCAATAAAGGAGCACGAAAAGATGAAACGTTGGAAAGCAGTTCTGATGGGGGCCCTCTTGATCGCGCCGGCCGCGTTTGCACGGGGCGGCGACGAAAATGCAAAGGACGAAACAAAGCGGCTGGAAAACGCCGGAATCGTAATGGATGAAATCCTGAACGTTCCCGACGATATTCCGCAAGACCTGCTGGATAAGGCGCGTTGCGTCGTTGTACTGCCTTCCGTTTTGAAGGCGGCGTTCATCGTCGGCGGAAGTTACGGACGCGGGACAATGGTATGCCGAACGGGCAAGGACTTCACCGGGCCGTGGGGCGCGCCGGCAATGTACGCTCTCGAAGGCGGCAGCGTTGGATTGCAAATCGGGGGCGAAGCAACCGACTTTGTGATTCTCGTGATGAACAACCGCGGCATGGAAAGTTTGCTGCACAGCAAAGTGAAGCTCGGCGCGGACGCGACGGTCGCGGCCGGTCCCAAAGGACGCACCGCATCGGCGGACACGGACGCGTATATGCGAGCGGAAATGCTGAGCTACTCGCGGGCGCGCGGCGTCTTCGCGGGAATCTCACTGGAAGGATCCACGCTGCGTCCCGACGAAGACGCAAATCACCGCCTGTACGGAAAAGAGGCTACGGCACAGAAGATCGTGCTCGAATCCAAGGTTGACGCACCGCCGGCTGGAGCCAAGCTCGTCGGACGACTGCAGAAGGCTTCCCCACAACTAAAACCATAAATAGAGTGCAACCGAGGACAAAGCGGAGGCGGGTGCTCGCCTCCGCTTTCTTTTTTTTTCAAAATGATTTTTGCAAATCGTGCCGACCGAAATGATGGTCAGTTTGCTTTGTTGCGGATTTCGATTGTAGCGCCCGTGCCCGACGCGGAATCGGGAGCGACCCATAGGGTGACGCGCGCCGACTCGACGGCGAAATTATTTTGATCGTTCCAAAATGCGAAGGCGTCCGCGGGAACGGAGAAGATGACGCGCTTCGTTTCGCCGGCCGCAAACGTGACGTGCTGAAAACCTTTGAGCGCACGTACTGGCTCGGCAACGCTTGTGCCTTCAAGGCGGACATACAGTTGCACGGTTTCACTCGCGGCTCGCGTTCCCGTGTTTGTAACGTTGGCGCTTGCGATTAACGCTGCGGGCGGGGCCGAAGAAGTGTTCGCCATTCCCTCGCGCAACCAATCGAGACGCAATTCCTGTTTGTTGAGTTCGGTGGAACCATAACGAAACGTGGTGTAACTGAGACCGAAACCAAACGGAAATTGCGGAGAATTGAGTTCGTCGATATAGCGAGAGACAAATTTTTCGTCGTGGCCGTTGGGAAATGGCGTCGCATCGTTTTGCGCCATGGGGCGACCGGTGTTCAGCGCGTTGTAATAAATAGGAATTTGTCCGACGCTGCGCGGCCACGTCATGCTCAATTTACCCGTGGGAATATTTTCGCCGAAGAGGGTGCGAACAAGCGCCGGGCCGGCTTGAATGCCTGGAAACCACGCGGCGAGAATCGCGGGAACGTGGCCTGCGGCCCAAGGAAGCGTGAGCGGGCGGCCGCTGAAAACAATTAAAACAACGGGCTTGCCTGTGGCGACGACGGCTTCGAGAAGCTGTTCCTGACGACCGGGAAGATCGAGATGAGCGCGGGAAGCGGCTTCGCCGGTCATTTCCTGGCCGAGTTCGCCAAGAGCAAGGATCGCGATATCGGAGGTTTTTGCAGCGTCAACTGCGGATTTGATCTGAGCATCGGAAGCAGTGGTGAATTCGGCGCCCTTGGCGTAGTGAACGCGCGCCTCTCCGATTTTTTGGGTTAGCGCGGTGCGAAGCGTGACCGCGTCGCGGCCGTCGCCGAGACCTCCCCAGGAGCCGAGCATGGCGTTGCCATCATCGGCAAGGGGACCGATGAGCGCGACGGATTTCACGTCCGACGAAAGCGGCAAGAGCGGAACAGCGGACGGGAGAAAATCGTTCTTCAAAAGAACGAAAGAGTGTTCGGCGACTTCACGCGAGAGCGCGACGGCTTCGGGAAGAAGCATGGCGCCTTTTTCTTTTTTCTCGTCGACGTAGGGATTGTCAAAGAGGCCAAGCGCAAATTTGACGCGAAGAACGTGCCGCACGGATTCATCGATATCTGTTTCTGAGATTTGTCCGGAGTGGACAAGACTGGCGAGATGGTCGTGGTAGAGGCTGCTGACCATGTCCATGTCGACGCCGCCCTGAAATGCTTTGCGGGCAGCGGTTGCGCCGTCATTGGCGATGCCGTGATTCATGAGTTCGCCGACGGAGGTCCAGTCACTATCGACGATGCCGCGGAAACCCCACTCTTTGCGAAGAATTTGCTTAAGCGTGAAAGGGTTCGCGGAAGTGGGAATTCCGTTCAGAGAATTGAAAGCGCTCATGATCGATCCGGCACCGGCATCGAGGGCGGCACGAAACGGCGGAAGATAAATTTCGCGGAGGCGATGTTCGGACATGTCGGTGGTGTTGTAGTCGCGGCCAGCCTCGGCGGCGCCGTAACCCACGTAGTGCTTGGGGCAGGCAAGAATGCTTTCCGCATTGGCGAGATGGCGGCCCTGATAGCCACGGACGTAGGCAGCGGCGAACGCAGAGCCGAGGAAAGAATCTTCGCCATTTCCTTCGGCGGTGCGGCCCCAGCGGGGTTCGCGGGAAATGTCGACCATGGGAGAAAAAGTCCAGCGGACACCGGTGGCGGAGGCTTCGCGAGCCGCGACGCGGGCGGCACGTTCCGCAAGCTGCGGATCCCACGTGGAAGAAATGCCGAGAGGAATCGGAAACTCGGTGCGGAATCCGTGAATGACATCAAGACCAAAAATGACGGGAATATGGAGGCGAGATTTTTCAACGGCGATGTGCTGAAACGCGTTCGATTCCCTGGCGGTGACGATATTGAAGAGCGCGCCGATCTGACCCTTGGCGAGCATGTCGTTGTAGTCAGTGCGGCCTGTACCGGGGCCGGTGGGCTGGCCTGCAGAATATTGAACGAGTTGGCCAACTTTTTCCTCGAGCGTCATTTTCTTGAGGAGTTCTTCGACGCGAGCTTCGATGGCGGGATCATTCAAATCGGAAGGGGTTTGAGAAGCGGGAGTGGCAGCAGGAGAAGACGATTGGGCGCGAAGAGGGCGAGGAGAAATGGCGGCGCAGAACGAAGCAAGAATCGCGAACAGAGCAAACGTGCGAAAGCGGGAAAATCCGAAGTTACAAGAATGTGAATGCATTGCCTCGACCCGGAGAGAGTTAGAATTTTTGAACGCGAGCGACCACGAGCATTAAACGGGAAGATGGTAACGCAAGGGGGCGGAATTAGTAAAACGATTTATTGCGACACTTTGAGCGAGTAGCCAATGAAGGGCGCCGAGGGAGAGAGGAGACAGCGGGGCCTGATCGGGGGAAGTTATTCCGGCTCGTGAGTGACGATGTGGACGTCGACTTCCGGAGATTCACGCAAAAAACGGTGCGCCGCAGAGAGATAGAGATACTTTTTCCAGCCTTTTTCCACGGAGCGCCCGAAAATAACCTGGGTGATGTGCTTTTCCCGAACGGCTCTGGCGACAGTGTCGGCAACGCTGACGCCTTTCAACTGTAGAACGGTGGCGCCAAGATTCTCCGCGAAGCGAAGATTTGCGCTGATGTAGCGTTTGTCTTCGTCGGAATTGTTGCGGCCAGTCTCGACGTGAATGACGTAAAGTTCGGAATCCAAGCGGCGGGCCATACGGGCGGCGCGAGCGATCAGATACTGAGCAGCGGGATTGGAACTGACGCAGACGGCGATTCTTTCACGGACGGCCCAATTTTTCTGAATGTCTTTCGCGGCCATATAGTTTTCGAGGCTGCGATCAACCTGTTCGGCGACCTGGCGCAGGGCGAGTTCACGAAGAGCGATGAGATTTCCGCGGCGGAAGAAGTTGTCGAGGGCCTGTTCGACTTTTGTGGGCGAGTACACGTCACCGCGGCGCATGCGGTTCTGCAGGGCTTCGGGAGTGAGGTCGACCATAACGGTTTCGTTGGCGGTCATGGGGACCCAGTCGGGAACGGTTTCGCGCACGGTGATACCGGTGATATTGCGGACGGTGGGAGAAATGCTTTCGATGTGCTGAATGTTCAGGGTGGAGAGAACATCAATTTTTGCGGCGAGAAGTTCCTGAATGTCCTCGTAGCGCTTGCGGTGTTTGCTGCCAGGAATATTTGTGTGAGCGAGCTCATCGACGAGAGCGACGGTGGGTTTGCGGGCGAGAATCGCGTCGACGTCCATCTCCTCGAAAATCGTTCCCTTGTACTCAATTTTGCGGCGAGGGACAGCCTCGAGCTGGGAAGTTAATTCTTCAATGCCCTTGCGGCTGTGAGTTTCGACGATTCCGATGACGACGTCTTCGCCGCGAGCATGGCGACGAATGGCCTCGCTGAGCATGCTATAGGTTTTGCCGACGCCGGGAGCATAGCCGAGGAACAGTTTGAAATTGCCTTTGGACTTTTCCGAAGGGGAGGCGAGTTCGAGCCAATCTTCCGGTTTTTTGGGCACGGGCAGCGCTCCCAGAGATACGACACCTTTACGAAATGCTGAGGCGATTGCGATAGACTTGCGGCATGCAACGGAACGGCAAGCAGCGGGTCATTCGCGTGATCGCGGCATTCTTGATCGTAGCAGCGATTACGGCGTTCTATCGAAAAGCCATCACCAACGTCAACCAGACAACGGTGGCATTGTCATTTCTGATGGCGATTTTAGCAGTTTCCGCGGCGTGGGGAATGGCCGTCTCGGCGCTGATGTCGGTGGTCGCGATGCTGGCTTTCAACTACTTCTTTTTGCCGCCGGTGGGGCGATTTACGGTGGCGGACCCTCAGAATTGGGTCGCACTGGCGGCTTTTTTGGTGACGGCGATCGTGGGCAGCCAGCTTTCGAGCCGAATTCGAAAAGAAGCCGACGTGGCTCATCGAAGGAGGCGGGAGATCGAGCAGCTTTACACGTTCAGCCAGAAACTGCTGGGCGAAGGAAACGTGATTCAACTATTGAACGCGATTCCGAATTACATGGTGGAGTCGTTCGAAGCGGGTGCGGCGAGCGTGTATTTGGCGGAGAAGCAGAAGTTTTACCGCTCGGGATTCGGGACGTTGCAACTGGAAGAGGAGCAACTGCGAACCACGTTTGAGAGGGAGGAGCCGCTGATTGAACCCGGAAAGAGCTTCAGCTACGCGCCGATCCGGCTGGGGATGCGGTCGATTGGGAGTTTTGGAATTACAGGGGCGAGGCTAACGAGGCAAACGCTGGAGGCGGTGGGGACGCTGCTGGGCGTGGCGATCGAACGGGCACGGGCGGTGGAGCAATTAAGCAAGACGGAGGCGGACCGGCAAGGGGAGCGGCTGAAGTCCGCGCTGCTGGATTCGATTACGCACAATTTCCGGACGCCGTTGACTTCGATCAAGGCGTCGGTGACGTCGCTGCTTTCGAAGCGGCCGCCCAATGCGGAACAGGGGCACGAACTGCTGGAAATAATGAACGAGGAGTGCGACCGGCTGAACCGGCTGATTGAGGATGCCGACGAGATGGCGCGGTTGGAAGCCGGAGAAGTGGAACTAGAGTTTACGGCGATTGAAGTGAGCGAACTGATCGGCGCGGCGATGGAGTATTGCCGGCACACGCTGAGCGACCGTCATGTGGACGTGCGAATTCAAGAGGACTTGCCGAAGGTCCGGGCAGACCTGGCGCGTGCGAAAGAAGTGGTGGTGCAGCTGCTGGACAATGCGAATTTGTATTCGGCAAAAGAGAAGCCGATCGTGGTGAGCGCTGAAACGACGGGAAACACCGTGACGATCAGCGTGGCGGACCAGGGGCCGGGAATCGACGCACTGGAGCAGGGATTAATTTTTGACAAATTTTACCGGGGCAAGGAGCAAAGGGCGGTAGTACAAGGAACCGGCATGGGACTCTCGATTGCGCGAGCGATTGTGGAGGCACACGGGGGATCGATCAACGTGACGAGCCAAGGGGGACACGGCTCGGTGTTTTCTTTTACGCTGCCGATCGCGCGAAACGCGGGGGAAAAGCGATGACGAGCGCGAAGATTCTGATTGTAGATGACGCGCAACAAGTGCGGCGCGTGCTGCGGACGGCGCTTTCGGCTGAGGGCTACACAATTTTTGAAGCGGGAACCGGAGAAGAGGCGCTGAATCTGCTGCGGAATTCGATGCCGGACGCGATTCTGCTGGACGTGAACATGCCGGGGATGACGGGACTTGAAACATGCCAGGAGATACGGAGATTTTCGGACGTGCCGATCTTGATGCTAACGGTGCGGAACGCCGAGCGGGACAAGGTGCTGGCGCTGGATGCCGGGGCGGACGATTACGTCGTGAAGCCGTTTGGGATGCAGGAGCTGCTGGCGCGATTGAGGGCCGCACTGAGGCGGCGCGGCGCACATGCGAAGCTGACTGCGTTCGAATCGAAAGCGTTGACGGTGGATTTCGAATCACGGCAGGTGACGGCGCAAGGCAAGGAAGTGCATCTGACGCCGAAAGAGTTTGAGTTGCTGAAACAGCTGATTGCAAGTGCGGGAAAACCGCTGACGCACCGGCGATTGCTGCAGATGGTGTGGGGCCCGGACTACGGTGACGAACCGGAATATTTGCGGGTAATGATCAATCAGCTGAGGAAAAAAATTGAAGTAGATCCGGCAAAGCCGAAATTAATTTTAACAGAGCCATGGGTGGGATACCGTTTTCAACCGACGAAAGAAAAGAAATCTACTCAGGACGAAAAAGAGTAGGCTTGCCAACGAAATTTACGGCAAAGAGCAAGATGTAAGAGCTGTTACTTCGGTTGCTGCCGCGGGTGCGCTGCGTCCAACGCAAGGTTCAATTCCAAAACATTTACGCGGGGTTCTCCGAGGAAGCCGAATTGACGCTGGACGGTGTGCGTTTGCACGAGCGCGCGGAGTTCAGATTCCGAAATGCCGCGGGCTTTTGCGATACGCGGAATCTGGAAGAGCGCCGCTTCGGGAGAGATGTCCGGATCGACGCCGGAAGCGGATGTTGTAAGAAGATCGGCTGGGATCGGCGTGCCGGGGTTTTCCGCGTGGAGCGCGGCAGCGTCGGAGTTGATGCGATCGGCGAGGGCGTGATTGGTGGGGCCGAGATTCGAACCGCCGGACGCGAGCGGATCGTAGCCAGAACCGGCCGAAGAAGGGCGCGGATGAAAGTAGAATGGAGACACAACCGGCTGGCCGATGAGCTTTGAGCCGACTACTTGATCGTTGGAGCGGACGAGGCTGCCATTGGCGGCGTCACGGAAGAGCAGCTTTGCCGCGCCAGTGACGACGAGCGGATAGACGATTCCGCAGAGAACCGTTGTGGCGATGGTGAAGAGAACGGCGATTTTGAGCTGCTTCAGCATGCTATCTCCTAGGCCAAGTGCAGCGCGCGAATGGCGACGTCGATCAATTTGATTCCCGCAAACGGCGCGACGATTCCGCCGAGGCCATAAATCAAAAGGTTTCTGCGAAGAAGGGCGGCAGCGCCAAGCGGGCGATAGCGCACGCCGCGGAGCGCGAGCGGAATGAGCGCGACGATGATGAGCGCGTTGAAAATGACGGCAGAAAGAATCGCGGATTGCGGCGTTGCAAGACGCATGACGTTGAGAACCCCGAGCTGCGGAAGCGCGACGGCGAACATGGCCGGAATGATGGCGAAATATTTTGCAACGTCGTTGGCGACGGAAAACGTGGTGAGCGCACCACGAGTGATGAGGAGCTGTTTGCCGATTTCGACAATTTCGATGAGCTTGGTGGGGTTGGAATCGAGGTCGACCATGTTGCCCGCTTCTTTTGCAGCTTGCGTGCCGGTGTTCATGGCGACGCCGACATCGGCTTGCGCGAGCGCGGGAGCGTCGTTGGTGCCGTCGCCGGTCATGGCGACGAGGCGGCCTTTTGCTTGTTCGCGCTTGATGAGGGCCATCTTGTCTTCGGGTTTTGCTTCGGCAAGAAAATCGTCGACGCCCGCCTGGCGCGCGATAGCAGCCGCGGTGAGCGGATTGTCGCCGGTGATCATCATGGTGCGAATGCCCATGGCGCGAAGATGATCGAAGCGTTCACGCATGCCGCCCTTGACGACGTCGGTAAGCGCAATGACGCCGAGAACGCGGCGATTTTCGGCGACGAGAAGCGGGGTGCCGCCCGAGCTGGAAATTTCCTGGACCGCGTGCTGGACTTCGGCGGGAATCGTGTGGCTGCGTTCGTTGACGTGGCGGGCGATGGCTTCGCTGGCGCCTTTGCGAATTTCGCGGCCGTCAATGTCGACGCCCGACATGCGGGTCTGCGCAGAAAAGGGATGGAAGACGGCGTGATGCGAAACAAGATCCCGGCCGCGGAGCTGGTAGCGGTCTTTTGCAAGAACGACGATGGAGCGGCCCTCCGGAGTTTCGTCGGCGAGCGAAGAAAGCTGGGCGGCATCGGCGAGATAGGATTCCTCGATGCCGGGCGCGGGGAAGAAATGCGTTGCGGCGCGATTGCCGAGCGTGATGGTGCCGGTTTTGTCGAGGAGAAGAATGTCGACGTCGCCCGCGGCTTCGACGGCGCGGCCAGACATGGCGAGAACGTTGCGGCGGAGCAAACGATCCATTCCGGCAATGCCGATGGCGGAGAGAAGGCCGCCGATAGTCGTGGGGATGAGGCAAACGAGAAGCGCGGTGAGGACGAAGACGTTTTGGGGTGCGGAAGAATAGATTGCGAACGGTTGAAGAGTGACGACGGCGAGAAGGAAAAGAAGCGTGAGGCCGGCGAGGAGAATGTTGAGCGCAATTTCGTTGGGAGTCTTTTGCCGCTCGGCGCCTTCGACGAGGCGAATCATGCGGTCAAGGAAGGTCTGGCCAGGATTGGCGGTGATGCGAATTTTGATTTCGTCGGAGAGGACGCGGGTGCCGCCGGTGACGGCGGAGCGATCGCCGCCACACTCCCGAATGACTGGAGCGGATTCACCGGTGATTGCGGACTCGTCGACGGAGGCAATGCCTTCGATGATTTCACCGTCGCCGGGAATCATTTCACCGGCGCAGACGAGGACGAGATCGCCGGACGCGAGCTTCGAGCCGGGGACTTTCTCTTCGGCACCAGACTCGGTGAGCCGCCGGGCGAGCGTTTCGGAGCGAGCCTTGCGCAGCGTTTCGGCCTGGGCTTTGCCGCGACCTTCCGCCATGGCTTCGGCAAAATTTGCGAAGAGGACGGTGAACCAGAGCCAGAGCGTAATTTGAAGGCTGAATCCAAAGCCGGGAACGTGTTTGGCGATGCCGTGAAGAAGATCGACGGTCGTGACGATCGCACCGATTTCAACGACGAACATGACGGGATTTTTGTAGAGCACGCGCGGATCGAGTTTGATGAAGGAGTCGAAAACAGCTCGGCGAACCAACGTAGAGAATTCCGTTTTCTTGGTAGTGGGTTTCATTGGGCTCAGAGTTCCTTAAAAGAGCTTTCCGGCGGCCATCTGAAGATGTTCGAGGATGGGGCCGAGGCTAAGCACGGGAAAGAACGTGAGAGCGCCGACGATGAGAACAGTGGAGACGAGAAGCGTGGAAAAGAGAGGAGTCGTGACGGGAAACGTGCCGGCGGATTCGGCGACGGATTTTTTCTGAGCGAGATTCCCGGCGATGGCGAGAATCGGAATGACGGCGAAGAAACGGCCGAGAAGCATGGCGACGGCGAGCGAGCTGTTGTACCAGGAAGTGTTCGAATTGATTCCATTGAAGGCGGAGCCGTTGTTGCCGGTGGCTGAGGTGTAGGCATAGAGGATTTGGGTGAGACCGTGGGGACCGGGATTGGTGATGCCGGCCTGACCGAAACTTGTGATGGAAGCGATGGCGGTGAAGCTCAGGACGGTGATCGGAAAAATGAGAATCGACAACATGGCCATTTTCACGTCGTAGGATTCGATTTTTTTGCCGAGATATTCGGGAGTGCGGCCGACCATGAGGCCAGCGAGGAAAACGGTGACGATGACGAAAACGATCATGCCGTAAAGGCCGGCGCCGACGCCACCGAAGACGACTTCGCCGAGGAGGATGTTGATGAGCGGCACCATGCCGCCGAGCGGCGTGAAGGAATCATGCATGGAGTTGACTGCGCCGCAGCTGGCGTCGGTGGTAACGGCTGCGAAAGTGGAAGAACCGACGACGCCGAAGCGGACTTCTTTACCTTCGAGATTTCCAGCGGTGGCCGCAGCGGGAGTTGCAGCTTTCAGCGCGGGAGTGGGATGCGACTCCGCAGCGTAAATTGCGAAGACAGCGGCGAGGAACAGCGACGCCATCGCTCCCCAGACAGCCCAGCCGTGCCGGGGAGAACGAGTCATGCGACCGAGCGTGTACGTGAGGCCGCTGGGAATCGCGAAGATCATGACGAGCTGGAGAAAATTCGAGAAGGGCGTCGGATTCTCGTAAGGATGCGCGCTATTGGCGTTGAAGAAGCCGCCGCCGTTGGTTCCGAGTTCCTTGATGGCTTCCTGTGAAGCGACAGGACCCTGCGGAATCACCTGCTGATGTGCCGCGCCTGCGTCGAGTGGCGTGACTGGTTGGTAGGGATGAAAATTCTGAATGACGCCCTGCGAAACCAGGACAAGGGCGAGAACGAAACACGCGGGGAGAAGGACCCAGAGAGTGCAGCGAGTGACGTCCACCCAGAAATTGCCTATGGTTTGCGCGTTGACGCGGGAGATTCCGCGAATCAGCGCGATGGCGAGTGCGATACCGACAGCCGCGGAAGCAAAATTGTGATACGCGAGGCCGGCCATTTGCGTGAAGTAGCTCATGGTGGTCTCGGGGACGTAGGCTTGCCAGTTGGTATTGGTAGTGAAGCTTACCGCGGTGTTCCACGCAAGAGTCGGCGAGACGCCGGCGAATCGATGCGGATTGAGCGAGCCGCCGAGGAGATGTTGCGTGCGCTCGATGACATAGAGAACCAGCAGAGAGACACCGCTGAAGAGAAGCATGGCGACGCCGTACTGCTTCCAGTTCATTTCATCGGACTCATCGACGCCGCAAAAGCGATAGATCAGGCGCTCGACGGGGCGGCAGAGCGGATCGAGAAATGTTTTGTCGCTTGAGAAAACACGGGCGAGAAAAACGCCAATTGGTTTTGTGACGAGCAAAATGATTGCGAGGAAAAGAAAGATTTGAAAGACGCCAACGGCGGACATATCAGAATTTCTCCGGCCACAAAAGCGCGACGAGCAGATACGCGAACAGCGCAACGCACAAAACTACCAGAACGACGTGGGCAAGCATGGCAAATCCTTTCGCTATTTCAAGCGGTCGCAGGCCCGCAAGTAGAAAGTGGAAAGCGCGAAGAAGACAATCGTTGCGAGCGAGAAAATGAGATCCGTCATAAGCGCCTCATAGGGAGCGGGAAGAGTATGCGGCGCCGAGCCTAATAAAGTGGTGAACGGTTTATAAGGATTTCGTGAGGCTGGAGTAAGTGCAGCGATTGCAGAGAGATAGCCAGGAGTGGAGTAGACTCGGAGGGCCGCACTAGGAGAACTGCCCGATCAATGAACACGGAAAAACTTGCCGAGAAACTGAAGCGACGTGTCAGCGGCGCTGTGCGTTTTGACGTCGGCGCGCGTGCGCTTTACGCGATGGACGGCTCAAACTACCGGCAAGTGCCGCTGGGCGTGGTCGTTCCCCAAACGGTGGAAGATGTTATCGCAGCAATGGAGGTTTGCCGGGAATTCGGCGCGCCGATTTTTTCGCGAGGCGGAGGGACCAGCCTTGCAGGCCAGTGCTGCAACGCCGCGGTGGTGCTGGATTGGACGCGGCATCTCAATCGAATTACGGAGTTGAATCCGGAAGGCCGGTACGCGCGGGTGCAACCGGGCGTCGTGTGCGATCGGTTGCGCGACGCGGCGGCGAAAAGCGGATTGACATGGGGCCCAGATCCGGCGACGCACACGCATTGCACATTCGGCGGAATGATCGGAAACAATTCGTGCGGCGTGCATTCGCAGATGGCGGGGAAAACCGTCGACAATGTTTTGGAACTCGAGATTCTCCTGTACGACGGTACACGGATGGTGGTGGGCGAGACGTCGCATAAGGAGTTGGCAGAAAAAATTGCGGCGGGCGGGCGGATTGGCGAGATTTACGCGAAGCTGGCCGCGCTGAGGAGCAGGTATGAGAAGTTGATTCAAGAGCGTTACGCGAAAATTCCGCGGCGCGTTTCCGGATACAACCTGGACGAACTGCTACCCAATGCGAACAGTACTTTCAATCTGGCGCGTGCGCTCGTCGGAACGGAATCGACCTGCGTGACGATTCTGGAAGCGAAAGTGAAATTGGTCGAGGGAAAGCTGGCGCGAGCGCTAGTGCTGCTTGGTTACGCGGATATTTTTGCAGCGGCGGACGCGACGGCCGAAATCGTGGGTTACGGGCCGATCGGACTGGAGGGTTTCGATAGCGTCACGACAAGCAACATTTTGAAGAAAGGATTGCTGCAAGGCGAGTATTTGCCACTTTTGCCTGAGGGCGGAGGGTGGTTGTTCGTGGAATTTGGGGCCGCAGAAATCGAAGGGGCCAAGGCGCAAGCGCGAGAGTTTCTGAGGGCGATGGAGGGACGACAAGGTGTGTCGTCGAAACTGCTGCTCTCACCGCAAGAGCAGAAGAAAGTCTGGCTGATTCGCGAATCGGGGCTGGGCGCAAATTCTTACGTGCCGGGCGAAGATCCATGTTGGGAAGGATGGGAAGACTCGGCGGTAGCGCCGGAAAAACTCGGACCGTATCTACGGGACCTGCAGAAGCTGCATGACAAATACAACTATAAGGCAGCGCTTTACGGACACTTCGGGCATGGCTGCGTGCACAACCGTGTAAATTTTGATTTGGCGACGACGGCGGGCGTTACGAAGTGGCGCGCATTTATGGAGGAAGCCACCGATTTGTGCGTGAGCTATGGTGGATCGCTCTCTGGTGAGCATGGAGATGGGCAGGCCCGGGCGGAGTTTTTGCCAAAGATGTTTGGCCCGGAGTTAGTGCATGCATTCCGCGAATTCAAGTCGATTTGGGATCCGGATGGAAAGATGAATCCGGGAAAAATCGTAGAGCCCTACCGGATCGACGAGAATTTGCGGCTGGCCATGACGCCCAAGCTAAACGCGATTGAGACTCATTTTGCATTTCGAGGAGACGGCGGCGATTTTGCGCAAGCGGTTGAGCGGTGCGTGGGAGTGGGAAAGTGCCGGCGGGAGGGCGGGCAGGGCGAACAGGACACGATGTGTCCGAGCTTCATGGTCACGCGGGAAGAAAAACATTCGACGCGCGGGCGCGCACATCTGCTTTGGGAAATGACGCGCGGGGAAGTTTTGGCGGACGGATGGAAGAGCGAAGAGGTGAAAGAGGCGCTGGACCTATGTTTGTCCTGCAAAGGGTGCAAAGGGGATTGCCCGGTAAATGTGGATGTGGCGACGTACAAGGCGGAGTTCCTTTCCCACTATTGGAAAGGAAGAGTGCGGCCGCTGCACGCGTTCGCGTTTGGCTGGATCGACAAGTGGGCGCGGCTGGCGACGATGGCGCCGCAGCTGGTGAATGGTTTGCTGCGAATTCCGGGAGCGACTAGCGCGATCAAACAGTTGTTCGGGATTGCGAAAGCGCGGACGCTGCCGAAATTCGCAAATGAGACGTTTCATACGTCGTTTCGAAAACGACCGGCAAAACCTGCTGCGCCAGTGACGGTATTGTTGTGGCCGGACACGTTCAACAACAATTTCCGGCCGGAAACGCTGCACGCAGCCGTCGAAGTCTTGGAAAATGCAGGATTTCGCGTGACGATTCCGGAACTGCGATTGTGCTGCGGGCGGCCGCTGTACGATCACGGATTTCTGGATATGGCGCGCGGATATCTGGAAAAGATTCTCACGGCTTTTTCCGAGCAGATTATCCAGGGGATTCCTATCGTCGTGCTGGAGCCGAGCTGCTGTTCCGTGTTCCGCGACGAAATGCTCGATTTGTTTCCAGACCGCGACGATGCAAAGCGGCTGGCATCGTTGACAATGACCCTTGCCGAATTTCTCGAAAGATATGCGCCATCGCTATCAGTGCGATCGCTCGAGCAAACAGCAATCGTGCAGGGACACTGCCACCACAAAGCGATTCTGCGATTGAAGAGCGATAAGGCAATTCTGAGCAAGATTGGATTGAAATACGAGGTGCTGGAGTCCGGCTGCTGCGGAATGGCGGGCGCGTTTGGCTACGAAAAAGAAAAATATGGAATTTCGCAGGCGTGCGGAGAGCGGGTTCTGCTGCCCCGGGTGCGCACCGCCAGCGAGGAAACGTTAATTTTGGCAGACGGATTCAGCTGTCGAGAGCAGATTGAGCAGGCGACGACACGCAAGACTTTGCATCTCGCGGAGGCGCTGCGGATGGCGCTGAGGGTTGATTGACGGCACCCGAAGGTGTCGTCAGGCGTCAGTGGTAACTGTGCTGGAATGGGCGCTAGAGGCGCGCTAACAGCCACAGCGGCTCGGAAGAAGCCGCATTCAGCCGCCGGCAATCGCGCCGATGATGAGGAGCGGCTCCGTCCCGGCTACCACCGCATCGGGTACCGGTGCGTCTGGCGATTCATGCGAAAGATCTTCGCCGCACGCAAAAAACCGGAGGAAGGGCCGCCGCTGCTGCGTCACGTGATCGCGGATTGTCCCCTGGAGCATCGGGTATTGCGCTTCAATTCCATCGAGGACCGATCGCAGCGTCACAGTCCCCTGGATTTCAATCTGCACTTCGCTGCCAACGTGGGCAAGCGTGCGCAGATGTTGCGGGAGAACGACCCGAATCATTTGAGTGTCTGAACCTCGACGGAAAGTACGCCCGGCAGATCGTGGACGATGGCCTTCCATGTGTCACCGCTATCGTTGGACGCGTAAACCTGACCGCCGCTAGTGCCGAAGTAAATTCCGCACTTATCGAGAGAATCCACCGCCATCGCGTCACGCAATACGTTCACGAAACAGTTTTCCTGGGGCAGACCCTTGGTCAACGGCTCCCATTCGTTACCGCCGGTCTTGCTGCGATAGACACGCAACTTCCCATCGGGGACGAAATGCTCAGAATCACTTTTAATTGGCACGACATAAACCGTTTCCGGTTCGTGCGCGTGAACATCAATGACAAAACCAAAATCGGTGGGAAGATTTCCGCTGACTTCGGTCCACGAATCGCCAGCATTGTCACTGCGCATCACGTCCCAGTGTTTTTGCATGAAGAGGACGCCTGGACGCTTCGGGCTCATAGCAACGTGGTGAACGCAGTGGCCGACTTCAGCGGTCGGATTCGGAATGTAAAGAGAATGAAGACCCTTGTTAATCGGCTTCCATGTTTCGCCGCCATCGTCCGTGCGGAACGCACCGGCAGCGGAAATCGCGATGTAGATTCGCCGGGGATCGCTGGGATCAAGCACGATCGTGTGAAGGCACATGCCTCCGGCACCGGGCTGCCATTGAGGACCAGTTCCGTGGCCGCGCAAACCGGAGAGTTCCTGCCACGTCTTACCGCCGTCTTTTGATTTGAAAATAGCTGCGTCTTCGACACCTGCGTAAACGGTGTCGGCTTCGGTAAGCGAGGGCTCAAGATGCCAGACGCGCTTAAATTCCCAAGGATGTTGCGTACCGTCATACCACTGGTGCGTAGTGAGCGGCTTGCCGCTTCCGGTGGAGACGTCATAGACAAATTTATTGCTTTCACCTTTAGGCATTCCACCGGGGCCGGTTTCCTCGCCTTTTGGAGTGCCCGGCTGAAACCATGTTTTGCCGCCGTCGTCGGAGCGCTGAATGACTTGGCCGAACCAGCCGCTCGTTTGCGACGCATAAATCCGGTTGGGATCCACGGACGAACCTTTGAGGTGATACATTTCCCAGCCTGCGAAGAGCGGACCGCTGACGTCCCACTTCTCGCGCTTACCGTCCGACGTGAGAATAAATGCGCCTTTGCGCGTGCCGACCAAAACTCTTACACCGCTCATCAGAAAACTCCTTTGTTCGCGAAAATAAAACGGGATAGAGGGCAGCCCCGGAGGACGGCTCCGTCAGTGTAAGACCGGACGCCAATTCTCGCACCAAGAAAATTGGGGTATGGCTTGCCCGGCGAGCAGTGCTGGTGATTAACTGGAACCAAATTTCAGGGGTTCTATGCGAAGGAAACCGAGCGATCGCCCGACGATCGGAGACGTGGCCAGAGAATGCGGTGTCGGCCGCATGACGGTCTCGCGCGTGGTGAACGGCGGGCATCTAGTCAGTCCGGAAACTGCCGAGCGGGTGCGTGAGGCGATTCGCAGGCTCGGCTACGTTCCGAATGAAGCTGCGCGGATTCTGAAAGGACACGAGCCCCGCACGATCGGGCTGATCGTTCCGGATCTGGCCGACACGTTTTTTTCCATCTGTGCTCACGCGGTGCAACAGCTTGCCGCGAAACACGGCTATTTGACGCTGCTATTGGCATCCGAGCGTGACCCAGCCAGCGAAGCGACGGAATTGGCTTTGATGAAATCGCGAGACATCGCGGGATTGCTGATCGTTCCTTCGAGCCCCAGCAGTGTGAAGCAACTAGACGAAGTTTCCGCCCGAGGCGTCCCCGTAGTGATGCTGGATCGGACTTTTCCCGGTCTCACTGCGGCCGAGGTGACGGTGGAAAACACCGAAGGTGCGGCAACGGCAGTCCGGCATCTTGTGCAGCACGGACACAAGAACATCCTGTGCGTTGGGTACGACAGCCAGTTCAATTCGGTATCAAGACGAATCGAAGGTTACGAACAGACGATGAAGCAAGCCGAACTTATGCCAGACCTTCTGATCACAAATTCGCCGGATGAGATTGAGCCAAGACTCCACGCGCGGCTCAGTGCGCCGAAGCGGCCGACCGCAATATTCTCGCTGAACAACGTAACGACGATTCATATACTGCGGATTCTGCAAGCAGACTGCATTGCGGTTCCATCCGAAATGGCGATCATCGGATTTGATGACTTTGAAATGGCACCGTTGCTGAGCGTGCCTTTGACTGCGATCCGTCAGCCCGCGGCAGAAATGGGAAGACAAGCGACGGAGCTTTTGCTCGACTGGGTTCGGGACCGAAGCGCAACTCGTACACCGTTGAACCGAAAAATCTCGCTTCCAACGGAACTCATTGTCCGGCGATCCTGCGGCTGCACGGGACAAGAAGCCAACCGCGAAGGCGCCGAATCCCTCGAATCCTCAGCAGCGTAATTCGCGACCAGCAGGGTATACTGTCGCCACTTTTTTTCGCAAAGGAACCAGCGCTTGGCGACTTCCACAATTGCAGCTGGTGCAGGTCCAACGGACATTCTTTCCGCCACGATTAACCTGCCTCGCGAACGGCGCTTGTCGCTTGTTGCGTTAACGAGCTTGGTATTTTTCACAACCTGCGGTGGCGCCTATGGCGTTGAGCCGTTGGTAGGCGCGGTTGGACCGGGACTAGCTGTTCTGTTCCTTGTCGTTACACCGTTCGTTTGGAGTTTGCCGATTTCACTGATGGTCGCGGAGCTGACCACTTTCTTGCCGGAAGAAGGCGGATATTACGTCTGGGTGCGCAATGCGCTCGGGCCATTTTGGGGCGTGCAGGAGGGCGTGTGGACGATGAGTTGTTGTGTCGCGCTCCTCGCAATGTTTCCGGTGCTGTTCGTCAGTTACTTCACGTATTTCTTTCCAATGCTCGCGCCATCGGCCCACGATGCGCATCCGGTCTTGGGCGCATTTCTGCGCTGGCTGCTGGCGTTTCTCGTGACGGTGACTGGAATGGCGGTGAACCTTCGCGGATCGCGCGAAGTTGGAAGTTCGGCAAAATTGGGCGCGACGATAGTGCTCGGCGCGTTTCTGATGCTGATTCTTTCCTGGATTCTGTGGGGCCCCAGCGCTGGCATGACCTTGGGCATTGTTCGAAGCGATTTTGCTTCACACCGCCAAGGCGCGTTGTTGCTTGGTCTGTCGTACGTCGTCTTCAACTATTCCGGCTGGGACAACATTTCCACGTATGCGGCAGAAGTAGACCGGCCGCAAAGGAACTACCCTCTGGCGATCGGCATCGCCTTGATGGTCGTGATACTGATTTATTTGTTACCGGTACTAGCCGGTGTAAGTGTGACGTCTGATCCTCAAATCTGGAGTGCAGACGCGGGCTGGCCCGCTGTGGCGCGCGTGCTCGGCGGTCGATGGCTCGGCGCGTTGCTCGCCATGGCGGGACTGGTTTCGACGTGGGGGATGTTCAACGCGCAACTGCTTTACGTTTCGCGTCTGCCGTTCGTGATGGCATGCGATGGCTGGTTTCCCCGGGCGCTCGCGAACGTTTCCCCTGGCACCGCAGTGCCGAAGATGGCGATCATCTGTTTCTGCGCATTGACGGCCGTTTTCGTTGCGCTGCCTCTGGGGAGCTTAGCCGTAATTCAATGCCTAACGTATGCCGCCGCGCTGACCCTCGAATTTCTGGCGTTGATTCTCCTGCGCATCCGGCGTCCCACTGCGGCGCATGGATTCCGTGTGCCGGGTGGCTGGTGGGGCATGGCGTACGTATGCCTTACGCCGTTCGCGTTCGCGATCTTGGTTGTGTACGCGACGCTGCGGGACTGGCGATCTTTTCCGGGGCAGCTGGTGGTTGTAGCAGCAGCTGCCGCAGCGGGAATTATTCTCTATGTTTGGCGGCGCAGAACGGCGTCGGCCATCTCTGCAAAGATTGCAACTGCTTCCGAGAGTTAGAAAGAAAGCCGGGCGCTTAGTTGAATTTCACGTCCGGGCGTCATCGCCATTGTAATGGTGCCGAACTGCGGCGTGTTCACGAAGCGGTTTGGCGTGCCATAGTTAATCTGATTGAGCGCGTTGAAGGCCTCCGCGCGGAACTGAAACGCCATTCGTTCGGTGAAATTGAAGGAGCGTGCAATGGCGAGATCCAACGTGCGCATCGGCGGGCCGTAAACCGTGTTACGACCAACGTTCCCATACGTAAAAGCCGGCGGCGCAGCAAATGCCGCGGGATTGAACCACTCGTCCGCAGTGTGCGTGCCTGGGCCGAAGATTGGCTGGCCGGTCACATTAGCGCGAATCGGATTCTCGCCGAGGATCGTGCCGGAGTTGGCCGTGTCGCCAAACACGCCAATCGTGAACGGCATTCCCGTTTGATATTGATAGACCGTCGAAAGGTGCCAATTCTCCGTGACGCGGCGCGCGAACTCGTTGCGGTGATACGCGGGAATGTCGTAGACGCTGCTGAGAGCGAAGCGCTGACGCGTATCGCAGCCCAACCCTTTTTCCAGGGTGAGATCGCGATTGTTTTGCGGAATGGCAGATTCGTCCATCGGCGAACGGAAGTCCGGCGCGTTGGTGAGATTTTTGGAGAAGGTGTAATTCGCCAGAAAGCTCAAGCCATGCGAATAGCGGCGGCGGACATTCACGTAGCCCGCGTCGTACCAACTCTGTGCGCTGTTTTCGAGTAAATTGATTGTGCTGACGGGAAAAGTTTCACTCTGAATGATGGCATTGGCGCTGCTTGGCGTGAGCTGTGTGCCATTCACAAACGTCAGCGTCTTAAACGGCCGGCGCGGACCGAGGGGGCCAGGGCCGGGTAAAGTGTTGTTAATCAGATGGGCGCGTTGCAGGTGAAATCCGCGCGACCCGAGATACCCAACTTCTACTGAAGTATCGTGGCCGAGACTTTTTTGTAGCGAGAAATTCCATTGCTGGACGTATTGCGACGGTGAGTGCGGATCGAATGCAGTGAAGCTGACGGTCGTCGCGGGAAGAGCGCCGGTACCAAGGACCGGAGTGCCAAAGTTGAAGCCGGACTTGAAGAGCGCTGCCGGCGGAGTGAAGTTATCGGCTTGCTGGGTTTCGGGGAAAACATACGGAACGTTGTGGCGCTGGTTGCACCAGGTATTCATGTCGACCGGCGTAAAAAAGACGCCGTACGAGGTGTGCAGGACGATTCCATATTTCGGGAAATTGCGTGCCAAGCCGAAACGCGGTGCGAAATTGTGTTTATTCGAAAAGAGCAGGCCGTTGGGATACCCCGATTGGCCACCGATGAACACAGAGGGAGTTCCGTTGGTGAAAATGAGATTCGAATTTGTGTTTTGCGTGTCGTAGAGCGGGCTGCCGTATTCGTAACGCAGACCGTAGTTCACCGTCGTGTTCGGAGTCAGCCGCCAGCTATCTTCGGCAAAAATTGAAGTGCCCCACGAACGAAGATCCATCTGCGGAATTCCCGCTTGGCGTTGTTTCACGGCAGGCAGGCTGAGCAGCAGGCTGGCCAAACCGGAACCACTTCCATTGTTGAAGCCAAATTCGGTGGTGTAGCCGTTTGTGAATTGATAGTAGCCGCGGTTTTGGAAGAAACCCCACATGGGCCAGATGAAGCGATGAAATTCGCCACCGAACTTCATGGCATGACGCCCGTGCTGCCAGCCATACGTGTCGCGGATTTCGAACATCGTGTCCCACGCATGCATCGGCGTCGCGGCAAACGTGTCGCCAATGCCGGTATAGCCCTGAACCGCAAACCACGGCGCGCCCCACGCATTTTTTCCACCGAAGCCGACACCGGTGATTCCGAGTTGACTGACGATGTCGTTCACTCCGTCATTCTGGGAGGTGTGATCCATTGAGAGCCGGGAAACGGCGACCGAAAGTGTGTTCACTTTTTCGGCGGTGAAAATGTGATTCCAAGAGATCACGGCTTGCTGTGACAAGTTGTCAAAATTGGCCCCAAAGCTAGGCAAATTTTCGGTGGTTGCGGTCGAGCCATTGCTCGGGGAAAAACCGTATTCGGAGCCGATCGAATAGCGGCCGAAGAGAGAATCGCCATTTGAAAAGTTATGGTCTATGCGAACAGTGCCCTGACTCTGGAAGTGGGTTTCATTTCGAATGTCGAGATAGTTGTTTGAATCAGAGCCGTTGCCCATTCCCATCGTCATGTTCGGCATGGGGACGTACTGCATCAAGAATGCTTCCAGAAGCGGATTGATTCGGCCCATCGGGATCTGATTGTTCGGAAACTGTGAGCGCGTGTAAGGAAAGTTGGAAGCGTTGGTTGGCAAACTCGGATTGTAATTGGGGTTTGGTATGGCGGTCGTGGGGTCGTAAATCTTTACATTGCTCATGCTGAAATCGCCCTGAATTTCCGCCGGCGTCGGAACGGTCAGAATTTGGGCGTCGGCTTGAGCGAGCCGCAGCCCTTCATAGTTCACGAAGAAAAACGTACTCTTGCCTTTCAGCGGACCGCCGAAAGAACCGCCGTAATTGTTCTGCACAAGGTGATTGTTGCCCATCGAACCGAACGTGCTGGCGTCCAATGCGCCGTTGCGAAGGAATTCGTAAACGGTGCCATGGAACTGGTTCGAGCCGGAGTGCGTAACGATGTTGATTTGGCCGCCGCCCGCGCCGCCCATGTCGGCGGTGTAGCTGCTTGTTTCCACTTGAAATTCGCGCACTGCGTCCGGCGAAGGACTCAGATTTTGTGTATTGAACGTTGGATCGGTATTCGTTGCGCCATCGAGAAGAAAAAAGTTTGCATTTGGACGAGCGCCGCCGATTACGACGGCCGATCGCTGTCCCGGCCGCCAATACAGGGGATTGGTCGCACCAGTCTGAGCGCCAAAACCTACGTGCGCACCGGGAACCGTTAGCACCAGGTCAATCAACATGCGGCCATTCAACGGCAATTCGCGGATCGACTTCGGTTCGACTACCTCTCCAACGCTTGCATCGGTCGTATTCAGAATTGCTCCAGCGGCAGAAACCGTTACGTCCTCTTTCCGTGAATTCAGATTAAGAAGGATCTCGAGCTCCATTTTCTGGCCGACTTCAAGACGCACTCTCTCGGTGGAAGAGGCGAAACCGGAGGCCTCTGCTTTGATTTCATATTCGTCAGGAAGGAGCGCGAGCGCTTCAAAATGTCCATCGTTGCCGGTAACGACGCGACGCACGGCGAGGGTGCTCGCGGCGGTAAGTTGGACGGTCACGCCGCTAACCGTGAGGTGTTGCGCGTCCTTCACGGTACCGCTGATCGCACCGTAGTTGCTCTGCCCAAACCCACACGAAGCCGCGCCAAAGGCAAACAGGATCAAACAAAGAAGCTTTTTCATTTATGGAACTTCCCCCGATGACGACAAATTTCGTCTCAGTCTGCACGGTTCGACTGGACGGGACACCACTTCTCGACTGTTTTGGGTAACAGTGCCGGGACTTTAGCCGGGGAAAGGCCGACGGAACAATAGTAGAAAAAGATTAGGGCGGTATTTGGCGTCACGCCCCACAACGGGTTCAATGTCAACGACCTTCATGGTTCGCGGGGGTTTTGCGCGCCCATGGCGGCGGAACACGCACCGACTTCATACCAGCTGCAGTCGCCGCTTCAATTCCCATGTCCGTGTCTTCGAAAACGAGGCATTGGCGTGGATGAACGCCGACCTTTTCCGCGGCCAATAAGAATCCATCTGGATGCGGCTTGCTTTTTTGATAGTCGCCTGCGCAAACGAGCGCATCGAATCGATCCAGAAGCTTCAGCGTTGTTAAGGACGCCTCTACCGAATGGCGCGTACTGCCGGAAACGACGGCGAATGGGATCTTTCCGTGCTGATTAAAAATATGTTCGACGACTTCCGGTACGGGCTGAAGCTGGGGGAGAAGATCGAAATAGAGATTTTCTTTTCGCCGTGCGACCATCTCAACAGGCATGGAGAGGCCGTACTCGGCATTTAGCGTCGAGATGATTTCAACGATCGGCATTCCGCCCCAGGCATAAAATCGTTCTTCACTAAATTCGCAATTCCACTCACCGAGTACTTGTTTCCACGCCTTGTAATGAAGCGGCATGGAGTCAGCGATCGTGCCATCGCAATCGAAGAGGTAGGCGTCGAAGCTTCCCGCGGGCAATTCCAGTTTCATACAGTATGTTTCCTCGCTCTCCATTTTAAGGCAGTTGCGGCGCAATCGCAGAACGCCGTCAGTGGTAGTCGTGCGATTCGGTTTCCGCCGCTGTAATTGAGAGCGGCAGTATGCTCGACGCTTTGATTGAAATCACGCCATCCTGATTTTGCAGCACGCCATCGATGCGCAAAAATTTTGACCGATTGATCAGCAGGCGATGGGATTCATACAGATCGGGTTTAATAATGACGTTGGCGATGCCAGTTTCATCTTCGAGGCTCAAAAATACGAACCCTTTTGCGGTCCCCGGTCTTTGCCGCGCGATGACACACCCACCGACAGTCGTATACTTCCCGTCGGGAATCTTTTCCAGCTGGGAAGCCGCCTTCACATTCGCTCGATTCAATTCAGCACGGCAATACGTCATCGGGTGCGGCCCCGTCGTCATGCCGGAACCATGAAAATCCGCGATGATTCTTTCTTCGTCGGTCATCTTTTCGAGCGGCGAAAAATCCCGTTGTTCTGGAATGGCATCCAACAACGGTCCAGCGCGCCGCGCCGCGCGTTCCACCTGCCATAACGCCGACCGCCGATGCAGTTCTTTGCCAAGAGAATTGAGCGCACCGACCTCACTCAGCGTAACGATTTCCGATTTTTGCAGTTCCGGAACGCGCCGGATCAAATCCTCTATTCCTTCAAACGTCCGCCCTTGCCGTTCAAGCACGATTCCTTTCGCTGCAGCCTCCCGCAACCCGCGCACATAACGAAACCCAATCCGCAGACAGGGCGCCACCTTCCCCTCCCTGTTTGCGTCTGGTTCGAGCGTGCACAACCACTCTGAATGCAGCACATGAATCGGTTTCACTTTCAAACCGTGCCTCTGTGCATCCTTCACGATCGTCGCCGGACTGTAAAACCCCATCGGCTGATTGTTCAGCAACGCCGCCGTAAAAGCGGCAAGATAATGCACTTTCAAATAGGCGCTGGCGTAGGCGATGAGTGCAAAACTTGCGGCGTGTGATTCGGGGAATCCGTATCGCGCGAAGGAAGAAATCTGCGTGATGATCTCTTCCTGCGTTGCCTGGCCGATTCCGTTTTGCGTCATCCCGCGCCGCAGTTTCAATACGATCTCTTGCATGCGCTGCTCCGAACGTTTGAACCCCATCGCGCGCCGCAAATCTTCCGCTTCGCCGCCAGAAAAATTTGCGGCAATCATGGACATGCGCAACAGCTGCTCTTGAAACAGCGGCACTCCCAGCGTTCGCTTCAGTACCGGCTCCAGCAAGGGATGCGCGTAGGTCACTTGCTCCCGTCCTTGCCGCCGCCGCATGTAGGGATGCATCATTTTCCCGACGATTGGTCCCGGCCGGATGATCGCCACCTGCACAACAAGGTCATAAAATTTCGTTGGCGCGTTTCGCGGCAACGAAGACATCTGTGCCCGGCTTTCCACTTGAAACATGCCGACCGTGTCTGCACGACGCAGTGTTTCGTAGACTGCGGGATCGTCCGCCGGCAACTGTGCCAGATCGATGGGTTTTTCGTAATGTTTCGGAATCAACTCCAGGCATTCTTCCAGCACCGCCATCATTCCCAGACCCAGAAAATCAATTTTTATGATTCCCATGTCCGCGCAATCTTCTTTATCCCATTGCACGACGACGCGACCGGGCATCGTCGCCGGTTCGAGCGGAACCACTGAATCCAACTGCCCCTGGCAAATTACCATTCCACCTGAGTGTTGACCCAAATGCCGCGGCAAATCCTGAAGCCGTTCGCATAACTCCCAATATTTCCGCACGCGGTGATGATTCAAATCAAAGCCAGCTTTTTGAAAATGATTTTCAAACGTGTCGGAAGGCCCGCGCCACTCGCCACCATTCACCTGAGCAGAAAGCTGATCGAGGGTTTCCTGATCGAATCCCAAAACTTTTCCGACCTCTCGCGCCGCTGAACGGCCGCGATAGGTAATCACATTCGCCGTCATCGCCGCGCCGAGCTGGCCGTATCGCCGATAAATGTACTGTATGGCTTTTTCACGCTGGTCGCCGCTCGGCAAATCCAAATCGATATCGGGCCACTCGCCGCGCTCTTCGGATAAAAATCGTTCGAACAGCAGCTCCATCCCGACTGGATCGACAGCCGTAATTCCAAGCGAGTAGCAAACCGCGCTATTCGCGGCCGATCCCCGACCTTGCACCAGGATTTTTTGTTCTCCGCAGAAACGGATCACATCCCAGACAATCAAAAAATATCCAGCGAGTTTTAAGTTTTCGATAAGCGCCAATTCACGCTGTACCTGCCGCTTTGCTCGTTCGAATAATTCCTCTTTTTTCTTGGCTGCATACCGGCGCTGAAATCCTTCTTCCGTCCGCTTGCGAAGAAACGAATCCATTGTTTCGCCGTCGGGCACTGGATACCGCGGAAATTCATAACCGAGATCGGCGAGCGTATACCCCAATCGCGCAGAGACTTCTTCTGTGCTTGCAATTGCACTCGGCAAATCGGAAAAAAGCTGCGTCATCTCTTCGGCAGAGCGCAATTGCCGCTCGTCATTGCGCTCCAGCAGCCGACCCGCCGTGTCCAGCTTGCAGTGATGCCGCAAACAGGTAAACACATCCAGAATCTCTCTATGTTCAGCGCATGCGTAGCGCACACCGTTTGTCGCCACAAGCGGCAATCCCATCGTCTCCGCAAGACGCACCGCCGCCTGATTGCGCTGCTCTTCCATCAGATCAAAATGCCGCTGCAGTTCGACATAGACATTTTTTCGTCCGAACAACGCCGTCAGTTTTTCGATGTTCTTCCGTGCCAGTTCATGACCGCCATGAAACAGAGAAGCAGTCAGGACTCCTTCTTCGCCGCCCGTTAAACAAATCAATCCCTCCGCGTGCTCAGCAATTTCTTCCAGAGTCGCCGTTCCTGTTCCCTTTTCTTTTTCCCGCAGCTTGTAACGTGTCATCAGCCGGCACAAATTCTGATAGCCCGTCCGGTTCTCCACCAGAATCGCCAATCGCACCGCATTTGCCACCGCATTCGAATTTGGCATCCACGACGGCAATTCCGCACGCTGCCCGAATCCTTCCACGGAAATTTCCGCGCCTACGTGCGCTCGAATCCCCAATTTCTGCGCTGCCAGATGAAATCGCGCGGAGCCATACACTCCGTCGCGATCGAGCAACGCCACAGCGGGCAATTGTAAATCCGCGGCGCGAGCCACCAACTCTTCCGGTTGCGAGGCCCCGCTCAGAAAACTGAATGCCGAGCACGCGTGCAATTCAACGTACTTCAATCGTAGATTCCTTCCACAAACCAGCGCTTCGCCAACTGATCTTTGTAAATCCGGTAAAGCGCGATCTCTTTTTCCTGCAACTGCCCCGTTTCCATCTCTCGTTTCGGCCGCAGCGCTCGCACCTCAACATCCCACTCATCTCGCGCCCACGCGGTCTCCGACCACCAATCGCCTTTTGTCTTCCACGGTCCGGCAAACGCCAGAATTGCCCTGCTCGCACCTTCACATGTCAGCCGCACCGGCTTTCCGTCGCGCAACTCCACGTTCGCTGCAAGCGGCGGCCGGTAAATTCGCAGCGCCGCGCGCGCTGTTCCTTCATTTCCCCCGTCTTTCCAGACAATTTCCGGCTGCACAAAATGTTTTTGCTCAAACGCATTCGGCCGGTGCGTGTCCAGCAATTCCGGCGAACCAACGCGGCTTTCCCCAACCGTGCTCCGAATCCGCGCCAACATCACCTCCAGGCGCTCTGGATCAGGACTCAGTGGCAAAAATAATCCCAACTGCCGCGAGCGCGTCTTTGCAGGAATCGCCACGATGCCAATGCCCGTCACCGGTAAAGTAGGCGGATGCGCCTCCAAATCCAGTTGCAAAAGTTTTAAGAGAAATTTTCCTTCCTTCGCGGGCACCGGCAGCCGGATCGTTCGAATGTGCTGCAACGGCTCTTTACGCCGCGAATCGTTTCGCTCGAGCGTCAACGTCACGCGCACTTCGCTGATCGCCAAAACGTGCATTCGCAGCCGCGCACATAACTGATCCAAAAGCCGGTTCAGCAGAAACAGCAGCGGCTCCAAAAGCTCCACTGGAGTTTCCATCTCCATGCACTCTTCAAACTGTTCGGGAAAGTCGAGCGCAATCAGCGGGCTCGTATCTCTTCCCTGCGCGATCTGCTGCCAACGCCTCCCTTCCTGTCCAAATCTTTCGATGACCGCAATTTCGGGCAGCGCTCCAAATTGCGCGCACGTGTGAATCCCCCAACGCCGCAGCGTTTCCAACAATTCCTGTGGAACTCGCAGGCTCTCCAGCGCAAGCACACCAATGTGCGCACTTTCCTGGCCGGGAGCGATCACCGTCACGCCGGAAAATCCTTGTGCCGCGGTTACCGCCGCCGAATAATTGTCCGCCACGGCAACGTTAGCTTCGAATCCCACGTTTGCCGTCACCCGCGCCAGGTCTTGTGCAATCTTCTCCGTCGATCCAAAAAGTTTGTCGCAACCGGCAAGGTCGAGCACAACCGTATCGTCCAGATCGCCTGCATTTTCTTTTTCCGCATTCTGGACTCGCGGCGAAATCGTCCACGCGCAATCAAGCAGCGCCGCATGCGCCGTTTTTTCCTCAGCCGGAGAGCGCCAGCGCCATTCAATTCCGGCGAACCCTTCCGCTTGCACCTTGGTCATGCCAACTTCAATTCCCAGGCTTCGTGCCGCAGAATTCACCGCAAACACTTTTGTCGACGGCGCGGCCCCGGCAAACACGCCCACCGGCTTGTCCCGGAGCTCCGGCTCCACGCGCGCCACTGCCTGCACGGAAAAATCAGGAACGAATAGACATGCGAACGGCACTTGCTTCCCCTGAAGTTGGGAGGAGGAACGGGGGAACTTTCGAGATCACTTTCGAAACTATCGGGCCATCACTTGCGTTTGCCAGCGGGCGCAATCGGCGGGTTGCGATTGTTTTCGCGAACGCATAACTTCTCCTTGCACTGCAAAACCCTGCAAAATCGAAACTCCGGAATTGCAATCCTGCGCCGCCCGGCTCCAGTGTTCCGCCTTGCGCTCGCAACGCAGCACGAGCGACGCGCAGCTTTTCGCGCAGGACTCCTCTCCCAGCAAAAGCAGAATCGTTTTTGTGTTTTCCAATTCACGCCGGAAGCGAAACCACACATTCAAATTGATGCGTCGCGCATCCACCCAGGAAATATCCGCTAAATCCACAACCACCACACCCCAGCCGCCACTATGTAGAAGCAGATCCGTCGTCTTAAGTGCTTGCTCCAGCCGTTTCCAGGGTTTTGCACCGGCAGTCTGATACCGCACGCTGGCTTTTTCATAATTTTCTCTTGCACTATTCCGTGACATTTCAATTTTTGAGGGAGAAAGCTCAGGCGACTTTTTTGCGAGATCTCGTCCGGCGCGCACGTTCACCACATGAATTCCCGCAGACTCCGCCACTTTCGCTCGCCCTCGCAGCAATGACGGAATCTCTTTTTCGATCCCTCGCAACTGTTCGCGCGGATGCGTCCAGAATTGTCCGCGCAAAGTTTTCTCGCTTGCTGGATAGGCGGCTTTTTCCCGTGTTCGTTTTTCGGGAGCCGCAAAAAATCCCGACGACTCTGCGCCATCCGATTTGCCCTGCGTTTCTCCGCACCGAACCCACAGCACTCTCGGCAAATCCACTCCCGCCGCAGCAAGCGAAGCGGGATCCAGCGAATCCGACACATCCACGAACGCACATGCCTCTTGCTGTGCCGTTGCCTGCGCCAACAAAGAAAATGCCAATCCCGTCCGCCCTGATGAAGCCGCACCACAAAGCTCCACCAAGGATCCTCGCGGAAATCCTCCACCGAGCACTGCATCAAGCTCCACCACTCCGCATGGTTGCAGTTCCGCGGCAACTTGCCCGCGAAATCCCTCCATCCCGCGGCCAACTTCTCCGTTTGTAAACTTTCCAAAAGATGCTGCAACAGAAGCCATAGAGCGCCTATCTTACTTCGCTTTTTCTTCGCCTACGCTAACTCACTTTTTCTCCTATGTCAAACACACAGCCAGCGCTGAAAAAAGGCGTCTGTGGACAGGCTCGTCCCTGGAGTTTTCCTGCAACCGCTTACATCTTCCACGTATAATCCCCTCCCGTTACACTCTCTCCTGCTTCGGAGGTTTCATGGCTCCTTCTCACTCTCTCACCCGCCGCCAATTCGTTGGTTCCGCACTCTCGGCCGCCGGCGCAGCTTCGTTCCCGTTTTCGTCTCTTCCCGTTTCTTTTGATCCAGCGGACTCTCCATCTTCCCCGGACTGGAAAAATCAGGGTGTTCTCAATCTCGCCCACTCTCCTTTCGCGAAGCTCCACAGTGTCCCCATCCACGCGGTCACCATCACCGACGGCTTTTGGGGCGCTCGCCGCAAGACCAACGTCGAAAAAAGCATTCCTTCCATGGAAAAGCTGCTCGAATCCAACGGCCGCATGGACAATTTTCTCCGCTTGGTGAGCAAGAGTGACGCGCCTCAGCGTGGTCCGGTCTATTCCGATTCCGACGTCTATAAATGGGTTGAATCTGTCGGCTTCACTCTTCAATCGGGTGATCGCCCCGATCTCCGCGCTCTCACCGAAAAAATTATTGGAGAAGTCGTCGCCGTTCAGGAACTCAGCGGCTATCTCAACACCTACTATGTGCGGGACCGCGCCAAACAACGCATGGAACCGGAAACTCAACGCTGGGGTCACGAGCTCTACAATTTCGGTCACATGCTTCAAGGCGCCATCGCATACTATCGCGCCACCGGAGATCGCACGTTACTCGACGCAAGCATCCACTTTGTGGACACGTTCCTGCTTCCCAATTTCGGATCCGGCCCGGAAAAAAAGCCAATCTTCTCTGGCCATCCCGAAGTCGAACTCGCGCTCATAGAGCTCTACCGCACCACCGGAGATCGCCGCCACCTCGAACTCGCCGGATACATTCTCCATGGCGATGACCGCATCAAGGTTCCCCACTCCGGCTACGTCTACCACTTCTGCGGCATTCCGTTCACTTCGCGCACACAACTGGAAGGTCACGCCGTTCGCGCCATGTACGCCTGCTCCGGCGCCACGGACTACTATCTCGAAACCGGCGATCCTGCTTACTGGAAAACCCTCGACGCTCTTTGGAACGACCTCGTCTCCGCGCAAATGTACGTCACCGGGGGTGTCGGTGCCCGCAGTGAAGGCGAAGCATTCGGCGATCGCTACGAGCTTCCCAATTTCACCGCTTACGGCGAAAGCTGCGCCGCCATCGGCAACATGATGTGGAACTGGCGCATGCTCGCCGCCACCGCCGACGCAAAATATGCCGACGTCATCGAACGCGCGCTCTACAACGGCATCAACTCCGGCATGTCTCTCGATGGCACTCTTTATTGCTATCGCAATCCGCTCGGTTTCGATCCCTCTGGCGGCGACAAGATTCGTAATCCTTGGTACGACACTACGTGCTGCCCACCGAATCTGGAACGCACCTTCGCCTCGCTCCCCGGCTACTTCTACAGCACGAGCCCCGACGGGCTCTACGTACATCTCTACGACAATTCGCTGCTCGATTGGCAGCTTGAAAACGGCACTCCGCTCAAGGTGCAGCAAAAAACTAATTTTCCGTGGGATGATTCCGTCGAACTCGCCGTCGCCCCGGCAAAGCCGTCCGAATTTACCCTCTATGTCCGCGTTCCCGGCTGGTCGGAAAGTTCGCTAGTCGCCGTGAATGGCAAGCCGGTGTCTGGCGTCGTCGCAGGGAAATATCTCGCGTTGCGTCGCACCTGGTCACAGGGCGATGCCGTCACGCTCAAATTCAACATGAAGCCTCAAGTGATGGAAGCCGATCCTCGCGTCGCCGAAAATTACGATCGCGTTGCCGTGCAGCGCGGCCCACTCGTATATTGCCTCGAACAAATAGACCAACCGCAAGGCACCGCGCTGGCAGACGTTGCCGTCAATCTGCGCCAGAATTCTTCTTCACTATTTAGCGAGGAACTTCACAGCGACCTGCTCGGCGGTATCGTCGTTCTGAAACATGAAGGCGCCGCGTACCAGAATGCCGGGGACAACGCGCAATTGTATTCCCGCTACTCATCCTCGCCGCGCCAGTCCCGTCCCGTCGCTCTTACTTTTATTCCGTACTACGCATGGGCCAACCGGCTCGAAACCCCCATGCAGGTCTGGACTCCCATCCTCAAAGCCTGATCCGAAATGGCGCTCCGTAGACGCATCCATGGCAACTTATGGACAACGTGAAATGCTAGCGGCTCCGGGGCACGCCTGTAGATTCGCGGACAACCAGTTCGGGATCAATTAAAATTTCCTGGCCGACGAAGCGCTCGGTATTTTTTTCCGGAACCAGAATGTCAAAAATCATCTGACCGATTTTCTCCCGTGGAATGTGCGCAGTCGTCAGAGCAGGCGAACAGAATTCCGCAAGACGAATATTGTCAAATCCCGTGACAGAGATATCTTCTGGTACACGGATGCCTTGATCGCGAAGATAGCGGAGCACTCCAACAGCCATGAAATCATTTACACAAAGGATTGCTGTCGGATCGAAACCTGACGCCAGCAATTCTCGCGCTGCTTCGCGGCCACCATCGAGCGCATCCGAGCCTGCACATATTTTGACTTGCGCGCCCGGGGAAATGCGTTTCACTGTTTCCAAAAAAGTCTTTCTGCGTTCATTGATTGGTTCTAGGGTCGAGTGATGACCGAGAAACGCCATGCGATTGTGGCCCATCGAACGTAAGTACTCGACGATCTTTCTCATTCCTTTCCGGTAGTCGACCCGCACGTTTGTGATGTTTTTCTGCGGCGTGCCTACGTCGTAGAAAACCATGGGAATTTTCGCGTCGCTCACCGCTTGCCAAAACCGCTGGTCCATTTCCGAAACGATCGCAGCGAGGCCGGCTACGCGCCAGCCGATCATGAGGCGGACGCTTTTGACCAGTTGTTCGGAGTGATAATCGGTATTGGCCACTACGACTTCGTAGCCGCGCGCATGCGCAGCGGATTCCAGGGCATGGTAGATATCAAAGAAAAACGGGTTCTCCATGTTGGAGACGAGAATCCCGAGTGTCCTGTTTTTGCCTCGGGCCAGCGATCGAGCATGAAGATTCGGATGATAGTTCAATTCCTCGGCGGCCTTCAGAACTCGCGCCTTGGTCGAGACCTTCACCATATCCAGGTTATTGAGGACTCGCGAAACGGTCGCGGTCGAGACGCGCGCTCGTTTCGCGACAGCTTCTAGCTTCAGCGATTGACTCTGTTTGCCAACCATATTGAGCCTTCAGAAACTCCAGCAACCGGCGGCGCCAATGGTAATGATTTGCAATCGCTTACTCAAGGCGCGGCGGTCCGGCGGTGAACGGATAAGACCTGCGCCAGGAAAAAGACGGCATTCTCCTTTCGCGCCTTGGATCATCGGTTCGAGCGATGTTTCTTGACAGTTCCGGGGCGCCGCGGCATAGTGGCAAATTGCAAGCGCTTGCACAGCTGAGTTACCCTGCTTTGGCACAGCCTCTTTCGACGGCAATCGACCAGATATTCTCATCAGGATATTGCACGATTTCGATGGTGCCTCAAGGCTTGCATTGGATACGCTGCATCTGAATCAGCGGAGGGCTCGCGATGAGCAGTAGCGGAAAACGAAAGATGACCTTGGGCATGATCGTGGGAAACCGGGGATTTTTCCCGGACCATTTGGCGCGAACCGGACACCTGGAAATGAAGGCTGCGCTTGAGGCGGCCGGCGTTTCAGTCGTCGCGTTGACGGAGGCGGATTCGAAGTACGGCGCGGTCGAGACGCGTCAAGAAGCGGCGAAGTGCGCGGCGCTGTTTGCGAAGCATGGCGAAGCCATGGACGGCGTGATTGTGACGCTGCCGAACTTCGGCGACGAACGCGCCATCGCGGAAACTCTGCGCATGGCCGGTTTGCGGGTGCCGGTGCTGGTGCAAGCGACGCCGGATACGCCGTCGAAAATGACGATCCGTGACCGGCGAGACAGCTTTTGCGGAAAGATGTCGGCGTGCAACAATCTTTCGCAATACGGAATTCCTTATTCGCTGACAACACTTCACACAGAGGCGCCGCAGTCGCCTGAGTTCAAAAAAGACCTGGATTGGTTTCTGGCGGTATGCCGCGTGGTCAAGGGCTTGCGGCGTCTGCGGATTGGCGCGATCGGAGCGAGGCCGGCGGCGTTTAACACAGTGCGGTACAGCGAAAAAATTCTCGAGCGCAACGGAATTTCCGTGGAGACGGTGGACCTGTCCGAGATTTTGGGCCGTGTGGAGCGCATGAAAGACGGCGACAATGCGGCGCAGGGAAAACTTGCGGCCATCCGAAAGTACGTCGACGCCAGCGGAATTCCGGATGCCGCGCTCTTAAAGATGGCAAAGCTGGGCGCGGTGATCGACGGCTGGATGCGCGAGGTGGAAGTAACAATCAGCGCGATTCAATGCTGGACAGCTCTCGAGGAATACTTTGGCGTCGTGCCCTGCACGGTAATGAGCATGATGAGCGACGAAGGACTGTCCAGCGCCTGCGAAGTCGACATTGCCGGTGTCGTCGGAATGCATGCGCTTCAGTTGGCATCCGAGACGCCAAGCGCTTTGCTCGATTGGAACAACAACTACTCGGACGATCCCGACAAAGCAGTTTGTTTTCATTGCAGCAATCTGCCGAAACATTTCTTCCAAAGCGTCAAGATGGATTTTCAGGAAATTATTGCGGGAACCGTCGGCAAGGAGAATACGTTTGGAACGTGCGTGGGCAGAGTGAAAGCCGGACCAATGAGCTTTGCGCGGTTCTCTACGGACGATTTCGCCGGAAAAATTCGCGGGTACGTTGGCGAAGGCGAATTCACGAACGATTCGCTGGAGACGTTTGGCGGCGCTGGCGTCGTGAAAATTTCTCAACTGCAGAAATTGCTGCGATACATTTGCGAAAACGGATTTGAGCATCACGTGGCGGCGAATTTCTCTACAATGGCCGGCGCAGTACACGAAGCGACGACAAAATACTTCGGCTGGGAAGTTCACTGGCATAAAGCATGAGCACAGTAGTCGCGGGAGTCGATTTTGGCACGCTCAGCGTGCGCGTCTCGCTGGTGGACAGCGATCGTGGACCGATTGGTTCGGGAACCGCCGAATATCCTCTTCATCGAAAAAAAGAAGATCCGGATTTTGCGACGCAACGACACGCGGATCACATGGAGGCGCTCGTCCTGGCCATGCGCAAAGCATTGACCACGGCGGGAGTGAACGGAAGAGACGTCGCCGCAATGGCACTCGATACAACCGGATCGAGCGTCGTGCCAGTCGGAAAAAATCTCCAGCCGCTCGACGATTATTATTTGTGGTGCGATCACCGCGCATGGAAAGAAGCGGCGCAGATCACCGAGGTCGCGCGCGCGCGGAACCTGAAAGCGATTCAATGGTGCGGCGGTGTGTATTCGTCCGAGTGGGGATTTGCAAAGCTGCTCCACTGGCTGCGAAATAATCCGGAGAAGCGCAAAGAGTTCGTAACGGCGCTCGAACACTGCGACATGGTGGCTGCGACGCTCTCCGGCGTCACAGACCCGCAGAAAATTCCGCGCAGCGTCTGTGCGATGGGCCACAAATGGATGTGGAATCGGTTGTGGGGCGGATTTCCCGACAACGATTTCTTTTGTGCGGTGGATCCTCTGCTGAATGGAATCGCGGCGAAGCTGCCGGGGCGGTACGAGACATCCGACCATATCGCGGGCGAACTGAGCGTCGAGTGGGCTGAAAAACTTGGCCTGAAGCCGGGATTGCCTATTCCGGTTGGAGCATTCGACGCCCATTGGGACACGATCGGCGCCGGCGCTCGCCTCTACGATCTGGTCAACGTAATCGGAACTTCAACGTGCATCGTGGGCATTTCGGATTCCACAGAACTCGTCCCGGGAGTTTGTGGTGTTGTACCGGGATCGGTGCATCCACAATACACGGGAATTGAAGCGGGACTTTCCGCGACGGGAGACATATTCGAAGCGATTGCGCGTCGCGCGGGAATTTCGCTTTCAGAACTTTCGAAAAAGGTTGAAAATTTCCGCGCCGGACAAACCGGACTCTTGCGAATGACCTGGGACAACGGCGACCGGACCGTGCTGGTCAATCCGGAGCTCGGCGGCGTCACCTTGGGCTGGAAGCTTACGCACGGACCCGAAGACGAGCTCTTTTCCGCAATCGAGGGAACGGGATTTCACACCAGAGTGATTCTGCAGCGAATGGAAGAAAACAGCGTTACGATCCGCCGCGTGATCAACGGCGGCGGTATTCCGCAGAAAAACCGAAAGCTGAACCAGATCTATGCCGACATTTTGAACAAGCCGGTGCTCGTGCCGGAAGGTGACGTAACGAGTCTTGGCTCGGCGATTTTTGCATTCCTCGCCGCCGGAACTTTTCCCACGATCGAAAAAGCGCAAGACGCGCTTTGCAGAAAATTTACCGCGTTCGAGCCAGACCCAAAAAGCTCGGCCGTTTATGCCGAGCTGTACCCGCTTTATCGCAAGCTCTATTTTTCGCTCGGCCAGAAAGACTCACCCGCTGCCGCAATTGGTGACGTTCTCCCGGAGTTGCGCAGAATCTCCGCGACCGTCTGGAGCCGCCAATGAAGTTGCTGACCCTGCGCGAAGAAGTGCTCGAAGCAAATCTGGAACTTGTGCGCCGCGGATTGGCGGTAGATACCTTTGGCAACGCCAGCGGAATTTCGCGCGAAAAACAATTGGTCGTCATAAAGCCGAGCGGCGTTCCGTACGAAAAACTAAAACCCTCGGATATGGTGATTACGAACTTGACCGGAAAAACGATCGAAGGCAAGCTGCGGCCTTCTTCGGACTTGGCAACGCACGTGTTGCTGTACAAAAGTTTTCCAGGCATCGGTGGAATCGCGCACACACACTCGCGCCACGCGACTGCATGGGCGCAAGCGAAACGGGAAATTCCTTGCTTCGGCACCACTCATGCGGACTATTTTCGCGGCGCAGTTCCAGTCACCGCGGATCTGACGAACGAAGAAATCAACAAAGACTACGAACTGAACACAGGCATCGCGATTGTGAGAAGAATGGAAGGCATCGATCCGGCGATGATGCCCGCCGTGTTGGTCGCGAACCATGCCCCGTTCTGCTGGGGATCCTCACCCTCCGAAGCCGCCCACAACGCCTGGATGCTCGAAGAAATCGCTCACCTGGCTCTCGCAACAATTTCTCTCAATCCCGACGCAAAGCCGCTCAGCGACACGCTTCTCGACAAACACTTCTTGCGCAAACACGGGGTGTCCGCCTACTACGGCCAAAAGAACAAGTCGCGCTAATCGCGGCCGGCCATAAGAATCGCCCCAGTCCGCAACGCCAAAGCATCGATCTCTGTAAGGGCAATCCACCGACGGGCAATTGAAAATTGGCAGGAAATTTGGCTCCCCGGGCTAGATTCGAACTAGCAACCCTTCGGTTAACAGCCGAATGCTCTACCGTTGAGCTACCGGGGATCCGTTTGCAGGATGCCTCAATTTTAGTACACCAGCCCTCCATCCTGCAAAATTCTCACCCAGCTTCGACCGCGCTCATTGAGACAGCCTGACCATCCCTAAAACCCGAAGCGCCCCGGCCGGAGGGAACAGCTCGGGACGCTTCTTTTCTTTCGTTAGGAGGAACTCTCTACCGCAAAATCTCTCCGGTCACTTCACCAGGCTCATGTTGTGCATTCCCGCGCTGAACGAAATCCCCGCACCCGCCGCCTGTGGCAACCACCACATCTTCCGCAGCAAAGGACTCCGGCTTCTCATCATTTTGTGTCCCAGAAAATCCATCACGGTCGGGCTCACCTGCGTCGCAACATACAAAGCACCCGAGTGTGCAAACGGTCTCAGCAGCGGATTTTGCTCCGTGCCGAATCCACCGGAAATCGCCTGCCTCGTCGAATACGCATCAAAAGCCGCCGCTCCGTGTCCCGCCAATGCCAGCCCCACCCACTCCATCCGCTGCCTCGGCGTTTCTTCGCTTCTCCGCACCGCGAACTTTGGCGGATTCGCCGGCTTGATCGGTTCCGCCGCTAAAATCGGCGCTGCATTCAAAGACGAGGATTCTCCCGCCGCTCCACTCGCGCTGTCCGGCGCAATCTTCGGCGAAGGGGCCGCAGGTAAAGCGCCGGCCGCATCTTCTTTCGCCATCTCAATTCTTGCGCTCTCTGTAGTCGAAGAGAAGCTCTTGGAATCGCTCAGCGCCATCGGCACCGCTTGCGGAAAGCTCATCATCAGGAGGGCTGCGGTAAGAAACATTGGGACCACCTCAGTTGCCGCAAGCTCTGCGCCTTTTACTCCAGCTAAAAAAAGGCACCGCTCGCGACTCCCTCAGTATGCTGTCCCCAGGGACAGGTTGCACTGGCCCAATGGTCACATTCTCTGCCGTACGACCGTTTGACTGATTCTCCTAGTACTTCGCCCTTCTTTTGCCATGCGGCACTCTGGTACTCCGGGGCAGGTCGAATTTCCTCGTTCGCGATACAGCAAGCCGGAATTCAAACTGCCTCTGCCCACTGACACTTGTCGCTGCTATAATCCCCTCTTGATGGCGCTCGACTCCTCGGCCAAACGCGCACCCATCCCCAAGCGGGGCCCGCAAGCTCCGCGCTTTATCGCCATCGAAGGCCCTCTCCGCGTCGGCAAATCCACTCTGGCTCGCATCCTCGCCGAACGCCTTCACGCCCGCCGCGTTTATGATTGCGAAGACAATCCCTTCCTCACCGATTTCTACAACGAAAAATCCGGCTCCGCCTTCCGCGCCCAAATGTACTTTCTCCTCGAGCGCCAAAAGCGCCTCCGCGAAGCCCTCGCCGCCGATTCTCCCGCTCCTCTTCTCTCCGATTTCTTGATGGAAAAAGACCGCATCTTCGCCAACCTCAATCTCGATGACGAAGAGCTGAAACTCTACGAACGCTACTACGATCTCCTCGCGCGCGAAATTCCCGCTCCCGATCTCGTCATCTATCTGCAAGCCAAGCCCGAAACCCTTCGCGCACGCATCGCCAAAAAAGCCGCCCACGGCGAATCCCACATCTCCCCCGACTACATCGAAGAAGTCGCGCGCGCCTACGAACATTTCTTCTTCCGCTACGAAGCCTCCGACCTTCTCGTCATCAACACCTCCGACATCGACTTCGTCGAGCGCAGCGAAGACCTCCAGCAACTCCTCCGCCGCCTCCAGGAACCCGTCAAAGGCACCCAATACTTCCTCCCCCTCGGCGCCGCCGAGTAACGCTCCCACTCTCTTTTCCTATCGTTTCTTTTCTATCGTTTCTTTATTTTAGTTTTCTCTCCTATCTTCTCTGTGACCTCTGTGCTCTGCCCTCTGTGCCCTCTGTGTTACATTTCTGCTTTCTCTCCGCTGGCTCTCCCCGTCCTCTGCGTTATCCTTATTTTCTCTATGCCTCCCACTCCCACCTGGGGCACTCCTCCCTGGGAAATCTCCTTCCGCTCCAAACTCACTCGCCTCCCCGCTCACGTCGACATCGCCATCATCGGCGCCGGCTTCACCGGACTCGCCGCCGCCGCTTCGCTCAAGCGTCTCGCCCCCAACAAATCTGTCCTCCTCCTCGAAGCAAAACGCGTCGGCAACGGCGCCAGCGGCCGCACCGGCGGCATGGTCCTTGCCGAAACTGCCGCCGGAAATCTTCCCGGCCTCGGCGATGTCTTACGGAGCTATCGAAAAATTCTGCGCGACCTCGGCATCAACGCCGATCTCGCTCTCCCCGGAGTCTGGGAAATCGCGCGCAGCTCTCATTCCATGGAAGGAAAGAAACTCCGCCCACTCCAAAACTCACCCATCGATTGGAGCGACTCCGGCCGCGTTCGCGTCGTCAAAAAAGTTCCCGGCGGCACCGTCGATCCCGGCAAAGTTGTGGACGGCCTCGCACGCGCCGCTGTCCGCGCCGGCGCCCTCATCGCGGAAAATGCCCAGGTCACGCGCGTAGATCCAACTGATCCGATTCGCATCCATGTCTCACGCCGTGGCAAACGTTCCAGAATCATCACCGCGTCTCGCGTCCTGCTCGCCACCAACGCCGGTGGCCTCTCGCTCGCTCAAGGTCTTTTCAACACTTCCCCCGAACCAAAACTCACCTTCGCCCTCGCCACCGCCCCACTCACAAGAAAACAGCTCGCCGCGCTCGGCATGAGTTCCCGCCGGCCGTTCTACACGGTGGATTTACCGTATCTGTGGGGAAGATTATTTCGAGTCCGCGCTGGAAGAAAATCAGAGGCCGCAATGATCTTCGGCAGCGGCCTGGTTCCGGCCTTCGAGGAATCTCTTTCAAAACGCCATAAAAAGAAGCTGTGGCGCGGTCTCGAAAACGAAAATGTTCTTACCGGATCATCCCGGGAGAGATTGAACGCGCTCGAGCACCGCGTCCGCGCTCTTCATCCAGTTTTAAAAAACGTCCGCATCACACATCGTTGGGGCGGCCCAATCCTACTCACAAAGAACTTCGTCCCCATCTTCCGCACCCATCCCAAAAACAAAAATCTCCTCTTCCTCGGCGCCTACTCCGGCCACGGCGTCGCCCTCTCCGGCCACCTCGGCCATTGGGCCGCCCACTGTCTCGCTGCGAATCGCAATCTCCCGAACTGGCGTTAGCAGTTTCCGAAATGTAGCGCCGCGGCTTCAGCCCGGCATCTTTCTCTTTCTTGCCGTTGTACTGCCGTCCCTTTCGCGTATTTTCCCTCCCGTTGCTTTTTACCGGGAAGGGTGGCATTTTTCTTTCTCCCGCACACCGCGATGGAGCGTGTGTACTCTGTGATTCTCCGTCTAAATTTTCCTCTATCGCTTTGCTTTTTGTGATGCTAAAATGCATCACATGCGCAAAGCCTCCGTCCGCGACCTCCGTTACCGGTTCTCTGTCGTCGAAGACGCCCTCCGGCACGGCGAAGAGATCCAGATCACCAAACGCAAGCGCGTCATCGCTCGCCTCCTTCCGCCCGAACCAGTTGCCGCCCCGGAAATGCCCGATTTTCTTGGTCGCATGAAAAAAATCTTCGGCAAAAGACGCATGAAAATCTCAGGCGCTAAACTCATCGCCGAGGATCGGGATCGCTATTGATCGTTTACGCGGACACCAGCTTTCTCTTTTCGCTCTACGTCCCGGACGTCAACGCTTCCGCAGCCCTGGCGACAATGCGCCGGCTGAATTCGCGTCTCATCAGCACGGACTTCGGCGAATTCGAGTTCGTCAATTCGCTGAATCTCTCCGTTTTTCGCGGACAAATGCAGCCCACCGACGAACAACGCGTCCTCGATTTGCTTGCAAACGACGTACGGACCGGCCTCATCCAGATCGCTCCCATAACCTCCGCCATCTTTGACCGCGCCCGGCAACTCGCGCGCGCGCAAACCCGCGCTCTCGGCACCCGCTCCCTCGACGTCCTTCACGTCGCCTCCGCCCTCGCCCTCAAAGCCTCCACCTTCCTCACCTTCGACGTCCGCCAACGCAAACTCGCACTCGCCGCCAAACTCCGCGTGCCCTGATTTTGCGTCTCTCGTGGCGGCCACTCCACCTCTCCATCCCTCGCCAAAACTAAAATTTCCTGATTCGAAAAAATGTGCCATCATGCGTGTATGGGAAACAAAAACGCACGGAAACGCGAAATCAGAAAGCCAAAAAAGCAGGCTCCAAAACTGCCACCGCCTCGCCGCGACACCGGCCAAGCCGTAACCAACGCCATCAAGCCGCCCACAACCACCTGAGCGCCGCCTCCCGGCCTTCCGTCTCAATCTTGAGACGTTTTACCTACTCAGTTAACTATTGACTTTGCCATCTGGCTGTGCTATGTTTATTTGTGGATTGTTCGACGCTCTTCCCCTGCCTCGCGGCGTCCCACCACCCTCTCAACCTCCCGCAAGTTTTCGCTAACTCCTTTACCATCTGCAGTTACGGAAATCCGGCCTTTAACTTCTTTAGAATCTGCAGTTGCAAAACAAAAGACTTAAAGTCCTTCAGAATCTGCAGTTACAAAAAAACCTATACCTATCCCCCCTCACCACCAACCCTCGCCTCTGGTCAGCCGCTGCCTGCCGTCGTATATTGGCCCCGCCAAATCCAAGGAGGCTCCCATGAGCTTGTGGTCGCGCCGTAAATTCTTTCTCACTTCCCTTGCCGGCGGTGCCGTCGTCGGCACACCGAAACTTTTTGGCGCCGATCCCGCTTCAACCAATCTTTCTTCGCTGTCTCCTGCGCCAGGCAAACGCCCCATCATCGTCTCCAGCGCCAACGGCGTGAACGCGCTGCAAAAAGGCATGGACATTTTGAAGGCGGGCGGCGACACGCTTGATGCCGTCGTCGCTGCCGTCACCGTTGTCGAAGACGATCCCAACGACGACTCCGTCGGCTACGGCGGCCTGCCCAACGAAGAAGGCGAAGTCGAACTCGACGCCAGTTGCATGCACGGACCCACGCATCGCGCCGGCTCCGTTGCTGGAGTTCGCCGCATCAAGAATGTCGCTAAGCTTGCGCAAACTGTTCTCCAGCGCACCAATCACGTCATGCTTGTCGGCGATGGTGCGCGCCGCTTCGCCGTCGCGGAAGGTTTTGAAGAACAAAATCTTCTCACCGAACATTCCCGCAAAATCTGGCTCGCCTGGAAAGCATCCACTTCCTTCAACTGGCGTCCCGGCGTGGACAGTCCCGAATGGAAACCGACCGCCGCGCTCCGCGAACACATTGCTCCGATGTTCGGCGATTCGCCCAGCGAACAGGCTCTTCTTGCGCGCGCTGTCGACGTCATTCTCGATCCGCCCACCGGCACAATTCCCTGCATGGCCGTGGACGCAAAGGGCGACATCTCTGCCGTCACCACAACCTCTGGCTTGTCGTGGAAAATTCCCGGCCGCGTCGGCGATTCGCCGATCATCGGCGCCGGATGCTGCGTGGACAACGAAGTCGGCGCGGCCGGCTCCACCGGAAAGGGCGAGGAAAATATCAAAATCTCCGGCGGCCACACGATTATTGAAATGATGCGCCAGGGAAAATCGCCGAAAGATGCGTGCCTTGAAGCCTGCGCCCGCATCGCGCGCCATTACAAAAACGACAAGAAAAAACTCGGCACCTTCCACATCTATTTTTACGCGCTCAACAAAGACGGCGTGCACGGCGCCGCTTCCCTCTGGCGCAACGGCTACGAACCAAAAAAACAAGCCATGTACGCCGTCCACGACGGCACCGAATCCAAACTCACCGAATGCGCCTCGTACTTCGACGAAATCGGCGGCGACCAATGATAAGTACTTGCAGGAGAGTTCGCGTTACTGCGAAACGATCACAATGCGCACGAATTTCTTTTTGCCGACACGCAGCACAAATTCGCGGGGAGAACTTACATCGACAACTTGCTTAATATCGGTAACACGCTGGCCGTCGATTTCGACAGCGCCTTGCTTAATCAGGCGCTCAGCTTCGCTACGAGAGGGCGCAAGTTCCGTTATGCGCACAAGAGTTGCAACCTGAGTCGGCGGCCCAACCTTGAGTCGCTGAACCGGGACTTCCGTCGGCGCTGCGCGGTCACGGAACACGCGCTGGAAATTCTCCGCGGCTTTCTTTCCAGCGGCCGCGCCATGAAAATCACGGACTATCATTTCCGCAAGCTCCATCTTTCGCTCCATGGGATGACGATCGAGGATTTTGTCGATTGTATGAGCCGATGCGTCATGACCATGATGCCCCGTGACACCAAACATTTCGTCGACAGCCACGGAGCGATCAGTCAAAAGAGTGTAGTAGTCGGCCATCAACGAGTCAGGAATAGACATGATTTTACCGAAGATGTCCGTCGGAGTTTCCGTGATGCCGACGTAGTTGCCGAGGCTCTTGGACATTTTCTTGGAGCCGTCGAGACCGACAAGAATCGGCATGGTGATACAAACCTGTCCTTCGAGGCCATACTCGCGCTGAATATCGCGATGCACGAGCAAATTGAATTTTTGCTCGGTGGCGCCAAGTTCGACATCGGATTTGAGTTCCACTGCGTCGAGCGCGGTCAGCAGCGGATAAAGCAGCTCGTGAATGGAGATGGTCTGAGGCTTTTGAATTGGAGACGAGGTCCAAGGGTTAGCTTGCACATTCTGGTTATCTTGAGCGCTCCTCAATTGCTGCTCATAAGCTCGGCCTGATTCAAGTCTGGTCTTGAAGTCTTCTCGCTCTAGCATTCGCGGGACGGTGTATCTGCCGCAGAGCCGAACGATTTCGTAGGAGGAAAGTTTGTCGAGCCATTCGCTGTTGTAGCGGACTTCGGTCTTGTCTTTGTCCAGGATTTTGAAAACCTGGTCGAGATACGTTTTCGCGTTGGCGTTCACTTCCTCGCGGGAAAGCGGCGGACGCGTTTCCGAGCGGCCCGTCGGATCGCCGATCATCGCGGAAAAATCGCCGATCAGAAACACGGCGGTGTGGCCCATGTCTTGAAAATGTTTCAGCTTGCGCAGCACCACAGTGTGGCCAAGATGAATGTCCGGCGCGGTCGGATCGACGCCGAGATAGACGCGGAGGGGCACGCCGGTCTTGAAGGATTTTTCAAGCCGCGCGCGCAATTCGTCTTCGCGGATAATTTCCGCGACGCCTTTTTTGAGGTAGGCGAGCTGTTCGGCAACCGGTTTGAAGTTTGCAGTCATGTTTTTTTACGTTTACGGCGACGCGCGTACAACGCGCCGCCCCACGATTTTATATTTTTCCTCGAGCACAAGCTTCACTGCGTCGGAATAAATCTTGTGCTCTTCTTTCAAAATGCGCGCGGACAAAGTTTCTTCCGTGTCGCCGTCTTCGACCGGCACAACAGATTGCAACACGATCGGCCCCGCGTCGAGATTTTCATCCACAAAGTGAACCGTGCATCCGGCAAATTTCACGCCGTAATCGAGCGCCTGTTTTTGCGCTTCGAGACCGGGAAAAGAAGGCAACAGCGACGGATGAATATTCAGAATCCTTTGCGGAAACGCTGCAACAAAATACGGCGAAAGCAAACGCATGTAACCCGCCAGGCAAACCAGATCCGCTTTCGCTTCGTTCAGCGCGGCGACGACAAGGCGATCGTACGCTTCGCGCTCGAGTCCTTTGGAAGGAATCACGCGCGTCGCGAGGCCGCGCGATTTTGCGCGATCGATTCCAGCGGCGGATTCGCGATTGCTCAAGACGAGCGCGATCTCCGCGTTCGGAATATTTCCCGACGCGACAGAATCGGCGAGGGCTTCAAAGTTCGAGCCGCGGCCGCTCAAGAGCACGCCTATGCGCTTGGTCATAACCAAAAAACGTTAGCACAGAAGCGAGGCGAGCCAAAATCGTGCGGTACGGATCGAGCGAAGAGAGATTCCTCCGCTCCGCAGCGCGGCGTGCAACAACCGCACTCAAGAAAAAGCCGGGCTACTCCGGTCGGAATGACAGTTGGTGGCTTGTGGTGAGCGGTTAGGCCCAGGAATAGCCGTGTTTGGAAAGGGGCAGAGAGCGGACTCGGTCGCCAGTGGCGGCGAAGATCGCGTTGGTGACGGCGGCGAGCGTCGGCGGAAGAGCGGGTTCGCCGAGGCCGGTGGGCGAATTGTCCGTTTTCAGGTAGTGGACTTCGATGGCGGTTGGCGCGTGATTCATGCGGACCGGTTCGTACTCGTTGAAATTGCTTTGTTTTGCGCGGCCGCCGTCGATGGTAATTTCCTGCGCCATCAACTGAGACAGCGCTTCGATGACCGCGCCCTGCGTCTGATTTTCTGCGTTGAGCGGATTGATGATCTGGCTGCCGATGTCGCCGACGCTCCAGATTTTTTCGACTTTCACTTTTTTCGCGGAATTTACGTGAACGAGCGCGACGGCGGCGAAGTGGCCACGATGAGAAAAGTGAAACGCGACGCCCATACCGGTGCCTTTCGGTAGTGTGCGTTTGCCCCAATCGGATTTTTCGGCGGCGAGCTTTAGAACGCCGGACATGCGAGCGGGATCGAGTTCGGGCGTGCCCGCAGGAGAAGCGGTGCTGGCATTTGCGACGCGCGGCGCGGCGAGCAATTGCAAACGGAATTGCAGCGGATCGATTCCGGCAGCTTGCGCGAGTTCATCGAGAAAAGATTGAAAGACCCAGGCGTAACCGTTGCTGCCGGGAGCGCGCAGCGCGTACGTGGGAATTCCGCAAGGCATCAAGGATGAACCGAGCGAATATGCAGGAACGTAGCTGGCGGGAAATTCATTGGGGCCAATGCTGGCGACGGGGGCAAAGTTTTTGCCTTCGCCGAGACTGACGAAATGATTTTTCCACGCGACGACTTTGCCGGAAGAGTCGACGCCGCCTTTGAGATAATGATAGCCGAGAGCGCGATAGTGGTCGTGGTGGAAATCATCTTCGCGAGTCCAGAGAAGTTTGACGGGTACGCCAACTTCTTTGGCAATCGCGGCGGCTTCGAGCATGTAGTCATTGGTGAGGCGGCGGCCGAATCCACCGCCGGCGCGGCGAAGATGAACGGTGATATTGGCTTCGGGAATTTTGAGGACGTCGACAATCATCTGGCGGCCGCGAGCGGGAGTTTGGCTGGGCGTCCAGATCTCGAGATTTCCGTCTTTGTAATGCGCGAGACAGTTCTGCGGCTCCATTGGCGCGTGCGCGAGGAAGGGATAGAAGTAAGCGGCGTCGACGGTTTTGTTGGCAGATTTTAGAGCGGCGTCGGCATCGCCGTCGGTGCGGAGAGAAAAGAACGGATCTTTTTTTGAAAGCTCGTCGGCTTGTTTCGCAAAGTTTTGGCTGCTTTGCTGCGTGGTGGGACTATCGGACCAGGTGACGCGAAGTTTTTTTCGCGCTTGATTCGCCTGCCACCAGGAGTCGGCGACGATGGCGATGCCGCAGTGGAGGCCGAGAAGATCTTGCGTGCCTTCGATGAGGAAGGCGTGTTTTATGCCGGGGAGAGCGCGGATTTCGTCGATGTTGGCGGTGGAGATTTTTCCGGCAAAGACAGGGCATTTTTCGAAGACGGCGTAGAGCATGCCGGGGACTTTGAAGTCGATGCTATAGGGGAATTTTCCAGTGACGATGGCTGGATTGTCCACGCTGCGCGTGGGCTGGCCGATGATTTTGTAGTCTTTGGGATCTTTTGGTTTGACCGACGAAAGATCGGGCGGAGTGAGCACAGCGACTTTCGCAGTGAGGTCGCCATAGCCGAGCGAGCGATTCGAAGTGGCATGCAGAACGCGGCCGGACGCGGTGGAACATTCGGATGGAGGAACGTTCCAGGTTTGCGCCGCGGCAGCGATGAACATCTGGCGAACGGCGGCGCCGACACGACGAAGCGGATCCCAATTGATGGGAGTGGCGGTGCTGCCGCCGGCGCGCTGCGGACCAAATTTAGTTTCGTCCAGGTCGGCTTGTTCGATGCGAACGTCTTTCCAGTCCACGTCGAGTTCGTCGGCGAGAATCATCGGGAGTTGCGTCTTGATGCCCTGACCGATCTCGGGATTTTTTGAAAGAATCGTGACGATGCCGTCGGGCGCGATGCGGAAGAAGGCGAGCGCGGAGAAGGCAGGCTGCGCAGCAGCGGCAGTACCCTGTGCGAAAGCGGCAGCAAGCGGCTTTGCGTGTACCGCGATGAGAACACCGCCTCCCGCGAGCGAACTGACTTTTAGAAATGTGCGGCGATTGAGAAGAGCGGTTTGCATGGGACACCTCGCGGGGCGGCGGAAGACATTATTCTAGCGCCGTGCGGAGTGATGTTGGCAAGCGGGATTGTAGTCGGAAATGTGCGGATATTCGAAGGACCCAGTCTAGATCTGCTGGCGGAGGTTGGGGCGCAGTGTGAGCGAACCATCGTCGTTCAGCTTCTGGTGGCAAGCCCAACGGACGGGGTAACGCATTCCCTTTACTTCGATCTCGGCGCGAAGTTTCAATCCCTGCCAATCGGTGACGTTTGGAAGAACGAACTGGGCTTGCCGAATTTTACCCGGCAAGGGATAACCGGCATCCAGACAACCGCTCTTGAGCACCTTGCCGTCTTGAGTCTCCACCGTCACCCGCAACACTCCGGGCACGCCCGCAATGCCGTCATTGGCAAAGCCGACGATCAGTCCCAAGTTGCCGGCAGCTTTGTAACTCCAAATGAAAGATGGACGCACGCGATAGCCAATGCGGCGACTGATGCGGTCGAACGCCGCCGGATAAGCCTGGTAGTAGTTCATCAGATTTTTGGCGCTGATCTGGTGAAAGTTCCAGAGCGACCAGTAATTTGCGCCGACATCGATCACGTGCGCGATCATATTTTCTGCCGGAGATATGCCTTCCTTTGCGAGGCGCGGATCGGGAGGTTTGCCCGGAAGCCCCTGCTCGAGCAACGCCGCGATCCAAGGCGGGCGATTGCTGAGCGCTTCGATCTGTTCGTTCTCGATGAAGATGGTGTCACTGCGAATCCAATTGTTGCTGCGGACGGTGCGATCCAGCAGTTCTGAATTTCCAACGCGGCTGAAGTCGGGTTGGGTGTTGGTCAGCAGAGGAGTCTTTGAAAAATGTTCGAGCTGGACTTCGAGCATGCTGATCCAGGTGCGTTCGGCTGTCAGGTCATCAGGAAAAGGATTGTTGGGGAATGGCCATGTGTGCCCTTCGCCCCAAAAGCCATACATGAACGTGTCGATGTATTCGATGAGCGGATTGCCGTTGAATTCCGCAGCCAGAAGACCGACAAGTTCCTTGAATGCCTGCTGAAAAAAAGGATGGTCGTAGCGGGGCTGATAGCGCGAATGAGGGTTGTCCAGAAATCTTTTTCCCGCGGACTTGCTTTCCTGATCGCTAGGCTCGAGCAGATCGACCTTCGGTACTTTTTCAAGGACAAAATCGGGGAGAGCCGGTTCGCGCTTGTAGTCCGGAGCGCACATCTGAATTCGCAATCCGACGCGCTTGTTGTTCTTTTTCGCCAGTTCGAAGACGAGTTTGAGATAGTCGGGCAACTCCAGGCGTCCTGGACGTGGCTGAACTTCCCGCCAGGTCGGCCGAATATAGAGTTGCTGGCCGAGTGGAAAGCGTACGAGGTCTTCTATCGCCTGAGGAATATTGTCGGATTTGATTTCTTCCGTGCCGCTGTCTGCTGTGACGTATGTGACGAGTCCCATGCCGTAGTTCGGCACGACATCTTCCGAAGAAGTAGTCGTCATCACCACATCGTCTGTAGGAATGACGGCATCGGGCGCGTATTGCGGGAATGGACCCTGATTGAGGCGATCAGCGACTTGAGGACCGGAGCCGAAGTCGTAATTTCCCCAGTTGTGAGCGGGAATTTTGGCGTGCGCTTCCGTCTTTAAGAGTTCCGCAGCGGCGGCAACGACAGCGGTGCTTTTTAGAAAGTCTCTACGCTGCATAGGAATTCTCTCCCGGCAGGGATGTTGTCGAGTCGCGGACGAAGAAAGGTGCGCGACTATCGAATTGTTACGTTTTATATCGTTTTATTTCGTTTGTCCAGCACGGGATAGCAGGCAGGACCTCGCGTGTACGGACAAGCAGGCGCTGCGATTTCAATTGAAGATGCCGCCCTGAAGGGACGGCTCTACATTTAGATCGCGGAGATCTCGAGGGTCAGCGCCAAGCACGCTGCGTCGTGCCTTCGGTTGGGAGGGCACGATATATCGTGCCCCTACGGATTTTGGGGGGAAATTTCGAAGTCGACGGAGCGGGTGACGGTTTGTTTGGAGATTTGGTCGGTCACTTTGATTTCGAGAGAGTAGTGGCCGGGGGCGAAGGCGGCGAGGGGGAGACGACGGTTCAAAGTGACTTGTTCGCCGTCGCGGCGGATCGAGCCGGAAGATTCGACGGAATTCCAGATGGATTGCTTATCGCGAAGAAGGCGATAGGTGACGTTGACGCTGGTGTCGCGAAAGGTGTCGTCTGTTTTCAGGTTGTAGAGCTGCAAAAAGATGCCGAGATTTTCCGCGTTCGTGAAGACGCGAGACAAACGCGGACGGACTTTGTAAGCGCCGAATACGAAGGGGCCGAGACCGATTTCATTCGAAGGAACGGGTTCAATTTTGTCGGCGAGGATGAGCGAGCTGGCATTGAGCAGGCCTTCTTCATATTGCGGGACGCGAAGAGAGGTGCCGATGACGGCGACATTTCCGGATTCGACGTCTTTGACGACGACATCGAGACGATAGAGACCTGGATGAAGCGGGACGGATTTCTGATAGAGAGAAGATTGTGTGAGCGATTTTTGGAAGAGCGAGTCTGGAATATCGTGCGCGACGGCTTCTTCGAACGTCTGGATGACTCGTCCGCCGGGCGTGGTAATGCGGCCGTAGACATTGACGATGGAAGAATGGACGCCGTCTTTCGCGCGATACCCCATTTGGCCGTTGGGAATCTGAAGCGTGATGGGAACGATGACGGAGTCGGTGGTGGCGCGGAGTAAAGCGACGTCGTAGCCGACGTCCATCTGATTGCGAATGACGCGACTGTAAACTTCCGTCATTACGTCCTTGAAAGGAACCGGCGGGGTCCCCAACACGAGCCGGTAGCGATCCAGCCGTTCGAATTCACCTTCACTGGCGGGAATGCCGCCAAATGGAGCGGGGAGCGTGGTGCCGTTGGCGTTGCTGAAGCGGTCTACCTTGCCATGACCGCTGAGGAGTTCGCTGATGCTTTCGCCGCATCCTGGAACATGGGCGCAGGCGTCTTTTTCGCTAGGATCGGTGGTGAGGTGGTATTCGCCGCTGCCGGAAGGATCGACAAACTCGAGTTCAATATTTTCGCCAATCCCGTCCAGATGGCGATAGCGCCAGAGTTCCCAGTTGTAGGTGGGAGTTGAGCCGCCGCCCTGCCACATGGGGCGGTCGTAGGTGCCGCCGGTGGGATGAGAATCGATCTCGTCGGGCGGACCCCAGACGATGTAGACGTGGCCGCGATCGGTTTTCCAGCCGGGAATGCCGGAGGAGAAGTGTTCGTTGGCGTACGCGATGCGACGGTAGTGCTCTTCTTTGAATTCGTTGACGGAGGAATCGGGATTGGGATTGCGGCGCTGGAAGATGATTTCGATGAATTGTTCGCGTTCTTCGTTGGTGCCGAGTCGGTTGAAGGCGGCGCGTTCCTCCGGAGTGATGATGTAGATCAAGTCTTCTTCGATGACGTGTTGGAGACTGTCGCCGAGTTCGTCTTTGGCTCTTTTGATTTGTTTTTTGCGCTGTTTTTCGGATTGGGGTTTCTGCGTGGCGGGCGCAGGAGCAGGACTCTCTTGAGCGAGTGCATGCAAACCGAACAGGAAGATTGTGGAAGACGCGAAAATCGCAAGGCGCACGAGTCACCTCTGGAGCTGGACGTGGGGCGGGAGACACTCAAGGTTCGTCGGAAGGACGACGAGGACCGTCCGATGCACCGTCAGAATGCGGGAGTGGGCGGAGGGTTGCCCGAGTGCCGCGCCGACGGCGCTTGAGGTTTCATTCCTATGGCTACCCGGCCCTGACGGGGCAGGGCTAAATTGTGACGCACGTCCGGAGCTAGAAACAAAGAAGCGGTGAATGGCAGCGATACGGCGGAGTGTTTGTTAGAATTTGCGGCGCGGGAAGCGGACGCTTGGGGGAA
>DATGIS010000049.1:0-9971 GCA_035295625.1 Candidatus Acidiferrum sp. | reverse complement strand
TCCACAAGCTTACCACCGCTGGGGTCAAAAGACTCGTGCGCGCCGAGCGTGAGGCTCTTGGCGCGGCGCTCAGCCATCGGGTCGCTGGTGAAGAGGCGCGCGCCGAAGAGCTTGGCGACCATCAGGAGCTGCAGCCCGATGGGGCCACAGCCTGCGACGAGAACGTTTTCGCCGGGAACGATGCGCGCTTTCTGCACGGCTTTGTAAATCGTGTTGATGGGCTCGATGAAGGTGCCTTCCTCAAAGCTGACGTTGTCGGGCAGCGCAACAATGCCGCCCTCTGCGACCCACGGCATGGCTTTCACGTACTCGGCGAAGCCGCCACCGTTGGGCGTGAAGCCTCCCGTCAGGCCAGTCGTCTTGTACTGCTTGCATTGAGAAAACGAACGGCGTTCACAGAAGAAACATTTGCCGCACGGAATGTGATGAAAGCTCATCACACGATCGCCGGGCTTGAATTTCGTGACGCCTGGGCCAACGGCAACAACCGTGCCGGCGAGTTCGTGGCCGAGAATTTGCGGCGGCTCAACGTATCGTTGATAAATTTTCTTGATGTCCGTGCCACAGATGCCGCAAGCGGAGACTTTGATCAGGACTTCGCGTTCGCCAACCTCGGGTACGGGGACTTCTTCGACGTGAACGATTCCCTTTTCGCGGTACACGCCGGCGCGCATGGTTTTCGGCACCGTACCTGGGCTTGGAACAATGCCGGAGGCTACAGTAATGGTCACGATGCCATCACCTCGTTTTGCTTTCCGGCCATCCGATCAACATCTTGTCCTGAGACCGCCCTCACGAATCGGTCCAGAAACTCCGCCAAAGATTGGGCGGCTTTCGCACTCTGCTGGCCGAAAGCCACCAACGCGGGAATCTTGAACGGATGCGCCAGCAACTCCTTTGTCAGGCGAGCTAACCGAATTCCGCCCTCTCGCGTCAGCACGCGGCCAAAATCCAGCGGAAGTGAATCGTCAGCTGCATCGCTAATCGCACGCACCGCGAGAGACGGAACCTGCGTCCCGGACACCATGCTCAAAATGTGATAACTCTCCATGTCCACGAAATCTCCGAACTTCGACATTGCTGTCTTCGCTCTCGCCTCGCTCACAATGTGGCGTTCTGTGATTAGAGTTTGCCCGACCGTTGCGCCGCAGTCCCGCGCAATTCTCAAGAATTTGTTGCTGCTATAAAGTGATGGGCCGCCCGAGCGCTGCACCAACTCAGTTGCGGCAATGACCTGTCCAGCCTGGTACCCGCGGTTCAAGCCACCAGCGAGTCCGGTTGAGAGAACCAACTGAGGCTTGCGCCTTAACAAGGCTCTTAGCGCTCGCCGCGTGAAGTGCTTCGCTTTACTCTCCCATCCGATTCCAGTTAAGAAGACATCCACGTCAACTCCAAAAACGCTCGCCTCGTACACTTCGCAGTCTGTGTGGTTTGTCGAAAAATTCTGCACGTTTACAAGTTCGCGCCTAAAGTTGTGCAGCTTCCGCCAGGGAGCAAATTCTGCTTCAACGGCAAACGTGACGAGGACTCGCATATCAGGCGGTTCTCGCGGCCGCGATTTTCTTGGCGCGGCGAGCCGAAACGTAGCCGTTGTCGGCATACCAGCGAACCGCGCGTTCGAGCGCAGCCGCCACCGAGCCCGGCTTGAAGCCGAGTTCCTTCTGCGCGCGCGTGGCGTTTACAAACATCATGTGCTGCGCAATCTTCACACCTTCCACGGGAATTCCCGGCTCGCGGCCAAGCAGGCGCGAAAACGCCGTGCTCGCATAGGCTACACCCAACGCAAGTCCGTGCGGGATTTTCAATTTCGGCGCGCCGAGGCCGGTGATTTTCGCGAGAGCGTCCAGCATTTCTTTCAACGTAAGATTTTCCGCGCCCAGCAAATACCGTTCGCCGACTTTTCCTTTTTCGGACACGAGCAAGTGGCCGGCGGCACACTCTTCCACGCCAATAAAATTCAAGCCCGTTTCAACATAACCCGGCATCTTGCCATTTAGAAAATCCAAAATAATTTTCCCCGTGGGTGTCGGTTTCCAGTCCCAGGGACCGACCGGCGTCGTCGGCATGGCAACGATCGCGGGAAACCCACTTTTCGCGGCGTCGAGCACTTCGCGCTCTGCCTGCCACTTCGAACGCTTGTAATGACCAACCATCTCTTCGAGCTTAGCGTCGGTGAATTCCGTCGGATGCTCCGGCCGATCCACGGCAATCGTTGCGACCGTGCTTGTATAAATGAATTGTGAAACGCCCGCGCGCTTCGCCGCGTCGAGAACATTTTTTGTCCCACCGACATTCGAATCGTAAATATCCTGATTGCGCTTGGCCCACAACCGGTAATCCGCCGCGACATGAAACACACGCTTCACGCCAGTCATTACTTTCGCAAGCGACGCGGGCTCGCGCAGATCGCCGGTCACGTATTCCAGCGGAAGATCCGCAATCGCACGGTTATTGCTCGATGCGCGCAGCAATACGCGCACGCCTTCCCCGCGCGCCACCAGTTGGCGCGTGACGTGGCTGCCCAAGAATCCGGAAGCGCCCGTGACGAGCGTCGTCATGCTTCAGTCACCTTCCTCAAAAGCATTTTCTCCCGATGCGCGAATTCCAGCTGGCTCTTGCAAAGCCTGTTGCTCCGCGTACGCATCGTCAAGCAATTGAGAGAACCGTTCCCACCGGCCACAGCGAATCAGGGCGCGAACATCGGCAAGCGCTTCAATGTCCCCTTTGCCTGCATTTGACATTGTTCTCCCGCCGCGCGAAACGATAAATCCATCGACGTCCTTGTTGTCCAGACTCTCAATGAGCTGGCCGATTTCGCAGGGATCAGAGTCGGCCGTTATGGAAAAATGAGCTGCAACCAAAAAGCCCGAAAGCTTCGCGGCGCGTATCGCTTGGATGGAACGCCGGAACGCGCCGGGCCGACCGACTGCGCGATCATGCACTTCCTCTCTGCCGGCAAATTCGACCGTGAGGAATAGACGCGAGTTCGGCCGGAATTCGTGAATGCACTGCCGCAAACCGTAACCGCTCGTATGCAAGAAGACAAAGCGCCCATTTTCAGTGAGCGCATCTGTTACATCGCCAATTTCCGGATGGAGCAGTGGTTCCGCCCCGCTCAACCAAACGACCGGCGAGTCAATCGCACGAAGGCGCTCTACACATTCTTTCGGCGAATGCCATTCGAGACCTACCGACTGCTCGTCAGAGCGAAACTGCGGAGATTGGTTGGTCGCGCAAGGAGAAAAGACAAAAATCGGCTGGCTCATTTCTTTGGAGCCGAACAGATTCTTGATTCTTCTGTTAAAAAGTGCGGCGCTAAGCCGGAGTGGAAACCGCATTCGTATCTCTTAAAATCCGCTGCGTAGCCGGAACTCTTCCGGCCGGAACATCGTGGCGCGAAATTCCGTGTTGCCATGAGATTGATTGCGGAATCGCGCGAGTGCATACACCGGAAACGAATTCCGATAGAGGTGATACTTCAAATAAAATACGCACGGAAAACCGGTACCGGTGAAATCCGATTCGCCCCACGAACCATTTTCGTTTTGCTGCTGCACGAGCCACGCGGCTGCTTTCGCAATCGCCGGATCGCCCGGGTCGGCGGAAGCAAGCAAGCCAATCAAGCCCCACGCGGTTTGCGAAGGCGTGCTGTTGCCCTGCCCTTTCGTCTTTGGATCGTCGTAGCTCCGCAACGATTCGCCGAAGCTGCCGTCTGGCTTTTGCACACTCTTCAGCCAATTCACTGCCTTCTTGCAAAAATCTTTCGCATTCAGCGAAACCGTTTCAAGGGCGCGCAGCACGCCGCTTGTGCCGTACACGTAGTTCACTCCCCAGCGGCCAAACCAGGAGCCATCTTCGCATTGATCTTTCATCAGGAATTTCACGCCGCGTTGAACCGCCGGATGCTCCGCAGGCCAACCGAAGCGCCCCAAACATTCCAGCACGCGCGCCGTCACGTCCGCCGTTGACGGATCGATCATCGCGTTGTGATCCGCGAACGGAATGTTGCACAAGAACTTGCTGTCGTTATCGCGGTCGAACGCAGCCCAGCCGCCGTCGCGATTCTGCATGCTGAGCAGCCATTGCACGCCGCGCCACATGGCGGCATCCAGTCGCGGTTGATCTGGAAATTTCACGCGCTGCAACGCCATCAAGATGAACGCGGTATCATCCACGTCGGGATAGTGGTCGTTGCGAAATTCAAACGCCCACCCGCCCGGCTCCGCGTCCTTGTTTTTGACCTGCCAGTCGCCGCCGCCAAGAATCTGCTTCGACAGAATCCATTCGGTCGCTTTCACAAGCGAAGGATGATCCGGCTCGACGCCGGCCTCTTCCAGGGCGACCATCGCGATACAGGTATCCCAAATTGGCGAAACGCATGGCTGCAACCGAATCGTGTCGCCTTCCTCGATTTCAAATTTCGAAAATTCCTGAATTTCGCGCCACGTCAGCGGGTCGTTCGTATCGTGCCCCAGCGCGATCAACGCGAAAATCGAATTCATCATCGCCGGATAGATCGCCGCGACGCCTTCGGAGCGCTCCATGTGCTCCAGCATCCACTGCTTCGCTTGATTCAACGCGCGCTGCCGCCCCGGCTTCCACGGCAGTTTTTCGTACAGCTTCAATCCGCGATCGAGCGCCAGGAAAAAGTTCCTCCACGAAACAAGGCGGCTGCTCCAGTCGAAAGCCGCCGTTTTGTGCGACGGATCTTTGAACAATTCATCGACATGCGCGGTCTCCGGAACGCGCCAGTTGGGCCGCAGCGCAGAGAGTATCGCCATCGGAATCACGATGCCGCGCGTCCACGACGACATCTCATAAATATTCATCGCGAACCAGTTCGGCAGGAGCATCATCTCCGGCGGAATGGCCGGAACGAGTTCCCAACCGACGGCGCCAACCAATGCCAAATAAAAGCGCACGTACGAATTGGACTTCTCAAGGCCTCCGAGGCTATGAATCACTTCGCGTGCCTTCGCAAGATGCGGTTCGTTGGCGCTATCGCCCGCCAGCTTCAACGCGAAATACGCTTTGCACGTTGCATTGAGTTCCGACGGTCCGCCCGGATAAATATTCCATCCACCATCCGGCAACTGCCTGAGGCGCACATAGTTCGCGAGCTTTTCAATTCGTTCTGGATTGGCCTTGCCGAGAACGTTGAGGTAATAAATATAGTCGGATTCCAGCGTCGAGTCGGCTTCGAGCTCGCCCACCCAGTAGCCTTTGTCGGCCTGCAGCGAGATCAAATGCTCCGCGCCGCGCTCGATTGATTCCGGAAGTTTTTCCGCCCAAGCCTGCTGGCGCCACGGCAGAGGTGCCGGTGCGACGGGAACTTGCTCTCCAATGCGAACGACAGAAGCCATGCGCTCCCCCAGAGCTTACTGCTGTTAAGTGCCGGACCACTCCGGCGCAACAATCCCCGTAACTTCCCTGTTTACAGCTAGATACATCGAACAAAACTTGCAAGCTTGGTCTGGACTCGTGCCTAATTATTATCGCCGCCTTTACCCAGACGGTCAATCCTCAAGATTTGCTTATGCGGCGCAAAAGTTTAGATGCGCTGGAACGCTGGTCGAGTCAGCGCTTGGTTGACCAGCTCAAGCAAGCCGATCGGAAGTGGATCGCCTTCTCGTTGCAGAAACGAAGGCTTGCCTTGCAGCAGTTTTACGGAAATTTGCGGCCAGGGGCTGACTGGCCTGGAAAACTCGTGGCGAAGGATAAACGCATCGGCGCGGTCCAACAGCGACTGCGCCGTCGGCTTGAAATCTTCTTTCAATGGATCGAGGATCGCGAGATACACAGATGGCTTCAGGAAGTGGAGCAGTGAATTGCTTTCGACGAGTACATTTGCCGGCGACGAATCAGTTTCTCTTTCCTCGCTCTTCAACGCATCTCGCAGTAACGGCAGACCTTCCGCGAGATACCCTTGTTTTGTTCGCAGCCAGAACGCGCGCGCCGCGCCGGCAGCAAGAAACCGCGAACTGTCCGTTCCGCTCGCGGCGTTAGTTTCCCATTCGAAGGCGCTCGAATGCTCATCCGGCGCGCAGCCGCAATGTTCGCCATTCTGTGCGCACACGCCATGACCGTACTGCGTAATCTTTCCTGCGGTGAACCGGATATCCCGCAACGCCGTAATCAAATCGCACACCAACTGCGTCTTGCCGATGCTGCGCGTGTGTCCACCGACAACGATCAAGCGATACTGCCCAGTCGCATCTTGTTCAGGCTTTGCCAAGCTTCGCCTCTAATTCTTTGATGCGCTCCGCGAGTTCCGGGAGCCGCGCATACCAAACGTAAATTTCCTTGAACTTGCCGATTTCCCGCGCCGGCGTTCCCCAAACGGTTTGCCCGCTACGAATCGTCTTGCCGGTTGGAATTCCCGCTTGTGCTCCCGCGACCGATTGACTTTCGAGCGTGCAATGATCGGCAATTCCCACTTGTCCCCCGACAACAACGTTGTCGCCGACGACGCTCGATCCGGAGATTCCCGTTTGCGCGGCAATCACGGTGTGTGCGCCGATTTTTACATTGTGGCCGACATGCACCAGATTATCGAGCTTCACCCCTTCGGCAATGTGCGTGTCGTCGAGCGAACCGCGGTCGATCGTTGTGTTCGCGCCAATTTCGACGTCGTCGCCGATCTCCACGATTCCTGCTTGCGGAAATTTAAGATAGCGGCCCTCGCCACGCGCATAACCAAATCCATCCGCGCCGATGACTGCGCCAGAATGGATTTCCGCCCGATTTCCGATGCGCACTCCTGCGTAGAGGGTCACGCGAGGATGGACGCGACAATGATTGCCGATCCAGCATCCCGCACCAATCACGCCATGCGCCCCAATTTCCGTAAATTCGCCGATGTGCGCGTCTTCTCCAATCACCGCATATGGGCCGACGGAAGCTGTTGGGTGCAAGAGTGCCAGGGGCGCGATGATGGCCGTCGGATGAACACCTCGAGCGATGGGCACGCGCTCCCGCAAAATGCCCGCCGCCTTTGCGAACACATATTTAGCATTCGGCGCGCGCAGCACCGTTTTCCCAGGCAGTTCAATCCCCGCTGGCGCTACCGCAACGCGAGCGGCACTCGCCGTAGCACGCTCCGCATGCTTGGCAGCATCCACATAAATCAAGTCGCGGGCGCCGGCGCGTTCCGGTGCGGCAATGCTCTGCAACTCCGCGGAGCCATCGCCCTCCACCGCAACGCCCAGAATCTCTGCCAACTCTCTCGCAGTTCGAATCATCGCAACCCTCACAGAAACCTTCACAAGAATTCGTACAGTGTCGGCTCGCCCTTCGGCCGCGTCTTCCACCGCGCATGGACCCAGACCCACTGCGCTGGAAATCTGCGAATAATGTCTTCTGTTATCTTCGCGAAGCGCTGCGTATTTTCGAGCACGTCGCGTTCGGAGTCGCCGCTATCGACAATCTCAATGGCGGGCTCAAATCGCAGCTTGTACTTTTCTGCAGCCTCATCCCAGTAAGCGTATCCGGGCACCACGGCCGCCCCAGTGTGCAGCGCCAGCCTCGCAATTCCTGTCGTCGTACAAGCCGTCTTGCCGAAGAAATCCACGAAGGCGCCCTCTTCCGGCAAAGTATTCTGGTCCGCCAGAATTCCTACAACTCCGCCGCCATGAAGCGCCTTCAACACGGCGCGCGCCGATTCATTCTTGTAAATCGGCTTGTTGCCGCTCAAACACCGATAGTGGTTCACGAATGCATCGAGCAGCGCGTTGTCCAATGGCCGCGCCATGTAGTACATCGGATATCCGTAAAGCGCGTGCGCAAACGACGACAGTTCCCACGCACCGATGTGACCGGTCAAGATCAAAACGCCTTTGCCGCGCCGCTGCGCTTCCAGAAAATTCTCGTGGCCTTCCATTTCAATAACCTGCGAAATATTTTCCGGTGTGTGACTCGGAAATCGCGCGAACTCAACCGCCTGCCATGCCAGGTATCGCGCCATGTTGTGCAAAACCTCATTGCGCCGCGTCTCCGTCCAATCCGGAAATGCCAACCGCAAATTGAACGTCGCAATCCGGCGCAACCGCGGCAGCAGCGCTAGCAGCGCGCGCACGGTCACGGACGCGATTCTCCGCGCCACCGATCGCGGCAGAACTCTGACAAATTTTATGAGCAGCCACGCGAGCGCAAATCCCGGCCATTCCTTCATCGTGTGCCATTATGCTAGAAGAGTACGACCGAACGTAAGCTGCGAAAGATGCGATCGACACTCGAATGCCCGACGAATCTCTGCCGCAAGTCTCGACTCCCGCATTGAGCACCGCGGTGCGCTTCGCGTGGGGCCTGCTCATCGTCGTCACCCTTGCTGTCTGCTATTTCAGCAATCTCGGCGCAATCGGCTTCGTCGGCCCCGATGAGCCGCGCTACGCCTGGATCGCACGTGACATGGCCGAAACTGGCGACTGGATTACACCGCGTCTTTACGGCAAACCCTGGTTCGAAAAACCGGTCCTTTATTACTGGATGGCTGGCGCCAGCTTCAAGCTATTCGGTGTAAGCGAAGCCGCTGCGCGTTTGCCCAGCGCCCTGTGCGCCTTGTTCGCCACTCTCGCATTGGCCTGGCTCGCTTGGCGCGTCTACGGCGAAGAAACTGCTCGCTGGCTTCTGCTTCTGCTGCCTACCAGTGTCGGCATGATCGGTTTTTCTCACGCCGCCGCCACAGACATGCCCTTCAGCGCGATGCTCACTATCGCGATGGTCTTCGCCGCAATTGTGCTCGGCCTCACGCGCAACGAAAACACCCCAATTCTTCCGCGCACACCGTGGCTCGCGCTTCTTCTGTTCGGATTTTTTCTCGGCCTCGCGGTTCTTGCCAAAGGTCCTGCCGCAATCATTCTCTCCGGCGGCGGCGTCTTCTTCTGGGCGCTCTTCACCAAACGCTGGCGCGACGCATTTCGCCTTCTTCATCCCGCCGCGATTGCCTCCTTCTGCGTAACCGCCCTTCCCTGGTACGTCCTCTGTGCTCGTCGCAACCCCGATTTCTTCCGCGTCTTCATCATCGAACACAACTTCAAGCGTTATCTCACTCCCGAATTCCAACACATCCAGCCCTTCTGGTTTTACATCCCTGTACTTCTCGTCGAACTGCTTCCTTGGGCCGCAATCGCGTTCGGAGCACTTCTTGGATGGTGCTTCGACAAATCTCGCTTTCAGCTCGATGCCAGAACGTATTTCCTGATTTCCTGGGCTCTTTTTTGTATCGTTTTCTTCTCCGCCTCAAAATCCAAGCTTCCCGGTTATATTCTGCCTGCATTGCCTGCCATCGTATTTTTGGTGGCGATCGCGATGTCACACTCAAATCGAATCATTGCTCGGGCACGCGTTTTCGGCGCGCTGGCGGCAGGTTTTGTATTTTCTGTCATAGGTTTGCTTCCGATTTTGATCACCTCTCGCAATAACTCATTCATTTTACTTCCCGTTGTGGGCGCGCTCTTTGGAGCACTTGGCATCGCAAATCTGTGCATCGCTTTGGCACTCAGTAGACGCTTCTCTTCGAATCAGAGGATAGTCCTGCAAGTGCTGGCGATTGCGCCATTGCTGTTCTTGTTCGCCGGAGTGAGAAAGACCGTTGACCGTCGGTGGTTCTGGCCAAAATCACCTCGCAACGTTGCATCTCTGCTTATCCGCGAAAATATTCCAGCGGAACGATTGAGCACATTTCGCCTCAGACGAGATACACAGTACGCTTTGAGTTTTTATCTCCACTCGGAAATACATGCATGGGAGAGCAGCAATCCCATAGATGGGTTTGTGCTGACCGACGGCCGACCGTGTAGGGCCATGGATACTACGTGGAATTGCGAAGCGTTGTGGGAGCGCAGGGATTTGGGAGACTCGGTATGGTCGCTACTACGAGTCACGCCCGCAACCTCAGCGCCCGGCCCCACCAGTGGCGGGCAGCCGCGTTAAGAAAAACGTCACCACACGATTCTCATAAGTCCGCTTGTCTT
>DATGIS010000048.1:0-22048 GCA_035295625.1 Candidatus Acidiferrum sp. | reverse complement strand
GCGCTCTTCCAGCGCCTGCGCCTGTTCGCGAAATACTTCCAGGATTTCATCCGGCTCCGGGTGCCGTGCCTGCACACCCAAGCCAAGCGGCCCAATCGATCCCGCAATCAACACTTCTCTTGCTGCAGATTCCCGCGCCTCCCGCGCAATTTTTACGCCACGCGAATTCAGCCTCTGCACTTCATCGCCAAGCCCGAGCGGCGCCAGCTTGAACCGGTTCGCTCCAAACGTATTTGTCTCGATAATCTGCGCGCCGGCTTCGATGTACGCCTGATGCACGCGAAAAACTGCCTCCGGCTCCGTCGCATTCAGCTCATCGAAGCAGCGCTGCGCGCCGACCACTTCATGCAGCATCGATCCCATCGCGCCGTCCGCAATGAGAATCGAATTCTTCAGCCGCTCGTTAAAGTCCAGAATCTTCACAGCACTCTCTTTTCAAATTTGATTTTCGCGGGGAACGCCGTCTACCGCTTCTGTTCCATCAGGCTGGCCACGGTGCTCATCAAGTCGTACTTCGTCAAAATTTCAAACCGCGTCTCGCTCATCTCCACAAACACCGCCGGATTTTCATGGCTCAAAATATACGTAACGCGCTCCACGGGCGCCGTCTTCGGAATTTTCGGCAGCGGCTTGCTCATCACTTCGCGCACCACGAGCTTGCGCAAATCTTTACCCTGCAGCGCCATCGTCAGAATCTGGTCTTCATAAATCGTACCGATCGGCAAATTTTCTTCAAACACCGGTATCTGCGAAATATCCTGCTCCTGCATCGTCTTCAACGCGTGAAACACGGTCTGATACGGCCGCGCTATCACAAGCTCCCTTACTTTTCCCTGGCTGTGCTTGGCGTTGACGATCTCCCCCGCCGTAATCGGCACCGCCGATTCCACATATCCCCGCTCGCGCATCCATTCATCGTTGTAGACTTTGCTCAAATAGCGCATGCCCGTGTCCGGCAAAAACGCCACCACAAAATCCTCCGGCCCCAACTCCTTCGCCAGCCGCAACGCCGCCGACATGCATCCGCCGCCGCTCCCGCCGGTAAAGAGTCCTTCCAGTTTCACCAGCCGCCGCGCCACCACAAAACACTCTTCGTCGTTCACCTGAATTACGTCGTCCAGAATCTTCATGTTCATCGTCGTCGGAAAAAAATCCTCGCCAATTCCTTCCACGACATACGTCTTCGCCTTCACCACTTCGCCGCTCTTGTGAAAGTCGTAGTACATCGAGCCTTCCGGATCGACGCCGATAATCTTCACCTTCGGATTTTTCTCTTTCAGATATTTCCCGACGCCGCTGATCGTTCCGCCCGTTCCCATGCCGCAAACAAAGTGCGTAATCTTCCCGCCCGAATCTTCCCAGATCTCCGGCCCTGTCGTCCGGTAATGCGCTTCCGGATTCATCGCATTGTCGTACTGATTTGGGTAATACGAATTGGGAATCTCTCGCGCCAGCTTTTTCGCCACCGAATAATAGCTGCGCGGATCTTCCGGCTCGACCGCTGTCGGACACACGATCACTTCCGCGCCCAGCGCTTTCAGCAAATCCACTTTTTCCTTCGATTGCTTGTCCGTTATCGTAAAAACCATTTTGTAGCCGCGCACCGCCGCCACCAGCGCCAGCCCCATGCCCGTATTTCCGCTCGTTCCTTCGATAATCGTTCCGCCCGGCTTCAGCAGTCCTTTGCGCTCGGCTTCGTCTATCATGAACACGCCAATCCGGTCCTTCACGCTTCCGCCCGGATTCGTGTAGTCCGCCTTCGCATAAACCTGCGGCTTCAATCCCTGACTGATGCGGTTCAGCCGCACCAGCGGCGTTTTGCCAATCGCATCCAATATGTTTTCGCAGCGCATGAACTGGTTTCTCGTCTTTTCTAATCGCAGTGGCTGGTCAGCCGCCTGAATCGCATCGGCGCTCAGTCCTGCAAAGCGCTCTTGTGCGATAATTTCTCTTTATTTTAGCACGGCGCAATCGCACCACCGGTTCGCGGACCGGCATCGAGGAGGCCGAAATGGCACGGGAAAACATCTCAAGCGGCGCGCAGTGGGAGCCGATCGTCGGCTATTCTCGCGCCGTCAAAATCGGCAACAGCATCAGCGTTTCCGGCACAACCGCGACCGGTCCCGACGGCCGCATCGTCGGCGTTGGCGATGCTTACGCGCAAACGGTGCAAACAATCCGCAACATCGAAGCCGCTCTCACTCGCTGCGGCGCCTCGCTCAAAGACGTCGTTCGCACTCGCATCTACGTCATCAATATCGCCGAATGGGAAAAAATCGGCCGCGCTCACGGCGAATTTTTCAGCAACATCCGCCCCGCCACCAGCATGGTGCAGATCTCGCGCCTCATCTCTCCCGAAATGCTCGTCGAAATCGAAGCCGACGCCATCCTCGAACCACCCTCCGCCTAACTTCCCCGCCACTTGGCCCATTTTGGAGTGCGGCAGCCCAGCTGCCGCTTTTCCATCTTCATCTTTCTCACCTAAACTGCACTTCGAGCAGCGCCGTCCCTTCAGGGCAGCATCTTACTCTCAACGCAATTACAAGTGTCGCTCTCGGGAGTTTGTAGGGCCGGCTTTCTGAAGCCGGCCTTTTCACCTAAAAGCAGACGCCTGAGCGGATGCCCGCCGCACGCGCCAATTTCTTCAACCCAATGCGGAAATGGAAAGAGTTGTCTTTCCGACCGAAGTGGGCCGGCATTTTCCTGCGTGCGGTTTTCGCACGCCGGCCCACGAAGCGGAGGAATCATGGCGTGATTCGCCTATCGCCCTGATCGACGCGACCATCGTCGCCCCAAAAAAGAAGGGCACCCACCTCGGGTGCCCTTCTTTTTTCTGTCTGGAAGATCCCAATCTACCACTTCGCCCGAATGCGATACTTCAACACGCTCGTCCCATTCGCGCTCACCGGCACATCAAACTGCGCCGCCCACGCCGACGTCTTCGTGTACTTGTACGTGGAATTCACCATCTCCCAGTCCCCGCCAATCGGCTCATTCACCTGCACCGTCACCGGCGTGTCCTTGTGATTCCGCAGCGTAATTTCAAACTCCATCTCCCACGTGTGCGTATCAATCTTCTTGTAATCGGTCTGCTTGCGCTCGCTGATTACGTCAAACGCATTCCCAATGTGAATCGTCACCGTTTCGTCTTTCGGCGTATGGTCGATCCGGTCTTCGCCAACGAACAGCACGTTTCCCTTCGAATCCTTCTGGTATACGCGCACGTTTCCCGCCGGCATCGGCATTCCCAGTCCCGCCTTCTGCTCGTTCTTGAATTTGTAAAACACCATCACGTTGTCTTTCAGCGGCGAGCCCGGATTCTGCTGATTGTGGTAATACCAGTTCTGTCCGTTCACCACGAAAATCTTCTGCACCGGCACGTCGCTGCCCTGTAGCAAACTAATCTGCTTCGTCTCCTTATCCTCCACGGATGTCTTCCGCCCCAGCGAATAGAGGTGATATTCGCTGAAATTTTCCTGCGCGAATTGCTCCGCCTTCTTGGCGCGCAGCATATCCATGGCCCCGCCATTTGCCGCGGCCGCCGGAACGTTCTGGATCCGGTTCAAATCGCCCGCCACCAATTGCAGCCGCGCATTGTGGAACGCCGTTCCACTGTTATTCGTCAGCGTCACCCAGCCATCGAGATCCGCCGCTTTGTCGTCGCGTCCCACTGTCAGCACGTAATCCGAATTCCACGCCAGATTCGACGCCAGATACGACGTCTCCACCTGCTGCTTCCGCCCGCCCTCATTTTCCAGCGTCATCAGCAGCGTGGGCCGGTCGTACAAATTCGCCGGCACTTCCGGGAATCGGTAGCTCTCCGCAAACATTCCGGTCACGATGTCGTTTCCGATTCTCCACACCGGTCCGTTGTTGTCCGCCAGCAGCGTCGCCTTGATCTCTTCGTGCTTCGTCGTTCCGTTGTCTTGGTACGACCGCACCAGCGTCACTTCTTTCCCAACGTATTTGTGCAGCAGCTTCGCCGGTTCCAGCAGATCGTATTCGTAGTTCTGCTCCACGACGCCGAGCTTTTCCGGCTCATTCAACGACCGGAAATGTACCGTCGCCGGATTCACCGTCGCCGCGATATCCATGAATTTCAGCCGGAATAGTCCGCCCGGCAGCGCCAAATTCCGCACGTCCCGCACCAGCGCGATATTCGAGTTGTAGACCGTCACCGCCAAATCCGATTGGTCGTTCAAACTCGTCGCTTGATCCTGCCCTGCCGCCCGCGTGCTCTCTTTTTCTTGGGGTGCGGCCTGCAAGCGCCCGGCTCGGCACAGCGGCAATACGACCGCCGTTGCCGCGAGCGCCAGCGCGCCACTCGCGACTAAGAATCGCCCGCGCTTCGAAATCCGATTCAGTGCAATCTTCATGACTCTCTCCTCGACGCCTTTTTACCCGCTGCACTTGGAACGATCTTCCCGAACTTTCTTGCACCCATTCTTCGCTTTTGTAGAGCCGCGGCTTCAGTCCGGCATCTTTCTGTTTCCGTCTTTCTTTTTCCGCGGCCTCGCGATATGTAGCCGCCCCGAGAAGGGCGGCATCTTCGATCTCAACTAACCCCGGCTGTCTTTTATTTGGGCTGCACCACAACGTTCCACGTCACCCCGCCATCCGCCGTCGAATAACTCACAGTCTGACCGGCGTCCTCAATCGTGGCCTGCATCGCACTCGTCGCCTGAATCTCGGTAAACTTTGCGACCCCTGGTGCATTCACCGTCGACCAATGCTTTCCGCCGTCTGTCGTCCGCAACACGGTTCCATTCTCAGAAAGCAGCCAACAAATGCCGGTAGTCGGCGCGGACCCTGCAATTAACTTGATTTCCTCTCCAAATCTCTCATTGCGGCTTGCCTTGCCATTTTTTTCGAGTAACACAAATGGGCTTCCCTTCGTGAAAGTCCAAAAGACCTTCGGATTAGGCGTCGGTATTTGCACAGCTTGAAGGAAATTCGAATCGCGCGAACTATTCGTGGTGACTAGGCCGCCGATTGAGTCAGCCACCTTCGATTTTTTCGCCGGCGAGCTTCCGTTCGTCTTTTCCTTCTGCTCGACCACGACGCTCGGCGCCGCATCGGTTACCTCCACCGATTGCGTCGTCGACTGAGTGATCTGGTCCTTGCGTGCGCTCTCATCCGCGGCGATAGCGCTAACGGGAGGCCCGGAGCCCGCGCCCGAACCGGATCCCGTTACAGGGGCGGCCGAAGGAGGTGGCGGCCCTGCCGCTGGCGCCGCCTTCATGGCTTCTTCCATCCTGCGCGGCTTATTCGCAGGCACGACTTTGCTCATCGCTCCGCCGACGATAGTCGCGTCGCCCATTTGTTTCTGTTTGTCGAAATTGCCGGTGTTGGCGTTGCTGTTCTGGATCTGGTTCTGCGTCTGGTTTTGCAACACGGCCGGTCCGTGGGGAAATGCTGGCGCGCTTCGCGTTCGAGCGCCACTGGTCAGCGCATCGTTGCTGTGGCCTTCATACCGATCAAATTCTCGTTTTGTCGCCGTCTTTGCATCCGAGTCCCGCTTCAATGCGGCCTGCGAATCAAGACTCGGTGAAATAGCTTGGGCTTTGGGCGCAACCAAAACAGGCTCGTTCTGCCGCCGGTTCTCTGCCACTTCAATGCGAGCCGTGTCCTGCATCGGCGCTTTGCGCGCATTCCAGCTTTGATTCATCGCAACCCAAACCAGCACTCCCGCCGCAATCGCTCCCGCCGGAACCACCCAACGCAAGTAGCGCTTCGGTTTCGGCATCTCGCGCACGTTGGAACTGGGCGCAGCCGGCCCCGCCGTCGCAGCAGACTGCGAAAACGCTGGCGCCGCGTGCACTGCGGATAACGCCTTCTCCGCACGCGCCTCAACTACGTTTTCCGGTTGATTGGTCTCCGCGGCAACTCCCTCTGTAACTTCTAGCGTCGCCAAAATCTCCTGGCAACGCGCGCAACTTGCGATGTGCGATTTCTGCGCGCTCATCTCTTCCGGCGACAACATCCGGTCGTGATACGCCGCCAGCGTTTCCGCGTCCGGGCAGTGCAATCCATTGAGCGAATCCGCGCGCAGTTCTCGCGCTATCGCTTTCTCAAAGTTCCGTTCGCGGTCGTCAAGTCCCATAGCTTGCTCTCCCGTTAGAACGCCGAAACGCCGCTTTCTTGCATCTCGCTCCGCGCAGGCATTTCATCTGCTCTGCTTGCCCTTTTGCATCGTCTCCGCGCTTCGCGGTCGCAACATTTTTCCCAAATCGATCGGCACATCTTCCGCTGCATATTCGAAACAAAGCGCGATCTGTTCTTCGCTCAGCGCCGCTCCCGGCATCGGCCGTCGCAGAAATTCTTCCGAGCGCTCTCGCATCTCCCGCCGGATTCTGTCCAGATTTCGCGAAACGCTCGATTCGTGCTCTCCCAACTTCTTTCCGATTTCCGCAAGCGTCTTTTCGTCCACGTAGTAAAGCCGCAGCCGCTCTCGGTCCCGCGCTTCGAGTTGCGCCAGCGCGGCCGCCAGCGCCGATTGGAACAGTTGCAAAAGCCGCGACCGGTGCGGATCGGTCACGGGCAAAACCACGCTGTCCGCTGGTTCGCGGACTCTTCCATCCCCATCCGGCTCATCCAGCGATTCAAACTTTTTCGCCGCGCGGACCGCGTCAATATGCCGCTGCGCCATCACCGCCCGAAGCCACGTCTTCAGCGAACTCCGTCCGTGAAAATATCGGAACAGCGATCGCTCGCCCGTCTTCCCATCAACGAGTCCGTATAGCTCGGCAAAGAGCGAATCCGCCAATTCTCGTGCTTCCGCAGAACTCGAGCTCGCCCGCAAAATTGCCGCCGCCGATGCGCGCAAATACGGCCGGTACGTCGCTACAAAATATTCCCAGCCCGCCTCCAGACCACAAACGCACGCTTGCGCCAGCGCCAAATCCTCCAGATGCAAAGTGCACAAAAACTCTTCCCGCTCCGCGACCGTCAACCCGCCGGGATTCATTCGCTTTCGAACCGCTCGCTCCAGCCCGGCTGCAAAATCCTCTACCCGCAGACCCCAGCGCTCCGCCCGCGCCTCCTCGTGCAGACGCACAATCAGCGCGCTACACCCTTGCAACGGTGTGTCCGCCGTCACCTGCCCGTCGCCGCTTTCGCGGCCTTTCGCTTTTTCATCCATCCGGGGCCAGGCACCGCTTTTTTGCGCGCCCGCATCCTAGAGCATAAGCCCGCTATGGAAATTTGGTGCGCAAAACTCAGGCCGCGTGTTTACAGGTTGCAGTATCCTTTTAATTGACCGATTGCGCGGCGGGAGTCACAATAATTGTCCCCCAGTCCGCAACTCTGCGCACCTCAACGGGTTTACGGAAAGGGGTATTCCGCCTTGTTCGCATGGGCAGTAGCGAATTCGCGACGCTAGTACGAAAGTCCTATTCGAACACCTTCCGCCTAATCAGTACGCTCGTACTGCGAATGCGATTTCCGCATTCCGGCGAACTTGGAAACGCTGGCTTCCAGCTCCAACTTTTCCAGTTTCGCCAACGATTAACTGATTTGAGGCGGCAAGCGGATGACAACCATGATTGCAGATCCACCAGCGAAGCAGACGCGACTTGGCGTCGGCTTCAGCACAGATAGAAAGGTTCCGCAGAACCGCGAGGCCTGGAAGCAGGCGATCGGCACCAAACCGATCAGCGCCCGCCTGGCCATGCTGCCTGAACCCAAGCGCAACTGGAACCGCCTCGGCGTTAGCGCAGGCGTTCAGATTGCCGTCGTGACTTTCCTGCTCATGATTCCTTTGTTCTACCCGGAAAAAATGGCAACGGCCCTCAATTACCGCATCACGGAAATCGCGACGCCGGTAATCGAAATTCCCGTCGCTCCTCCGCCGCCTCCTCCGAAAATCGTAAAGGTGAAGGCGCCGGAACCAGTTCCGCAGCCGGTGGTTGAGCCTCCGAAACTGAATCCGAAGCAGGTCCACATTTTCATGCAGCCCAAGGCTGCCATTAAGCCAAAGGTCGATCCGATCGAAGTCAAAGCGCCTGTAATGACTCAAGTCTTTGATCAGCCGAAGGTCGAAGTCGATTCGAAACAGCCCAAGCGTCCGAAAGACGACGTCAAAGTTGGAAATTTGAACACTGGCAGCGCCGCTCCGGCCACCGTAAAAGCTCCGGTCGAACAAGTTCAGACCGGCGGTTTCGGTGATCCCAGCGGACTCAAGGGCAAGGGCGATCCGAACAAAGGCAAAATTGTTGTCCGGCAAGGTTTGCCTAGTTTGCCCGGCGGACCTGGTTACGGAAACGGTACCGGAGGCGACAAGGGTGTTCGTGGTACGGTCGCAAGTACGGGCTTCGGCAACGGCACTGCCGTACCTCCTCAAGGCAACGGCAAGAAGGGCAACATTCAGTCCACAGGTTTCGGCGACGCCACTGTCGCAGCAGAGGCGCCAAAGAAAAAAGCAAACAACGATGGCCCCGCGGATACACCGGTTACGATTTTGGACAAACCCAAACCGGAGTACACCGCAGAGGGGCGTAGTCTGAAGTTGGAAGGGGACGTCGTTCTCGATGTCGTCTTCCTTGCCAGCGGCAAAGTTGTCGTCAACAAAGTGATCAGCGGCCTGGGCCACGGCTTGGATGAAAACGCCTCCCGCGCCGCCGCACAAATCCACTTTAAACCGGCCCTACGCGAAGGCCAGCCGGTCGATTATCCGGCTCGCGTGCGGATTGAATTCCGCTTGGCATACTGAGGGAGAGAAGAAATGCGTAAGGCAGCTTTTGCAAGTTTGGCTCTACTCTTGAGTGGCGTTGCAGCGTTTGCTGCGCCGGACACTCCGAAGCCCGCCGATCAGGGGCCTCGCACGATGGACGAAGCGATCGATCGCGTCGTCACGAACGAGAATCGCCTTTACGGCCAGGTCAAGAATTACTCTCCGCTCGTCGAGACGTATATTCAGAATCTGAAGCCGGACAAAGATCTCGGCTACGTGCCGGCCGGCGACAAATATTTCCTCGGCCGCGCCGATTTTTCCAAGGGCGTTGCGCTCGTCTCTCTTTCCGACACCGAGGGCAAGGGCAAGAAGATTTTCAGCTCCATCGGAAACTTCTTCACCTTCGCGACGCAATTTCTGCCGGACGGCTTCCTGCAGATGATTTTTATCGACACCAACGGTTTCGATAAGCAGCACTACAAATTCGACTACGTGCAGCGCGAATTTCTCGGCGAAGTTCGCTGCCTCGTCTTCGACGTCACTCCTCTTCCCAAGAGCGGCAAGGGCCGCTTCGCCGGTCGCATCTGGGTCGAAGATCAGGGCTTCAACGTTGTGCGCTTCAACGGCTCCTACAGCGGAAGCGGTCACTCCAGCTGGTATTTCAATTTCGATAGCTGGCGCACCAACGTGCAGCCGGGATTGTGGCTGCCAACTTTTGTGTACAGCGAAGAAAAAGATCTTCACTACGCTCTGACCAAGAAACTCGATTTCAAAGCGCAGACCCGCATCTGGGGCTACAACCTTGGCCATTCCTCGCAGGAACAGGAACTCAGCAAAATCCTCGTCGAGAGCAACGTCAACGACCAGACCACCACAGCAAACGACCTGAGCCCGATTCAGGCGCAGCGTTCCTGGGACCGTCAAGCCGAAGACAACGTGATCGATCGCCTGCAGCGCATCGGCTTGATTGCTCCAAAGGGCGAAGTCGACAAAGTTCTTGAAACCGTCGTGAACAACCTCGAAGTCACGAACAACATCGACGTCGAGCCCGAAGTTCGTTGCCGCGTGATGACGACTTCCACGCTCGAGTCCTACACCGTCGGCCACACGATCGTGTTAAGCCGCGGCCTTGTGGACGTGCTTCCCGACGAAGCGAGCCTTGCCGCGATGCTGGCGCATGAACTCGGCCACGTCGTGCTCGGCCACAGACTCGATTCGCAGTACGCGTTCTTCAACGAACTGCTCGTCGAAGACAAGGACACGTTCCGCCATTTCGGTTTCGCGCGCACTCCCGACGAAGAAAAACAGGCGAACGACAAAGCGGTTCAGATCCTGAACAATTCGCCGTACAAGGCGCAGCTCGGAAACGCCGGCCTCTTCCTGCAGGCGTTGCAGAATCGCCAGAAAGAAATTCCAAACCTGATCAGCGGACACCTCGGCAATCGCGTTCCCACGATGCCGGACATGCAAGCTACGGCGCCGGTTGATCCGAAACAGAATCCGCAGAAGATTGCGGCGCTTCCCATCGGCGGCCGCGTCAAGATGGATCCCTGGACGGACAAGCTCGAACTCATCAAGAGCAAGCCCGTGGGCACCGTGGCAGAACGCGAGAAGATGCCGTTTGAAGTGACTCCGTTCATGCCGTACCTGATGCGCTACGGAACGGATGCGCCGACGAAGCCGATTGCGGCTGCAGCGGATGCAAAAGCTGGTTCCGAAGCTGCCAAGCCGTAATTAATTTTTTCCAATTCTTTTTTTCCGACGGCCCGGATTTTTCCGGGCCGTTTTTCTTTTAACTTCCCTTCTTTTCCTTCCGTTCCTACCGGCCATTTCTACCGGGGCAATTCGCTGGGAATGGAAAGCGCGCGGCTCAAAAATCCTCCCACGTAGGCGGTCGAGATAAATAGCAACGCGATTCCCATGCCGGGGTCGAGAAAAATCTGGCAAAGCATGGCGCCGATGGCTCCGATGCCAAAGACCCATCCGCGCATCAATGGCATTCCAAAGCCAGCGGGCATCTCAAAGCGGGCGTTCACAAACTTCGCGACTTCTTTCGGCCAGATAAAAACCCAAACCAGCCAGAAAAACGGAATGAAGTGAAATCCCACGGCCTTGGCCGGCGAGATCGGATGTTTGTAGTGCGGGATGGCGGCAAGAATTTTGTGGTAGCGATGGATGCAGACCATCCAAAAAACATACGAGACAAACAAAGGAAGAAACACTTCGAGCGGCGGAACGGAGAGAATGGCGTCCTTGGCGGAATCCGGCGCGTCGAGAAGCTCGGGATGGCGCGCGATGGCAATCATTTCTCCCGCGAATGTGGCGGCAGCAAGGGCGTAGCCGATCCAAAGTTTGGGCATTGGCAGGAGCGGCGCCGTGGGAAGCGCGGCGGGCGCAGGCGCAGCCGGCTGCTCGGCCGACGGATCTTCTCTAGACGGAACTTCTCCAGGCGGAACTTCTCCACGCGAATCGGGGCCCGGCGGGTCGGTAACAGGCGAATCGGCCGAATTGAACGGGTCGCCTCCGGATTTCAAGTTGGGATCATCAGTCACGAATCACACCGTATTTCTTGCGCAAGATGCTGTCGAGCATTTTGTCGCTCAGGACGCGCTTTCCGAATTTTACAAGAGTCGCGAGGGGCGTGACGCCGTAGCGCGGCTTCGGCGAAGAAGCTTCGATCGCTTGCAGCATGACGCGAGCGCAATCTTCCGGAGTTGTCTTGGAGCCGCCGCGGCCTTTGTCTGCGCCGCTCCAGGCGCCGGAATAAATCTTCGCGTACGGACTATTTTTCGCGGCATCGACATACGGCTTGGCGAGAGCCGTCGCCGTTTGCTGAAAATTCGTGACGATGTAGCCCGGCTCGATCAGCACGACTTCGATGCCGAAGGGATAGAGTTCGAGCCGCAAGGAATTACTAAGACCTTCGAGCGCGTGTTTGCTGCTGCTGTATGCGCCGTAGGTCGGCGGCGAGACAAGACCGGCGACGCTGCTGATCATGAGGATGCGGCCGCTGCGGCTTTCGCGCATGTGCGGCAGGACGGCTTGCGTGATGCGAAGGACGCCGAAGAGATTCGTTTCAAACTGCTGGCGCATGTCGTCCATTTTCAGTTCTTCGACGACGGCCATGTAGCCGAGACCGGCGTTGTTGATGAGGACGTCGATGGCGCCCGCTTCGGAGAGAACGCGGGCGACGGCGGTGCGGACGGAATCGTCGGAGCAGACATCGAGTTCGAGCGATCTGAGCGGAAGATTTTTCGATTGCGCGAGCTGGTCGAGCTGCGCGCGCTTTTCCGGCGAACGCCCCGCGGCGTAGACGCGATAGCCGCGTTCGGCGAGGAGAAGGGCGGCGGCTTTGCCGAGGCCATCGGTGGCGCCCGTGATGAGGACCACTTTGCCGCGGACGACGTTGCGGGAAGAAGAATTGGTCATGGGATGAAACTCCGATGCGCTCGGGGTTGAACAGGAAAGCCGCAGCACGCGCGAAGAGATGGTAGCGCGACCGTGGAGAGAAGGAAAACGGGCGTTGCCGTTCGAAAATTTTCGCGCCATGAGAAATCGGAAGTGGAAGAAAAGAAGGACGTTAGCGGAACGAAAAACGGCAGAGTACCCCCCACCCCGGTGTTTTGTGCAAAGAGTGCGCAAACGATTGAAAGGAAAGGAGATGACTTGCCGCACTCGGCAAAAGAGTGAAGCAAGAGTACGGAAGCCATTGAAACGAAAGAAGTTGAATGTGCTGATCGATTTTGAAAGAAACGGCGGAGGTTCTCGGAGAGCCCACTCGGGGAAAAGTGGGGTCGAAAGTTTCGAATGGAATTCGATTTACACTCGCCAGTGTATCAGAACTATTTTACTCTGTCAATAGATAAATATTAAGTATTCGAATGGCATGTGCGGACTATGACGAAGGAGAAAATCAACACCCGCACCCTAAGAAACGCAGGTGCGACACGGCCCCCGACCTCACCGTCGAATTCCGCAAGCCCATCCACTCCGCCATCGCCCAGGCCAAAGATTGGCAACCCGCCCTTCTTCGCATCCTCACCCGCCACACGAAGTAACAGCGAGGACACCTAACCAACTCCACATTCGCGCCGGAATCTGATAGAACTACCGTGAGGTTCCCTATGTCCGCAGAAGAAGCCCAGTCCCTATCTGACCTTAAGGCTCGCCTGAAGGAACTAAACAGCAAAGCCTACTACCTCCTAGTGGCACTAACAGTCATCTATCTAAAAGCACCACCCACCATTCTGCTAAAAACGGCCCTAATCTTTACCGTGATAGCCGCCGTTCCGCCGCTACAGGACTTCACGCAACCGAATTCCTACCGAGGTTTGAACTCGGTGCGCTGGTTCAAATTCGCCTTCCTCTGGCTAGCCTTCCTATGCACGCTCGGGTGGGCGGCATGTTCGCTCGCAATGACAACTACCGGTGCAGAAAACCAAGCGTCGACGACACCCGCGGCGGCACAACAAAACAAGCCAGCGCAGGCCCCGCCAGACACCGAAGCCCGGATAAAGGCAGTGGAAGACAAGGCCGACCACGGGCTCATGGAAAAGGAATACATCGAGCGCACACAGAAGGACACGAGAGACTTCTACCAAACAGCTTTCCTAGCAGAGCTCGGAATCTTCTCGATCCTCGCAATTATCATCGGCCTCGTCGGCAAGTTCGGGGTGGACCATATCGTCTCCGCGAGACTGTCAGAGGCGTCCACGACGCTCCGCACCGACCTCACCGACAAGTTCGCGCAAGAATTCCAGGCCCTCAAAAACTCAAACGCAGACGAACTCAAAAGGCTAGAAGCCGCACTCATCTCCCAGATCGCAAAGCAGGTTGGCGAGTCAGAGACACGGTCGGCCTACGCCTTCCTCTACGCACAAGGATTAAGCTACGGTGTCTCCGGCGACCACAAATCGGCACGAATGCGCTTTAGAGAGGCACTCGAAATATACACTCGGAGCCCAACGTGTTTTACCAGGCGCAACGTCGTACCAGGAGCCCTCGCCGACTTGTTTCGCGCGATAAAGTTTACGAATACGCAAGACTTTGTCGAAAATGCGAGAAAGGAACTCGAAGATCCCTGGTATAACAACATCGAAGACGACCTTCCGATTCTCGCAGTAACTTTTGAGGAACTTGCGCCCATACTGCGCGAGCGAAAGCCAACAAAACGCCCCCAAAAGGAGTAGGGAACCAGCAAGAACCGAAGAACTCTTAGCGTCATATCGGATATCTACTTCATTGGCGGCTTATTGAACATCAGCGAGCTTGGCGGGTGGCCCATCCTTGCGGTTTTGATGGCCTATAGTTCCATTGAACATTTGGCCAAGACACTCTTGCTTAGCAAATAGAAGCGGAGTGCATGGGGATTCGTGTCTTCAATCGAGCCTAGCGCTGCCTATTTCGACGAAAGCAGGGTGGACGGAAAATTTAGATTCCCAGTCGTTGCTGGGTTTTGGAGCCCAGTTGACCTTTGGATTCTGTGTGAACAGAACCTAAATCGCGCCCTGAGAGATAAGCCGGGTAATTTGAGGGCGAAAAAATATCTGCGTTCTCATGCGGCAAAGTTTGCAAAAAGAATTTCTTCATTCACTCTTTTGCCAGTTTTTGCAACGATGGAGGGAGAAGTATTTGCAAGGTCTCTTCGCTACGGAAGGTCAAAAATCTCCCTTTTTTGGCGAGCAAATATACGTTTTGCTCTTACGCACCCTGCGAAATGCTAGACCGCGAGGCTATGCGCTGGCGTTGGCACAAACCGATAAAAACAGTATTTGATGACGGATCGGCTTACAAATTTCATTTTGAAAAGGGGTATCGAAATTATTACGCTGAGAAGCGAAATTCGCTCCTGAGTAAGACCGTCGTCTTTCAAGACGAAGAGGAAAACCCTTTAATACTATGCGCCGATTTATACGCTTGGTATCGAAACGATTCAATGAAGAAATCGAAGAGAGCCAAGCAACCGAAGCATTAAGTATGTTTCATCACTACGCACCGGCATCTATTGAGCTGACGAAAGAGAAAATGCTGGAAATACAGAAAAAGATGATGAAAAAGCACGAATAAACAAGAAAAACGCTTGACAAAGCAAAAATCCGGTACACTATCTGTGTGCCCAGTAATTGAGGGTTCTCAATCCTTTAACGCGAGGGATTGTGTTATGCGAAGGTCCTGTCGAAATCCAGAAAACCAACCATTCCGCAGTTTGGGACTCGAATAATTCAGGGATTCTAGGGGAAACGCTTTTGGTGTCTTTATCCAATTTTGGGGTGGCCGCTGGGCGTCGAACCCAGATCAACGGGGTACTGGCCCGTTGCTCTAACCAATTAAGCTACGGCCACCGCAATTACCGTGTACGGGTCGCGCCGGACCAGACTCGAACTGGCGACCTACCCTTTGGAAGAGGGCCGCTCTTTCCATCTGAGCTACCGGCGCGGTCCGCACACGGGCAAACTTATAGCGCAGAATTTTCTTGACAAGTTTTTTGGTGGGAGTAATACTGCATTTGCCTAGAACGCAGTAACACTCGCAGTACAAAATTCTAAGACAAGAAAATCCAAAATCATCGCCCCCAATTGGGGCAATTCGTCGCGTACAGTTTCGGCGCGCTTGAATTGCCTGTCAAGAGAAAAACGCTAATTGTGGATGTCTTTTTTGTACTGCATCTACATGTAGTGGTCCGTTTTCTGAGGCGAAGAGGAGCAATTCCCATGGAGAAAAAGGAACTTAGGCCGAAGCGGGAAACAAAAGAAAAAATGCGGCCCATCACGCGAGATAATTTCTTGGCGGTCGTCAGTAAAGCGACTAAGACGCCTGCTGCGAAGCGCACTCCAAAATCCGCTTGAACCGCAAGTTCCCTTGATGGCGTCGGTTGTATCGGAAGCAGTATTCGTTCAGGTAGGTCTGCAAGTACTTCACGCTCACGTTGTGATAAACCCCACCGATTCCCCGCTTAACAGTGCTGAAGAACCCTTCGATAGTGTTGGTGTGAGCGTCGCCCGAGACATATATCCGCTCGCTGTGACGAATGCGCCGATGGTTATAGCCCAACTTCTCTAGGCCATCATAAGAAACGTAGTCGTCGGTGAATACGGTGCTCGCAGGAAGAATTTATTGCTTCACAAGGCCGTGGAGAGTTTCCTTCTTTGCGTTGGCCGCAACGCGTGCCACGACACGTCCGCCGCGCTCAACCATGCCAACCACAGGGACTCTGTGCGAGCCATACGATGGACGGCCATGTCCACCGCGCCTTTTTCCGCCGTGATACATCTCATCCATCTCCACCGTCGAGCCCTCCAGTTGCAGACCGTCCTCAGACAACAATTGTGAATCTGCTTGAACATGCGCCAGCGGTACATTGAGGCGGCGGAGGAGATGGGGTAAGGCAAGGCAAAAGCGAAGAGGAAAAAACTCAACACAGAGTGCACAGAGTTCGGAGCACAGAGGGCACGGAGAAGAAAGACGAGGAAAGACCCGCGCCTAGCAGGAGTTACTTTTTCTTTCTGACGCGTTTGGCAGAAGCTTTCGACGGAAGTTCGTCGCCAGCGACAGGACGATTGCCCTTTCCGACGCGCGCGAGAATCTCGTCGACCTTGCCTGAATTGGCGCGGCGCGCGCGCTCCTCAAAATAATCCTGGGCACGCATTGCAGAGACCTTTTCCGCGAGGGCGAGCGTGATGAGTTGATTGAGGGCGACGCCTTCGGATGCAGCGGCCTTTCGGGCTTCTACCAAAAGATTAGGCGGCACACGAAGGGCAAAATTGCTTCGTCTCATAGATTCTCTCCTTCGCCAACTACTAGGGCGTTGCCTTGGCAAGCCGACGGACAACCTCGCCGGGCCGTAGTACCGAACAGGCGAAGCGCGCCGCCGCAGTCATGAAATGCCGATCGTTGAACGTGATGATCGCATCGGCCTGACCGTTGATCGCAGTCTCCAGAACCATCTCGTCATCCGGATCGGGCAGAGAAGGCCTAGTTCGAATCACCAGCTCCACCGGAGTGCCGACGAATGCCAATTCATCCAGCACGGCTTCCACATCCTCCCTGGTTGCCGCGCAGGCCGCAAGATGCTCGGGCCGAGTCAACACCGATTCATATTCCAACATCAGAGGCACGGACAAGAGCAATTTGAAACGGCGAGCACGCGCGGCCTGAAGCACCTGACGGGAGGCACCAGCGGCGCTCCGGAAGGCCGCCACAAGAACATCCGTGTCGAGCACGTAGGCCGTCATGCCAAGACAGGATATTGCAGGCGATATTGCGTGTCAAGGTGCCAGCGCGTACTTACGCCAAAGCGAAGTTGAGGTTGTCGATGGCTTCGCCGATTTCGGAAGGGGCTTTGTAGCCGACGGTGACGCAATCGACGCCGGCGTTGCGGAAGGCGAAACGCATGGCGGCTTTGCGGTCTTCGCGATCGAAGGTGCCTTCGCCGCAGAGCTTCATGCTGATGACGCCCATGCCGTGCTGGCGGACCTGCTGAACGTGAGAGACGACCTGGGGAACATCGCCGGGGCCGCCGGTGTTGTAGTCCTCGGCGTCCATGCTCTTCCCTTTGTGATTCATGCGAATCATGGCGACCTGAAGAAATTCGTTTGCGGGCATCTGGCGCAGGGCGGGAAGGCCATGAACGGAAGCGCCGCGGCCGAGGATGATTTTTTTCGACTGGGCTTCGAGGATGCCTTCCTGCCAGCGGGCAGAGTCCGAAGGCCAGGTGGCGGAGTGCTGCCAGTGGAGAAGCATGATGTCGAAATAATCCGTGTTGGCGAGCTTGCGGAGTTCATCGAATTTTTCGGCTGGATTGCCGTCATGGTAGGTGGTGACCTTGGACATGATGCGATAGGTGTCGCGCGGAATGCCTTTGAGGGCGATGCCCAACATGCGGTGCATTTCGCCGTAGGATTCGGCGGTTTCGAAAAAGCGAATGCCGCGGTCGTAGGCATAGCGGATGAGGCGGGTGAATCCGTCCTGGCCGAGATCGCGCTGAACTCTCCCGCTGAACGAACCGGTGCCAAAGGCGAGGCGAGTGACTTTTACATTGGACTTGCCGAGAGTGATCCAATCGGTGGCGGATTGTTTGCCGTCGGGAAGAGGAAGGCGGCCCGTGGCGGCGACAACGCCGGCGGCGAGTCCGGACTGCAGGAGTCTGCGTCTGGTGAAATGGGGCATGCGAACCTCCGGGAGCAGGGAGAGGGAACATCTTAATATGGCGCGTGCGGCGATTCCATTGGGATTCTCCGCGCGCGGCGGAGAGGAATTAACACAGAGATCACAGAGGCAAGAGCACAGAGGTCACAGAGAAGACCACAAACAATTTGAGAAGGCGCGTGCGGCGATTCCATTGCGATTCTCCGACCGCGGCGGAGAAGACTTAACACAGAGACTACTTCGGGTCCGCAGCGCAGGAAAAGTTTGCGGCGTCGTTGGGATCGCCGGAGCCTTTGTATTTGGCGACCTGGGGATAGGGGCAGATGGGGCGAGAGAGTTTCGCGCCTTTTGCGGGGTCGTCGGAAACATATTTGGTGGCGATGATGGCCGATGGCGCGGTGCCTTTCTCGACCCAGGTTTCGAGGGCGGTGACGACATTGTGCTGCGCGTCGCGCGGGCCGGGCCCATCGAGCGAGGACGTGAGATCGGGACCAACACCACCGCTGCAATGCTGGACGCCGGGGAGCATATAGAGGCGCGCAAAGGAATCGGTTGGCGCGGCGCCGAGCCTGGCGCGGACAGCTTCCCAATAGTCGATCGTATTTAACGCCGAGATCGCGGGGTCATTCCAGCCGTGATAGAGGATGAGTTTTCCGCCGTTCGATTTGAAGGGCGCGAGATCGGGGTCGGTGGCATTGAGTATTTTGGAAGTTTTTTCGTCGGCGAGTTTTACGGATTCGGGGAGATCGGCGGATTTGAAAGACCAATCTGGTTTTTCATAAACGATGTTCGCGTAGTAGCCGTAGGTGAAAGCGGCGATGAGGCTCTTGCCCGGCGCGGCGCCGACAATCCAGGTGGACCAGCCGCCGGGGCCTTCTTCCGCACCGGGAAGAAAACCCGGGAAGATTTTCCCGGCGGCGTTGTGCGGACCTTCATAAATTTTTTTCAGCGCGGCGATTTGCGGCTGGGTGAGGCAATCGGCCGCATCGCCGTTTTTGCAAAGCATGCTTTCGGGCTTGAACGCGCACTTGCGCGGATCGTTGAGGATGCCGTCGGTGACGCCGTCTTGCGCGTCGCAGGCGGCATTCACTGCGTGCGCGATTGCGGGAAGTTTGTTTGCGGGGATGTAGCTGGCGTCTTCGGCCAAAAGCGCCTGCATGTCCCACAAACCGCTGGTGAGCAGATGCGACCAATAGTTGGCGGGCGCGCCGGCGAGGATGCCGTTGAAATCGCCGGGATAGCGCTGCGCTTCCATCAAGGCTTGGCGGCCGCCGTTGGAACAGCCGAGAAAATAGGAATAGCGAGCGTCTTTGCCGAAGCGGGCGCGAGTGATTTCTTTTGCGAGGACGGTCGTGACGTGAATGGCGCGATGGCCGAAGTCCGTGACTTTTTCGGGATGGCCGAGCGCCCAGTGAGCATCGACGGCGGTGCCGGTGTGGCCGGTGTCCGTGCTGGCCGCGGCGTAGCCGGAAAGAATCGAAGTGGCGAGATGAGGGAGATCGGCTTCACCGGCGAAGCCGCCGTTGCCATGGACTTGCAGTTTGCCGTTCCAGTTTTCGGCAGGAAGCCAGACTTCGATGCGAATGTCGCTGTCGGATGAGGGAGTGGCTTGAACGGCGACGCGACAAAAGGCAGGAAGGGATTTGTAAAGCTGCTCGATGCCGACCATCCAGGGCGGCGGAGGAACGGGAGATTTGAAGGCGCCGGCAGGAACGATTTCCGCTGCAAGGATTTTGGCTTGAGGAAGTTTGAGCTGTGCGAGCGATTCGCAGGATGGCGAAGGATTTGTTTGCGCGTGGACGGGAGCCGCGAAAAGCAGGAAAAGAAAAACCGGTGACAAACGCGTTTTCATTTTTTCGCTCCATGAACGGCAAGTGGAGCAAACCATAACACAGAGGGCAGGAAGTTAGGAGCGATGGGAGAAGAAGGGCCGCGCGGGAACACGGCCCTAGAAGAAAATCGGATTAAAGATTCCAGAAGGTGGCGTCGGGCTTGTCGAAGGCGAAGCCGACGTCCCAAGCTTCGTGGTCGCGCCAGACGACTTCCGCTTCAGCGGAGCGACCGGTTTTGGGATGAATCAGCTTGACGCGCTTGTGGAGCGGAAGCGGCGCACCGACAATGGCCATACAGCCGGAGTGCGAAACATCCACCGTGACGCCGTTGGCGCGCTGAGGCTCGGAGCCTTCGTCCCATTCGACCTGAAAACGCACCTGAGAAATGATGCGCTTGTGGGTGCGTATTTTGGCCCAGCGGTCTTCGGCGTCTTGTTTGATCGGTCCGGCGATGGTGTTTGTAGCCATGAACTACCTCGCAGCGAATAGAGGTTTACCGGGGAGGGGGCAACTTTCACGTTATGCCTGTGCGGGGACCGGGTCAATAGTACCTGGACGAAAAGGACACGTTGAGATGGCTCTGCTGACGGCGGCCCCGGGGGACGAGCCGCGAGCTTAGCGCGGCCAGAGCCAGCCGAAAGTGCCAGCGGTCAGCAACGCGTAGATCAAACCGTCGAACGTTTCAAAGAGAACCATTTTCCAGGGATAGCTCTTCCAGATGCCGTTGGCGAGCGTGCCGACGCCGTAGGCGAGAAACGCAGCGGAACCTACGACGCGGAAGACGTGGCGATACGGATCGCCCAAGTGAAGCGTGTGCGCCGCGAGATAGGCGACGAAAAATCCCACAATGACGCAATACGCAAACCACAGGCCGAGAAACTTTGGCATCACTACTGGGCCGTTCGGAAGAACGATCATGTGGCCCACCGGCCCTTCGACGAATTTGGCTTTGCCTTCGGGAGAATTCATCTCACTGGGCTTCACATAGGGAAAATGGTACAGGCCAGGCGTTAAATTCGCTGTGCGAAGCGTGGCGCGGAGTTTGTCTTCGTCGGGAAGCTGGCGATAGTTGGTTTTGTGGTAGGGCAAAATCATATGAATGACGGAACTCGCGACGAAGACGATAACGGCAGCGAGCAAGATGGGAAGCCAGAGCGCGGAAAGTGCGACCATAAAACCTCCAGAGTTGTGAGCGAGGAATCGGTTAGGCGAGAGGCTATCGCGGGAAGGAGGGGCGGTCAAGGACAACGAGAAGCATCAGGGCAGATTTGAGAAGAGAGTTTTGCCGCCACTTTCTGCGACGAGGTGCAGGTGGCCGGAATCGACGAGCGCGCGAAGATGCTTGATGCCGTCACTGTCGGAGAGGATGTAACAACGAGATGCGTCTGACCACCTGGCGAGGAACTGCTGGTCGTTGAGAAAAACGTTCGGACTTCCGGGCGCGTAGGAGCCGTACTCGAGATTGTTGACGCGGCCGTTCCAGAGGAGCGCGGTGCGGTTGGTGTAGAAAAAAACGGAGGAGAAGGCGTAATACTCGCCGTTCAGAATGAGCTGGCCGTCTGGCGCGCGCAGCAAAGCTTCGGCGAGAGGGCGCGAAGAAAGATACGGATCGAAGACGACGAGCGCGCTGCGGGCGGCGTGAAAGAAGAGAACCATCATGAGAGCGAACGCGAGATAAACGCGGCGCGAGCGGATGGCGAACGAGGCGACAGCTCCGACAAGAAAAGCGAACGCGGCGAGCAGGAGCGGCGCTTTGAGGTACGCGAAAGATTGCAGCGTGAGGTCGCCCATGTGGCCGAGCGAAAGTGTGTAGGCTTCGGGATGGGACTCGAGCGCGCGGGAGATGTCGCCGGGTGCGTCTTTATGCCAGACGAGAAAAAACAAGGTGGTAGCGGCAATGGCGCAAAGTGCGGAGACGACGCCGAGGACTTTTGTGCCGATGCGCGTCCAGGACGATTCGGAATCCATCGCGTAGCCTAGGAGCAGCGCGAAGGCGGGGTAGAGCGGCATCGAATAATATTCCTGCGTGGTGGAGAACGTGAAAAAGAGCAGGACGAAGCCGGCCCAGCAAAGTGCGAGAAGACGCGTACGGCTGGCGCGATCTTCAGCATGATTTTGGCCGCGGAAAAACGCGCGAAACGCCGCCGGGAAATAAACGCTCCATGGAAAGAGCCACAGAAGATGCAAGAGCCAGAAGGCGAGACGCGGGACGGTGTTGTAATCGCGCGGATAACGAAGATTCAAAAACCGCAGAACGTGCTCGTTGATGAAATAAAACCAGAAGAAGCCGTGATATTCGCCCGGGCCGCTATGCATCGTGAAATCGAAGAGCGGCGGCATGCGGCGCATCGCGAGAATGTGCCAAGGCGCGGCGATTAAGAACGCCAGCAGGACGGCGATG